>CALHCF010000012.1 GCA_937930635.1 uncultured Rhizobiaceae group bacterium
TCGCCTTCATGCCGCTACGTTTTGACGGCACGTTTGGAGAATACCTCAGCCGCAGCACTCTGAAACGCAACCTGCTGAAAGAGTACATTGGCAAAAAGCTTTGGCGCACAGACACTCTCGTTCATCACTGCAAAACCAATCCAAGCTGGTTTTGGTGGTCGCACTTCCTGAGATTGCCAACTGATGCGTTGAGTTTGACGGATCGGTGGGCAAAGGATGTGGGTCTCATCAATGGAGTTACCATCCCACTTTCTCGTTTGGGCTTCTATCGATCTGGTATCAGCTTAGTAGGTGCCGCTGATGATGATGGGAATGATCTTGAACGGCGCGTTCATGCTCAAAGAGAAGAACTGACAGAACTGGTTCATCTGTATCAGGGATATCT
This sequence comes from uncultured Rhizobiaceae group bacterium, assembly GCA_937930635.1. Classification (GTDB taxonomy): domain Bacteria; phylum Pseudomonadota; class Alphaproteobacteria; order Rhizobiales; family Rhizobiaceae; genus Pseudahrensia. Next base: position 386 of record CALHCF010000012.1, read on the forward strand.
CAACACCCCAAATTTAGCGATTGACCACTATCGGCTTAGTCCTCAGCATCAAGAGATCCTTCGGATCACGGCACATGAACAATCGATCAAGATGACTGCTAAACACCTTGGATTATCGAAAGCCAGAGTCCGGAAGCTTCGCGGTCAGATCATGAAGCGTTTCAAGGCAGACAACATGACCGGTGTCGTGAGTAAAGCGACAGCGCTCGGCCTTGTGTCGCTGTGAAAATCAGAAACACCATCGGACCACCGGTGGTGTTTTCTAGTCCTTGTTACGCATCTTCGGACGGAGCGAACCGTTTTAGCCACGCAAGCGCCCTCTGACGATCTTGATAGGCGCACTCCTCATGGTCTCCAGTACTGAACGTCACCCTGACCTGAATACGATGCAGTGGTGTGTCAGGATCATCAACTGTATCAGATGCCGATGCCACATACTCATAAACTGCCTTGTAGTCTTCAAATCGCTCCACCCATTGTCCGTAGGTTTTGATTGCGGCGTATTGAGCTACCCGCAGCGGTTTTAGGTCATTCATATTCCAGAATTGTACCACACCTCCCCAAAACGTTCCCTGCGCCAATTCAGCCAACCAGACCAGTCGGTCACCCGCAGGGCCGGAACGAACGTGGTGGACGGCGCAGCCGTTGAGGGACTGGGCTGGATGGCTATCCTTGATACTGGTTTGGGTATTTATTCCTGAATTGCAGAATTCTTGATTGACTTGAATGTGATTATGTTCCCAGTTTGTTCTCCTGACATTTGGAGAACTCCCTGTGCGCAAACCCACCACCATTGAGTGCCTGTATCTGGACTTTGATGGCTTCTTTGCCTCGGTGGAACAACAGGCCCGCCCTAAGCTGCGGGGAAAGCCGGTGGGGATCATTCCGTTTGAAGGAACCGAGCATACCTGTGTGATTGCCTGCTCCAAGGAAGCCAAGGCACGGGGATGCTCCAACATCATGACCTATGCTGAGGCTAAGGCGAAGTGTCCTGATATTATTCTTCAACCACAGTCACCTGATCTGTACCGGCGGGCGCATCATGCGCTGATTGCTGAGATCAGCACGGTACTGCCAATAGAAGCGGTGAAGTCGATAGATGAGATCACCTGCCGCCTTGATACTGGGCAGCAGCATGATCCTGAAGGCTTAGCTGTCCGCATCAAGGATCGGATTGCACGGTATGTGGGTCAATACATCACTTGCTCCATAGGCTTTGCCCCTAATCGGCAATTGGCCAAGATTGCGGGGAAACAGAACAAGCCGGATGGTGTGACCATCTGGCATCCAAACGATATCCCGCACGTTCTCAATGATGTCCCCTTTGCTGAGGTTGGTGGCATTGGCCATCGCATGGAACGCCGGTTACGAGCGGCTGGTATTACATCCATGTCGGAGCTGCTGGCTTGTTCTCCCAAGCAGCTGCGCAAGATATGGCGCAGTGTGACGGGAGAGCGGTTGTGGTACGCGCTTCATGGCTACGCCATTCAAGCGCAGAAATCACAACGGGGCATGTTTGGTCATGCCCGTGTGTTGCCGCCTGAGCTGCGCCAACGCGATCACGTCAAGCCAGTGGCGCGTATGTTGGTGATCAAAGCCGCCCGACGCATGCGCAAAGCTGGATACTATGCCAGTCGCCTTTGGTTGGGGTGTGAGTATCGCAGTGATCAACGCGATCATGGATACAGCGATAGTTTGAGCCTGCCCATCGTGTCTGATGATCATGCCTGTCTGACAGGACTGAACACCCTGTGGCAGCGGTTGTGCCAACGTCTCTCGTCCCACACCCGCATTGTTCGTGTAGGCATCACTCTTGGGGAACTCTCCAACGCCAACGAACGGCAGCTGGACTTTCTTCTCAATGATGATGCTGACCGCCGCCGCTGGGAACAGGTCAGTCATGCCGTTGATCATCTCAACGCCGAATACAGCAAATCACTGGTGACCCTTGGCCCATGGCAACCTCCTGCAGGCGGGCATCTAGGCGGCAAGATATCATACACACGCATCCCCAAAGCGGAGGACTTCTGGTGAGTTGGAAAACTGAAATACAGCTGATGGATCTCAACCAATCGCAACGCCTTGAAGTCACCTGCACCGTCTGCGGCCACTCCCGTTACGAAAACTCCTACCGCCTCGTGCGCCGGTATGGCTTTGGGTTTGAATATCTTGACGAAGTGGAACGCCTGCTTGTCTGCGGACAACAAGGTTGCTTGGGAACCGTGCGACTGGCTCTATCCACCGAGGAGGAAACCGAAGGGTTTGTGGGTGGGTTGGCGTAAATGGGGGAAACCAGACGTTCGGGAAAACTAAGCTGGTAACCACAAATCACAGAAACGGACGTGCAGTATGTTTCTTGCGATAGCTTCACAGCAAAACGGCTGGAAATTTTTTCCAGAGTTCGCCGCTAAGTACTCGGTTTTTGAGTTAACAAAGCTGCGGGCACTATGCCGTTGCCCCCAGCAATTGCACAGAACCATTCGTCGAGGATTACCTTGGAAGTGATCGAGCGATCGTGGGCACTCAATTAAAATTGAGTGTTTTGAGAAACGAAACCAAATTTTGAACTTCCTCTTTGGTCAAACTGGGCACTTCAAACGAATTACGTGACCAGGCCTTAAGCGCTTTGTAAAACTCGATCCGTCTGTTCTGTTGCTCGGGATAGCCGCTGGCTCGCAGAGGGTCAAAATGTGCTACGATCGCTTGTGCCAAACTCTGGGCTGAACCTGAGTGAAAATATGGACCAGTTTCTGAAACGTTGTACAAAGGTGGTGTTCGAACCTTGAACAGGTCTTCCGGATCGAATGTAGTGTTGTAGCGCCCGAAATCCTGACCAAAACCATTCTTGCCAAATCCTGCAATTGCAAAAGGTACTGTATAAAATTTCTGGTCGGTGAACATTGCCCCTGAATGACAGGCAAAGCAGCGTCCTTTGCCAAAAAAAATTAGTCCACCAGAGATCTCGCTTTGAGACAGCATTCCGCCTCCAAACACGAACTTGTGGAATCGAGTTTCCTTGATGCGAAATTTGTCTCGAATATGTTCTGCTATAGCTGCCGGAAACATTGAGAACTTTATGTCAATTCGCTCCACATCGAATGCCCTTGAAATCTCATTTGACAGCGTATCATCCTTGAGCAACCGAACTAGCAAGTCATCGAAGACCTTGTTCGCCGACGCAGCAGTTTCAGTTTTTAAGTCATTGATATCACCATCCTCTCGCACCATTTCGCGAAGCTCAACAAATGGCAGGTGAGCGGCAACTTTGAGCGGATCGTCGGACGGTGGGTTGGTGCCAAACTGACTGACAATGCCTTGATCAGTCCGTACAACTTTGCCGTCCCAGAAGAATGTATCGAAACCAATCGAGCCCCTTCCCCACAAAGGTAGGGTGTTACGTGGAACGATTACGCCACCGGAGTCCATTCGTTTGAGACCAAAGCCTTTTCCACCAACACCGATAGCGTTTGGCAGGCCGTCAGCAGAAGAAAACTCGTCACGATGGCAGGTTTGACATGACGTGTCTCCGTTGAAGCTTAGTCGTTCGTCTTTGAAGAGCTTCTCTCCAAGCTTGCTCTTTTTCGAATTTATTGTACCGACCATTTGATTTGGAGGGATCAAGCCATTCTCGAGGGCGCGCTTCCTCAACAACTCCGTTCGCATATCGGCAGAAGCCGGAATAATCGTGACTAACAAGCCGATGAACACGCCGATAAATCTAATATTGAAACTCATGAACCTCGACCACCTTTTTGAGCGACCCGGCATTGGCTTCAATCGCCTTCAGAGCAAGTTCAGAAAGGTCATTGTCTGATAGACCCCATCTCAGCAGTTTCTTACGCTTTAAGTCGTAAGGCTGGCAATCTAGTAGCCCTAGTTCCGCAGCTTTTAGCTCAGTTACCGCAATTTTGGTTGGTCTGAGCACAACACGTTGCTTGGCAATAAGGTGCGACTTCATTGCTGAATCACACGCATGAACAAGCCGGGCATAACCCTCTGCATTGATCATCACGACAGCCTCTTTCCAGAGTGGCTTTGAAAAAGCGCCAACCGCAATGCCAACGACGAAAACACCGACAAATTTCAGACTACTTGACCACGAGACCGAATGCACTTTGCATCTCCGGGGTTACGGTTCCTGTCACTTTGTAACCAGAATCAGCTTGGTATTTAGAGATCGCGACCTTGAGTTGGGGACCCATGATCCCGTCAATGGCCCCATTGTAATAGCCAAATGCCTGAAGTCCGATTTGCAGTTTCTTTAGTAGTTCGATGAACTGCACCGTATTCCCCTTGAGCGGTTTAGGTTTACGGGTGAGGGCCGGGGAACTCGGCAGAATTGATGTGTTCGGAGTTGTTCGCGGGTTTCGCGTCGTCGGAGAAATCAATCTAGTAGCAGGTGGTGTGTATACACGTGAGGGACTTGGAGCCCGCGGCACGGCGGTTCTATAACCACCGCCTGAACTGGAGCGATGGCTACCATGGCTTCCATGACTGCTATGTGACCGGTGCGCCGCCATCGTGTAGGCATCGGTTGCGCCAACGATGCTGATGAGTGAGCGTTTTGGCGAATTAGAGAGGTCATCTGTAGGTTCAATGGCGCTTTCCACTGGAGAGCCATCCAATGCCAAGCCTGCTGCAATTAACGACGGTACTGCAAAAGCTCTCTTTTTCATTGGGCAACTATTCCTGCAAAACCCCTTTGATGATCGTACCACTCAAAGAAGCCGCCGCAAGAGGACTTGATGGAACAACCTTGGCATTCGTCAAGATATTTCGTTTTCCAGTCAGAAATCGAAGGGACAGCGTAATCGCGATACCCAGCCGGCACAGTGCAGAGAGGAAAATTGTAGAGATAGATTTGCAACCCCATTTCGACCGATTTGTTGATGGCAAATGCGATTTGGTTAAAGTCCTTTGAATGGTCAAAAAATACTGAATCCCAGTTCATTCGCGCGTAGCCAATACTCTCCAGCTGCATGATCGACCAAAACTCGGCATGGCGGAGGTGACGAGTTAGAAATCGAGCCAGTGATGGTAGCGTTTCGACATTGTTGTCGAGCAGAACTGTACGAAGTTCGACCCGGACCGGAGAGCGCATTAGAATTGTGAACGAGACCTTGAGCCTCTCGAGTGCGCCTTCCTTTCCTACTATTTCGTCATGGACCTCTGCTCGATCCGAATAGACCGGAATGGCCCACAAGACGTTTTTTACCCAAGGTTGATTTAAGAAAGTTAGATCGTCTTCCGTGAAATGCTGTGCGTTGGTCAGAACGTGAAACTGTATGTCCGGCCTGTTGCGATGGACTTCTGCAATCATCTCAAACAGTTGTTCTTTGTACAGTGTTGGCTCGCCACCTGATATGCCGATCACGGCATCCTTGGGCGCTAATAGAGCTGCTTGAATAAATGTCGGGAAGAGATCCACATGATGTTTTTTCGGCGGCTGTGAACACATGACACAAAGCTGGTCGCACTGCTCTGTGATCAAAAACGTGTTGTGCGGCGAGCTTGCCCGAATCAAGCGGTGAGCAATATTTCTGGACGGTTCCACCAGCAACACATCACCTGAACAATCCTTGAGCGCCAGATCGGGCAAGCGAACGATTCCTTCACACAAAAGGAAGCAAGTTCCGCCATCCGCATGCGGATGAATTTCACGGTCGTACTCAGTGCTACATTGCCCATGAGCCGATAAGCGAACTAGGAAGTCGTCTTCTATCTCATCTGAGCACAACGCACGAACCCTAAGAGGTATCATGGTGCACCAAGTCCGCGTTCTATCGTGCCTTTGGGAACACCCAGCCACTTGGCATAGGCAATCCTTGCTTTTGGTGAGTCGCTGCTCAAGTCGGATGCTATACGATCAAAGATGGCTAGATGCCGTTTGCAGAACCAAGACTCACTTTTGATGATATCTGTCCTACCATAGCGTGAGAGGTCATCGACAAGATCTATTCCGCAGCAAGATTGGTAAGGGCAATGAATGCATTCTTCATGAAACGAATTGATCGCGCTTTCATTCAGTTGTTCCAGCTTTGAAAAATCCAATCCTTTGGTGACGTGTCCAACTGAGAGATCCACTTGTCCTATTCGTGTTAGCATCCGGGATTCGTCCGTCGGATAGAATGCCCCGTCGTAGTCGATCACCAAATAGTCCTTGCCGAAATAATTGGGATTGCGCAGATCGACGTGATGATCTTCGCCAGCGTGCAAAAAACGCTTTAGACAGAGAGTGAAATAGAATTCCACCATCAGCTCAGAATTTTCGTTTGCTCTCTCAATTAGGGTGTCGATGAAACTGAAATACAATTTGTTCCACGATTCAAACGCATCCCTAGAAGAGGAAAATGTTTTTCGGGCAAATCCCTGATAGTTGACCGGTCGAAGGTAGATCGAGTTTAGACCAAGAGAACTGTAGGCGCTGATAAGGTCCTCCAAATTAGCATCACCGGTCGGGTCGATGGTTGGCAGCGCGGAGACTTTTCCTTTTGGGGAGCGATCAACCAGTTTTTGAATGTTGTTGAAAAACTCTTCGGTTCGGCCCTTGCTTTTGGTTCTGTGTTCTTGATGGGCAGTCCAGTCCCCGTCAAGAGACGTGCTTACAAAAACATCTTCATGGTCCAAGAATCCCAGAACGTCCGGCCTCAGATCTTGGAGATTTGTGCATACAATGAACTCACAGCTGTCGAATTGTTTGCGGCAATGACCTGCAATGCGTTCCAGGAGATCCACCCTCAGGGTGGGTTCTCCTCCTTGAAACTCGATTTTGATCCGTTTGGTTTCAAGCCCATCCAAATATCGAAGCACGTGGGAGAGGGTTTCGTCGTTCCAGTCGTAACCTTGAGCTTTTTTGTTTACACGTGAGACTTGGCAGTAACTGCAGGCAAGGTCGCACCTCAATGTCGGAACAAGTATAAGATAATTGGTCGTTTGAGCCTGTGCCATGCGCAATGCGTACCGGCGAAGAAATGAAACACCATTGAAACTCTTCAGGTCCGTCGCTGCGAGTCCATTTTCATTCAGAAAGCCCCAATCTCTGTTCGTGAGATTTTCTGTCGCGTAACGATCAAGGAATTTTTCATCTCCAAAAAATTGATCCCCCGCGTCGTTCGCGAACACAAAGCGATCAGTTGCAATTTCGCGGAATTTAAGAGGGAAGTCGATCATTTCTCTACCAGAGCTCGGACAATGCCTCTGCGCATATCGAGTGTTTCCTGATAGATCTTTTCTCGATAGAGGCAGTGTCGAAATTCTTTGGCGATCTGCAAGTTGTCCAAGCCTTGATCCTTTGAAATCCGAACATCATCCCCCAGAATGGAGATACTGCAACTGGGATAAACAACCAAAAACCTTATTTTAGCCGCTGCTGTATAAGGCAAAAAAGAGGGGTCAATCTCGATGTCTATATAATCCTTTAAAGATCGATTTATTGCACCGTCAATATCCATGAGCACTCCTCTGGCCATTGTAGAAGTAATTTTGTATGATTAAACACTGAATGAAAATCACTCAAATGGAAATGATATGAATAAGATATTTGCATTTTTAATGGTTGCAATATTTTCAGGAACGTTGGCCATTGAAATCGCTGAAGCTCATGGGGGTCGCACAGCAAGCGATGGGTGCCACAATGATCGCAAACGCGGCACCCGCCATTGCCACTGAGCTTATCTTCTCAGGGTTGTTTTTTTTTGCAATCGAATACCGTACGTAATCGCTCGCTCACCAGGTCATGACGACGTATTTTGGCAGCCGCCAAAGTCTGCTTAAGGAGGTTGAATTGCGGCGTAAGGGCATGGTCGAACGACGGGTTTGGGCCGCGAGTGACGGAGAAGATGCGATCAGGCAGATTTTGCTGGAGGTCCGGATCGAGCCCAAACTGCTGCCGACGATTTCGGGCGTTACTGCTGCAACACGCACAAAGCTGACGTCGCTCTATAAGTTCGCGGCCGATTCTGACATTCGACGACCACAGCAAATTGCGTTTGGAATCCCGATAGCTGCCGTTCAAATGTTGGGACCGCAAATTACGTTCAATGACGGCACAGGGGACAAAGCGATTGAATCCAACGTCTCCCTTAAGATCAGCTGTCAGGCTGAAGCGGCAACTCATGACAATAGAGGATGCAATGCTACCAAGCTGGGAGTCCGATCTAAGAAAACATACTGGGATGACTAAGCGACATCCGAAATCACCTCGCGGATCTCCGATTGTTGCCAAATCAATGAAACGTTCCGGCCGACATACAGTCAGATCCGGCTTCAACTTCGAAATCTTTATTGTTCTCATGCGCGGAAACTGGCCGAGGCGAAGATCAACCGCCTCTGATTTTCATCAACCCACGGTTCACCAGGTTTTCTTCGACGACCTTGTTAAACTCATCGCCTTCGGCAACCACTTTGCTTTTGAATAGATACCAATCTCCATTGGGCTGTTTCTTTTGATAGATTGCGCCGTTTCTCGTTCTGTGTGCAAAACAGGTGCGGGATTTTCCGTTACCCTTTTTTGTGCGCCAAAGCGCTCGGAAACAGAGGCGACCGCGACCCGGCAACGTCCATTTTCCTGTTCCAAAACTGCGGTCCTTTACCGAGAGGACTGCGGTAAATCTTCTGTGGCCTCGGGCGAAATGGCCAGCACCTTGCTCCCATTTCCACGACTTGTCGCCATAGATGGCGTAGAGTTCCTGCGGGGTCACATAGCGTCCATAGTCCTTGCGCTCACCAGCCCAACCCTGTGTTGCAAACGTTATCGGCAGAAAGATTAAAGCGATAAGCGACATATTCATGTTCGAAAATCTCAAGTGTCCAACTCCACAGAAGGCTCAGTAGATTTTGATCTTTATCACGATTATCGAGAGGCTTTCTCCAGGCGGTGTGCCACATAGTCGCCACGCCTGAATTTTCTATATTCATCCATCATCCGGCCTGGGTTGTTCCGGAAGACATACCACTCGCCCTTCGGCTCACGCTTTTGATAGATGCGACCATCAACCAATCTGTGCGAAAAGCAGGTTACAGCGCGGGTCCGGGTTTTTCCGGCATACCAGAACGCTCGAAAACAGACTTTGCCGTTTCCTGGTATGTACCAGTTTCCAACAGCGTATTCCTGTTTCTTCACAGAGATCACAGAGGTGAAGCGCCGTTTGCTGCGCGCAAAGTAGCCGACTCCCTTTTCCCAGATCCAGCTTTTGTCTCCATACATTCTGTAGAGTTCCCTCGCTTTCAAAGGGCGCCCTTCCTTAGAAATGTTCCTTGCCTTACTTGCGGCGTCGGCCGGGATGCCATTCAGGCTCGCTAGCAAGGCCATGCAACCAAACACCATAACCATTGTTCTCATAATTACTCTCCGCTTTTGAACTCCAGACCGCGGTCGATCACCCCTGATCTAATTCGTTATTCTCGATCCTACCCGCCAGTCAGGAAGGCCAAAATTGTCCGGCCAAGGATAAACTTCCTTTTGGTTGAAATAGACGACCGCATTCAACTCCGGAAATTCGGGATGCAACTGGCGCACTGAGTTTTCCCAATTCGCCACATAGTCCGCGTCGCCCACATAACCGAGCTCGGCGACGACGACTGGTTTCCCAAACCTCACAGCCTCATCGTAGCCCGGTTTCAGCACTTCCTTAAACGTCCGATCACGTCCAAACTTCTCGCGATCCCATTTCTGAAGGCCAAATACCGTAAGGCCAACCACATCGAGATAATCGTCACCAGGGTAATAGTCCTTGAGGTTCTCAAGACCGAGTGGCGACCACATGATTTTTACGGCAGGAGCGGATTTCCGACATTCGTCAACGATACGGCGAAAAGCATTGATATAGGTTTCAGGCTCCCAGTTCGACCAGGTAAATCGCCCTTCAATATTTTCCATTTCATGCGCCCAACGGACGGTCACTTCGCTCTTCAAGGAGCCAAGAGCTCCGCAGATTTGACGCATATTCTTGTCAAAACGTCCCGATGATATACCACGCTGCAAAGCCCGTGGCGTATTACGTGCATCGCGTGTCCAAGTCCATGGCTCCACAGTTACTAGAAGAGTTCGGTTACGGGCTCTTGCGTATGAATCAGCAGCAGGAAGGCTTTGGAGATCGACATCCTCCCATGGCAAAAACAGATGCTCAATTTGAACATTCTTATCCGCTGAGAAACTGCCCTCAGGGTCATAGGCGCCAAAGGGAAGCGGCCCGGGAGGAGCGGCGTGAGCGACCAGAGTACCCGCTGCAACAAATCCACCTGCCACAAACCCCGTCAAAATCTTTCTGGCATCAAGAATTCCAACCATCTTGTTTAACATTACTACGATCCTTCTTGTGATCCTTGCTCTAATGCTCCGTTCTCAGATTCACTATTCGTCATAGGTTTGTTTGGTGCGCCAGCGAGGCCGGAATTTGATCCGAACGGTCCCAACTGGCGTTCCCGCTCCTGAGGGCACAAATTTTGTCTCAGTCAGTGAAAATGGTTCGGCACCTTTGGTCAGAGCGTCCAGGCCTTCCAACCCTCGTGTCGAGAGCGCATATGCACTTGTGGCAACCAAACACGCTGCCAATGACGTCTGGAAACCAAGTGCGAGGCGTTTGTAGCGCCAGCGGATGTTATTTTCCCGCGTATGCTTGAATACTATTGCTGCGAGCAGGCTCGTGTAGAGAATCGCGTTGATAGCTGCGAGCAGGTAGAATCCTCTGGCTTCCGATACGTCGGAGAATATGATGATCGGGAATATCGACGCGGCGGCCAACACGAAATAGGGCAGCAGAACCCGATTGGACAAAAGGGCGACTTCTCCATCTCCCTTGGGTGTAATTCTGAAGTCGACAAACTTGCCAGTAAGCCGGTCCCGAACTGCCATGATGCAGCCCCACAGAACCCAGGGCCATTGGGCACAGGGAAAGAGCATCTTCTCCCAGCTCATGACCTTTGCATTGATTGGGCGAAACAATCTATCGCGGCGCATTTCGTAGGCGATCAAAACCAGCATGATTGTGGCCGGAAGCAGATGTCCAAGAAATGCCGGGTAGGTGACATTGGCAAATCTCATGCCAAATGCCAGTGCGACGATGGGCATTGCAAACATCGCTGCCATGAAGACGGCAAACAGCGGGTACCATAGTTGGGCGAACAGGAACTGGAACTTCAATCGTGGCGACAGGCCCTTAAAGTACTGTGGGAGATAGGTCAGAAGCAGGGTCATCAGACTTCGCGACCACTGAAACTCCTGGGTGATCATATCGGCAAATGTCGCCGGGCCTGCGCCGATGGCACGAGCATTGATGGCATGAGCACCCCGCCAGCCACCGGCATTCAATATCATTGTGGTGGAATGGTCTTCAGCGAGATCGGGCCCCAAGCCGCCGACATCTTTCAACGCTAATGTTCGGACGGCGTAGTGCGAGCCGATGCACATTGGCGCCCATCCACCGGAATAACCAGCTTGCAAGACACCGTGAAACATCGCTTCGGCATACAGGCGGGCCCGCGCCGCCCAACTCTGTTTTTCGTTCGACGCACACACGCTTGGAGCAGATACGTAGCCGACAGCTGGATCAATGAAGGGTTTTACGATTTCGGCGAGATAACCCTCTTGAGGAACGTGATCTGAATCGAGTTGGGAAACGATATCATAATTTTCATAGCCGTAGTGGTCGTAAAAGAACGCTAGATTTCCCTCTTTGCAGCGGGCTCTGCGTGGCCATGTTGCGCGATGATAATCCTCTCGTTCCCACCGTGTGGAAATCTTCACCCCATGTTGGCGACACCAACGAGTGGTTGCTGGCTCTGGATTTTCGTCAGCCAGCCAGGTGTCGTGTGGAACATCCTGAGCCAGCATTGCTTTTAGCGTAGGTTCAAGGACTGAAAACGGCTCCGACGGGGTTTTGGTCACCACCATGGCAACCCTGAGCGAATCGGGCACGGTGGTGTCAGGGTTCGTCGTGCGCGCCTGCAGAAACATTGTGAGAAAATACAGCTGAAGAAAGAAAACCCAGCCCAGGCAGACGGACACCAGTACGTAACGGCCCATGCCAATATTGTGGTGCGGCGTGAACCACCACTGCCAGAAGTAGAAAGCGAGCAGTGTCCACAGACCGATCAGGATCAGATATTTTGCCTTTTGCCCTGACGACAGCAGTGAGATAAACAAGCGGGGAGATCGACCCTGCGAAACAGAACCGCCCTTCAGTTCAAAATCTGTTTGATCATTACTCCGCTGCATGAAATATTTTCCCAAGGTCGAGCCCGAAGGTCGGTGCGGCCGACCGCAAAATAAAGTCGATATCTGACATGGTAGTTTCGAAGCCGAGTTTGTTACGGATACGCGATGGATCCGCGTAAAGTTCCGGCGGATCCCCCGGACGACGCGCACTAAACGATACCGGCAGCTTCTCGCCGGTCAGATTTTCTATGGCGGAAAGGATTTGCCGGATCGACAGGCCAGTGCCGGTGCCCACATTCAAATGGAGGTTTTCGCCACTTTTCAGCAAGTGCTGGCAAGCAGCAACATGCGCACGCGCCAGATCGCAGACATGGATGTAGTCCCGGATACAAGTACCGTCTGGTGTTTCATAGTCGGTTCCAAACACGTCAAGTGCCTGGCCTGTACCCGAAGCAGCCATAAGCGCCAGCGGGATCAGATGCGTTTCCGGATCATGGTTTTCTACGAGCTCTCCGTCTGGGTCCGCCCCGCAGGCGTTAAAGTACCGTAAGGCCGCAAAGCGTATGTGGCGCACTTTGGCAAAGTCTTTCAGCATGTGTTCGCCGATCAGCTTTGTCATTCCATAAGGATTGATGGGGCGCTGAGGGGACTCTTCACTGATGGGCAGAGTATCCGGAATCCCGTAGGTTGCACAGGAGCTCGAAAACACCACATTCTCAAGTCCCGTTTCGGTGCAAGCCTTCAACAAGGCACACAACCCGCCGACGTTATTGTCGTAATATTTCCCCGGGTTCTGTACCGACTCCCCCACATAGGCACTGGCTGCAAAATGGATGACCGCATCCGGCCTGTGCCTGAAGATCGTTGACCGCAGGAGCGACTCGTTACGGACATCGCCTTCAACCAGCGGCCCCCATTTTACCGCGTCCCTATTGCCGGTGCCAAGATTATCAATCGTGACCGGCAGATAGCCTTGTTGGGCCAGAGCTTTACAGGTGTGGCTTCCGATGAAGCCTGCACCACCCGACACCAGGATAGATTTCTTGGACATCAGGCAATTTCCAGTCTCTTTGCTTCCGTTTGCCCAAGCTGTTTGGCGAAGTAATCGATTGTTGATTGCAATCCCTGTGCCAGCGAAACCCGTGGCTGCCAGTTGAGCAGCTCTTCGGCGCGGGAAATGTCGGGACGTCGTTGTTTAGGATCGTCAACCGGAAGCTTGCGCTTCACCATTTTTGACTTCGAACCAGTCTGTTGCAGAACAAGCTCCGCCAGTTCCACTATCGTGAATTCTGTCGGATTACCCAGGTTCACGGGCTCTGCCACAGTTTCATCAGAGTTCATGAGGCGGATCAAACCCTCAACGAGATCATCCACGTAGCAAAAGGAGCGGGTTTGTTGGCCTGATCCAAATATGGTGATCGGTTCGCCTTTCAAGGCCTGAACAATGAAGTTGGATACAACACGGCCATCATCTGCAAGCATTCTGGGGCCGTAGGTGTTAAAGATTCTGGCGACTTTGACATTAACGCCCAGACTTTCCTTGAAGTCGTAGCAAAGTGCTTCCGCAGCGCGCTTGCCTTCATCATAGCAGGCCCTTGGCCCAAATGGATTGACATTACCCCGGTAGGTTTCCGGTTGCGGGTGAACGTGAGGATCACCGTACACTTCTGAGGTCGATGCCTGCAGGAAACGAGCATCATTGGTCTCCGCCAGCCTAAGCAGATTGTGTGTGCCAGTGACGCAGGTCTGCATGGTGTGAATGGGGTGTTCCTGATATTTGGGCGGAGATGCAGCGCAGGCGAGATTAAAAACCTGATCCACATGAACCTCAACGGGAAGCGCATCGACAATATCACTATTGATTAGCGTAAAATTGTGATTTCTGAGCAACGGACTAATGTTGCGTTGCTGCCCTGTTAGGAAGCTATCTACGCAGACTACCCTATAGTCCAGGTCAAGAAGCTTTCTGCAAAGATGAGACCCAAGGAATCCCGCGCCTCCCGCGACGACGGCTGTTCGTTTTACATCATCACTGTTGCGAACCGTACGGAGCTTAGTCTTCCGGCTCAATGCACGCACTTTCGACATCCCACTACCCAATCAAGCTGGACGCAAGAAAGATCATACACCACTTTACTGCGACAACGCCCCAAACCTGTACACCAACTCATGGTTGGCCTCATCATACAGGTTTCGCCACCAGAATATGATGCGCAAGCTCTCAGCGCCGACATATTCACCCCTGCCGAAAGGTTTGTTTATTTATTTTCTTGAGTCAATACCGCAAATAACACTTGGTTAACCAAACAATTCGTGGTCCGGTTTGATTTGACGATTCATGAACTCTAGCCAACGTATTCACATCAGCTAACTACTCAAATTTTGGCAAGAAAAATCAAACAGCGCTTCTATTTCTCAAACCAGATTTGAGTGAATTTGATACGATCAACTTTCAATGAAGGGCTCTTTCAAAGAAAGGATCAGCATTTGGAATGCTTTCAAAATAGTGGTTTAATTGAGAGAATTTTCGATCCCCACCCCAAGTTAACACACACCGCATTCGTATTGTGGAGTCCAGTTCCAACTAATTTTTAGAATGAAATACTCACGTGAATGCTTTGCAGGATGGTTGGCTTTCAATGGAAAAGAAACGTTACCACCTAGGATGAAAACGTTATTACCGAACAGCCTTAATTTTCGCGAGCGAAACAAGCTGAGTTGCGGCCGAACCCGCTCGGGGAGCATATGTAGGCTGCGCTTCCCAAATAGGTTTTCTTCCGGGGATTCGCCTGCGAAACAGAGCGTTGGCGCTGCGAATGAACCCGTTTAGAGGGACCGGATCTCTTGGTAATTTTGGTCGTATTTGTGACCAGTGCTCGAGTCTGTGTGCCTTCGAAGGTCGAGGCGGTCTGTTTGCTGTTACAAGCAGTTAAAACTATGCTGAGCAAGATTGCCAGCAGCCCATTTCCAATTAATCCAGTATTCATTTTGCGCGCCCCTATCTTCTGTCAATATTACTGGTGAAAGCGTTCTTAATCGAGGTTAGAATCGTTTCTACAAAGACACAGTTAGTTAATAAATGTTACCAAGCTGCTAATTTAGACGCGCTTGATCGTTGTGCGGTTGAATACTCTGGCGCATAGCCATAGAAAAACGCAGCCTTTGAAGGCTGTTGGTTGCTTCAGATCGACTGGTCAAATGACGCGCCACACCAGAATCTCAAATTGAGCAAGGTTCCAGTTGTCAAATGGCTTGTGTGGATGGCTCCGTTATTGCAAGTGGTATTTGAACCTCTGCCGATAGATCGTCTATGACCGCTTTTACAATCTGCCCACGACGGCAGCTAGCCAAAGCGAATGTCAGCCAATTCTCCCAACATCTAAATTTCGGAACGCAATGTGCGTAAAGCCGCCATTGGAAATTTGAAGGCAACGTCAGAAAGGTCCGCTCATAAGACTTCTGGCCGTATTCCAACTCAATTTCGTCGAAGTCGGCTTTCGTGATATGGGGTCAAACTCGACGCGACACCGCCAAGGTCGGGTTTGGGCTGCGATCGACAGTGGTCGCCTTCCTCCTCGTAATCTCGCTTACGAAGACTTCGAGCCTTTCTACAAGAAAGAAAAACGGCCGTGGTCACTTTGCGACGATATGTTCGTGCCCGTTCATATGTGCGAAGCCTTCAACCGACGGGAACTAAGCAACTCAAGGGTGGCCTTGCATTATAACGAGCCAGCGAACAATCGAAGGTGGCCCAGAAGGTGGTCCGAAATCAATGCGCAGTGATAAACTATTGATAATAAAGAATAATAGAAAAAGAATGGTGCCCCCACACGGACTCGAACCGCGGACCTACTGATTACAAATCAGTTGCTCTACCAGCTGAGCTATAAGGGCTCCGGTGCTGTGCGGCTTTGTTGGCACAGCTGGGCTGCGTGTAGCGTATTCGTGTTTACCGGGCAATAGAAAGTGTTGGTTTTTGAGCAGATAGCGTAATTAATCGCGCAAGGTCAGCCGGTCGCCGCGTTTTTCGTAGGAACTCAGCGATTCAAGAAACTGCTGGCCAAGCAAACTCTGGTCCAGACGTCCCGCTTCTGCCACCAGAACACGCAGGTTGCGGCGCTCGATACCGCCCAGATAAAGCCGGTCGATTCGGGCCCATGCGGAGCGGCCGGTCCCGTTGGCTGTGCGGGTGACAACGCTGTAGTCCAGCGTTGCAAGATCGATGCCTGCTGTCCGCGCATCGGCCGCACTGAGGACAATGGCTGTGGCACCTGTGTCGACGAGAAAGCGCAAACTGGCATTATTGACACCGGCCACCGCTTCGAAATGACCGTTTGTGGCGCGAATGAGTGTGACTTCGGCCTTCCCGTTGTCATTGCTGGCTGAAATGGGGCTGCCCGGGATAATGCCGCCGGTAAAGCGGGAGGCAAGGTCCTGAAGGTCAAAGCGAAAGACATAGCCTGCCATCAGGCCCAAAATGATGAGAAGCCAGATTGCCATCTGGCGCAGCGTGTCCATCAACCGGGTTCCGCGCCCCAACACAGCGGACCCGATAAGAGCGCCCCACAGCGCCATCACCGCTGCACTGGCAAATGTGTTTGATTCAAAACCCAGCGTTGTGCCGGTGTCTCCCGTGACAATAAGTATGATGAGCACCAGGCCCATTATACCGATCATGATCCAGAAAAAGCGGCCCATGCGGCTTCTAGCTGCCGTCTTGCTGAAACGTTGTGGCCCGCGATGCTTCCGGTTCGCTGCGCATGCGCTGGCGGCGGGTGATCCGGCGCGGACGCCGTTCCAGCTTGGCAACTCGCTGCGGCAACTCATCCATGAGTGCACTGCGCTGGTCGTCGCTGAACGCGGTCCAGCCTGCGATTTCATCGCGGGAACGGCCACAGCCGTAACAATGTCCACTCGTCGGCTCAATCGCGCAGACGAGAATGCAGGGGGATTGGATTGGTGCGGTTTTATCCATGCGCCCTATATAGCGAACAAAAGAGCAAGCAAAAGTGCTAATTCAGCCACCTGCTGCGTCGCTCCCAGAACATCGCCGGTGTGTCCGCCAATATGATGGCGGGCCAGCGTGATTATAACCGCTACAGAAACCGCAAGGGCCAACAGACTGACGAAGAGCGACCCCACCCCGGTGAACAAGACCACAAGTGCAGCTGCGGGCAGGGCAAACACCGCCCCCTTGATGGTTGTTGCCCCGGTTGCGCTGCCATAGCGGGCGGACAGGCCGGCAGCACTTTTATCCTCTGTCGTTATCTCATCCTCCAAGGGCCGCCGGGCCGCCGGCAACACTGTCCAGACCGGTAACATGGCAAAGCGTGATAGTCCGCCGACGGCCAGCAGCAGCATTGTAGCGTCTGCCGCGCCTGTTGCGGTAAGGAGGGCGCTTAACAGCGAGACGCGTAAAAAGCTTGAGAAAACTAGGGCGAGCGTCCCATAGGTGCCGATGGAACTGTCGCGCATGATGGCAAGCTTGCGCTCTTTGGTATGTCCCCCCCAGAACCCGTCGAACAAATCGGCAAGACCATCTTCGTGCAGCGCGCCGGTTGTGAAAACAAGGGCCGCGACAGCCAGCGTCGCGCAGACGAGATGCGGCAGTCCCGCCTGTACACAAAGCCACAGGATGAAGGCAGAAGGAGCTGCGATGATGATCCCCGCCAGTGCAAAGCCGTGGGCGGTTTTTGAAAAGTCGGTCACGGCTCCGGAAGCCAGAGGGCCGGTCAGGGGCAGTCTGTGCACCGGCAAGCGCGACAAAAACTGCACGCTCGCCGTGATTGCGCCCAAAAATCGGCCCGTACCGTTCATCCCGCTGGTCTGCCTCCCGTCGTAAATGCGTCAGCATGTTTCGCCCAACACATATTGTGCGCTGACGCTGGCAGCTTATAGAGAGGTCCATCATCCCTGCCAAACAACATTGTGCACATCATGACTTCAGGCCTGCCTTTCGATGACATTCGCGATCTTCTTAATTCGCTGCCGGGGCCGGATACCGGTGCGGCTCAAATGGTGGCGGAGAGGGACGCACAACTGACCAAGCCGCCGGGGGCTCTGGGGCGGCTGGAAGAGATTGCCGAATGGCTGGCGAGCTGGACAGGGCGACGGCCTCAGGTCGTGCGTCCGCTGGTCGCCATTTTTGCAGGCAATCACGGGGTTACGAAACAGGGCGTTTCTCCGTTCCCAAGCGAAGTCACCGCTCAGATGGTGGCCAATTTCTCCAATGGCGGAGCCGCCATCAACCAGATCTGCATAGCCCATGATCTTGGTTTGAAGGTTTTCGATCTGGCCCTGGAAATGCCGACACAGGATATCACCGAAGCGGCGGCGATGGACGAGCGTACTTGCGCCGCGACAATGGCTTTTGGCATGGAGGCAATTGCTGGCGGAACGGACCTTCTTTGCATAGGCGAAATGGGGATCGGCAACACGACCATCGCATCAGCGATCTATCTCGCGCTGTTTGGCGGAAAGCCGGAAGACTGGGTAGGGCCGGGTACAGGCCATGATGCTGAGGGCGTTGCGTTAAAAGCTGATGTCATTGGGCGCGCTGTCCGGTTCCACAAGGATCATCTGCAGGATCCTCTTGAAGTGCTTCGTCGTCTTGGTGGCCGGGAAATCGCGGCGATGGCCGGGGCCATTCTTGCCGGTCGCGCCCAGCGTGTTCCCGTTGTCGTTGATGGCTTTGTGGCAACAGCAGCAGCCAGTGTGCTCTATAGTGCCGATCCTTCGGCACTCGATCATTGTCTCTTTGCCCACATATCTGCCGAACCGGCACACGAGCGAGCGCTCAAAATGATGAACAAGAAACCATTGCTGGATCTGGGGATGCGTCTTGGGGAAGGGACGGGGGCTGCTCTGGCTGCGGGTATCATCAGGGCTGCCGCGCTTTGTCATTCCGGCATGGCAACATTTGAAGAGGCGGCGGTCAGCGCCAGTGACAAAATTTAGCTGGACAAGGTCTAGGTAGACAAAGTTTAGCTGGACAGGGTCTGGCTGCGACGCTGTTTCGTCAAAACATCCTCAAAACCGTCTGCCGATGACTGAACCTGAGAGGGCATGGCAAGACCGCTGGCGGGAGCATCGCTTCTTTCCCTTGTGCGCCGGTTGGACAACAGGCCCTTGCCCGGTCCCGATTTTTCGGACTGCTCCTGGAGCAGGGGGGATTGCGGTTCCAGAACGCGCTTGCGCGGGAAAGTGGCGATTGCTTCCGTTCCTTGGCGCAGCTTCGATTTCAGTTCGAAGTTGCCGTCATGCATATGCATCAGGGCCTGCACAATGGGCAGTCCAAGCCCCGTGCCCTGTTCAGCGCTCTTGATTGCGATGGACCCCTGACCAAAGGACGACAGAACCACCGGCAGTTCTTCTTCTGCGATACCAGGCCCGGTATCCTTGACGGAGATGTACTGACCGCCTCCTGTGGTCCAGCCAACCTTGATCCAGACGGAACCACCGGTGGGCGTGAACTTCAGCGCGTTTGAAATCAGATTGAGCATGACCTGACGAACGGCGCGGGCATCGGCCCAGATATTGGGCAGGTCGGATTGAATTTGCAGGCTGATGTCGATGTTCTTCTGGGCAGCACGCAGTTTCACCATCTGATGGGATTCTTCGGCTGAAAAGGCCAGGCTGGTGGATTCTTCATTCAGCTCATATCGTCCCGCTTCAACGCGCGACAGGTCAAGGATTTCATTGATCAGCTGGAGAAGATGGTCTCCCGAAGCATGGATGTCGCGGGCATATTCTTTGTAATAATCATTGTTGAGCGGGCCCATGACCTCATTGGCCATAACTTCCGAAAAGCCTAGAATTGCATTGAGGGGGGTGCGCAGTTCGTGGCTCATGGTGGCCAGAAATCTGGACTTCGCGAGGTTTGATTCCTCGGCCCGTCGCCGCGCTTCATCAGAAATCGCCCGCGCATCTTCCAGTTCAACAACAAACTGATCGCGCTCGCCCATGAATTTGAGATGGTCGATGTGGGAACCGCGGATAAATGCACCCAGCCTCTGGAAGAAAAAAGTCGCGGCTGTGAGCACCACGGCCATGCCCAGTGAAGCCGGTGTGCCATCCACCGCCAGACGCGAACCAACAACGGCAACGATGGGAAAGATACCAAACAAAACACCGAAGCGCAGATTATTTCCCGTCACCAGAATGATGGCCATCAAAACCATTGCGGCAGCGAACGCCACCACGGAAAAATCGCCATAGGGTCCAAACACGGGATGAACCGCAAACAGGGGAGCCCACATTGCCCCGCTTATGCCCATCAGCACCTGAAAATGACGCTCCCAGGCACGGTTTTCCTTTTCGTCTTTTTCGCTTTTAAGAAAATTGTTGCACGCCCGTTCAACAAAACCACACACAGCCAGCGCCATCGCGACCCAGACAATAACAATCTCGATGGGGAGGGCCAGCTGCGCGAGATAGGCCGCAAGGGTTATGGCAACCAGAAAAACCGCCCGCGACTTCTGCATCAATCTGGAATGACGTTCCAGCAGCTCGCCGGTAAACCGATCCGGCTGGCCACCGGGAGAGGCAAATTTTGCACGCCAGTCGCGCACAGCCTGCCTAGACATGTCGCCTGCATGGGCAACACGCCGCTCAAAAACGTTATGATCGTTGTTTTGAGAAGTCATAAAACGCAAAACTCGAACTGACCCAGCCACACGACAAAAGCACAGTGCGGCAAGCCTTTATTATGGTGTAAGGATGGAAACTTCTGGTTAACGATAGAGTTAACCTGTGATTTTTTGAGGAATGGAGAGCCAGATGAGGAGGAGGCGAAAAAGGGTGTCGGGCCGCCGCCGTCGCTCCACAATTCGCGAACTTCTTTTATGGATTCCTCTGTTTGGCCTTATGCTTGCGGCAATCGTCTGGCTCGACGGGCAAAACACAGCCGCATTTGTCGGCAAAGCCCGCGCTGTCGATGGGGACAGTCTGATCATGAACGGGGAGCGCCTGCGCCTGTATGGCATTGATGCCCCCGAGCGGGGTCAAAACTGCTGGCGCAGCGGGAAAGAATGGCCATGCGGGTCACGGGCACATGCGCAACTGCGAAGGCTTGTGCGCGGCAAGCAGGTAGAATGTTCCCCCAATGGGATAGACCGCTATGACAGATGGCTTGTCATCTGTACCGTCAAAGGGCCGGGAAAGGCTGTTGAGATCAACCAGACGCTTGTCAAACAAGGATGGGCAATAAACTATGGCGGTTATGGCGAAGAAGAACGAATTGCCATCAAAGGCCGCGCCGGTGTGTGGTCCGGAGACTTTGACCGTCCGCAAGACTGGCGCCGCCAGAATAGCGATCTGCGGGGCGACAATGGCTGGTATGAGCCGGTTGGCCAGCGGGTACGGGCATTCTGGAAAAAGTATGGCGGCTGAAGATGTTTAGAAATTACATTAAGAAATTAGGATAAATCCATGAGATTATATGATGGAGGCAAGGCACCCAATCCTCGAAGAGTGCGTATTTTCCTTGCTGAAAAAGGCATTGAAGTCCCGCTGGAACCTGTGGACATGAACCAGCTTGGGCACAAGAGCGAGGCCATCAAGCGCCTCAATCCCCTCCAGCGGCTGCCAGTTCTGGTGCTGGATGATGGAACTGCTGTTTCGGAGAGCGTTGCAATATGCCGTTATTTTGAAGAACTGCACCCCGAACCGCCCCTCATGGGGGTTGATGCTCAGGACAAGGCCGTGGTCGAGATGTGGCAACGGCGCATCGAAATGCATCTCCTGTTGCTGATTGCCAATGTTTTTCGTCACGCTCACCCCGCAATGGCAGAATGGGAAGTCCCACAAATCAAGGAGTTTAGTGAGGCCAATCGCCCCAAAGTGCTGGCATCGCTTGAATGGTTGAATGAAGAACTTGCCGACCGCCCCTTCATGGCGGGTGAGCGTTACACGATTGCCGACATCACGGCGATGATTGCGCTTGATTTCATGAAGCCTTCACGCATCGAATTGCCGTCCCATCTCGTTCATTTGAATCGCTGGTATGACAGCGTGAAGGCGCGCCCGTCTGCTGATGCCTGACAAAAAGCGCGAACCCGAGCTGTTATCCGCCCGCATAAAGGCTTGCCGGGTCTGTCGTGAAGCTCCGCTGGGACAGCCTTTGCCCCACGAACCACGCCCTGTGGCCGTATTGTCCAGCACTGCGCGCCTTTGCATCGCTGGCCAGGCACCAGGTTTGCGGGTACATGAAAGCGGAATACCCTTTGATGACCGTTCCGAAGACCGCCTTCGCGACTGGATGGGCATTGACCGGGATATCTTCTACGATCCGGAGCGTCTTTCTATCGTGCCGATGGGGTTCTGTTTTCCCGGCTATGATGCCAAGGGGGGCGACTTGCCACCGCGCAAGGAATGCGCTCCTCTCTGGCGCCAGCAGGTTTTCGATACCATGCCGCAGATCGAATTGGTCCTGACAATCGGCATGTATGCCCAGGCATGGCATTTGGGAAAAGAGCGACAGAAAACTCTGACAGAAACGGTCCGACATTGGCGCAGCTATTTCGAAGCGAATTATTCGCCGAAAATTTTGCCGCTGCCTCATCCGTCCTGGCGCAATACCGGCTGGCTGAAAAAGAACCCTTGGTTTGAGAGTGAGGTCCTGCCGCTCCTGCGTTCACAGGTTCAGCGGCTGGCCATTGCTCCGTTTGAGGAATAGAATTTTACAAATTGTTATAATCTAGTCTCTTTTTTGGCAGCTAAACCTTTAAATTGGACCTGTCTGAGAATAAGTTTCTATAGCTAAGCTCTCTCCCAATTCAAAAGGACAGGCCCATGGACCGGATGGACAAGAAAATTCTGGGCATACTGCAAAATGATGCAACCATCCCCGTTGCCGAGATCGGCAAAAAGGTGGGGCTGTCCACGACCCCGTGCTGGCGGCGTATTCAAAAGCTGGAAGAAGACGGGGTGATCAAAAAACGGGTTGCCGTTCTCAATCCAGAAAAGGTCAACACGCGTGTAACAGTGTTTGTGTCGATCCGCACAAAGGCGCACAACGCGGAATGGCTAAAGCGGTTTTCCGAAGTTGTGGCCCAGTTTCCCGAGGTTGTGGAAATTTACCGGATGAGCGGTGATGTCGATTATCTGCTGCGGGTCGTTGTGCCTGATATCGCCGCCTATGACACGTTCTATCAGCAGCTCATCGCAAAGATCGACATCACCGATGTCAGTTCTTCCTTTGCGATGGAGCAGATGAAATACACAACCCAGCTGCCGCTGGATTATCTTCTTGAGGACAAGGCGTAGACCCCGCCGCTATTTGCGTTCAAGGCGAGCAAGCAGGCTTGATGTGTCCCAACGGTTGCCGCCCATGCGCTGCACCTCGGCATAAAACTGATCGACTAGCGCCGTGACGGGCAGGCTGACCCCACGGGCGTCGCCTTCTTCAAGGCAGATCGCCAGGTCCTTGCGCATCCAGTCAACCGCAAAACCGTGTTCGTACTCGCCCTGATCCATGGTGATATGACGGTTCTCCATTTGCCATGAACCGGCAGCGCCTTTGGAAATGACATCAACCACCTTGGCGATATCGAGGCCGGCGGACTTACCCAGATGAATAGCTTCTGAAAGGCCCTGAACCAGACCGGCAATGCATATCTGGTTCATCATTTTTGTCAGTTGTCCGGCACCCACATCCCCCATCAGTCCAACCATACGGGCGTAGCATTCGATAACGGGTTTGGCCGTATCAAAGGTTGCCTGATCACCGCCAACCATCACCGTCAACACGCCATTTTCTGCACCGGCCTGACCACCGGAAACCGGAGCATCGAGAAATCCAAAGCCCTTTTCCCGCGCAATGGCGGCAAGCTCTCGGGCGACATTTGCTGATGCCGTTGTGTTGTCGATAAAAACCGCACCGGGTTTTATTGAATGGAAGGCTCCCTTGTCACCGGTGGTAACGGATCGCAGATCATCATCATTGCCGACACAGCAGAAGACAAAATCGGCGCCCTCGGCGGCTTGCGCCGGAGTGGCTGCATGACTGTCCCCATATTCGGATGCCCATTTTTCAGCCTTTGCGGCTGTCCGGTTGAACACGGTTACATCATGGCCACCTTTGGTTTTCAGGTATCCGGCCATGGGATAACCCATGACGCCTAAGCCGATAAATGCCACTTTTGCCATGAATGTCGTCCTCGTTTGCAATCAAAAATCTGTCGGTAGTGTCTTAGCGTGGCCAGGGGTGTTGGCAAATGATCTGTGTCGTTTTTATCGTCATTGTGATGGGTTACCGGAGGCTTGAAAACGGAATAAAGGAAACGTTGTCTCCGCGACGCACTTGCGTGACGTTTTCCGCAATCTCGATGAGACCATCGGCTTCGCGCAGCGAGGAGATCAGGCCACTGCCATCGCGTGCAAACTTGTCAACACACAACGTTTCGCCCTGATCGTTCAAAATACCCCGCAAAAACTCCCGTCGATCCGGCTTCTTGTTGGTGATCTCGAAATTGGCGGGCAAAGGGAAACGCGGCGGCGTTTGCCAGCGTGCACCCGCAAGCTTCAAAAGTGCCGGTCGGGTATAAAGCAGGAAGCAGAGCATGGCAGCGACCGGATTGCCCGGCAGGCCGAAAAACAGGCAGTCCGCAGTGTTTTCAGATCTGCTTATCTGCCCAAACATCATTGGGCGTCCAGGTTTCACCGCCAGTTGCCACAGATGGCGCTTGCCCAGCCGGTCAAGCGTCGTCAGCATGTGATCTTCAGAACCCCGTGAGGCACCGCCTGTTGTAATGATGACATCATTGTCCTGGGCGGCAGATGAAATAGCCGCTTCCGCCGCCGCTGCATCATCACGGATCAGGCCACAGTCGCGTATCTCCAGCGGCAGCGATGCCGCAAGCGCACAAATCAGCGGCATATTGGCGTCGTAAACTTCGCCGCGTTTCAAAGGACGAGGGGTGTCACCCACCCGGCGCATTTCATTTCCGTTTGAAAGCACGGCAACTTTGAGCCGCTGAAAGACCGGGATTTCAGACAGTCCAATCGAAGCAAGGGCGGCAATATCGGCGGCCTGCAGGCGGGTTCCCGCATCCAGAACCTTGTCACCGTCGGCCAGGTCTTCTCCGGCCTGACGGCAGTTCGCCCCGGCTTTCAGGCCGGTGGGTATTGAAACCTTGTTGTTTTCCAGCTGGCAATCTTCCTGCATCGCCACGGTATCGGCACCGTCGGGCATTATTGCGCCGGTAAAAATCCGTACCGCTGCGCCTTTTGGCAGCGCGGCAGGCTCAAGGTCTCCCGCCGCAATGCGTCCTACGACGGGGAGTGCACTTGTGGTCAGGTCACTATGGCGAAAAGCATATCCATCCACTGCAGCATTGGTGTGAAGTGGCACCGGGTGGGGGGCTGCGATCTTTTGCGCCAAAATGCGCCCCAGGCTGTCATTCAGTGAAACGGTTTGTGCAGATACAACAGGAGCAAGCCGTTCCTTCAGCAGGTCCAGCGCTTCGTCATGACGCAATCTGTCCTTGTCATGCAGGAAACAGTCATCAATGAGGGAGGGGGTGGCTGTCACAACTCACAATCTCAGGCCGGTCTTCTGCATCACATAGTCGGCGATTTTAGGGATATCGTCGAGGGCAAACTGGGGAAGGGGGCAGGCGGCGTCTTCGGCATCGCAGGCCACAGCCACAATCGACTTGTTGGATTTCCAGATCGGTTCATCCGTCGCCGCCTCGTATCGGATGCATTCGATCTTTGGAATATCACTCGTCTTGTATCCTTCCACCAGAACCAGATCACAGGGGACGAGTTTTCCAAGAATGGTCGATAATGTCGGTTCCGAGGGGTTATCACGAATTTCGTGCATCAGCGCCCAGCGCTTGGGCGACACAATGGCGACTTCGCGCGCGCCTGCGGTGCGGTGAATGTGTGAATCTGTACCGCGATGATCGATATCAAACGACTTATGGGCGTGCTTGACGGTGCTGACGGTCAGCCCGCGGCGCACATATTCTGCAACAAGTGCTGAAACAAGGCTTGTTTTGCCGCTGTTCTTCCAGCCCGTGATCCCAAAAATGACTGCCATATCCTGTCTAATCCAGTTTCCCGGCAAGCCGTTTTGCCTCGATCAGATCTTCCGGCGTGTTGATGTTGAAAAATGGATCACCAGTGGCGGTTTTGGTTCCATCGCCAAAGGTAATTTCCTGCAACGGATACCGATTGGCAAAGACGAGTATCTTGCGCTGATCTTCCTGCACCAGGAAATGCTCAAGATCATCAGCCAGGGTTACAGGCCACAGTCCAAAAACCGGATGGATGCGCCCATTGCTGGCTGCCATGGCCACGCTGTCGGGTTGGGTTTCTTTCACACTGTCCATCAGTTTGCGAACCAGAGTGTCTGGAATAAAAGGCGTATCTGCTGCTGCGGTCATAAGATGGGTCACACCTGCGACCCCGCTGGCTGGTGTTTTGGCCCAGCGCATGCCAGCCAAAACACCGGCCAGTGGGCCAGCAAAACCGTCAATCGTATCGGCGATTACGGGCAGACCCGTGAAACCAAAGCGTGACGGATCTCCGTTTGCATTGATCGCAAGTTTCTCTACCTGAGGCCCGAAACGACGAATGATCCATTCAAGCGCAGATGCGCCCTGCAACTCCATCAGGCTTTTTTCAGTGCCGCCCATGCGTCTTGATTGCCCGCCGGCGAGAATGACCCCGGCAACCTTCAACGCTGCGCTCCCTTGCGGTTGTGGCGTTCGTCTTCATCTTCGCCCGATGATACGGCAGTATCAAATTCAACCCGCTCGGCACCGGCCAGAACGATAAAACGTTTTCCCCGCGCCCGACCGATGAGCGTCAGCCCCGCCTTGCGGGCCAGTTCCACGCCCCAGGCCGTAAAACCGGAGCGTGATACAAGAATAGGTATCCCCATCATCACCGTCTTGATCACCATCTCACTGGTCAGGCGACCCGTGGTGTAGAAAATCTTGTCATCGGGCCGTGCTTTGTTGACTGCCATCCATCCGGCAATCTTGTCGACAGCGTTATGACGACCGACATCTTCCATGTAAACCAGAGGCTTGTCGCGCTGGCACAGCACACAGCCATGGATGGCACCTGCTTCCAGATACAGGCTTGGTGTGGTGTTGATCTGTTTGGTGAGGGCCTGCAGCCAGGATGTTTTCAGGCGGGCATTATCTGCCAGTGTGACATCGTCAAATGCATCGATGACATCGCCGAATATTGTTCCCTGGGCGCAACCGGATGTGCGGACCTTCTTTTTCATCTTTTCTTCAAACTGCGTTTCGGCTTCGGTGCGCACCACCACGACACCCAGATCATCGTCATAGTCAACGCCGCTGACCGGATCATCTGGATTCAGCATGTTCTGGTTGATCAGATAACCCAGTGCCAACAGGTCGGGATGATCGCCGATCGTCATCATGGTGACGATTTCCTGCCGGTTCAAAAATAAGGTGAGAGGACGCTCGGTTACCACCCGCAAGTCAACCGGCTTGCCATCATGATCTATTCCGCTGACCGCTGCCGAAAGACGGTCGTCCCCCGGGTCCGGCTGGATAATAAGACCGGTGTTTTGGGAAGTGCCAGAGGGGTGTTCTTTGCTCATGGTCCAGTCTTATCTCTTCGCGACAACAGCTTCAAATCGTGTTGGCACCGGGATGGCGTCTGGCCCATAAAAACATCGACACTGAAATGACAGCACCGGCCAGCGACGACAGGAACATAATAACATAAAGCGGCACTGCCGCGTTCTCGACCGTGATCAGTATTCCAGACAAGGTCGCCAGCGCCGCGCCGCCGCCAATAGTCAAAAAACCCGCCAGACCGGAGGCCGAACCTGCAAGCTCCGGGCGGACACTGATGGCCCCGGCATTGGCGTTGGGCAGTGTCATGCCATTGCCTGTGCCGACAAGGATCATGGGAAAAAACAGGAAGGCGGCCCGCGGCTCAAATGATGTCATCAAAAACAGAGCCAGCCCAACGCCCAAACAGGAAATGATACCGCCACAGGCCATCATCGGTTCGATGCCGATGCGTTGCGAATACCGTCCCGACAAAAAGTTTCCAAACATGTATCCCAGCGCGACAGTCCCCAGATGAAGCCCCAGGCTGGTCGCGCTCATGCCGATAATGTGCTCGCCAACAAAGGGAGCGCCGCCGATGAAGGCAAAATAGGCACCCGACGACGTGGCGGCCGCCATCAGATAACCCCAGACCAGCGGCTCCCGCAAAAGCGAGAAATAGTCGGAAATCTGCTCACTGACCGGGTTTTTGACGGGAGCGTGGGTTTCGCCCAGATCAAACCAGATCAGTGCCGTAACTGCGATGCCCAAAAGCAAAACAATCACAAAAGGCCCGCGCCAGCCAAAGAATTCACCGACCGAGCCGCCAATGACCGGCGCAACCATCGGCATGACAGCCATGGCCATGGTGACATAGCCGATCATGCTTGCGGCTTTTTCGCGATCATAGAGGTCGCGAACAATGGCCCGGCTCAGCGCCATCTGCGCCGCCGAAGAAGCCTGCAGCACCCGGCCAATCAACAGCATCTCGATACTGGTGGCAAAAATACAAATCAGGGTGCTGAACAGAAAAATCATCGCCGTTGTCAGCAAAACTGGCCGGCGTCCAAAGCGATCGGACAGGGGGCCGACAATCACCTGTGCAATCGCGGTCATCGCCAGAAACAGGGTGAGGGTGAGCTGGCCGAGCGCATTTGTCGTTTGCAGATCTTCGGTCAGATCCGGCAGCATCGGGAGATAGATGTTCATCGCCGTGACGGACAAACCCGCCATCAATACGAGCGTGAAGATACGCGGCGGCGACGTTGCGCCACGCAAAAGAACCTTGCGGGTGTTAAATGTGGACATCATGGCTGCCGGGAAAATCAGTTACATCACTGATACGCCTCTGCGCTCCTAAATTCCAGCGCAATAGATCACTTTGATTGATCCTTCATCATCAGTTTTTGTTCGCGGTAGAAGGTAAAAAGCCCGCTGACGACCACGATGAAGGCACCAATCAGTGCCAGGCCATCAGGGAGGTCTCCAAACACGAAATACCCGATCAGCAAGGCCCAGATCAGGATTGAATAGCGGAAGGGCGAGATGAAGCTCATATCGCCTTCCCGTACAGCCAGGGTTGAGAAGATATAACCAACGGTGAGGATCATCGCTGCACCGGCAAGAGTGGTAAGGCTGTTGGCGTCCACGACCCGCCAGGGTTCAAACATGCTGCCGACGGCCCCCATCAGCGTGACGGCAATCGCTGTGATAAAACTGATCAGCAGCGACGGGATAGCGCGGGGCAGGCGGCGGGTCGCGAGATCGCGCAATGTTACAAAACCGGCCGCTGCGACCGCATAGACCGCGTAGATGTTAAATCCCTCCGAGCCGGGACGGATGATGAGCAGCACGCCAAGAAAGCCCGCGATAATTGCCAGATAGCGCCGCCATCCCACCGGCTCACCAAACAGAAAGGCCGCGCCCAGTGTTATGGTAAGCGGCAACACCTGCAACACCGCTGTCACATTGGCGATGGGCAGGTGAAACAACGCTGTAATGAAACAAAGAGTGCCGCCGGTTTCGCCGAATGTCCGAAGAAGCGTCATTGGATGACGCAGGACAGGCCCAATGCCGTTAGGTGTTCGAAATCCACCCAAACGCCAGCACAACAACCCCATCAGCGCACAGGCAAACATCCCCCGAACCAGAATTGCCTGAAACAGGTTGAGGTCAGACGAGGTCAGTTTCATCAACATGTCGTTGAGCACATAACCGCCCATGGCCAGCATCATGTAAAAGGCACCAAGCGTGTTGGATGAAAAACGGTTCATGAATGAGCGGTGAACCAGCCGCGACTAAAGGTCAAAGAATAAATCAAAAGCGCTGTGAAATTCGCAAGGCATGACCAACGCTTCGGGTGAGGCGGGTTTCGCCGTCAATCTTTATCGCAGCCTCTTCAAATCCAATCAGATTTCCCGCCCAACTATAACCATGTGCAGACGTGGCGATTTGACCCGCTCACACGGGTCCTGGTGCAGAAATTCCTGCCGATGTGCCGTTGCTGAGAGCGCTGTTGCATGATCGTGCTGTGCAAAACGGCACAATCAGCCTTTGCAGCCTTCGTTAAAATGATGCCAAATATAGGGAGGAGGGACCACAACAATGCTCAATATTTTTTCTTCAACGCCTCTGGAGGGCGCCTTGTCAGGGTTTGCAGCAGGCTTTCGCCGTGCCGCCGTTGCTGCGGTCGTTGCCACGACAACTCTGTCCTTTGGTGGCGCTGCCAGCGCGGCAACCCTGCACAAAAACCTCAAATTCGGTGCCTGGTCGGGCGGGGTCTATGTCAGCGACAAGACCGGCGCCTTCAGCCATTGCGTTGTGTCGGCCAAATATAAGAGCGGCATCACTTTGTTGTTTTCGATCACCAAGGGGCAGCGCTGGAAAATCGGTTTTTCCAAGAAAGGCTGGGAGCTGACACCTGGAGAAAAATATCCCGTCCTCTATCAGGTGGACAAGGGAGAAGTGAACAAGGGACAGGCTCTGGCCAGCGGTAAACGGCTGGCCGTTGTTTCTCTTCCGGCAGAAAATACCCTGTTCAACAGAATGCGGCGTGGCCGCACCCTCAAAGTCAAGGCCGGGGATGATATCCTGGCTTTCAATCTGACCGGGACCAGCAAAATGCTGCGCCGTCTTCTCGACTGCAGCATCCAGCACGAAAACCTGGTTGTTGATCTCCCCTCTGCGTCGAATCAGTCTTCGGAACCGAAGAAAAATCCTTTTGCCTCCAAAAAACAGGCCCCGCGCAAGTCGGCCGGTTCAGCCCCCAAAGGCATCGCCCCGGAATATCGCGAGGAAGCGGTCCGCTGGCTCAAGGCCAATTTCGCCAATGGCGGGCTGGACTATTCGGTGGTGCGCAACGAGGGCAAGGCAAGAAAAATGTACAAGCGCCATGCTGTTATCTGGCGCATTACCAACACCAAAAGCACGATCGGCACGTTGCGCATCTTCCCGCGCAGCACGCCATCCAAGATGGAAAACAATGTCCTCGCGCATGAGGCAAAGAACTGTAAGGGCGATTTCGCATCAAAGTTTTTCCAGGACGATGGTGTATCGGCCAAGAGAATTGGCCGCTTGATGACCACCTGTCGCGGCAAGGATGGCGTGAACTGGAATGTCTATTACGCGTTTGCTGAACGCACGGCTGGCGGCACCTATCTGGTCACGGTCATGAGCAACCGCGACAACAGCGAGAGTGTGATTGCAACGGGTGAGCGGGTAACAGGCATTATGCAGACCGGTCCGGCTCCGGCAGCAGAATTGCCTGCCGGATCGCAGGATGATGATCTGCCCATCCGGGAGGAAGGTGAGACAGTTCGCTTTTAGGAATGGGCAAAAACAAAAAAAGCCGACGAAGAGCCCTCTCTCTTCGCCGGCTTTTTATGTGCCGTGTCCGCTCCAGCATTCAGCGTTACCGCTGGGCCCTAAGCGAAACCGACCGCGTGAAACCGATCGCGCGAAACCAACCGCACTGTTTCTAACAAAAGCGGAACCAGTTTCGGGGTCAGGGTCAGTTTGATACGATAACCCGTGATCCCACTTTTACCCGCGAATACAGATCTTCCACATCGTCATTGGCCAGACGGATGCAGCCTGACGACATGGCCTGGCCGATTGTCCAGGGCTGATTGGTGCCGTGAATGCGGTAGATGGTTGAGCCGATATAGAGTGCTCTGGCACCCAGAGGATTGCTGGGGCCGCCGGGATAATAGCTTTTCAGCGTCTTTCCGGTCTGGCGCTTGACCCGGGCGATCATCCGCTTTGGCGGTGTCCAGCCTGGCCATTTTGCCTTGCGTGTAATGTTGTGTTTGCCCGACCAGCGGAAACCGTCACGACCAACGCCGATACCATATTTCATGGCCCGGCCACGCTGTGTCACATAGTACAGCCGCCGCTCACCGGTTTTGATCAAAATCGTTCCAGGCGCATATTTCTTGTCGATACGAACCCGTCGCTTTTTAATCGGTGATCTGTTGGAGACATAGCCCGAACGCGCGCGCGTGCTGCCTCTGGTGCTGAGCTGATGGGTTCTTTTTGAATAGCCATCCTGCTCCGACATTTGCCGGGCGTGTGCTGTTCCCCAATATGCAGCACTGGCAAATACAAATGCTGTCGCCAGTGACAGCAGATTTCCAAGTTTCATGAGTTAACGTCCCTTCTTTTATGCCCCACGCCATTGAAAATGATTCGAACACAAACAGTCCCTAAACATAGGGGGGCTGGAGGCCGGATCTGCCGACCCACCGTTACTCAAACTCGTTCACGATTTGTGAACGGTAGCAAATTTCTACTTCTAAATCCCGCCTGCGCACCCATTTTCCAGTGAAATAATTGGCGGTTGCAGATCAGCCCAGATTCAGTTCTTTGAAGAAATCATTGCCCTTGTCATCAATGACGATAAACGCAGGAAAATCTTCAACCTCAATCTTCCAGATCGCTTCCATACCCAGCTCAGGGTACTCGATCACGTCAACTTTCTTGATGCAGTCTTGCGCCAGGCGCGCTGCGGGGCCGCCGATAGAACCCAGATAGAACCCGCCATGTTGTTTGCAGGCATCACGGACCTGGCGGGAGCGGTTGCCCTTGGCCAGCATGACCATCGAGCCACCGAAAGACTGGAACTGATCGACATAAGAATCCATCCGTCCTGCCGTTGTCGGGCCAAAAGAACCTGATGCCATGCCTTCGGGCGTCTTTGCCGGACCGGCATAATAGACCGGGTGATCCTTGAAATATTGCGGCATGCCTTCACCCGCCTCAAGCCGGGCCCGGATTTTCGAATGGGCGAGGTCACGGGCAACGATGATAGTGCCGTTGAGCGCCAGACGGGTTTTGACGGGGTGTCTGGACAATTCCGCAAGAATATCCGCCATCGGTCTGGTGAGATCGATAGTCACCACGTCCCCGGAGAACTCGCTTTCATCGATGTCCGGCATATACTGCGAGGGGTTGGTTTCCAGCTCCTCAAGAAAAACGCCTTCGGAAGTGATTTTGCCCAAAGCCTGACGATCCGCCGAGCATGACACGCCAAGCCCGATGGGCAGGGAAGCCCCATGGCGGGGAAGCCGGATGACCCGCACGTCATGACAGAAATATTTGCCGCCAAACTGGGCACCAACCCCCATGCTTTGGGTGAGCTTGTGGATTTCGCTCTCCATCTCCAGATCGCGGAAGGCATGGCCTTTCTCCGATCCTGATGTTGGCAGATTGTCGAGATAGCGGGTGGAGGCCAGTTTCACGGTTTTCAGGCACTGTTCTGCCGACGTGCCGCCGATGACAATGGCGAGGTGATAGGGCGGGCAGGCGGCTGTGCCCAGCGTCAGCACTTTTTCCTGAATGAAATCAATCATCCGGTCACGGGTGAGAAGGGACGGCGTGCCCTGGTAGAAAAAGGTCTTGTTGGCCGAGCCGCCACCCTTGGCGATGAACTGAAATTTGTAAGCGTCGCTGCCCTCAGAATATATGTCGATCTGCGCGGGGAGATTGTCGCCGGTGTTTTTCTCTTCAAACATCGACAGAGGCGCAAGCTGCGAATAACGCAGGTTTTTCTTGAAATAGGCATCCATGATGCCCTGGCTGATGGCCTCTTCATCCTGGTTGTTGCTCAGGATATTGCGTCCCCGCTTTGCCATGACAATGGCTGTCCCGGTGTCCTGGCACATGGGCAGGACACCACCGGCTGCGATGTTCGCGTTTTTCAGCAGATCAAAGGCCACGAAACGGTCGTTTTGTGTGGCTTCCGGGTCTTCCAGAATGGATGCCAGCTGTTTCAGGTGGCCGGGGCGCAACAGATGGTTGATATCGACAAAGGCCTGTTCGGCCAGCAGACGAATGCCTTCGGGTTCAACTTCCAGAAATTTTCGGCCAGCAGCTTCCAGCGTTTTGACATAGTCGCCCGAAAGCTTGCGATAGGGTGTTTCATCCTCGCCCATAGGAAACAAATCGACATAGGGTGAAGAGGGTGAAGTGACCATTTCTTTTTCCTGACCTGAAGAAAAAACTTTTGATCATGTAGCGCTGCAAGGTGGGCAACATCAAGCGGAACGCTTGCTTAAAACCCTGTGGAATGGGAATGTAGCAACCGGAAAACCGAGGGTCGAATCGCCGCAACGGCGATGGTGGAAGAACAACAGACATTGATTTTCGGCAATGTAAGCAACGATGCGGATTTGGATTTGGCCAGCAATATCGAGAGAATTAAAACCCACGTCAGTCGGGTGCGCGAATCCGATCAGGGTTTCCCTGCGCGGGGCGCAGTCGCGACTTTCCTGTTCATGGTGATGCCGGTGGACGGACAACTGCACCCTGCCGAGATGGACAGACTTGTGCGCATCCTCTCCGATGATTTTGATCTTGATGAAGCCGAAACCGTTGAATTGATTGCACACGCACGTGGTCAAAAAACCGACATTAAGGCCATGCAGGCCATGGCCGATGTCTTGCGCGCTGATATGCGAAGAGAAGACATCCTGCTGCTCATGTCCCATATGTGGGAGATGGTGTTTGCTGACGGCAAGCTTCACGAAACCGAAGTGGTTCTGGTCGAGCGTGTGGCGGGCCTGCTCGATATCCCGCAGGAAGATGTCGCAAGGGCGATGACATCATCGGACTAAAAGCCTTCATCATCACATGAAAACGATATTTTACTTTAGGTTATGAGATAAATATAAAGTAAAATATGAAGTAAAATATCAGGTCTGCTTCTCCTTGGCTGACAGTTTTTCCACGGCACCGGCCAGCTCACTGAAATGCGAAATGATGATGTCGGGGGCAAGCGTACTCACGGGAACATCGCTATAGCCGAAATCCACGGCGATGACGGGAATGCCGCCATTTTTGGCCGCATCAATGTCGTTGATGCTGTCGCCAACCATAATGACCTGACGCGGATTTTTGGCCACCATGCTGGCTGTCTCGATGATATGGCGGGGGTCCGGCTTTTTGAAGCCGAACGTATCGCCACCCGTCACGACTGCAAACCGATCGCCATGACCCAACAGGCCAATCAGTTTGCGGGCAAGGTGTTCATATTTGTTGGTGCAGATCGCAAAGGTCCACCCCAGCGAATCCAGATGATCGAGCGCATCCATCACACCGTCAAACCAGACGGTTTCATCGGCGATATGGGCTTCGTAAGTTTCCAGAAAAACAGGCAGAAGCTCCTTCTGGCGCTCTGATGTCAAAGGCCGGTCGTGAAACTGAAAGGCCCGCTCAATCATCTTCAAGGCACCCTGACCAACCACATGCCCCACATCTGCCCGTGAAATGGGAGGGACATCGTCGTGAGCGATGGTCCGGTTAAGCGCCGGCACAAGGTCCCGGTTGCTGTCAACCAGGGTGCCGTCAAGGTCAAAGATCAGGACACGGTCATTGTTGGCATTCATGATTCGATCCGGTTTGCTCTTTCATAAGCTTCAGATGCGCCTTTGCCCTGATTTTTGTGGTTGATCAATGTTCATTGCGGCGGTGGTGCACTGGCGATGGCGCAGGTGTCGTGATACCGGCAATACAGGGCGTGTAAAAACGGGTTTGACTGATGTCTGAAAATCTCAAGGCGGATGCGGGACGTGCGGCTCTGGAATGGGTGCATGATGGAATGAAACTGGGAATTGGCACCGGCTCAACGGCTGAAGCCTTCATCGATGCGCTTGCGCCAAAGGTGGCCGGGGGATTGCAGATCGTTGGCGTTCCCACGTCCGAGCGCACACGGGCCCATTGCGAGAAGCTGGGCGTGCCTCTCACCACACTGGAGGAAACGCCGCATCTGGATCTGACCATTGATGGTGCAGACGAAATCGACCCGGCGCTGAACCTGATCAAAGGGGGGGGCGGGGCGCTGTTGCGTGAAAAAGTTGTGGCGGCCGCGTCTGATGCCATGGTGGTGATTGCCGACGACAGTAAACTGGTGGAGGCACTTGGTGCCTTTCCTCTTCCCATTGAGGTCAATGCCTTCGGGCTGGCTGCCACCCGCATTGCGATTGAAGAGGTTGCAATGCAGCATCAGCTGTCCGGTGATCTTGAATTGAGGAAAGGTGAGGGGAGCGAACCCTATCTGACGGATGGCGGGCATCTCATTATCGATGCATCTTTTAGCCGCATTCTCGAACCAGAAGCGCTTTCCGTTAATCTGAACTCGATTCCTGGGGTCGTGGAGCATGGACTGTTTACAGGTTTGGCTACACGGGCCATTGTTGCCGGACAGGGCGGCGTCAAAGTGATCGAATCGTCGAAGTAAAAGCTGGGCCCGATTTCCCGCCGGATCATGGCGGCGAACATCGCAGAATCAATGGAGATTGGTAAACATGTCATTCAAAACTGCCAGAATTGCGGTTTTTGGTATCGCAGCGGTTGTTTGTGGAGTGCTCGGTTTGGTGTTTGGGGCATCAGCCGCCTATGCTCAGGAGCCGAGTGCCGCGCATCTGGAGGCGGCCCGCAAGGCGATCAGCGCCACCAAGGCCACCAAATCGTTTGACGGAATTCTTATTCAGGCTGCTGGAACCTTAAAGAGCCGCCTGACAGCCGACAGTCCTGATAAGGTCGATCTGATTTCAAACATCGTGGATGAGGAGGCTATCGCTCTCGCCGCCCGTCGCGGAGCGCTGGAAACAGAAGCGGCGCGTTTGTTTGCAAATACTTTCAGTGAAGCGGAACTGAATGAGGTGGCAGCCTTTTTCTCCTCGGAGGTTGGGGGCAAATATCTGGACTCAACGCCCATTCTGGCGCGCGAGCTTGGAAAGGCAGCCCGGATCTGGGCCAACGGGGTCAACCGTGATCTTGGTCAAAACGTCGCCAAGAAATTGCAGGCGGCAGGTAATTAATTTTCTAACTGTGATCTGCCCTGATAGGGCAGGCCGGGATTGGTGGGCGACCCATGAAATACGACTATGATCTGTTTGTTATCGGTGGCGGTTCCGGCGGTGTACGCGCAGCGCGCCGAACAGCAGCCCTTGGCAAGCGTGTTGGGGTTGCTGAGGAAAGCCGTTATGGCGGCACATGCGTCATTCGCGGGTGTGTGCCCAAAAAACTCTATGTCTATGCCTCCACATTTCCTGAGCATTTTGAAGACTCGCAAGGTTACGGCTGGTCGGTCGGCGAAACGAGCTTTGACTGGAACAAGCTGGTTGCAAACAAGGAAGCCGAAGTAACGCGCCTTGAAGGGGGCTATCGGCAGGGGCTTTTGTCGAGCGGTACAGAAGTGTTCGACACCCGTGCCGAACTTCGCGGTTCTCATGAAGTCTGGCTCAAGGAAGAAGATCGCATCATTACCGCTGAGCGCATCCTGATTGCTGTCGGCGGCACCCCCTACCGCCAGCCGGAACTTGAGGGTCATGAATTGGCGATTGTTTCTGATGACGCCTTCAACCTTCCAAAACTGCCAAAGAGCATCATCATTGCTGGCGCGGGTTACATCGCTGTCGAATTTGCGGGGATCTTCGCCGGGCTGGGTGTTGAAACATCCATTCTGTACAGAGGGCCTGAAATCCTGCGGGGTTTTGATGACGATGTGCGCACCTTGTTGCACGAGGAGTACGAAAAGCGTGGCATCCGCATCATCACGGAGCAGGTTTTTTCAAAACTCGAACGCGGGCAGGGCGATACGGTAAAAGCTCACCTGTCGGGTGGTGAGGTGATGGAAGTCGATCAGGTTATGCTGGCGCTGGGCCGGGTTCCCTTGACCGGCAGTCTGGGGCTGGACATGGCCGGTGTGGAGACAGACGAGCGCGGTTACATCAAAGTCAATGAGTATTCCCGCACCAATGTCGAGAACATCTGGGCTGTTGGTGACGTGACGGACCGCGTTCAGCTGACCCCCGTCGCCATCCACGAGGCAATGTGTTTCGTGGCAACCGAATATCAGGATGATCCGCAGCGCCCGGACCACGATCTTATTGCCACGGCAGTATTCTCTCATCCCGAAATTGGCACTGTGGGTATGAGCGAGGCCGAAGCTGCCGAAGCATTCCCAAAACTCAACGTGTTTCGGGCAAACTTCCGCCCGATGAAATATACACTGGCTGGCCGCGACAGCCGCATGTTGATGAAGCTCATTGTGGATGCTGAAAGCGACCGCGTGGTGGGCGCTCATGTTCTTGGGCCTGATGCCGGTGAAATGGCGCAGGTGATGGCGATCTCCATAAAAATGGGAGCAAAAAAGGCCGACTTTGACCGCACCATGGCGCTTCACCCCTCTGCCGGGGAAGAGCTGGTGACCATGTATGATCCAACCTACACGGTGGAGAACGGAAAACGCGTCGAGTGATCCAGATGCAGGCAACTCCAGCCCTCGCAAGAGACGAGCGGAGTTGAACTTGAAACTGAAGATTCCGCAGCAAACCATTCTTCTGTCATCAAAAACACTGTTTGTTGCAGCCATCGGTACGCTCGTTGCCTATGCGCTTTCATTGCCGGTCTTTGTGCTTACAGGGCCGGCAATTGCGGTGACGGCCGCGAATCTCCTGGGCGCCCGGCTCGATGTCGCGCCGGTGCTGCGGGATGCAGCTTTTCTTCTGATTGGCGTGGGTATTGGTGCCAGCATCAATGAAGAAGTCATGGCGTCTTTCTTGCGGTGGCCACCAGCTTTTGTTGCACTTGCGATCATGCTGGTCGCGATCCTGTTTTTATGTCGTGCGGTGCTGACCCGGTCCTTTGGATACGACTCTCAGACTGCTGTGCTGGCCTCGACACCGGGCCATCTCAGCACGGTGATTACGCTGGGCACCGAAATGAAACTCGATGTTGTGCAGATCACGGTCATGCAGGCGGTGAGGCTCTTGTTGCTTACCCTTGCGGTTCCTTCGGTGGCTTTTGCCATGGGCGTTGATGTTAATGTCAGCCCGTTGCCCGCCGGTGATCCTATGCTTCTGCCTGAGATCATCGTTACAGTGGTGCTCGCTCTGCTTGTGGGGTTGGCTTTAAAAAAACTCAAAACTCCCGCCGCACTGGTGATTGGCGGCCTGCTTGTCTCAGGCGCAGCCCATACCAGCGGGCAAGTGACGGGTGTCATGCCCGATGTTTTGATCTATCCCTGCTTTGTCGTCATTGGAGCGATTATTGGTGCCCGTTTTGTCGGTGTCACAATTGATGTCCTTAAAAAAGCTCTTGCCGCCGGGGGGCTTACAACCGGCATTTCGGTTATGGCTGCAGCGTTGGCGGCGTGGCCGGTAGCGCAATCTCTGGACATGCCTCTTGTCCATGTCCTGATTGCATTCGCCCCCGGTGGACTTGAAACCATGATCGCCATGGGCGTGATATTGAACGTCAGTCCCGGCTTTGTCGTCGCCTGCCATGTGGCGCGTCTTGCTATTTTGCTCATCCTGCTGCCGGTTTTTCTTGGTCGCCGGGAAAAGGCCTGACGCAGCGAAAAAGGCCTGACCCAGATATGAACGCAAAACAGGCTGGCTTTGTTCTCACAATGAAATGACAACCCGAAAATAGCCTTTCCTTTGCCCCATTGGACGGCATTGGATATGATTTCAGTACAATGAAATCACCGGAAACGCTCCTATGACATTGGTACGGCTCTTTACGCGACTTTCCTTTGCTTCAGCTCTTGCAACGGTTGCGATGGGTTTCGCGCCCTCAACTGTCGTGGCATGCGGACCGGACACTGATTGTATGATTGGCGAGCGCACCTATCGCATTCGTATGCCGCAGGGGCATGACGGAAAAAGCAAAGTGGGGGCGATCATCTTCAACCACGGCTATCGCGGCACTGCGGCCGGGTTGATGAAAAACAAGAACCTGTCGCGTGCCATCTCCAGGATGGGGCTTGCCTTTGTTGCTCCCAAATCCGCCCGCGAGGACTGGGATATTCCCAATGCCCCGTCTCCCGGTCCCCGGGTTGAAATCCCGTTCTTTGATAAGCTGAAGCAGGACCTTGTTGATCAACACGGCATCGATGGCAATCGCCTTATGGTGAGCGGCTTTTCAGCCGGTGGAATGATGACCTGGAATCTGGCCTGTGAGCGTGGGGGGAACTTCGCGGCTTTCGCGCCAATTGCCGGGACATTCTGGGCACCTGTTCCTGACAAATGCGAAAGACTGCCCGCCAACATCATCCATATTCATGGCACTTCGGACAGGATTGTTCCGATAGAAGGGCGGGCGATTGCCTCAACAAGACAGGGAAACGTCAACACGGCGCTGGATCTGGCCGCGAAAGCGGGCGGTTACGGCAATTGGAAGGCGACAAGCGGAGCCGAAGGGTTGGATTGTAAAATGCGTGAAGGCGGAGACGGGAAAGTCCTGCAATTATGCCTGCATCCGGGCGGCCACTCCTTTCGTGCTAAATGGCTGGAACGGGCCTGGAAACAGTTTGAGCAGGCGGGTGCCTTTGGCGGCTGATCCTGGGTCAGGTCTTGCTCAGATTTAACTGAGGCCAACAGGGGCGATCATGAGCGAAAACGACGATGAGTAGAAATGCCACAATCGCCTATTTTGGCTATGGTTCGCTGGTCAATCTGCGCACTTTGCAAACTCCCTATATATCGGCGCATCCTGCTCGCCTGCACGGGTGGCGGCGCGAATGGCTGTGTCGTCCCATGGTCGGGGGCAGCTTCGCGCCGATAGAAAACCTTGCCTTCCTGTCGGCCCGGCCTAGCGCCGATTGCGTAATAGACGGCATGGTTGTGCTTGACCACGCCAGCAGTCTCGCCGCGCTTGATGAACGTGAAGCGCTTTATGAGCGTCTCACGATCGATGCCCGAACCATCGAATACACCGATACCATGCCGCCGCCGGATCATGGGCGGCCCATCTATGTCTACAAGGCGCTTGCTCCTGAACCGGCACATCAGGGATCACGGATTTTACGCTCCTATCTTGATGCCGTGTTACAGGGGTTTCGGCATCACCATGGCGAAGCGGCCCTGAGGCGTTTTGTCGAAACAACCGATTATGGCGAAACACCGATTCACGAAGATCGTGACAAGCCGATTTACCCCAGGCCCGTTTCGCTGGGCGCGGACGAAGCGGCGTTGTTCGACAAATTGCTGCCTGCCATAAGCTGAGGGCCTGGTGCCGCGAGACGTTGAATGATCACACTGGTGCCATTTCCCTTGCCAAGATTGCCTTCAACGCCTTAGAACGCAGCCTGTATGGAACCCGGTTGCGTTTTCAGACCGGATGGCACAACGCGAGTAAGACAATGGCACAGAAATGGTCACCTGATTCATGGCGCTCTAAACCGGCAGTCCAGATGCCGAATTATCCCGACAAGGCAATACTGGAAGCAACAGAGGCCCGTCTGGCGACTTTCCCGCCTCTGGTTTTTGCAGGCGAAGCGCGGGCGCTAAAAGATCACCTTGCGCGCGTTTGCGCTGGAGAGGCTTTCCTTTTGCAGGGGGGCGATTGTGCAGAAAGCTTTGCCGAGCATGAAGCGGACAATATCCGTGATTTTTTTCGTGTTTTCCTGCAAATGTCGGTAGTGCTGACTTTTGGTGCGTCCAAACCCGTCGTGAAAGTCGGCCGTGTCGCAGGCCAGTTTGCCAAGCCCCGCTCTTCCGACACCGAAACACAGGGCGACCAGACGCTGCCTTCCTATCGCGGCGATGTGGTCAATGGCATTGAGTTTACGGAAGACGCACGGGTGCCGGATCCGGAGCGCCAGATTATGGCCTACCGCCAATCTGCCGCCACGCTGAACCTGCTGCGCGCCTTTGCACAGGGCGGTTATGCCAACCTCAACCACGTTCATAAATGGACGTTGGATTTCGTCAAGAATTCTCCGCAGTCGGAAAAATACACCGAACTGGCCCACCGCATTTCCGAGACGCTGGAATTCATGCGCGCCATCGGCATGGACCCGGAAAACAATCCAAAGCTGCGTGAGACCGACTTTTATACGAGCCACGAAGCCCTGTTGCTGGGCTACGAGCAGGCACTGACCCGCGAAGATTCCATCACCAATGATTGCTATGCCACGTCGGGCCACATGATC
Source organism: uncultured Rhizobiaceae group bacterium (assembly GCA_937930635.1). GTDB lineage: Bacteria > Pseudomonadota > Alphaproteobacteria > Rhizobiales > Rhizobiaceae > Pseudahrensia. The sequence continues at coordinate 42,519 of CALHCF010000012.1, forward strand.
TGGATTGGAGACAGGACCCGTCAGAGCGACCATGCCCATGTTGAATATTGTCGTGGGGTCAAAAACCCGCTCGGTCTGAAATGCGGTCCAACAACCACCGCCGACGGTCTGTTGGAACTCATCGATATTCTGTCACCTGACAATGAGCCGGGTCGGTTGACCCTGATAGCGCGTTTTGGCCACGACAAGGTTGGCGAACATCTGCCAGAGCTTGTCCGCGCGATAAAGAAAGAAGGAAAACAGGTCGTCTGGTCGTGCGATCCGATGCACGGCAATACAGTTTCCGCCGGTGGCTATAAGACCCGCCCCTTCGACCGGGTGATGGGCGAGGTCAATTCCTTCTTCGATATTCATGACGCCGAGGGGACCATTGCCGGTGGTGTTCATGTCGAAATGACCGGCAAGGACGTGACAGAATGCACGGGAGGTGCGCGGGCCATTTCTGATGATGATCTGGGCAGCCGCTACCATACCCATTGCGATCCGCGTCTGAACGCTGATCAGTCTCTTGAACTTGCCTTCCTTATCGCTGACCGGCTGAAAAAGAAGAACGGTATACAAGGTCAGACCGATCAGGCCGCCTAATTAACGCCAGGCCAAACTTCCAGACGAACGGAACAAGCCCCATGAGCATCGAGTCCAGATCAGGTTCCTGCAACTGCGGCAGGGTGAGCTATCAGGTCACCGGTCCGATGCGCGAAATTGTAGCCTGCCATTGTGGCCAGTGTCGCAAGCAGTCCGGCCTGTACTATGCGGCAACCAATGCCGCCGATTCAGATCTGGTCGTCAATGACAGTGGTAGTCTGAAATGGTACGCGGCATCTGATTTTGCAAAGAGAGGTTTTTGCGGCGAATGCGGGTCAGCGCTGTTTTGGAAAGCCAATGACAGTGTCCAAACGTCCATCATTGCCGGGTCGCTGGACGCCGGTTCCGGCCTTAAAATAGAGCGTCACATCTTCTGCGCGGACAAGGGTGATTTTTACGAGATCGCTGATGGATTGCCGCAGTTCGACTATACCGACCGCGACGTAACCTAACGCTTTGCGAGCGCCTAAAACCGACACACCATGGGTCCCTGTCTGCAACTGGCAACAGGGTGTGCTGCTCCAATCATTTGCGTCCAGAAGCTTTGCTGATATTTCTTGGCGGTACATATGGCAGACTTATGGCGGGGTGCAGTATGTTCAGCCAGAACTGGGAGACGCTTCTTGACCCGTTTTTTCAATACACTGGCTATTGTACTTGTCGTGTTGTTGTGCGCGCCAATTGCAAATGCACAAAAACGCGCAGCGCTGGTTATTGGCATAGACAATTACCTCAACATTGAAAGTCTGCAAAAGGCCGTCAATGACGCAGAAGCCATTTCTGCTTCACTGGCAGAGGTCGGTTTTCGCGTAACCACGGCAAAGGACGTTACGCGCCGTGACATGAACCGTGTTATCCAGGAGTTTGCCTCACAACTATCGGCTGGCGATGAAGCGGTATTTTTCTTTGCCGGTCACGGGATTGAAATTTCTGGTCGCAACTATCTGCTGCCCACCGATACACCTGCGGCAAAGCCTGGGCAGGAACAATTTATCAAGGCTGAGGCCATCCCTGTGGATCAGATTCTCGAAACCATTCAGAATCGCGGAACCCGGGTATCCGTTTTGATGCTTGATGCGTGTCGCAACAATCCCTTTCCAAGCAACGGGACCAGGAGCCTTGGCAGTTCGCGCGGGTTGGCGGGAACTATTGCACCTGAAGGAACCTTAATTCTGTATTCTGCAGGGGTAGGGCAGACGGCGCTCGACCGATTATCCGATGATGATCAAAATCCCAACTCCGTTTTTACGCGCAGCTTGATTCCGCTTTTAAAACAGCCCGGCCTGTCCCACGTTCAGCTCGCCCGTCAGGTGCGCCGGGATGTCATGCGCCTGGCTGCGACGGTCTCCCATCAACAAAGGCCAGCATATTACGATGAGGTCACCAGCGAATATTTCTTTTCTGGACAGTCTGGAGACGGAAACCAGGCTCAGGTCCGGCCGGTGCCGCAGCAAATTGGTGATGATGCGCTGGTCTGGGAATCAATCAAGAATACGGACAGCGTTGCAGTTCTGCGAACTTTTATTGAGCGATTTCCAGACTCAGCGTTTGTTTCGTTCGCCAGGGCTCGGGTATCGGAACTGAATGCGCAAAGCGAGAAATCAGCCCTGTTAAACCAGGCAGATCCACAGCCCCGCCAAAAACAATCACCCGATGACAAGGCCGTCTGTACACGAAAAGGGCCGCGCTGGGCCGATGTTTTGGGCGCCACGCGTTATGGAGAAAAGACTTATTTCTTTGCAAGCAACGCCATGACCTATCGCTATGACAATAAGGCGGATTGTTTTGACTTTCAGCCAGTTCCCACTTCTTCGTGGCAGGGTCTGGGAGAGCATGCCAAGAAAATCTCTGCCGTACTGGACTGGAGCGACATCAATGGAAAGCTCTATTTCTTTTTGAACGACGGCAATTACGTGCGCTTTAACAAACAAAAGGGGCGCATTGATGTGGGGCCAAAGTCAACGGGCTCCAGCTGGCCCGGTCTTGGGCCCTATGCGCGTAAAATCATCAGCGCCACCACCTGGAATAACAACGGCAAAACCTACTTCTTTTTGAACGATGGGACCTATGTGCGGTACGACAATAAATCCGACAGCAAGGAAGCGGGGCCCAGCCGCGTGGAACGTGGATGGAAGGGGGTTGGCAAATATGCCCGAAAAATTGTCGCAGCCATCGACTGGCAGGCGATGAACGGAAAGACCTATTTCTTTCTCAATGACGGCCGCTATTTGCGCTACGGCAACCAAAAAGACGCGCTGGAAGCGGTCAATAGGTCTTCACGCTACTGGCCATAGAGCTTCGCAAAGCGGTATGACCTGCGGATATTAAAGCACCGCCAGCGCTGATTTTACGACAAGGCTGGTCACGCCTTTTCGAAACCGGTCGACCCGCGCCTGTGCGATGCCGGTTGCTGTGAGTGCGTGCATTTTGGCCAGATCAAGCCGCATTTTGACAAGAAAACCAAACTCGTCACCGGTCAGTTTTCCGTCTGCAAGGGCGTCGGTCCAGCGGCGCAAATCATCCTTTGAGCTTTCAAGAAAGGTTTGAAAATCCTGTTCCGCATCTGCGGCAAAGTCCTTGACCGTATTCTTGGCCAATTCCGGGATGCCGCTTTTCACGGCGTCGACAAAGGTATCGAAATTCATGGTGTCTCTCCGCTGGACTGGTTCCGCTTTCCACGGGATAAGCCCGGTTGGTTTTCGTTCACGCCCCCTGGTAATGCTAAATGCCTGCGCCAGTCCGGTACAAAAGTGCGGCACACACGTGCCGGGCGTTCGCGCGTCAGCTAAAACTGAAACGCACTAGCCACCCGTGGCCGGTGCGGTGCATGTCTTGCCTTCGCGCTTGTTCACCTCAAGACAGATAATATAGTCATAGGCCTGCTCAATCTTGCCCCGCGCCTCGCTGCGAAAGAACTCTGAGACCCCCTCGGCTCCCGGTCCCTGCCAGTGTTTGAGATACCCGCCGATCAGGTTTTTCTCAGGATCGCGCATCAACGCCCACTGGTTGGTGGCGACTTCATTGCGGGGCTGCCCTTTGGAAAATTCCAGAGCGGCACTGATGTCGGTGCTCAGTTGGGTCGCGGCAGCGCTGTGTTGTGCATAAGGCTGCGAGGACAGGTCAATCAGCGCGACGGATCGCGCTTTGAGCGTCGTTGCGTTGGAATAGGCTTTCTCGCTGTAAGATGGCCCCAGCTTTGTCACCTGACAGGCATGAAGTGCCAGGATAACAAAAATCAGGGCCACAGCCCGCCATCGAAAAAAAGAAGACAGGATCATCGCAAACTTCCCTCAATCTGCGCCCCTGACAGAAGTCTTGCACAGATTGTCTTTGTGGGGAAGGACGCAGATCCATGCCGCGATCCGGTGCAGTTTTTTCGAAAAATGTGCGTGAAGGTGGGCTGGCTGGCACAGCCTGAACAGGTCAGTATGGAAACCTCACCGCAAAGCAACCCGCCCATCCGCAAGCCGTTATATTTCATCGGGGGGCAAAGGCGTCTCGATCAATAATTACGTTGCGGCAAATACCATCAATGAGCTACCCTATGGTCAGTGCGAAACGCAGACATCGATCAGGAACCCGATCATCAAGAATCGTATCGAAAGAGGATCCGTTGTCTGTGGGCGTTTTGAAATACCCTTCCGCATTTATGGCACTGCGGCAGACGTTTTGGTGTGTGTCAACGGCGCGCAGCAAAGCATGGTGGTCTGGCGGTCATTTGCCTCCTACTTCCAAAAAGAATTTCGTGTTGTCATATTCGACCTGCCCGGCCAGGGCCGTGCAGTCAGATTGTCCGGCAACTCCGTCGTGGACCTTGATGAACAGGTTGCAGCACTTCACGCTGTCATAGCGGCCACGCGGCAAAGCGGCAGTGTCAGCCTTGCTGCTGCGTCCTGGGGCACTCTGGTTGCTGCCTCTTATGCGTCAAGATTTCCCGGGACGATCGACAAACTCATCCTGGGTGGTTTTGGAACACGCAAAACCAAGCTGATGCACTCAATCATCAGTGAGGGGCAGGCCTTTTATGCGGCCAATAAGACAGAACATGTGGGCAGGCTTATCGTTGATAAACTGGCGTCCGGTGTATCGCAGGCTCAGCAAAACCGGATTATCAATCAGTTTCGCAATCTCAAGATTGAACAATGCGAAGCGTTCTCCGCTCAATGCGATTTTGTTCAAAGTGTCGGTAGCATCGATGGGCTCCTCGATCTCAAGACAATTGACGCCAAAACGCTGATCATCAACGGCGAGGATGACGTGTTGCTCGACCCTGTCGACGCTCAGGCCGCGGCGCACAGAATTCCGGACTGCCAGCTGCGCATCGTTCCTGATGTTGGGCATTTTCTTCACTTCGAAGTCAGCGACGTTCTGGATATCTATCGCGATTTCCTGTGCGATTTTCCGTCCCCCGCATCACCGTAAAACCGGGGTGTGTTGAACGTCACGAAACCCCGGTGATTGCTGCCCTCCAATAGTGGTGGCGTTTGCAGTCTTTTACAGCGGCCAGAAAAACAATATCGCTGGCATCGCCACCGCAATGACCAGGATTTCGAGCGGCAGGCCCATGCGCCAGTAGTCTCCAAACCGATAGCCACCGGGTCCCAATATGATTGTGTTGTTCTTGTGCCCGATTGGGGTAAGGAAAGCGCAGGAGGCGGCAACCGCAACGGCCATCAGCCAGGAATCGGGGTTAGTCTGGGTGGTTGTGGCCATGCCAACAGCAACGGGCGCGGCAATCAACGTGGTTGCGACATTGTTGAGGAAGTCGGAGAGGGTCATCGTCACGACCATGAGGGCAAGGAGTGAGAGCCAGACGGGAAAGCCTTCTGTCAGATTGAGGATTTGCGAGGCGATAAGTTTTGCGCCCCCAGAACTCTCAAACGCCTCTGCAAGCGGAATAAGGCTTGCCAGAAGAACAATCACTTTCCATTCGACTGATTCATAGACCTCGCGCCCAGAGACGAGACCGATCGCCACGAAACTGACCACAGCAGCGGCAAGAGCAACAGGCAGCGAAGCCCAGCCAAGCACTGCCGTTGCGATGGCGCCCAGAAAGATTGCGATTGAGAGACCGGCCTTGGAACGCTGAACGACCTGTGTTTTACGGCCCTCAAGAGGCAGCGCACCCAGCCACGAAGCTGCATTTGCATTCTGTTCCGGCGTGCCCAGCAGGAGGAGAACGTCTCCCGGTTCAATCGTCAGCAACCGCACACGGTCGCGAAACCGCTGACCGCTGCGCGACACGCCCAACAGGGTGACAGAGTGACGGTAGAGCAATTTAACGCTTCGTGTGGTGCGACCCGCAATACGGGCACCCTCGGGAACAATGGCTTCGGTAAGTGTCAGTCCACCGGATGTCACACCGCCGGCGTGTTTTTCAGAACCGGCAAATTCGAGGTCACTCAGCCCCATGAATGTCTCGATGGACTTGGGATCCCCCTCGACAACGATGAAATCACCGGCCCGGACTTCCTGTTGAGCGGCGAACCCCGGCATTCTCTTGCCACGGCGCACCATTCCAAGAATGTGCAGATCAAGCTCGTCGGCAATGGGATAAAGATCCTCTATCGTCTTTTCATCCGTCTCCGCTTTTTCTCCCACCCGAAGCTCGGCAATGTAACGGCCCTTGGCAAATTCGGCCTCCTGCTCAAGTGCGCCCTCCCGTTTTGGCAAAAATCGCCAGCCAATCAGGGACACAAAGGCAATTCCCGACACAGCGACCGCCAGGCCAACCGGAGCAAAGTCGAACATGCCAAATGGCGCACCAAGAGCGTCCTGCCGGTACTCGGCAATAACAATATTGGGAGGTGTACCAATCAAGGTAATCATTCCGCCAAGAATTGTTGCAAAGGAAAGCGGCATGAGTGACAGACTAACCGCGCGCTTTGCCTTGCCGGCGGTTTCCAGATCAAGCGGCATCAGAAGTGCGAGAGCCGCGACATTGTTGATAATCGCTGAAATGCCGGCCCCAACAGCCGCGATAATTCCAATATGCAGGGGCAGGGGGCGTTCGGAGTCCAGCAACTGAGCCGCCAGTTTCTCAATCGCTCCCGAACTGATCAACCCACGCGAGATGACAAGAACCAACGCAATGATTGCGACAGCGGAATGCCCAAACCCCGAAAACACATTGTCTTTTGAAACAAGACCCAGAACAGCCGCCAGCACCAGAGCGCCAAAAGCCACAAGATCATAGCGAATGCGCCCCCACACCAAAAGCACGAAGAGAACGACGAAAATACCGATGATCAGTGTCTGGTCGCTGGGCACGAAAGGGAATCGTTGCTTTTTGTTGAATTAGAAGCATCAAGAAATATCGCATTTTGACACAAAAAAGAAGGGTGCGCTTCAAAGGATAGGCAAAGAGTTTGCTGTTTCATCCGCCCATGCCAGTCGTCAAGAAAAATCAAATTTGTCTATTTCAGGACGCGTATTTCCAGAAGCGGTTGGCGCATGAAATACAAGCCTATATGGTCAGGATCGGGAGAAATTCAGCTCGGTAAATTATTTGCTTTTCTGCTGAAATAAAATGGACCCTATTTATGGCGTATATTCAAAAATATCCCTTCTACAGACATTTGAGGGCTGACGCCTCCAAGCATATTCAGCAGTTCAAAAAAGGCAGGCGTGTTCGCTCTGGCCGCGGGCTTACATTTTGGTTTTCTCCAACCGGAACGTCGCTCAGCGAGATCCCGATGGATGACAGAAATCTGCCATTCCTGCTCAAAGGTCTTTCCGCCGATTATCAGGATCTGACCGTTCAGGGCAGCATTGTCTGGAGAGTGAGTGAAGCGGAAAAGCTGGGTGATCGCATCGACTTCACAATCGACCATGCCACCGGGCAGGTCGTTGGCCAGCCAATCGACCAGATCAACGATTTTCTGGGTTCTCTGGCCCGGCGCTACATTGCGGCCTATCTCAAAAGTAAGGGGGTTCGCGATCTGCTTGAAACGGGTGTGGAACCTCTCCAGACCGCGCTCGAAGAAGGCTTTCATGCAGACACCAGCACGCCTGAGATGGGTGTCGAAATCGTTGGTGTTGGTGTCGACAACCTCCTGGCCAGCAGCGAACTGTCCCGTGCCCTGCAGACGCCAACATTTGAAAGCGTGCAGCAGGCCGCCGATGAAGCCACATTCTCGCGCCGCGCCCTGGCGGTCGAAAAGGAACGGGCCATCGCGGAAAATGAATTGAGCACCGAAATTGAACTGGCGACACAAAAGAAGAAACTGATCGCAAGAGAAGACGAGAATGCCCGTTCGAAGGCCGAAGCGCTGGCTGCGTCCATGAAAATCAATGCCGATGCCGAAGCCAACCGCATCCGCACAATCGATCAGGCCAAGGCGGATATGGAAAAGGAACGTATGGAAATCTATGCCGGTCTTCCGCCTCAGGTTTCGCTCGCCATGGCCGCGCAGGAGTTTGCAGGAAAACTTCAGAGGATCGACAATGTGACGTTTACCCCCGACATGCTTTCCAGCGTGATCGGGCAGTTTCAAAACATGTTGAAGGCCGACAAGCCTGCCAGACCGGCACCGGCTGCCAAGCCAACGCAGGCTGCCAGTTCAACACCGCGGGTAAAATCGACCAAATCAAAAAAACCTGCGGGTAAAGTACCTGCAAGCAGAGACAGCAGGGATAGATGAGCAGCCTGCGCCCTCGTGTTGTCCTTGTTACAAGGAAGACAGAGTATCAGGCACTGCTCGAGACGCACGGCACACGGGGGCAGGCCGAATTTTTTCTCAAAAGCCGTGACCAGCAAATTAAGGCGATAGATGAGGCGCATCAGGAGCTTGAAGATGCAATCCAAAGGGTGCGGTTATCGGTTCCCGATGATTGGTCAATTGCGCAAGTGGAACGCGAAGATCTGGACCGGTTTCTGTTTGCAGACAACGATGTGGTGATCGCCGTTGGGCAGGACGGTCTGGTTGCAAATCTGGCAAAATACGTGGCGGATCAACCCATATTGGGCGTTACGCCCGGCCAGCAGGGTTCAGAGGGCGTACTGACATCGACGCCCGTGCAACACGTGGCTGAAATGCTGGGTTTGATCGATGCGAACAGGGCGTATTTTGAACGACTGACCATGGTCGAAGCAAATCTCGGCGGTGGAGAAAGGCTGGTTGCGCTGAACGAATTGTTCATCGGTCACCGCTCTCATCAGTCTGCAAAATACATTTTAAAGGCGGATGGTTCTGAGGCATTTCACTCCTCGTCCGGCGTTATTGTAACCACAGGCACCGGCGCTACTGGTTGGGCAAAATCGATCATGACCGCCACCGATCAGTTCATGAAGATCACATCAACCGAACCCAAGGTTCTGTTCTTTGCCCGGGAGCCGTGGCCGAGTAAAACCAGCAGTTGCGAGCTTCAGTGTGGGGAGATCGATGGTTCACAATCGATCGAACTGATCTCGCGCATCAACGAGGGAGGCGTCATCTTTGCTGATGGTATCGAGCAGGACTTCCTGAAATTCAACTGGGGTCGCCGGGCGACAATATCAATCGCACGGCAAACGCTGAACCTGATGACCGGGAAAAGCCCGGTGTCATAGCGTCTTAGTTCAGTACAATGGTGCTTCCACCCGGCTGCGGAAGATACACGGCGATGCAATCTTCGGGGCCGCCAGGCGCGGGGGCGGTAACGACCCAGGGGTGGGTCATGAAGGTTTGTTGCTGATACACATCACCGGCAAAGACGTGTTTGTAGAACTGGCGCTTGCCCTCATAATCAATCCAGTAAATCTTGAACTGTGTCTCGTCATTCTCGCCAACAATCTGGAACGTGATGGTGGTTTTCTCGTCACCCACCACCGATCGGATGTGTCCTTCATTGGCACAAGCCGGTGCTGCTAGTGCAGGGGCGATGGCGGTGAGAGAGGCGGCAAGTGTGGCAGCAGCCAGAGTAAGAATCTTGTGCATGGAAGCCCTCCTTTGTGATGGCGGCGATAGTCACGCAAAACGGAACAAAGGCAAAGCATTCCCGTAGTTGTGTCAACAGTTGCGTAAGTGAAGCCCATGCATTGCCCTGATGCGGCGTTGGCCCTAAATGTCGCTTATGACAAGCATTCTCGATATCCTGCGCATCGCACTGGCGCAGCACAATCCAACTGTTGGTGACATTGCCGGCAATCTTGCTCTTGCCCGCACGGCTCGGGCCGATGCCGCACGGCAGGGCGCCGATATTGTCGTCTTTACCGAGCTGTTTCTCTCCGGTTATTCGCCGGATGATCTGGTGCTTAAACCCGCCTTCGTGGAAGCCTGCCGCATTGCAGCCTTAGAGCTTGCCGGTGACACGACTGATGGCGGCCCCGGTATCATCATGGGTTTGCCGTGGCGCGATGCCCAATCCGGTCTGCACAACGCAGTCGCCATCATGGATGAGGGCAAGATCGTGAGCACCCGTTACAAGGTCGATCTTCCCAACTACGGCGTGTTTGACGAAAAGCGTGTGTTTGATGCGGGGCCGATGCCCGGTCCGGTGAATTTTCGTGGAGTACGGCTGGGCATTCCCATTTGCGAGGATATCTGGGGTGAGTTGGATATCTGCGAAACGCTGGCGGAAAGTGGCGCAGAAATTCTCATTTCTCCCAACGGGTCTCCTTATCACCGCAACAAGATGGACCGCCGGTTGCAGGTGGTCATGAAACAGGTAATCGAAGCTGATCTGCCGCTTGTCTATCTCAACCAGTTGGGTGGGCAGGACGAACTGGTTTTTGATGGTGGTTCTTTTGTGGTCAATACCGACAAGACCGTGCCCGTGCAGATGAACCAGTTTGAAGAAAGCGTAACGCTGACAACCTTTCGTCGTGGTGTGGACGGCTGGGCTTGCGATACCGGTGTGCGGGCAAATTTGCCGGATGTTCGCGAGGCGGATTACCGCGCCTGTGTCATCGGCTTGCGCGATTATGTAAACAAGAACGGGTTCAGCAATGTGGTGCTGGGCCTTTCGGGTGGAATTGATTCTGCCATTGTCGCGGCCATGAGCGTGGATGCATTGGGCGAGGAGAGGGTGCGTTGTGTGATGCTGCCCTATCGCTACACGTCAGATGAATCTCTCAAGGACGCGGCGGATTGTGCCAAGGCATTGGGTGTGCGCTACGAAACGGTGCCGATTGCCGAACCTGTAGAAGGGTTCCAGTCGGCTCTCGCCACACTATTTGATGGAACCGAAAGCGGTGTGACCGAAGAAAACCTCCAGAGCCGCGCGCGCGGTGTTATCCTGATGGCGATCTCCAACAAATTCGGTTCGATGGTAGTGACGACCGGCAACAAGAGCGAAATGTCAGTCGGCTATGCCACATTGTATGGCGACATGAATGGCGGGTTCAATCCGATCAAGGATCTCTACAAGATGCAGGTCTATGATCTGGCTGCCTGGCGTAACGACCACATGCCGCCGGATTGTCTGGGGCCATCGGGTGAGGTGATCCCGCGCAACATCATCGACAAGGTGCCGACAGCAGAGTTGCGCGAAGGTCAGACTGATCAGGATTCGCTTCCTGAATATCCGGTCCTCGATGCCATTCTCGAAGGTCTGGTCGAAGATGAAATGTCGGTCGATGATATTGTTGAAAAATATGGATTTGAGCGCGCGACGGTCGAGCGGATGGAGCATCTGCTTTATATCGCCGAATACAAGCGGCGGCAGGCGGCTCCCGGTGTCAAAATCACCCGCCGGGCATTTGGCCGCGAACGGCGCTATCCCATCACGAACCGCTGGCGTGACCGTTGAAAAAAGGGTTTGAACCGGTCAGCCCTGCGTTGGCCCATGGCGCCTATTTATCGCTGGGGCCCAAATCGGTGTTGATGGGGATCCTTAACGTGACACCGGATTCTTTCTCCGACGGCGGAAAATTCATCGACGCAGAACAGGCCGCCACTCATGTAAAAGCCATGATCGCACAGGGCGCTTCGATCATCGATGTGGGCGGAGAGTCCACCCGTCCAGGGGCCGACCCGGTGGACGGTGAAACAGAGCGGGCGCGTGTTTTGCCGATCATTGAGGCGCTCGCCAGAAACCGAGAAACACTGATATCCGTCGATACATATCGCGCAAAGACTGCTGCCGCTGCTGTTGAAGCCGGGGCGCATATCGTCAACGATATCTGGGGCTGTCAGCGTGAACCCGACATCGCCGGAGTTGCCGCTGATACGGGCGCGGGGCTGATTATCATGAACAACCGGCGCGACCGAAGCGTAATGGATGATCTTCTGGATGATGCAATTGCCTTTTTTGAAAAATCTCTGGTGATCGCAACAAATGCAGGTGTGAAGGAAAGTCAGATTATCCTTGATCCCGGATTTGGATTTTCAGACACAACAGACGATGATCTGCCGCTCCTTGGCGGTTTGGAAAGGCTGCATGAGTTGGGCTATCCTTTGCTGGTTGGCACATCGCGAAAGAGGTTTTTGGGAAAAATCACCGGCCGCGACCCATCTGAGCGGGGAGTGGCAACCGCCGCAACCAGTGTTGTTGCACGAATGAAAGGCGCGACGGTCTTTCGCGTCCATGATATAGCGCATAACAGGGACGCATTGGCTGTGGCCGATGCATTGATCGAACAGGGCCTGAAATAAGCATGGTCAAGACACATACCTATGAGATCACATTGAAAAACTGCGCATTTTTTGCGCATCATGGGGTCTATGAAGAAGAAAACAAACTGGGTCAGCGTTTCTTCGTTGATGCCACGCTGAAGGTGGAACCGCGTGGTGCTCTTGAGGAAGATCGCATTGAAGGCACGGTTCACTACGGTACGGCATTTGCCGTTATCGAACGGGTGGTCACAGGCCAGCGGCGCTATCTGATTGAAGCATTGGCGCTCGATATTGCCCAGGAGCTTTGCAAAGAGTTTTCAGAAATTCTTCATACACGCGTGACGGTGCGCAAGCCCAATGCGCCCGTTCCCGGCGTTCTGGATCATGTTGAAGTCACGGTCTGTCACCCTGAATGAATGAGAGCGCGTCTCAATCGGTCTGGCTGGGTCTGGGCGGTAATATCGGGGATGTTCGGCTTGCCATGGCAACGGCGCTGCAACGGCTCGATGGTGACGATGGCATTGAAGTAAAACTGGTTTCATCCATCTATAAAACGCCGCCATGGGGCGTGGAAGACCAGCCCTGGTTTCAAAATTGCTGCGCAGAAATCGCCACAACGCATTCGGCTGAGGAGACGCTCAAGCTGTGTCAAAGCGCTGAGCACGAAGGAAGGCGCGAACGTACCCTGCGCTGGGGGCCCCGCACCATCGATATCGACATTTTGATATTCGCAAACGAGGAGCGCGCAACAAAAGATCTGGTGCTGCCGCATCCCAGGATGTTGGAACGTGCTTTTGTTCTTGTGCCACTGAACGAGATTGCGGCGAATCTTTGCGTTAAAGGGCGGCCCATTGCCGAATGGGTCAGTGAAATTGATTGTCAGGGTGTGGAGAAGATCGCGGCAGACGCCAGCTGGTGGCGCCCCTAGGTTTTTCGCTTTTTGCTGAGCCGGTTTGACCGGACTTTATCGCCTTCGCGGCTCAATCAAAACCGCAAACGCCTTAGTCGGCAAACGCGGTTTTGTTAACACCATTGCGGTTCAGGGTAAGGCCGATCACCGGAACAAGCCGGTTGTTTGCGCGTACCGAAATCGTGATGCGCATCTTGTTGCGGCTTCTCAGATTGGCAACCATCGTACCGTTGAGTTTTTTCCGGTTGATTCCAACCACCAGACGGTTGCTGCGAAGGCTTCCTGAAACAATGTCCAGACCTTTGCCTTTCGCCCCGTCCAGGAATGTTCCGCTAAAGGAATTGCCCTGCTTGGTTATCCGGGCAGACATCTTTTGCGAGAACAGGCCAACGCGGCATTTTCCTCTGATATCCATGCCAACGCCAACAGGGGCGTGACCGGTGAAACTGCATGAAAACCGGGTGTTTTTGTACTTACCGGCAACTATTTCACCGGAGCCGGACCATTTGCCCTGCACGTTTTCAAAATAGGCTTTTTCGCTGGCAAACGCAGGTATGACACAAAGGCTCACGAACAAGCCAGTGCTTACAAGGGTTTTTGTGATGGAAGACAGGAAACTCATTGGACACATGCCTGTTGTTCATTGCGCCGGAGTATTAACGACAATGGTTAACGCATTGCTCATTTCAGGGGAAGTGTTGTGTGCGTCATATCACGAAATGTTTCATTCGCCCCTGGATACAGGAACCTGCCTTCCGCCTCTGTTCAGGCTTCCAGCTCTTTTGGCCGAACCAGATCAGTCAGGGTGCAACTTGCCCGTCCCAGGTCCGACCAACTGTCTCCGGCGAATGTGAAACAAGCAACCGTACCGGTGCTGAAATGGTGGGCCATAAGGCTGGCCGCAGAGGGGCTGGACGGTGCCGTCAGATATCGGGCGAGTTCGTCGCAGGTTGGATTATGGCCGATAAGCATCAGGGATGGCGTATCCTGAGCCCAGATTGCAGACAGATAATCTTCCAGGGATCCCAGATAAAGGGAATCCAGTATCTCAGCCGGTGGGTTGCCCGCGGCAGCGGTGATACCGTCATATGTCTGTCGTGTGCGCAGCGATGGTGAGCAAATCACTTTGCCCGGCAGATGATCTCGACCCCCAAGCCAGTTGGATAACAAGACCAGTTGTCTGTTGCCTCTGCCATTGAGAGGGCGGTCGATATCTCCCAGTCCCGGCTCGGCCCAGGATGATTTCGCATGGCGCAGGACATAAAGATGTTTCATTGGAAACCACTAGCTGGCCGCGGCCATCCTGCCAAGTCGGTTGGGTTTTGAAAATTAAACCCTTCTGGCCGCCCTAAATGTGACTTTGGTTCGAGCGGCGCAAAACACCGTCGGAATTCAGATATTTCGTCAAACGTCAAGTGCTTGTCGGACGCCAATGCAGCCGTTATACACCGGCGCAAGATGTGGTGTTTGGTGTCCACAAACATCGCGATGGCAGTCTGGCCAGCGAATGATGATGGGATTGGTTTGCAATGGCGACGAAGACGAAGGAATATAAACCACACGACAAGGAAAAGTTTATGGGCAAGCGCCAGCTCGCCTATTTCCGCGAAAAGCTGCGTGCGTGGAAAGCCGATATTCAGCGTGAATCGGCAGAAACGCTTGAAACTTTGCAAGAGCATAATCTCAATCATCCAGACATTGCCGATCGGGCGTCTTCAGAATCAGACCGTTCAATCGAACTGCGTGCCCGTGACCGCCAGCGCAAACTGATATCCAAGATCGATCAGGCCCTCGCTCGTATCGACGATGGCAGCTACGGTTATTGCGAGGACACGGGCGAGCCGATCAGCCTGCAACGGCTGGATGCCCGCCCGATAGCGACACTGTCACTGGAAGCGCAGGAACGCCATGAACGTCGTGAAAAGGTTTACCGCGACGAATAAGGCTGGCGAAGCAGCCCGGTGGTGTTGACCAACGACAATTCGGCCGCGCCTAATCGCTTTTGCGTGTCAGTGAAAAACTGAAACGTCTCAGACCCGCTCGGTCGTGATCTTGTCCAGAAGCGCATCCATTTCTGAAACTATATTTGGATCAGGCTTGCGCGGTGCGGAAAGGTCAGAATTTGATGCGTCTCCGTCTGAATGTTTCGAAATATTTTCGATTGTTGATTTTGATTCATCATCCAACGCGGTCAGCAAGACATCACTGTCAGTTACGTCGCTCGGTTTATCTGACTGTGTGCCATCAATCGAAACAGGCAGTGCGCCGCCCGTTGTTGTGGCATAGGGAGAATCAACCTTTAGCACGTCCTTTGTGACGCCGGTTTTTTCGATAGTCTGCGCAACTGTTGAGACCGCGTCGGAAACCGCAGCCGCCGCCATACCGGCCGCTGCTCCACCCGCAGTTGCCATGATGGCCGGGGCTGCATCCGACTCCACCTTGGCTTCCGGTCTGGCTTCAGGTTTTTTGCTCTGTGAAGCGGCGGGTGCTGACACCGTTTGAGCGGCAGGTTTTACGGCTGGCTGCTGAGAATCTTTTGAAGCCTGGACGGGTTGTGGACGCAGAGCGTCCTGAGCCTGCCTCTGCTCGTAGGGAGTATTGTCTGCCTTCGATTTCGCCGCCGATGGTGTTGCGGTTTCAGAAACCGGCTTTTCGTTGTTGTTTTTAGGGGCCGGGCTCTCGGTGCGCACAGCGGTCTGAGCCGCCGATTGAGCAATTTGTCCGCTCTTGGCCGCAGTCGCGAAGGCTTTTTGCGCTTCAATACCGCTTTCAATGACAATATCGGTCGTTCCGCCGATCAGGATCAGATGTTCAACATTGTCACGACGCAACAAGACAAGCCGGCGTTCATCGTAGAGCGCCACTGCATCAGTAACGGCAAGTCGTGCCTGTTTATCTCGCCTTTGCGATAGGCCGGGGCGGCGGACCGCCCGGATTATCCACAAAACCAGCAGTAAGACGATCAATGCCAGAACGGCAATACAGATGTAATAGACGGTTTCCACCATCTCTTGCGGGAAATACCCGGCGATAAATTCTCTCATAATACAGGCCGCTCAACTCTTTAGATATACGCATATACAGTGCGCTCGAAAGCCTAGCATCATTTTTACGCACTTGTCAGGTTTATCGAGACTAAACGTGCGTAATGGCGTCAAAGGGCTTTTCTCGCGCGGTTGAATGTGATTCAAGCGCTGGAGCCTGACAGGGGGCGGAAACCGATTCTTCCAGGACATATGGTCAGCCAACATGAGCAAAGTCAGCAGGATATGAGCCAGGCCAAGAAAAGGACTGTGGTTGAATTTGCGTCAAAAACACGCGGTGATCAGCCTGAAAAGGAACCTGCGGCAAAAAAGCCCGACGTGTCTATGCCCGACATGTCGATGAAAGAAGACGTTGTTCAAGCACCACAATCAGCCGGGCCGAAGGTTAAAAAGCCTGTTGAATCCAGCGCGCTCATCGACCGGGCTGATCAGGGTGGCTACATAGGGCGTTTGCTGCTTGTGGGCCTTGCAATGCTGGGCCTTGTCGGTCTTTTCGTATTTCTGCCACCACCCTATAAGCAGCCGGTAACGCTTCTGGTCCTTGCCCTATTTTCGATGATCGGGGTGTTTTTCCTGTTTGCGCTGGCAATCGGGTTTATCCATCTGTCGTCGCGCTCAAAGGGAGAGGGCTTTGCCCGCGCCTTTATCGATGGCCTGTCCCACGGTGCTGTGGTGACTGACTGGGAAGGCCGGATTGTTTATGCCAACAAATCCTATGGAGAAATGACGGGCACGCAATCTGCGCGCGACGTGGCAACGGTGGAGAGGGTTTTCTCCCGGTCTGATGAAGCATCAGAGATTGTCTACCGTATGAACCAGCAGGTGCGCAGCGGTGCGGCTGCCACTCAGGAGTTCCGCATGTCTCAGGACGTGCGAGATCTCAATGCGGGGTCGGGGGACCCGATGCCTCACTGGTATAGGGTCAGTACCCGGTCCATGGATCACCCTTCCTATAAAAAGCCGCTGATTGTCTGGGAAATCAGCGATGTGACCCAGGAGCGTCTGCGCCAGGAAAGTGTGTTTCTGGAGCTTCAGCACGCGATTGACTACCTTGATCATGCGCCTGCGGGTTTCTTTTCTGCGCAGCCTGACGGATCAATCGTTTATATTAACGCCACACTCGCTGACTGGTTGGGTATTGATCTGGCACAATTCAGGCCGGGCGAAACCAATATGTCGGAGCTGGTACAGGGCGACGGTATGGCGTTGCTCAACACGCTGGAAGTTGAACCCGGTGAGTCTAAAACGGCGGTTGTCGATCTTGATTTGTCCCGGTCCAGCGGCAACAGTCTGCCGGTTCGCCTGTATCACAAGGTTCCTTTTGCGCCGGACGGGGCGCCCGGTGCGACCAGAACCCTCGTTCTCAACCGCGGTTCGGGCGCTGGAATATCCGAGGAGTTGCGCGCAGCCGAAGTTCGGTTCACCCGCTTTTTCAACAACACGCCAATCGCCATCGCCTCCTTTGCCGAAGACGGTACGATGGTGCAGTCCAACGCTCCCTTCCAGCGATTGTTTGCTCCGGTTCTGGCGGCTGCCAAAAAGGCTCACGGTTCCAGCGATATTCGAATTGACCAGTTATGCGGAGAAAATGAAGCCGATGCTTTGCGTCAGGCCATGTCTGATGCAAATGAAGGACAAACGACGATTGATTTTGTTGACTCTGTTTTGCCAGGTGTCGCGGCACAGATAGATGATGAAGATTGCTCCATCCGATATTTCGTCAGTGCGGTAACGGATGGACAGGACGAGGCGGAAGAAGGCGTGAAGCGCGAGAGCGCAATCCTCTATGCAATCGAAATGACTGAGCAGAAAGCCCTTGAGCGGCAGATGGCGCAAGGCCAGAAAATGCAGGCTGTGGGGCAACTGGCAGGTGGTATTGCTCACGATTTCAACAATGTACTGACAGCAATCATCGGTTTTTCAGACCTGCTTTTGTCCAACCACCGCCCGTCCGACCCGTCTTTTCCTGACATCATGAATATCAAACAGAATGCGAACCGCGCAGCGTCTCTGGTTCGCCAGTTGCTTGCATTCTCACGCCGTCAGACATTGCGGCCCCAGATCCTGTCGGTTCCTGATGTTCTTGCTGATCTGCGAATGCTGCTTACCCGCCTTGTGGGAGACAAGATCAAGCTCGATATGCATCATGGTCGTGATCTCTGGCCGCTGAAAGCCGATATCGGGCAGTTTGAACAGGTGGTGGTCAATCTGTGCGTCAACGCCCGCGACGCCGTTAATGACGAGAATGCGCGAACCGGAAATGATGACGGCTCCGTCACCATTTCAACCTCCAACCTCAAATCAGATGTGGTTGAAAAGGAACATCGCCGCAAAGAGCTTCCCATTGCCGACTATGTCCTGATTGAAGTTACGGACACCGGAACCGGCATGAGTTCGGAAGTCATGCACAAAATATTTGACCCGTTTTTCTCCACCAAGGACGTTGGCAAGGGAACCGGGCTGGGGCTTTCGACGGTTTACGGCATCGTCAAACAGTCCGGAGGCTTTATCTATCCCGAAAGCGAATTAGGCAGCGGCACGACATTTCGCATCTATCTTCCCCGCCATGAAATGACTTCGGCGGAAATTGCTGCCGCAGTCGATGACAGCGAAGAGAAGAAGGAGAAGGTCCGCGACCTCGCCGGCAATGCCACGATTGTTTTCGTTGAGGATGAAGACGCTGTTCGTGCCGTTGGATCGCGAACACTTCAGGCGCGCGGATATACGGTTCACGAGGCTGAAAACGGCGCTGAAGCCCTTGAACTGATAGAAGAATATGGAGACGAGGTCGATCTGGTGGTTTCAGATGTGGTGATGCCTGAAATGGATGGGCCCACACTTCTCGACGAGGTGCGCAAAGCCGGCAATTCCGTCCCGTTTATCTTTGCATCCGGCTATGCCGAAGACGCCTTCGAGAAAAACCTTCCCGAAGCCGAACATGGCAAGTTTGGTTTTATACCCAAACCTTATTCCCTTAAGCAGCTTGCGACGGCAGTCAAAGAGCAGCTGGACGGCGAGGAGTAGGGTGCGGTGGGGTCCTGACCCTAACTGCAACGTCGTGAGACAACGCAGCGACGGTTGTCGGCGGTAACGACCTGGGTGGACACCAATGTCGACCGGGGGCCGCAGCTAAGCCTGTTTGCTTTTCGCACCGGAACACCACCATAGATGGGAAGGATCACACCTGACCGGGTGCGTGTCATCACTCTTCGCGTCCGTTCAAATATCTTCTGTGTCTGAGAACAGGTCATGTTATTGGTCAAAGACTGGGCCTGTGCTGGCCCAAATGAAGAACCCGAAAAGAGCAGGGCAGTAAAGCCAAAGATCACGCTCAGGGAGCATGAGTGGTGAAGCGGTCCCCTCATCCTGGATCTCTAACCTGGCGACAGCTTAGCAGATTGCAGCGCCCGTCTGCGGCCGTAATTGTTTTCCACAAAGGTTGGCCGCTTTCGAAAAAGCACAAACCGACGTGAGCGACAAAGACAGCATTGGCTCTGCGTCCGAGGCTAAGATAAACCGTCCCTCTTTGCTCAACTATGCGTTTCAGCTCAGAGCAGTTGATAGACGATACGTTGAAACCAGCCTGGACGGTCGTAGACCAAACCATCGAAATGGTAATTGCTGCGATAATTTTCGCTGCGCTGGTTTTGTTGAAAAGTCTCATAACCTAGTCCTCTAAAACTCCTTTTATTCTACCTTTATAACTGATTGTGGCGACAAAGGTTCCTTTGACGCGGCTAATTTTTAGATGGAACGAGGCGCATTGACCCTTGCTTTGCAGGCTGTTTCGCCCAAAAACGACTGAACCGCTCTTGCCGGGGGTAGCGGCCTTCGATGGGCAGGGTCTCGATTGATCGAAGCAAAGTGAAAGCGTTTGAAATGGCAGGTTACCGCAAAAATATTCTTTTCATTATGTTTGATCAGTTGCGGTTCGATTACCTCAGTTGCGCCGGTCATCCGCATTTGCAGACACCGCACATGGACTCGCTGGCCAGGCGAGGTGTGCGGTTCTCCAGATGTTATGTTCAGTCACCGATCTGCGGCGCTTCGCGGATGAGTTTTTACACGGGACGGTATGTCAGCAGCCACGGTGCCCAGTGGAATGGTTTTCCCCTCAAGGTGGGCGAACACACGCTGGGCGATCATCTGCGCCAGCGGGGTATGAACTCATGGCTGGTCGGCAAAACTCACATGAAGGCCGATGTCGAGGGGATGGAGCGTCTTGGCATTGCCCATGACGGGACAATCGGGGCTCGGGTTTCTGAATGCGGTTTCGATGTCTTTGCCCGCGATGATGGTCTTTGGGCGCAGGGACCGGATGGGTTTTATGATCACCGCCGTTCCCCTTACAATGAGTATCTGAAATCAAAGGGCTATGAAGGCGAAAACCCGTGGCACGACTATGCCAATTCGGGCGTTGACGAGGAAGGCGATATCGCGTCCGGCTGGTTTATGAAACATGCCGAAAAGCCCGCCAATATCGATGAACAGGATTCCGAAACGCCGTGGCTGACCCGTGAGGTCATCCGGTTTATTGAAGACCGCAAGGATGATGATGAGCCGTGGCTGTGCCATGCGTCTTACATCAAACCCCACTGGCCCTATATCGTGCCGGCGCCCTATCATGACATGTATGGGCGCAATCACGTACCGGCTCCCTTGCGTCATGCCGCTGAACGGAAACAGCCGCATCCCGTCTGCGAGCAGTTCATGAACAATGCTGTCGGCAAGGCTTTTCAGCGCGATGAAGTCCGTGACGCTATCATTCCCGCCTATATGGGGCTGATCAAACAGTGCGACGACCAGATGGGCGTTCTGTTCAAATATCTTGAGGAAACCGGGCGGATGGAGGACACGATGATTGTCCTGACCTCAGACCATGGTGACTATCTTGGTGACCACTGGCTGGGCGAAAAGGGACTGTTCCATGAACAGTCCGCCAAAATTCCGATGATTATCTACGACCCGTCACCGGCGGCAGACAGTGCCCGTGGAACAGTCTGTGATGAACTGATGGAGAGCATCGACCTTGCCGCCACCTTTACCGATTTTGTGGCAGGTGATGTCCCCGATCATATTATCGAAGGCCGTTCCGTGATGCCGTTTCTCCATGGTTGCAAACCTGAAAAATGGAGAGATTACGCGGTGGCGGAATACGACTATTCAGCCACGCCCATGGCCTCTGGCCTCGCCCTGGCGCCGCGCGATGCACGCTTGTTCATGGTGACGGACAAGCGCTGGAAGTTCATGCATGCAGAGGGTGTTGATCCCAAGACCGGGGAGGGCTTTCTTCCCATGCTGTTTGATATGGAAAATGATCCCGACGAGTTCTTTGATCTGGGCGCGGATGAAGAACATGCCGACACCGTCGCGCTGATGTATGAGCGTCTTGGCGCGTGGGGAAGGCGGATGTCGCAACGCACGACGCGATCCGAACAGGATATTTTGAATATGCGTTTGGCCTCCCGCCGCAAAGGTGTTTTGACCGGTCTCTACGACGAGAAGGAAATCGAACCCGAATTGTCGGTCAAATATCGCGGCAAGGCTCCAAAGCGTCCCGCCTGAACCATATACGCCATTCAATGGTGTGACCGCGCCATTTGGACCGAAATCTGTATCCCGACTGCATAAACTGCTTGCCTTGCCCTGTTTCTTGGCTAGGCTCCCCCTCGATTTAGCCTTGCGAACCGGGGGAGTTGGCCGCTGGCATGGAATTTCTGGGGTATTTTGGTGGCGTTTTTGAGCTGAAATCGTTGCTCCTGTTGTTTGGAGGAACAATCGGTGGGCTGATCCTGGGCGCAACCCCGGGGCTTTCGCCCACCATGGCGGTCGCGCTGCTCATTCCGTTTACATTTCATCTGACACCAACGCAGGGACTAATCCTGCTTGGCGCAGCCTATACATCGACGGTGGCCGGCGGTGCTGTCAGTGCCATTCTGCTCAAGATTCCCGGTGCTCCCGCCAATATTGCGACGGCCCTTGATGGCAACGAGATGGCCATGCGCGGGGAGGGCGCACGCGCCTTGCAGCTCTCGTTCCTGGCGTCCGGTGTTGGAGGCGTGATCGGGGTGCTCCTGCTCATTTTCTTGACTCCAGTTCTGGCGCAGTGGGCATTGCAATTTGGTCCCTCGCATTTGTTCTGGATCGCAATTCTGGGCGTGACAGTGATCGGATCGCTTGATTCAAAATCCTTCGTCAAAGGCCTTCTTTCAGGCTGTATCGGCTTGTGGCTTTCGCAGATCGGCTATGATGAAATTCAGGGGACGGAACGGTTCATTTTCGCTGATGCACTGACCGGCGGCATCCACATCATTCCTGCTCTGATTGGCCTGTTTGCCATTCCTCAGGTACTGGACATGCTGGCAAAGGGGCGCAGCAAGGTGGCAATTGAGACGATCGAAGTGCCCAAATATTCGTTCCTCGACTCCCTGCGTGAATTGATAGCCTCGGTTCGCGCCCTTTCAATCGGCACAGTGGTTGGATCAATCATCGGTCTTATTCCCGGTGTCGGCGGTCAGATTGCCGGGCTGGTCGCCTATGATCAGTCGCGAAAGTTTTCGCCGCAGCGCGATAAATATGGCACCGGTCACGCTGAAGGTGTGATTGCTGCTGAATCAGCAAATAACGCCATGGTGGGGCCGTCTCTGGTGCCCTTGCTGACATTGTCTATTCCCGGCAGCCCGACAGCGGCAGTTTTGTTGGGCGGCTTGCTGATTCACGGAATTTTCCCCGGCTCCGATATCTTTGACAAACATCCGCAGGTTGTCTGGACCTTCATCAATTCGATGCTGCTTGGCCAGATCCTGATGGTCATTTTCGGCATCTATACCGCAGCCTGGGCAGCGCGCATTGCCCGTGTTCCCATGCCGATAATGGCAGCGGGTGTGCTGGTGCTGGCGTTGTTTGGCTCCTATTCAGTACAACAATCCATGGGTGATGTTCACATCATGCTGGTTATGGGTATCGGCATGTTTGTGCTTGAGAAGTTCGGTTTTTCCGCAGCTCCGCTGGTGCTTGGACTTATTCTGGGACCAATTGCCGGTGACTATTTCACCAATGGCTGGATGATTGCTGCTGCTCAGGATGGACCCTGGGTCTATTTCTTTAATGGCCCGTTGAACCTTGTGCTGATCGCTATGGTTGTTGCATCCATTGCCTACTCATTCTGGTCTAACATGTTGCAGGGCAAGGCACGAAAAGCCGATAGGGAGGCGGCGCAGTGAACAGTTCGCGGCTTCAGCATCTCATACCCGGTCTTGTCATCTTTGGTCTCGCGGCCATCGTGACCTGGCTCAGTTTCACGCAGGAACCTGCCTCGTCGTTTCTGTTTCCCCGCATCATCTCGATCGCATTTATCGGCTTGGCTGCCTGGAACCTGATCCGTGCTGCTTCGGGTCTGGCGAGAGTGGGAGCGGGCATTTCAGGGGCGATGTTTGCCAATATTGCGCCCGGTCTCGTTGTGATGCTGGTCTATATTTTCTTTGCTGCGAAAGCGCTTGGCTTTTATGTTGCCTCAATCATCGCATTTTTTGCAGTCTATACACTTTATGATCCCGCTCCTTATTCCAGCGCCAAAGACTGGTTCAAGCGTGCCCTTGTCACGTTGGCCTTTATGGCCATCATTTACGGCCTTTTCGCCCGGCTTTTGGAGGTTCAAACGCCGCGCGGATTCTTCATCTGATCAACCACTGTTTTCAACCGGGAGGAACCACATGAAAACATATCTCAAGAAAGCGCTGCTTTCCGCAGGCGCACTGGCTTTGACTGCCACAATGGCTGTTGCTGCTGACTATCCGGAGCGCCCCATCGGCGTTGCCGTTTCCTATGGTGCCGGTGGTGCCACGGACTTCCAGGCGCGTATCGTTACGATGGTTGCCGGCAACGAGGATATTCTTGGCCAGCCGATCTATATCGTCAACAAACCGGGTGCCGGTGGCCGCAAGGGCTGGAACTGGTTTGCAACCGAAGCCGAGGCTGATGGTTACACCATGTCCGCCTACAACATCCCCCATTTCATCGCGCAGTCGATCAAGGGTGGCGTGAAATATTCAGCTGATTCATTTGAGCCGATTGCCAACTGGGGTGCAGACCCGGCTGTTATTGTTGTCGGTAAGGACAGCAAATTCAACACCATGGCTGATCTTATCGAATACGCAAAAGCCAATCCTGGCAAAACCACCACGTCGGGTGCAGGTCTGTTTGTGGGGCACCACATCGCGGCCTTGCAGATCGAGAAAGCCTGTTCCTGTAAGCTGGCTTACATTCCCACAAAGGGTGGCGGCGCAGCAGCAATGAAAGCCGTAATAGCGGGGGAAGTTCTGGCTGGCGTCAACAATCTGTCGGATGCATTCCGCGCCCGCGAGGCCGGTAATGTTAAAATTCTTGGCGTTGCTGACCTGGAACGTAACGACTTTCTAAAAGACGTTCCAACGCTCAAGGAAGCCGGACTGGATGTCGATAACTCCTCGGTCAACTTCCGGGGACTGATGGTCAAAAAAGGCACTCCGCCTGAAATCATCGAAAAGCTTGCCAAGCAGGTTCCTTTGATGTTTGGCCATGACCGGGTTGCAAAACGCATGAAGGCTGGTGGTTCACCAATGCACATCATGTCGCGCGACGAGGTGAAGGCCATGTGGGCGAAACGTCAGGAAACACTGGCTGAACTGCTCAAGGGGCTTTAAAGCCATACGGTTTGCGGGGTACGCATGGCGTATCCCGCATCCCACCACCGGAGAATACGATGAGCGCAGTCGAAAAACCTGCCGACCTCACATCGGATGAGATCGAAGTTGACGCGCTTCTCCAACGCGCCCGGATGGCGCAGGCCGCGTTTGAGAAAAACGCCAGCCAGGATCTTTACGACCGTGCGGCACTGGCAGCAGCATGGGCGCTGATGGAACCGGCGCGCAACGAAGAACTGGCGACAATGGCCGTGGCGACAACCGGCCTTGGCAATGTTGCTGACAAGATCACGAAAAACCATCGCAAGACCCTTGGTGTGTTGCGAGATATTGCCGACAGCAAAACCTGTGGTGTGATCAGCGATGATCCCTCCACCGGTATCACGCAGATTGCCCGTCCTGTTGGCGTTGTCGGCGCTGTTGTTCCTTCTACAAACCCGGTTGCGACGCCCACCAACAACGTCGTCAATGCGCTCAAATGTGGCAATGCCATCATCCTGTCACCGTCCCCCAAAGGGGTGACGGTCTGTGAACGGCTTATCGGTTACATGCATGCGGAGTTTGATAAATGCGGCATTGACCGCGATCTCGTTCAAATGATTCCCGCCCCGGTTTCCAAGGCAAAAGCTCAGCGATTGATGGAGCAGGCCGACCTCCTGGTCGTTACCGGCAGCCAGAACAACGTGCAGCGCGCCTATTCGTCCGGCACTCCGGCTATCGGCGTTGGCGCTGGCAATGTCACCGTTATTGTGGACGAAACCGCTGATCTGGCTGACGCCGCCTCAAAGATCGTTGCGTCAAAAACCTTTGACAATTCCACATCGTGCTCGTCTGAAAACGCGCTTGTTGTGGTGGATGCTGTCTTTGAAGATTTTATCGAGGCGCTTCATCAGGCCGGGGGACGATATCTGTTGGGTGAGCAGGCAGGCCGATTGAAGCAGGCACTGTTTGGTTCCGGTCACCTGAACCGGGCCATGCTGGCTCAGGATATCGACAAGGTTATCGATGTTGCCGGTATTGACGTAGAGGATGCCGATACAGCCCGTTTTCTCCTTGTCGAAGGGGAGGGGGTTGGTCCCGATTATCCTGAATCGGGAGAGAAGCTCTCCCTTGTTGCAACGCTCTATCGTGCCAGCGATTTTGATCATGCCGGTGAGATTGCAGCAAATATTTTTGACCATATTGGTGCCGGTCATTCCATCGGCATCCACACAACTCACAAATCCCGTCCGCTCGAGCTTGGTTCTCATTTGCCCACGTGCCGGGTGATCGTCAATCAGGCCCACTGCTTCGCGACCGGTGGCTCATTCGACAACGGTATGCCGTTTTCCCTCTCCATGGGATGCGGCTCGTGGGGGGGCAATTCGATTGACGCGAATTTCAACCACAAACATCTGATGAACATCACGAAGATTGTGCGGACAATTCCGGTAAACGAGCCTTCTCTCGACACCATTTTTGGTGATTACTGGCAACAGGCTGGAAAATGAACGAGACACTGTTGCGGCTTTCCATTCGTGATCTGATTGATCACCGGGCCGCCGATACACCCGACAAGCCCTTCATCATTGACCCGTCTTCTGGAAAAACCGTCACCTATGGTGATCTGCAGGCCGCCGCGCAGGCGGTATCCGGCAGACTGGCCGCTTTGGGGTTGGAAAAAGGTGAAAGTGTTGCCTACGCGATGGGCAATGGGGCCGACGCGGCGCGTGTTGTGCTGGGCATTCTTTACGGTGGCCATCTGGCAACCGCGATCAATCTGGTCTCCGGAAACCAGACTATCGGCTATGTGATCCGTCACAGCGGTTGCCGCGTGATCTTTTGTGAAACGGAAACCCGGGAGCTTGTCGAGGCCTCGAAAGGAGACGCTACTGCGGCCATCCTTGAGGTGGATGACGGCCTATTTGCGGGCGATGGCGCAGCATTGCCGGGCCTTGCCCCATCAGATGATGGTCTGTTGATGTACACCTCCGGCACCACGGGTGTTCCCAAGGGGGTTCTTTTGAGCCATCAAAACCTGATAGCCGGGGGCGCCAACGCCATGACCGCCCACGAATTAACGGCGGACGATGCGGGTCTGTGTGTGCTCCCGCTCTACCATATCAACGGTCTGTGCGTGACCGTGCTGGGTGCGCTGGTCTCCGGCTCTGCTGTCATCATCCCCAAACGTTTTTCGGTCAGCAATTTCTGGCAACATCTGAGGCAGACGAAGGGAACATGGTTTTCAATCGTGCCGACCCAGGTTTCCTATCTTCTCAACGAAGCTCAGACAAACGGGCATGACGGTTCCGGCCTTGAACAGATCCGGTTTGGCCGGTCGGCGTCCGCGCCCCTGTCGCCGGACGTTCAGCGCGCCTTTGAGGAGACGTTTCAGGTTCCGGTGATCGAGACTATGGGCCTGACGGAAACCGCTGCCCAAATCCTGTCCAATCCCATGCAGGGCGTTCGCAAGATCGGGTCGCCCGGCATCGCCTATGGCAATGAGATCATTATTGCCGATGATCAGCAAAATGAGATTGCGCGCGGCGAGGAGGGCGAGGTGCTCGTTCGCGGCCCCAGCGTGATGAAAGGGTATCTGCGCAATCGCGAAGCCACATCTCAAGCTTTGACGCCGGCTGGCTGGTTGCGGACAGGTGATCTGGGGCGGATGGATGAGGATGGTTATGTGTTCATCACCGGGCGCATCAAGGAACTGATCATCAAGGGAGGCGAGAATATCGCCCCGCGCGAAATTGACGACGCGCTCTATGCCCATCCCGATGTGGTGGAAGCGGCGGCCTTTGCCTGCGATTGCGCGCGCTACGGCCAGCGCATTGAAGCGGGCGTCAAACTGCGGGATGGTTCAACGGCCACGCAGGAAGAGTTGATCAGCCTGTGTGCTGATCTGATCGGCCCCTTCAAGGCTCCCGATCGCATTCATACATTCCCCGAATTGCCGAAAGGACCATCGGGCAAAATACAGCGCCTGAAGCTGGCAGAACTCTCTGTTGAAAACAGCGCTGCCGGATAAGCGTTGCCGATAAAGGTTCAGACAAGCTTGGCCTGCGTCGCCTCCCGTAGTTCCTGTTCGCTAACACCATCAGCCAGCGCGACAATCTTCAGGCCACCGTCAACAACATCAAGAACACCCAGATTGGTGATGATGCGGTCAACAACGCCCTTTCCGGTTAGCGGAAGAGTACATTCTTTGAGCAGCTTGGATTCACCTTTCTTGTTGGTGTGATCCATGACAACAATCACGCGCCCCACGCCAGCCACGAGGTCCATGGCACCCCCCATGCCTTTGACCAGCTTGCCGGGGATCATCCAGTTGGCCAGATCACCGTTTTCCGCCACCTCCATGGCACCCAGAATAGCCATGGCAATCTTGCCGCCGCGGATCATGCCGAAACTTGTGGCGGAATCGAAATAGGCGGTTTGCGGCAGTTCGGTGATGGTCTGCTTCCCGGCATTGATCAGATCCGGATCCTCATCGCCCTCCAGCGGAAAGGCGCCCATACCCAACATGCCATTTTCTGATTGCAGGGTGACTTCCACACCATCGGGAATGTAGTTGGCCACCAGCGTCGGAATGCCGATGCCAAGGTTCACATACATGCCGTCTTCAAGTTCCTGTGCGGCCCGGGCCGCCATCTGATTTCTGTCCCACATGGTCAACTCTCCTTACGCTGCACGGGTGGTGCGCTGTTCGATACGCTTTTCATGCTCGCCCTGTACAATGCGGTGCACATAGATGCCGGGCAGGTGAATGGCGTCGGGGTCCATGGACCCTGCGGGAACAATCTCTTCAACTTCAACAATGCAAATCTTGCCGCACATGGCAGCGGGCGGGTTGAAGTTGCGGGCGGTCTTCCTGAAGATCAGATTGCCGGTCTCATCGGCCTTCCATGCCTTGACGATGGACAGGTCTGCGAAGATCCCTTCTTCAAGAATATAGGTTTCTCCATCAAAATCCTTGTGCTCCTTGCCTTCGGCAATCTGCGTGCCAACACCGGTCTTGGTGTAGAAGCCGGGGATACCGCAGCCTCCGGCCCGCATCCGCTCGGCCAGCGTGCCTTGCGGGTTGAACTCCAGTTCCAGCTCACCGCTGAGATATTGACGCATGAACTCGGCATTCTCGCCGACATAAGATGACATCATCTTTTTCACCTGCCGGGTTTGCAGCAGGATACCAATGCCGAAATCGTCCACCCCGGCATTGTTGGATACGAAGGTTAGATCTTTTGTGCCGGCATCCCTGATCGCCTTCAGCAACAGTTCGGGAATGCCGCAAAGGCCAAAACCACCTGCCGCTACGAGCATCCCGTCTTCAAGAACACCGGACAGGGCCGCTTCTGCCGATTCATAAATCTTCTTCATTGTATCCCCCAGGAATGACCAGGTAACAAAAGGCTTTCTGGCACGCCGAAAATCTCCGTTCTTTGATGGCATCACTATGCTTTTGTCTATAGCGATGCCGCAAGGGGGGACGTCAAACTCCCTGTTGGAAAATTTCCAAATCTGAGCGACTTTTTTGCAGCCCAACTTTGTGGCATGAGGGCTTGATGCGGTTTGCCGCATGAACGTGACCCACCTCAGCATGACCGGCTTGCGCATTTGAAAAACACACAAAAAATATTTGCCGTTGCGCCAATGATGGACTGGACGGACAGGCATTGCCGGTATTTTCATCGGCTGCTGACCAAACATGCCTTGCTTTATACCGAAATGGTGGTCGCCGACGCCCTCATTCACGGAGATATTGCCCGCCATCTGGCTTTTAATGAAACCGAGCATCCTGTGGCCCTACAGTTGGGCGGATCAGAGCCGCAAAAGCTGGCAAAAGCTGCAAAAATCGGAGCTGACTGGGGCTATGATGAAATCAACTTGAATGTTGGTTGCCCTTCGGACCGCGTCCAGTCTGGCACCTTTGGGGCCTGTCTGATGCGTGAGCCGGAGCTTGTGGCGCGTTGTGTGGCGGCCATGAAGGAGGCGGTGGACATTCCTGTTACTGTCAAATGCCGCATCGGGGTGGATGATCAGGATCCTGAGACAGCGTTGGATGCGCTTGCCGATAATGTTATCAAGGTCGGCTGCGACGGGCTTTGGGTTCACGCCCGTAAAGCCTGGTTGCAGGGGCTTTCGCCCAAGGAGAACCGGGATATACCGCCGCTCGACTATGACAGGGTGTTGCGATTGAAAATGCGTCTTGAAGACCGTTTTGTCGGGCTGAATGGCGGACTTGCCAGTCTTTCGGTCTGGCCCGGGTTTTGCGACAGCGTTGATGGTATCATGCTTGGCCGTGCGGCTTACCAGAACCCGGCGATACTGCGCTGGGTGGACAAAACCGTCTATGGTGACGAAACCCCGCCAATCGATATGGAAACGCTCCTCGCCAGGATGATGGCGTATTGCGCCAGACATCTTGCCGGGGGAGGGCGGATTCATCACGTCACGCGGCACATGATTGGTCTGTTTCAGGGGCAGCCAGGAGCAAAACGATACCGGCAGATCCTTTCTGTGGAGGCCAGCCGTCCTGGTGTTGATGAACGCGTCATTGAAACGGCCTTTGCCGCAATTGCAGATACGGATGAAGAGGCGGCCTGAACTAGAGGGCTGCCGTTAACCGTATTTTTGAAAAACAACCCACCCTGTAATCTTAACCCTTGTTTAACCATAGGGGCGACTGCAAATATGGGGGTGATGCGGCGGCATTGAGTGTGTAGGGAGGTTCTTTCCTCCACCGGCTCCTTGTCATTTTTAACATGACGAACGGGTTTTCGGGCCCGTGAAAGGTGTCAAACATGTTCCGCATTTTCAGGCGCAGTGTCGCTCCCCTCACACTTGGCCTCTCGCTTGCTCTTGGTTCCTATTCTGCCCCGGCCTTTGCTGAGCAGGGCGCCCGCAAATTCGGCGGCCAGAATTTCCGTGCCCCAATCAAGCGTCCACGCCGTTTCAGAGGTGGCCGCTTGGGCGGGCCCCTACCTTTCAAGAAAAAGGTTGAAGACAGGAGCAGGCTTCGGACCCTTAGCCGCAATTCGAGTCAGGAAAGCTTTCAAGATCCTCGTCTGTTTCGCGATCTTCTGCGCGGCTCTCTCGATGGCGGGTTTCCTGGTGCGCCAGGTCCAGCAGGGTCTCCCGATGTCAGTGTGGCATTGAGCGACCGCGAAAACCGTCAGCCGGAGCCTTTGCCGGGGACCGGTATTCTGCGCGAGGCAGCATCGCCCGGTTATTTCCGTCCCAAGGCAAACATTATTCGCGTTCCTGATGAACTGCGCGAACTGGGGGAAGCAAGAGCTGCCCATCGCGATAATCTGTTTTCGAACTACAAAGGCGAGATCGATGTTCGGTTTTACCGCGATCGTGAAGCCTATGACGCCCGCTTCCCGGACGTTGTGTTCCTTGATTCACGATAAATCATCGACGAGCTGAGATAGAGTGCGATTGCGGCTGCATTCGAAACATTAAGGGACTTTATTGCGCCGGGCATATCAAGGCGCGCAAGAGTGGTGCAGGTGTTGCGGGTCTTTTCCCGCAACCCCCGGCCTTCCGACCCAAGAACGATTGCGATCCTGGGGGAGGGCGCATCAGGAAAACTCTGTTCAAGAATATCAGTTCCCTGACTATCAAGCCCAATCGACTGAAACCCCATTTGATTGAGCTCCTCCAGGGCTTTTGCAAGGTTGCGCACGCTTATAACGCGAATGAGGTCGAGCGCGCCGGAGGCCGATTTGGCAAGCACGGCTGTCTCAGTTGCAGAATTGCGGTGGGTTACGAGCACCGCGTCTACCCCACAGGCAACGGCTGAACGCAGGATTGCTCCGACATTGTGCGGGTCGGTAATCTGATCGAGAGCCAGCACGAGTCTCGCATCAGCCAGATGGAACAGTTCCGACGCATCAAGATCATCCAGCGCCGCGCATTCCAGCACGACGCCCTGGTGGACCGCCTCACGCCCAACCATGGCCGCAAGCGCTTGCGTGTCGCAGAGTTGGACCGAAAGACCGGCTTGCTCAACCAGATCGGAATCGAGGCGTGAAAGAGCATTTTGCGTACAGTGAAGTACGCTCTTTCTTCGGGCCGGGTTCTCCAGCGCCGCGCGAACAGTATGCAGGCCGAACAGGTGCAGTTCACCATTGCCTGGAGGCGTATTCCTGTTTGACCGTCGATGTTTGGGAGATTGGCGCGGCCCACCTCCCGTCTTTTTCGGTTGGCGGTTGGCGCGTTGTTTTGCTGATGATGATGGGCGGGGTGACTTCATTTGCCTCTCCTAACACGCATTGATCGGCATCACAGGTCAATTTTTTGCAGAGATCAGGACAATTAGATTGTTTGTTTTTGGTTTGCCGACTTTGATTGTGTTGACACATAAAACCCCAGTGGTCATAACGCGGCTTGCTGGCTTGGAGGAGTGTCCGAGTGGTTAAAGGAGACGGACTGTAAATCCGTTCGCTTAGCGTACGCTGGTTCGAATCCAGCCTCCTCCACCAGTCAGTTCTTGCTGCCACAGGCTACTTGGCTATGATGGCAGCGGCGCGGGTGTAGCTCAATGGTAGAGCAGCAGCCTTCCAAGCTGAATACGTGGGTTCGATTCCCATCACCCGCTCCAACCGCTCCACGCACGGTTCCCGACCATCGGTGTTTTGGTTGATCGCTGTTTAGCGAACAATCACGCGAGCGCGTCTGCGGACACGTGAATACAGGTCTTCCATGTCCCTGTTGTACATGCGGATACAGCCATATGAAACGAACTTGCCAACGGAGGAGGGCCTGTTTGTTCCGTGAATTGCATATTTGCCCTTGGCCAGAACCAGCGCAGCAATTCCGACTGGATTACCGGGCGCACCTCCAGGAATAACCGCAGGCAGACGTGGATTGTCGCGCGCGATTTCCGGCGTTGGTTTCCAGGCCGGTTTCCAGCGTTTGCTTCGAATGTAGGTGGATCCACTCCAGCGTTTGCCTGCGCGGCCTACGCCGACCCGGTATCTGACGGCCTTGCCGTTGCCGAGGCCAAAATAAAGCCTGCGTTCCTGTGTTTTAACAAGGATCGTGCCCTTGGCGATTCCATTGAAGTTTACAATCTGGCGTGCTGTGGCAGGCGTTAAAGAATATTCAAAGAACATCGCGCCAAAGGCGAGAGTAAATAACAGGATTGAGGCGCGCATGCGATTGAAACCTTTGATATATTTATCGTATTTTAAAAAATGAAATTGTAGACGTTTATGCCTGTCAGGTCATTTTGTTTTGTCAAACATGGTCAACGCCGGTGCTCATTCTGGTTGAAATCATGGTGATGCAGTCATGCAACAATATTATTCTTTCTGGGCTTCTCTTTACGAAAACGATGGTCACGCGAATGTGTAAAAGGTTACATTACAGCTGCGCGCAGATTATTCGTGGTTTTGGACGCGCCTTTGTGTTTCGGTTTTTTTTGGAGAGATTAGATGAACAAGTTATTTGTTGCCGTAATGGCCTGTGTGGCTTTGTTTGCGTTGTCGGGTTGCGAGAGCATCGGCAAGGGCAAAGGCAAGGGTAAAGCACCGGTTGAAGTGACTGGTTAAGGACAGCCCTTCAAACAGAGAGGGACAATGCGCTCTCTCTGTTTAATTTGCTGCTGTGTTGGGTAAGACAGGTTTGAGGTCGAAACCATGCTTTCGATAATGTTTCGTTGTGTCTTCATGCTGGGGATTGCGGCCTCTCTGGCTGCGTGCAACGTGTCGACCTCCACCTATAATGACACCTTTACGTCCAGCTATGGTTTGCGAACCAAGGGCGATACGGAACTGAAGTTCTCTTCCCCCATTTCAAAGCGCAAAACGGCAGCCCGGCGCAATTACTTCATCGAGTTTCGCGCCCGTAACGCGTTGAGCTATGGCCATGCATTCGTTGTCTTTGGCAAGCTTGACCGCCGGGGGCGTGTGCCAACGAACTCGAAGGGGGTTCTCATACCCGGCAAAGTAGAAGTTGCCGGGCTCCATCCCCGCACCACCAGTCCCACCGTGTTTTCGGTCGGCCATGTCGTCCCGGTTCTTGCCGAAACCGGCTGGAGCGATGGCGACTCAGAAGAGGCTTATGTATTGGCCCGGTACCGGATCAACCTGACAAAAGCCGAGTTCCGCAAGGTTGTCGCCATTGTGCGGCATCACAAGCGAACGTCCAAAACCTGGCATGCCGTAACAGCCAGTTGTGTGACCTTTCTGCGCCGCATTGCGCGGGACATGAACCTGAAACTGCCCGTAACGCGGCATTTGCCCAAACAGTTTGTACGTCAGCTCAAGAAGCGCAACGGCTGAAAACCTGTTTCGGTTCACGCACTTGACATATGAGCAGAATTTGGCAGCCCTGTAGCCGTTGTCTGCTGCCGGATTGAGTAACGCTTCATGACCCCGAAAATTGCCGATGTGCCTTTCTCACTTGCAGGCATCGATCATGTGGTCTTCCTCGTTACGGACCTGGAGAAGGCGGTCGCGTTTTATCAGACCGTGCTTGGATGCCAGCCAGGATATTCCTACCCGGATTTGGGAATGGAACAGGTGTGGTGTGGCGCCTCTCTCCTCGTATTATGGGACATCACACATCCCGGTGCGGCGTCTGCCAGACCACCGGTTGAGGGGGGACGCAATGTCGATCATGTGTGTCTTGCAAGCGGACCGTTTGATCACGATGTCCTGAGAGATCATCTGGCGAGCCATGGCGTCATAATCGAACGCGAAGCGGTTCACGGAGGCGCAAGAGGGCTGGGGCATTCGTTCTA
This sequence comes from uncultured Rhizobiaceae group bacterium, assembly GCA_937930635.1. Classification (GTDB taxonomy): domain Bacteria; phylum Pseudomonadota; class Alphaproteobacteria; order Rhizobiales; family Rhizobiaceae; genus Pseudahrensia. The sequence continues at coordinate 77,009 of CALHCF010000012.1, forward strand.
TTTTCACGATCCGTTCGGCAACAAGATCGAATTGAAAGGTCCGCCGGACCACCCTGATAACAGCACCTCTTAACGGTGATGAAGCGCTCCTGCTCTTTTGCCGGCCAAGATCATCAGTGAGATTACAAAACAGGACGAGGAGCAGACCATGGTGGATAATCCTGTTCCAGAAACCCTGCATTTTACCGCAACAGATGGCTGGATGCTGGAGGGGGATTTCCACCACGCATCAAATCCTCGCATCGCTGTCATGATCTCTGCCGGAACGGGGTTTCCGCGCACCTTCTATCATCCCATAGCCCGCTATCTGGCAGGCCGTGGTGCGACGGTCATGACCTATGATTATCGTGGAATTGGCGGCTCAAACACCAGCAAATCCGGGTTTTATGATATCGACTACCCGGATTGGGGGCATCTTGATATGCCCGCGGCTCTCGATACGCTAATCGCCAGTGCGCCCGGCCTGCCGGTGACACATCTGGCCCATAGTGTCGGCGGGCATTTCATCGGTCTCATGCCAAACCAGGCCCAGATCGCCCGTCACGCCTTTGTCTCAGTCGGCACCGGCTATTTTGCGCGACACCATATCAGCAACATTCCAAGAGAATTGCTGTTCTGGTGGATTGTTGGTCCCTATCTGATCCACCGATACGGCTTCGTCAAAGCTGCGGGGGGCTGGCAGGGAGAGGGCTTGCCACCCTTGCTGTTTAAAACATGGAGACGGTGGTGTCACACAAAGTCCTATTTCAAACCCGACTTTGCCAACACACCGGCCGCAAAGGGGTATGATGCCGTGTCCGCTCCAATCCGGTCATGGATATTCCCGGATGACCCGATCGCCACCCCCTCAACGGCCCGCGATCTCCTCGCCTGTTACCCGTCGGCAAAAAGCGAGACGGTCCTGCGTTCTCCATCCAACATCGGGGTAAACCGCATCGGACATGAGGGAGCCTTTCGCAAAGGGCGTGAGGTGCTTTGGGCTGAGATTGGGGACTGGCTTGTGGCGGCTGGCTGAAACGTCAAACCGGGGGCACGGTTTCACCCATCCGTCTCGATAGCCCGGTGGATCAAGAAGCCTTATTTGACAAAGCCTCGCAGCTCAGTTCGCCAGAATACTGCTGTCCAGCGCTTCGGTGAACAGATGGTCTGGGTAGCGCGCCAGCATTTCCTGTTTGATGAGAGCCGCAGTCAGGTTTTGCGCTTTCATCGACAGGAAGTCCCGCAAATACCCGTCGGTTGATTCAATCAGTTCCGGGCCGCCAATCTTCCCATGCCCCGGCAACACAGTCCGGGGCGAAAGGTCGGCCAGCAAAGCAAGATTGTTGCGCCACGCCTCCATTCTGCCTTCTACCATCCACAGATGTTGCCCGTTCAAAACATGATCTCCGGCAATGAGTGTTCTGGTTTCGGCGTCAAAAAGAACCACCGGCGCTATACTTTCTGCATCGGGAAGCAGCAGGAGTTCAAACGGCCGGTTTGCCAGCATCAGGCTGCCTTGTTTCAGTGGCTTCAGCACATTGGGGAACTCCCGCCAGTCAGCGGCGGTGGTTCGAATAATCTCTAGTGTCGCCTCAGAACTTCGAACAGCGGCGGCAGAGAATAACGGCCCAAGATGTTCCAGCCCAAGATAGTGGTCGGGGTGAGGGTGCGTGATGACAATGGTCGTGAGTGGTTTGCCGGTTGCATTGATCAGCCTGGCCAGGTCCTGCGCCTCATCTCCATTCAGATGAGCATCAATCAGGGCGCACTGATCGTCACCTTCAATGAGATAGGAGTTTGCGTAAAACCCCTTGCGTGTTGATGGGTGCTGGTGGAACTCGTGGCTTGCCTCTTTGGCCGCCGCCTGAAACGGAAAAACCAAAACAGATGTGGCGGCGGCACCTGAAATGCCAATCCATTGCCGCCGTGTCAGCCCCGTTTCCGGTGAACAGGTCACTTGCAGCGACCAACCGACCCTGCAGCACATATCTGGAAATTGTTGTAATAGGCCCCTTCAAAGAGCGTGCCCTCAAAATTGTTTTTCCCCAACTGGGCCTTGGTGAGAAAAGCACCGCGCAGATCAGCCCCGGAAAAATTGACCAATTGAAGATTGGCACCCAGAAGCGACGCGCCTCTGAGGTCTGCGTTTGAAAGGTTTGCACCCCGCAGGATTGTTGCACTGAGTTTCGCACCCTGCAGATTTGCCCCGCGCAGATCGACGCCCGATAAATCTTCATGGGAAAGGTCGCAACCGTGCCAATCCACCCCGGGTTTTGCCTCTATCTTGCAACGGTCTGCAGATGAATCCGCCTGTGCAAAGCCGGGCGAAGCGAGCGCCAGCAACAGGCCAGCCAAAAACCGGAATTTACTCTTGGCGTTCATCGTTGAGTTCCTCAATGCCCGTTCAATTGGGGTAACTATTATAGAAAGCGGTGGAATCGGCGCAATGTGGGTTTCAGTAAATCATGGAGCATTCAGGTCACGTCTGCGTAAGCACCCAATGCCGTCTGCCCTATTATCCAGCTCATGTTCAATAAACTTATCCCCTTTGTTTTGGGTTGTTGCAGTATGGCCGGTGCCTCGCGTTGGAACGGCCCGGAAGGTGGTTGCACCGGGAATGCGTTGGGGCCGGTGGTGTTGCAGAGATAACCTGCTGCGCACCCATCGGGTGAGATTCCGAGAAGGGCTCGTTTTCAAGAAACCGTTCGCCCGTATTTTGAAAAGAAATACGGACTCCGGGTCCGGCATTGCCGGGCAGGGAGCGGAAAACAGGTTTGTCCTGGGCGAGCCATTCCTGATGGAGGTTTATTTTCTTACAACCCTGTCAGGCCCTCCTCTGCGGGACAGCAGGCGGATGCCCGGTTGTCACACCGGACGGGCGGTCTTTGGAGCGCAGAAACTAAAATAAACGAGCGTTTCAATGACCGCCCGTTTTTCACCAACTCACGATCCAGACGTCGGCGGCAAAACCGTTCGGCGCTATGGCCGTTGGTTGCTCCCCAAGCCTGTTTCAATTGCTGTTTGAAATGGGTGCGGGATATCCCTGTGCCGTTCCGGCGGGGCAGGGAACCCTTTGTCGGCTTGCCATGTCTTGCAGATGAGCGGGAACATCTTTATACGCCGCACATCGGTTCAACGGTACAGCAGAATCGATAATCAAACCAACATACGCGCCACGACGAGGATGACCATGGCAAAGGAAAAGTTTGAACGTAACAAGCCGCATTGCAACATTGGCACGATTGGTCATGTTGATCATGGCAAGACGACGCTTACGGCTGCGATTACGAAGTATTTTGGTGATTTTCAGGCGTATGACCAGATTGATGGT
>CALHCF010000013.1 GCA_937930635.1 uncultured Rhizobiaceae group bacterium
GGTGGAGGGCAACACCCGCAAGAGCCGGAACTTCCGCTTCTATACCCATTCGGATCGCACCGATGAGCTTCTGGCGGTCACACTGGCCGATCCGGCCTCGGTGGCGGCAGCAGACCGTAATGTCGGTATCGTTCCGCAGGCCGATGTCAGCTTCTATGCCCACACCGACCATCAGGGCAGTATCCGTGCGCTGACGGACGAGGCCGGCACGGTTGTCAATGATTATGCCTATGACAGCTATGGCCGTGAAGAGCTTGCGGTCGAGGGTCTGACCCAGCGTTTCCGCTATACGGGCCGCGAATATGACCGCGACATCGGCCTCTACCACTACCGCGCCCGCATCTACGACCCCGAAACCGGCCGCTTCCTGCAGGAAGACCCGATTGGGTTCGAGGCTTTGTTGCCGAACTGGGAATATCTATTCGAGGATGGGGGCTTGCTCAACAAGCTTGATGGAATGCAGCGCATCGCGATTGCAAGTGAGCGAAATTTTTATCGCTATGTCTCCAATAATCCGACCAATTTTGTAGACCCTTCTGGCCTGGCTGGCAACAAAGGCTTTGTTGCTATTGCAGCTTTGACCACTTTGAAAATTGTAAAAGGAGTCAGGCGCCTTGGCGGCGCCGTGAACGAAAAGATCACAGCCAAATTTTTAATGGCTCGTCAGGATGTCCTTGACAGTGGAGGGTGCATAGCCATCATTTTCAGTGAGGTTAACGGGACAGGTGGCGGCCCTTCAATTGCCGATGGGATACCAATGAATAGCCACAAGAAAAATGCTTGTAAAATAGCTGGCAAGCTTGCAAAAGCAGTGTTTACATTTTATGGAACAATAACCGGCGGTGTATAAGATGAGGAACTTGGATGATCATTCAAAGGTATTTGCTATATTATTGATAGCTCTTTGCGTAATTCCAATTTCCATAATTTTATTTATTGCTAATCTATATTTCCAAGGAGACGGTTATCACAAATATTTTATATTTTTTACTTTATTATTATCTTACCTATCTACAATATTGAATACGTATAGGGAAAAGGGTATACTTTCAGGGAAATTTGAGACCATAAAGGCTAGTATAAGAGCTTTTCCAAAAGTTTTTTTGGTTATTTTGGTTTATTTTGTCTCTGGCTATTTATTGAGATAAGTCTCCAGTTCGTCACCCTACAGCCGTATTGCCCCGGCTATTCTTGAAATCATCGCAGTGGACGGCGATGGTGAGACGGAAGTTCTGCGCATCACGCCGGAACATCCGGTCCATCTGGAGCATTGGGATGCAAAGCCGCGTGGTGATATGCTTGCGAGCCTGCAGGGTCTGGCTGCTGCAACCACGGCTTTCCCGACGGCCCATGAAGCCACGCAGTTTGGCGATTGGGTCAAGGCCGGGGCCATCAGGGCGGGGGACCAGCTCTCAACCGCTGGCTCGATCACTCATCTGGCAGAGCAAGGACCGACGCTCCTGAAAGCTGCAGCCATCAATGGCGAAGCCGTCTCATCTTCAAGCAAACTGTCGCTGACGGTTCAAAACACCCGCCTGATAGACCGCGCCACCCGCGTCTACAACCTGGAGATCAACAGCCGCAACGGCGAAATCACCCACAACTATCTCGTTGGAGATGATGAGATTTGGGTGCATAATAAAGTAGGTGTAGCTAGATGCATTGACATAGCGATACGTATTTTCGTAGCCGCGTTAGGGATAGAAAGAGACCCATTGCCACGTGCGCGAGGAGGGTGTAGCCCGCCACCAGCGATTACTTGTACCATGACTCCACCGGAATATCCTCAAAAGCCTTTTCCAGGTCGTCGCCCGCCACGAAACGGACCATATTCTCCATGGGCAGGTGGGCTATAAGGAGGCTTACATTGGTTGGAAAAAGCGATAACCATGGAATTGCTGAATTGGTGATAGATGCTTACAATGGTAGCTCGAAAGCAATCAAGTTATTACGTGGCCGCTCCCAGTTGACTGCCTATGGATTAACCACTTTGGAGGCATGTCGACAGCAGGTTGCTTACTGTGAAAAACGCGGAGAATTTGGGCCAGCTTCCTTTTTTTCTTCTCTGATGTTAAATTATTCTGAGAAAGAAAGTCTCAAGAATCTCGAACGTTTATCTCGTAAGAACGCCTATTGCGCTTATTTGTGTGCAGATGTAAATTTGCAAATTGGAGATGTCAGGTTAGCAGAAGAACTACTTGAATTTTCAGCCTCAAAAGGGCACGTTTACGCAAAAAAATTGATATTCCACCGTTCTGGCAATTATAATTTTTATAGAAAAATATATATATATAGTTGTAGATTAATCGAAACCTTAAAAAATCCCTTTGGCGAAAACACAAAGAAGATAATTTAGGGTGTGGAATCAATTTATACGGCAATTGATTGCAAACATGTACAGTATGTTATGGAAGTTAGTGGCCGTTTTTTTGAAGTAGGTTGCCAGCCTGAGCATGTCTTTATGTTCTGCAAAAGAAGCGCTCAATGAAGTTGCGCATGCTCAGAAGTTCTTACCAAGGTAACTGATCTGCAGGCATTCGACTTATGAGGATGACGGTAAGCGCACCCTAATCTATGACTTTCCGCCTGATACCGCGGGTGGGCCGGATCAGGTGGACACCACGCTGTTCCATTATGATGGAAGCCACCTCACGCTGACGTAGCAGCCGGTGGAGGGCAACACCCGCAAGAGCCGGAACTTCCGCTTCTATACCCATTTTGACCGTGCTGAGCTATTTCGCAAAACTATTGTGAACTACTCATCACTTTTAACGCAATCCATTTCTTAAGTGCCAATAAAGGCCTAATATAGGAACGAGGCAGGGGTGCATGTCGTGTTCATCGATTGGATAAACTGGTTACGATTTGAACTTGGGAGCTTTCTATTTGGAGGCCCCGTTGATTTAGCGCGCCGTAAAGCAAATCTAATTGTTACAGCGTCGCAGGATGAAGTGTTTGTAAAGCCGAAAAACAAACGCTCAAACCCAATCACACTTGCCAAGTTTGCTGAAGGTGGCGCGAGCATTCCATGGTTCAAGAAACGGGCAGTTCTGGAACTGAGTGCAACATCCATGGGTCTGGAAAGAGGGCTTGCCACGTTCAATATGCCGGTGAGACAGGCTGCTGAGATGGCTGTCCTTGACCTGAGTTCATCCACTCCCATCGCGCCTGAGTCGGTGCATATTTTACTACCAGTTACGAATCGAGATAACCGTCAATCATCCTATCTCGCAATCAAAAAACAACGTATCCGGGTGTTGGTTGATCGCCTTAGTGAAGCTGGCATCAAACCGATCGCCATAACGGCCAACGGGAGACAAGGCTGTTATTGGGCCGATAAATCGGTTTTGGCCGAAGTGGAAGCCAGTCGCTTCCTGGATTCTCTACGGGGCCGAGTTGCTCGATTTGGTTGCATTCTAGTCGCCGGTCTTTTTTTGGGAACAGCAGGTCATGCCTACTGGCGCTATGATGCAGCTACCCGTGAGGTTAATGCGCAGATAGAGGATGCACGACTGGTCATTGCAAAAATCAGCAAGCGCAATCTGGCTCATTCTGAACGAATTCAGAAACTCGATACCGTTCGTCGAGAAAAAAGGAATCGGGCACCGCTTGTGGCGGTATGGGAAGAACTTTCACGCGTCATTCCCGATTCCGCATGGGTTACCGACGTTACAGTCACCCGGGATTCTCTGACGTTTTCCGGCTTCGCACGTTCGGCTTCCGGCCTCATAGCTGGGTTGGACGCTTCCAAAATGTTTGAAGAACCGGCCTTGTATGGCCGTGTTTTGCGCGATCCTAAATCGGGCGCTGAAAGATACTCGATACGAACCCGGCTTGGCGAGTGATGAACAGCGCGCTCATCACAATTATGAACTTGCCGAAAGCTGCTCGAAAACTCGTAGCATTACTGATGACTCTTATTCTCTTGGGGCTGCTTGCAATGGCTGTTGCGGTGCCATTGAAGTTGGTCATGAGTAAGAAACAGGAGCTGGAATTCAAAAGAGAACAGCTGGGCAAGATCGAACGGTCAATAGAGAGCAGTCAGGTTGCCGATCGTGGAGTTGGTTCGATCGATGAAACCGGCCTTTTCCTAAAAGGTGATGATGAAGGCGTTATCCAGGCAAATCTTCAAAGCCGACTTAGCAGCCTGGCATCGAGGCATGGGGTCGAAATATCCTCAGTTGCAGCTGCTACTTCCTATGAAAATGATGGCATTCGATATGTCGGTATCAGCACCAATCTAAGTGGTGATATTGCAGCGATTCACAATACCATATTTGCGATCGAAAACTCGGTACCAACTCTGTTTGTCATGACTGCACGGCTCTCTGCTGCCCGACGCAAGGGGCAGACTGCTTCGGACAAAAAGCCAATGCTGCAGGTGCGACTCTCCATTTTTGGTGCATCGGATCCTAACCTCGCAGAGGACTCATAATGATCCGTCTTATGGGTATATTGGTCCTTGTGTTGGCAATCGCTGGCTTGCTGAAGATCAACTGGCAGTTCTTGACGACTCCAATCGACACCAGCCCAATTCTAATAGAGCAGTTGCCAACAAACGAGCAGGGGAGAATAACCCGAGTAAAGCAGAGTCAGAATGATGATGAGTCCGACGAGGCGTCATTTCAAAGTGTTCAAACTTTGTCTCGCCCCTTGTTCAATCCAACAAGAAGACCTTTTCGCAAGCAGGTCAAAAAGACCGTCAAAGTAGTTCGTGCAAAACAGAAAGTTATTGAGGCCAAAGCTGCGCCCCAACCGGACCTGGAGTTGTTGGGTGTGAGTGCTGGCCCTGACTCAACCAGAGCCTTGGTCAAAATGGAGGGCCAGGACGCGCAATGGGTGCAAAAATCTGACTCGGTTGAAAACTGGACGATAGGAAACATCCTTCCTCACTCAATCACTCTAGTTCATGGCAAACAAACCGCACACTATGAGCTATTCCCTTCGTCTGAGACTGAAAAGAACATCGACAGGTCGCAACAATCCGGGGCGACTCAATGAGCTTGCAAAGCACTGACAATCAAGAAAGTTCTCAGGCCGGTTTCACACTTGTTGCTGTACTTGGTTTTCTGTTTGTCGTCGCCTTGTTTGCCATGCCCTTCGTTATAGTTGTCAAATCGAATTTTATGGTTTCAAGCCATCTCCTCAGTCAGAAGCGTCTGGAATTTCTGGCTGAAGGGCTTTTGGAAGTCTATGCACTGCAGGTTTTGTCTGGTGCGATTTCAGCGGACCGAAGAGCCAACGCGGAACCGGGACCGCAGAGCTGTTCGACTCCAGAGTTTAGGTTCTCAGTTTCGATTCAAGACCATCGAGGGCTGATCGATCTTAACTCCAGCAGCATCGCTTTGATACAATTGGGCTTCGAAGCTCTGTCGCTCAGTCGTGAGGAAACCAAACAAATCGCCAGAACTATTGCCCATATGAGATCGGTGCGAAATGGCGTTCGCCCACAAGGTTTGCTCCCCTTACGAATCGATCGCCCATCAGGGCGCTTTGTGAGTGTTCTTGAGTTGATGGATATTGAAACGCCGACCCCGCTTAATCATGCTGAACTATCTCAGATTTTTACGGTTCATAGTCGATCCGGACGGCTTAACCGTATCTTGGCATCGGCTCCACTCAAAAGAGTATTGGAAGCTACTCCAAATTCGAAATTACCAATTACAGGTATCGGGGCGAACGACTCCAAAAAAGGAACTTATACAATTTCAGTTAGCGTGGCGAAGGCCGAAACGTTCCTTCAGCATACCATGGCTAGAATAGTCGCAGTCGGTCAAAGTCCCCATAACCCTTTTCAAACACTCGAGGCGATCAATGTCGGACTTCCTGAAGAAAGAACACCTGTAACCAACTCATCCTGCAACTCGATATTTGGACGTGGTGTGACTCAAATTTTGGCACAAGAAAATGAGTAGTCCGGATGCAATGCACAACTTCGAAGCTGCAACACCTGTTGTTTTTCTCGACGAGCTGATGAAATGTGGCGATCTGGACCGCGACGGGAAACGCAGGTTTCTGGCCGCCAATGAAAATTCCGGCCAACCCTTCGATGTTATTGTTACAGAACTCGGTCTGGTACCAGAGATCGCGCTTGCGAGCCGGTTGGCTCATTTTTTCCAGGTGCCACAGCTTGGTGACCAAGACTTTCAGATAGATGCTGATCTAATTGAGCGCTTGGACCTCGACTTTCTTAAAAAATCGTGCCTGCTGCCAGTAATTTTGAAGGACGACACACTTCTGATTTTGCTGGCGGATCCATTCGATCAATCGGCTCTCTCATCTGTGGAATTTTTGCTTGATGAATCTATAAGATTCTCAATCGCGCCACGAAAACATATTCTCGAGCTTCTCGAAACCTGCGACGTCGATACAAGTAGTTCACCGTCTGAGCAAACTGAAGAGGCTCATTCAAGCGTATCAGAAGAGGATCTGGATCGCCTTCACGACATCGCTAGCGAAGCACCGGTCGTTCGTTTCGTTACTCAAACATTGCAAGATGCGGTGGATCGTCATGCAACTGATATTCACCTGGAACCCATGACAGGTAAAATCACTGTTCGCTACCGTATCGATGGCATTTTGCATGCGATAACGGACGTTCCTAAGTCTCACTACACCGGTATCGTGACACGCTTGAAAGTGTTGTCACGTCTCAATATCGCCGAGCGCCGCCGCCCTCAGGACGGACGTATGAGAGTTTCTGTCAGGGGGCGCAACGTTGATCTGCGTATATCGATATTGCCGACCATTAACGGCGAAACAATCGTTCTTCGTATCCTCGATAAATCAAAAATTCCACTCAATCTGGATTCTCTTGGCTTTGACGAGGAAGCAAGTAGCATGCTCGAAAAACTTGCAGAAACACCCAACGGGATTATCTTGGCAACGGGCCCTACGGGAAGCGGCAAGACAACAACACTCTATGCCCTTCTTCGAATGTTGATGCGACCAGAAGTAAAGATATTCACTATTGAGAACCCAGTGGAATACAAACTGGACAACGCCGTTCAATTACAGGTCAATCCTGACATCAACTTTACCTTCGCCGCCGCTTTGCGGTCTGTATTGAGGCAAGATCCAGACGTTATCTTGGTTGGCGAAATTCGCGATAAAGAAACTGCCGAGATAGCAATTCGAGCTTCACTAACGGGTCATCTTGTGTTCGCGTCACTTCATACAAATTCTGCTGTAGAGGCAATTACACGACTACGGGATATGGGAGTAGATTCTTTCTTGCTGGCTGCGACAGTTCGCGGAATTATTGCCCAGCGGCTTGTCAGGAAACTCTGTCCTGAATGTTTCAATTCGGCTTCAAAAGACACTACATGTGGGGCTTGCAATGGGAGCGGATATGCCGGCCGTTCCGTCTGCTACGAAATCATGAAGGTTTCGAAATCTCTGTCTGCTGGAATTTCTTCAGGCTCATCAACGATCACACTTCAGGAGCAGGCGATAGAAGAAGGGTTGGTTCCGCTACAGGATCATGCAGCATCTCTAGTTGAATCTGGAAAAACATCACCAGAGGAAGTTCGAAGGGTTATCGAACTCTCGATGGCATAGCGTGCAGCCCTTTCATTACAAAGCTTACTCGGCTGACGGCAATCATCACAAAGGACTTATTGAAGCTCGCGACGAGATTGACGCCAATCAGAAATTACTTGGCAGCGGGCTGCGACCCTATGCAGTGCAAGCAAGCAAATCAACCGGAAGCACGTTCCTGAAGCGCTTGCGAGACTCAGAATCTCGTCAGAAGCTTTCTTCAAAAGAACTGACGAAGCTGTTTGATAGCCTTTTCATCCTCTTGGATAGTGGCTTCACGCTTGATGAAAGCCTGCTGCTGGTCCAGCAGATTGAATCAAACACAAAACTTGTCGGAGTATTTTCAAAGATCCGAAGTTCAACATCGCAAGGTGCTGATTTCGCAGATGCGTTAGAAAAAATAGTTGAACTGCACCCGTCGACCTGCGCAATTATTGGAGCTGGAGAGGCGAGTGGTAACCTGGCCAGTGCCATTGGTAACATTGCTCGTCAACAAGGTGAGAGATCTCATTTCCAAAATGAGATTCTGTCGGCTGTTACCTACCCTATTTTCCTGGTTTGTTTGTTGCTGATCGTTCTCGTTCTTTTGTCACTGAATTTGGTGCCTGCGCTGGTTCCAATTTTTGAATCGAGTGATACAGAACTGCCACTTCTGATGAATTTGCTTTTAGGTTTTGGGGAAATGATCTCCAGCTATGGGACAATTATCAGCACTGTGCTTCTTTGCGCTTGCATTGTTTGTATAAATGGTACGGCGCGTACCTGGCTGAAATCCAATCTGTTCTTCATCCTAAAGCAACTCCCTTTGCTTGGACCACTTTTGCAACGGGCGACAGCTGCGCGGTACCTAACGACCCTTGGCGCACTAACCGAGAGCAATGTAAATTTGATAGAAAGCCTTTCACTCTCAGCGTCGGTCCATGGTCAATCAGAGGAAAGCAAACTCCGAGATGTTGCGCGGTTTGTGTCGGAGGGAAAGAAACTTCATACGGCCTTGGCTGAAAGCGGCATTTTTGATGGATACATCATCTCAATGATTTCAATTGGGGAGGAGTCTAACTCACTCGGGAAAATGGCAACTCGTGCCGCTGTTCTTCTTGAAAATCGGGTAAAGGAAACAACTCACCGTGTGCTTGGGGCACTTTCACCTGCGTTAACAATAGTATTGGGACTACTCGTTGGCGGCTTGGTACTCTCCGTTATGACGGCGTTACTTGAACTCAATGAAGTGGCAATCCGGTGAAGACGCATCCTTCCCGACGTCCACAAGACGCATGGCAAGAGGGCTTCTCCCTTCTTGAAATGATTGTGGTACTTACAATCATCGCACTGATTTCCTCTCTAACTATTGCACGAAGCGGTCGTGAAAATGGCAACCGGCATATCGGTTCAACAATTCAGTCGATTGGTGCATTGGCGCACCAAGCCAGACTTTTTTCAATAACAACGGGTCGCAGCGCTTCGATTGTTATTGATACAAAAAATAGAACGCTTTCATTTGGCGGGACCAATCAGACCATCACCATTGTGGGTAAAGTGAGCATGGAAGTCGAAACAGCTGTCGGACTGGTTCACGCAGATACGGCTCGAATAGCGTTTTACCCAGATGGTGGATCAACTGGTGGTGTCATCAAGTTGACCAATCAAGACGGCAGTGCCGGAGAGGTTCAGATAAGCTGGATCACAGGTATCCCTTCAATCCGCAAATTGGAAAAGCAGGACAAATGAGTGCTGCGTATTTTTGGGGACAGAATGATGACGGGTTTACGATACTGGAGACCCTCGTTACCTTTCTTATTCTATCCATGGTCCTGACTGGTACCATCCAGTTGATCGCGACATCCAGCCAGATGATTAAGAGGAGTACAGCAAGTGAAGATCAGGTCGCGCTTCTAACTCAAATTGAGCTTGAAGTTCTTCCCGATGCGCTGGCCAGGGCGGCTGTGGCGGGCAAAAAAGTAACCGTCTCCAAAGCTAATTGGCACATTGAAATTGAGCCGGTGGATGCAGGATCATCGGAGCAATTTGCCGACCCGCGTGATGTCGCACAATTATTTCACACACGCGTTGAAATCACCCACCCACTGCGTAAGCGTGAAGGGGCACCAATATCGACGTCATTTCAGACTTTTCGTTTGATAGGGCGCGGAAAGCCTGATCAATGAAATCCGTTTTCATAGCTCCACCAGCAAGAGGTGTGAAACAGGATGACGGATTTAGTTTGCTTGAAGTCCTGACCGCACTCTTGGTCCTTTCTTTAATCGGAACCTTGATGAGTTCCTTCATTGTGCAATTGAAACACGTTGACCGTTTGTCACAACAAATATCTGGGCGGCAAGAGTCTGTAACTACGCTACGTTACATTGGGAGGATGATTTCAGAATCCGTCTATACCCCCTTTGAATATAGTGTTGGTGGTATCCCTAGGGTTTTTTCCGGATCAGACAACGCGGTCAGATTTGTCGGCCCTGTTCGCATCAACAGCCACCATCATGGATTGCGCAATATTAGCGTTCGCTATGATGAAACCAAAAAGACCCTTCAACTTGCCATTAATACTGTATTGAATGGAAAGGAAATTTCTGAAGAAGTTGCGCTAAAACCGCTTCTTGTAGGCAAAGGAGATGTTCGATTTAGTTATTTGGATGAGCAAAAAAAATGGCATAGCCAGTGGACCAATGAAGGTAGACTGCCCGTCGCGGTTAGAATTGATCTGCAAACAGATTCAAACCCCAACCGTAGCTTGTCAATTTCAACCAAATTACTGAATGCTGATCGAGGCAGTCAGGGCAGGTGAATATGACACCCGTATCCGGTCAGTTGGAAATATCCTGATCTTCGCCGTCCCCACCTTCTTTGCCGTCGCGGCCAAGGGAAACAATCCGAACGGAAGCTCCCTCAAGCTTGTATATATATGGTTTTTGCCATGGATCGCTTAAAGCATCTGCATTTTTGAGATAAGGCCCGTTCCAACTCGCTGCACCGGCTGGCGCTTTTGAAAGGGCGCCCAAGCCTTCTTCGTTGGACGGGTATCCATTGTTGTCGAGAAAGTAGAGTTCGAGCGCATTTTCGATATTTCGTATCTGTGTTTTGGCCGTATCGATGCGGGCAGTACCCAAATAGCGAAGCACCTGTGGAGCAGCCAGTCCGACTATCAGGCCAATTATCGCCAGCACCACGAGCAGTTCAACAAGAGAAAAGCCTGCTGTCGAAGACGCATTTTTTCTAACAAGAATTCTCGAGCCAAAAACCAACTGTCGAGCAATTTTCTTCATCCAAATATCCCCGTATCTGTGAAGTTACTTATCTGAAGCAACCATACCAGGATCAAAGCTATTCCGATAAATGGGCCAAAGGGTATCTGCATGGCAGGCTCATCGGGTTCCTGTGAAATTAGCTTCGCCCCGAACGCCAACACGAGTGCTGCAGCACTTGCGACCAATAATAATGTTGGGAACAATGCGGGGTGAATCCATACGGCAGCCGCTCCTCCCATTTTTACATCGCCTAGTCCCAACCCAATCCGACCAGTGATCTTGAAATGAAAATGTCGGATGGAGAAAAGAACCGCAAAAATCAAAGCTGCGAACATGATCTGTGCTCCAGTGTTTCCAGCTTCAGATACGAGCATGTAGGAAATGCCCAGCAAAAAAAGCGCAAGGTTTAGGGCATTCGGTATCCTCAGGAATCGAATGTCGATAAACGAAATCCAACCGATTATTGAAACCAGCAATACCAGAACAAATAAATCCAATTCAGTCATCAGATCAGTATTTCAGGCGCCGGTAATTTTGCTCGGTTGAGTTTGCGCCTCCTCTTCGCTTGCCAATTGCGGTCTCGAGCCGCAGCTTTCCGCGAAACTCATCCGTAATGCTCCGCGCCTCCTGTGTGCTGCGAACCACACGGGGGCGGACGAAAATGATGAGTTCCGTCTTTTTGATGGTGTCTGTCTTGTTTTTGAAGGCATTACCCAGAATTGGAATATCTCCAAGGATTGGTATTTGACCTCGTGCGAGCGTGTTTCTTTCCTGGATGAGACCACCCAGTGCGATGGTCTGTCCGTCACTGACGACAACTCGTGTGGAGATTTTACGTTGTTGGATTGTAGGGGAATCGATCCCGGAAGTGGTGGTCTGCACCACACTGCTGGCTTCTTGATTGATGTCGAGCATAACGCGTCCGGAACGATTTACCCGGGGTTGGATGGTCAAAATAATACCCGTGTCTTTCAGTTCAACATTGCTGATTACGGGGGCATTACCACCCTGTGTTCCAACCGAAGTTTGAGTCACAACGGGAACCTGATCACCAACCTGCAAAATAGCCTTTTGATTGTTGAGTGCCATCAAAGTTGGAGAAGAAATAACATTAACGTCCGTAATGCTGTTCAATGCATTCAGGGTCACTTGAATGTCGGGAGTTGCATAGCCCCAGGAAAAGCCTGGGAATGCGGCACCGGCAAAACCGGTTGCAAGGTCGGAAAGACCAAGCCGGAACTGCCCTTTCTCGATAGCCCATCGCAGACCGAATTTTAACTCATCCGTTAGTGTTACCTCTGCAATGACAGCTTCAATCAGTACCTGCGTCGGCAAAACATCCAGCTGTCGAAGAATTTGTTCAATGCGTTTGTATTCGCGTTCCGTCGTTGAAATGAGAAGGGCGTTGTTCTCAATATCAGCTACTACAGAGATCTGCCCCTCTTTAGAGGTTGTGTTTGTTGATGCAAAGTCCGTTGAAACAGGACCCTGCCTATTCTCTTGGTTGTCGTTATCATCCGAACTGATAGTCGTTGCTTCCAAATCGGGAGCTACTGAGCGCCCACTGTCAGCACTCCCCTGACCCGAGTTCAATACTGACCGCAATACACCCGCCAACTCTTTGGCGGGCCTGTTTTGGATTCTGTACACAAAAAGCTGGTCTTCATTGGAATTTGCGAGACGATCCAATTTTTGGATCCAAACAGCCGCGCGTCTTAAAAGTGCAGGCCTGGAAGTGATGACAAGAACGGCATTCAGACGGTTGTTGGGAACAAATCGTATCAGCCCTTTCCCCGGTCCATTGTCAGAAGCGAATACAGTTTTGAGCTCTTTTGCGACTGCCTCGGGAGCTGATGCATTAAGAGGGTGAACAGCAACAGACATGCCGCGCATCCAATCGACATCAAAAACTGCGATTGCTTCGCGCATGGAATCGAGTTCCGCAGAAGTGCCAGTCAAAACGATATGATTGCGAACAGAATCTGTACGTAAGATCGCGCCTTTGCGGCTGATGGGCTCAAGGATATTCTTCATTTCCTCAGCCGCTGTGAAGCGCAGCTCTATCACTTGGACTTTGATGCCTGGCCCTGACGGGGTGACTGACGGCACGCTGATGGGTGCTCCTGAAGCTATCGCCTCATCAAGCGGAACAATCTGGAAGATGTCTTTGCGCTGAACGATCCCTGCATTGTTCAATGCAAGCGCCGCTTCAAACGCGTCTACAATTGCATCTTTTGTGACAGGCTTGCTGGTCTGAACTGAAATGACCCCCGAAACTCGAGGGTCAACAACGTAGTTGACGCCCAGAATGTCGCCGAGAATGTTTTTTGCTGCTACTTTTGTGGGGGCATCAACCAGATTGAGGGAGTACCCAGGCTTGCCCCTGATGGTTTTGCCATTGCTCGTTACCGGGGCAATGCTGGATACAAAGGCTCCGCTTCCCTCCGAGACAACACCATTGAATCGCTGTCCACGTTTTTCCGTTGATATGCGGCTGGGGTCTTTGGTGTCGGATTTTCCAGCCTTACTTACTGACAACCCGCGCATGGTGTCGCTGAACAGATCCTCAATTGGAGTCGCAGTTGTGCATCCCAATAGAAAAAATGCCGACACCAATAGAATGATATACTTAAACAAACCCCAGCCCCGTTGGGTTCAGGTTAATCCCCGCTTCCCCTAAAAAACTTAGGACGATGGCTTGGTGAAAGATATTCAGGCACTAGATTGTTTAAACCCTGTCCACAGGATTCGTATTAAATGAAATCAACAATAACCAATTTGGTTCGAAATATCATAACGAACAATATCAAGGTACTTACTCTGGAGATAACCAGTGTCCCAATATGTCAACATGCAGGAGCAATCTCATCTCTTTGGAGAGGAAATACGAAATTAGGCTCCCAGCGTTACTCAAGAGAAAGGGGACCCCAAAAAGCTGCGAGTGTGAGTTGGACCGGTTTCATAAGGGTCAGCTAACTGCTCCAAAAGCAGTTGTGCGGGATCCGATAACGGGCATTGGATTCGATTGCAATGAAGGTCTCAAACGAGCCCAAACCTACCGCGTTCTCTAATACAGCATCTTAATGATGCAGAAGCCACCAAGAACCTCGGCCGACTAATCAGAAGACAAAGGACTCGCGATGTCGTCGTGTTTCTTCGACCTTTAGTTTTGTAAGTGCGACGTCGCTCCAATCCATCAAAGAAGCGGGCCCGCATATAAATATCTCGCGATCCTGCAAGTCTTCGATGCTTTGAAGGTCGCCAATCTGCAAGCGCCTTTGCTCAAGCGTCAGTTCTCCGTCGGAGAATTTCCGGCGCAGATTATCTAAAGTGGATTGAGATCTTCTGGCATGTCCTCCGACGCTCTGAAATGCATGAACGCGAAGGTTCAAGCCTACAGGTCTGGAGCCGCTTCGCGATACAAAGTGCCTCAATACGTTGATGTCGTCATCGCGTCCGGAAAATAGAAGAACAATATCGGTCGATAGGTGTTCCGGGTACGCATCTGCAACCTGTTTGATCCCGTCCCACATTGCCATGAATGGAGTGATACCAACGCCGCCTGCGATCCACGTCATCTTTGACGGGATACTTGGAAGCCCACTTTCAGGGTCTGGTGAGAAGCAAGTGAAGCCTGCACCAGTGCCCTTGAAGTCAACGGGTTGTTTTTGCTTAACCAGCTTCTCTGCGTTGTCGTGCAATACATTGGACATCAAACCGCCAGGTTTACGTTTAACGGTGATGCTGACCTGATCGATTGCGCGGAACGAATGACTTTCGGCGTCAAAGTCGGGTGCACTCGAAAGTGTCCACGTGCGCACATAATCTTCGTTGACCAACTGAGGGTTAACTTCGTTCATATGGCTGTATCCGACATCCAAAATCTTCGAGAAATCGAAGACTCCAAACCCGCCTGGCAAAGGCGCATCGACCGGGGATGACAGGTCGAAGTTGAACGTCTTGATACTGTCGGAAAGGTCCTGCGTTGACGCGAGCGTGGCTGTGATCGCAGCCACACCATCATGGGCGATAATGGCGTGCCCCATGTAATCTAGTTCCTGCCGCAAGTACTTTACAGGCGGATTGTAAGGCGACAGCTGCTCCTCGGACGTCAGCGTGAGGTTGAGGCCATTTTTGACCAGGACCGCACCGGTTATCTTGATGCGCGTCAACAGGCTAGTACGCGGCATGAGAGCTTCGGCGTCCGTATCAAACAGGTTTTCAGCCTCGCCGGTCACGTAAAGGACATGTCCATTGACGAAGTCGGGAAAGACAAACCCGACTTGTGGGTCGGTCTCGATATTGCCCAAGGATTGATAGAAGCGATTGCCGGAGTGGTCCGGCAAAACCAGATATGTCGTGACACGGTCGCCATCTTCCTCTTCGTAGATACGCGTAAATCCGGGAGCGCCGCCACGATGATTAACGCCCATATCAGTTTTGGTGCCTGGAACATTGTCTTCGGAATTGTCTTCGGAAATGTGTTTCGTCGCCAGAAAGACTGTGCTTGCGCGATCAACCACAGCCTTGGCGTCAGCAGGCAAGGCAGAAGTGCTCGCGTAAAAGCTGTCATAAGACAGTTCGGCCGTGCGCGCCGCATGGGCCAATGTGCGCACGGTTATGTATTTCGGGCAATTCCCTAGGTGTTGGTTAGAGCGGAGCCGAAGCCGCAGCTTTCCTGTATCTTCGACAGAGGCCTTGCCAATTGCACCGGCGATCTTATTGCGCCGACGGTTGCTGAAATCGACCCCAACGCCTGCAAAGAGCCGCACTTCATCGGCAGAGATAGGCTCTTGCTGCAAGACACGCGCAAATGGGTCATAGGGGGATGTCTCTGCAACGACGTCCGTTGTGTTGTCACCTAATACCTTAATGCCGATGGACGGGTCGTCATCCGCCGCTGTGACCAAAAGGCTGACCCACGGACGCCCCCGGTTATCGAGCGTGGCCAATGGCAGGTAAGGCAGGTCAGCAAAGAAATCCGCATGCTGCTGCGACATATCGTGGTCTATATATTGCGGAATACCGTCGATGAGGTCTTGTGGTGTGTTACGACGCTCTTGTAGCAGCAACTCACCCTGATGCGATTTATGTATCTGCGTCATTGCCGGTCCCCTTTGCTTGTCTCGTAACAGGCTGCATTCAAGCCGCTCTTGGCTGCCAACACATACCGCCATTGAAGCACACAAGCGACCTTCATGGGTTAAGATTGTCCTATCTACAATCGGGATTGCCGTCTTCTTCAACCGACAGGCTTTCCACGAGGCCATCGATCTCAGCGAGTGAGAAACCGGTGATATCCAGATCAAAGTCCAGTTCATCACCCAGATTGGCAAGCTCACCGAGTTCCAAGCCAAGCAGTTCTTCGTCCCAACCGGCGTTCAAGGCCAGTTTGTTATCGGCCAGGATGTAAGCACGCTTCTGCGCTTTGCTCATATGTCCAAGCTCAACACAAGGAACGGACTTCCGCTTCAAGAGCTTGGCAGCTTCAACACGACCATGGCCAGCGATGATGCCTTTCTTACCATCAATCAAAACGGGATTGTTGAACCCGAACGTTTTGATGCTGTCTGCGATTTGCCTGATTTGTTTCTTTGAATGGGTTCGTACGTTTTTCTCCCAGGGTTTGAGTGTCTTGATCTCAAGATGTTCAATCTTCAGATCGTTCAAGATTCCATTCTTCATGGCTGTAACTCCGACTAAGGAGCCGCAGATCACTCTTTTGATGTCAGGAAAATTCGCAACAAAAAAGCGCGGCTCCTGGATGAAAATTTCAAGCACCTGAGCATCGCGCTCATCGTCTTGAACCCATTAGGCGTCGCGCCGTCACTTTTGCTCTACATCGTGTTTGTTTCGGATCGCCCGAACATGTTGAGCAGATCGCCTAACCAACATATTCCAAACACGCCTCAAGCAAGGCAAGTATTGTGTATGCTAGGACATGATAAATTGCCTCTTCGTGTTGCAATCGCCGCAACCTCGTCAGTGAAATTTCCCTGTACTTTCCCTGTACTTTCCCTGTAAAACACCATCAGAGACTGGTTCGCTGCGGACTACTTCCACCACCATTCTTTCCTTTGATATTTGCACCGTTTTCAGACCGCTTGGATAGTTGCGTGTTATCAGTCGGTTAGCGGGATAGTGCGACGATTTTGGGTCTGGAGAGACGGGAATTTGGCGCCCTTGTAGCGACAATTTTCACTTCGTCTCTTTGGTCAATTATGGTCGTTGGCGTCGTAACCGGAAAGCCCTCTCGACGTTACGAGCAGAAGGACTGGTCAATGATGTCGCGAACGCCAGGGTGGGCAAGAATCGCAGGGCCACTGTGGCGTGCCGAAAAGGGTGAGAAGTCCACCGACCTTCTCCCCAGATTGAAGCTACCTGCGGGTTAGTTTTCATTTTCCAAGTTAGGTCAGCCCGGAATTAACCTTTGGTTAACTATGAATCGCCTAACCTAACGTTATGCAGGGGGTACATCTGCATGTTGAGCACTCCAATTGTGTATTGAGTCGCGGTTGCTCGGGCGGATGGTTTATCAGCTATTGGGGTGATCCTGCATTTGCAGGTCATGAAGAGCAAATATCCATCAAAAAAAATCGAATGATGAACAGCCTTCTTAAGGCTGCTTGTTGTTCAAAATATTTGGCGTTTGGCGCCCGGAATATCGCGTGAATCTTTTCGATTCTGCGGTTGCAATGTCTTGTCATCTGAAAGGATGAGTCTTTGTTCGAAATTAATTGGTCTCCCCGCAATTTTGGTTTGTTCTTCAACCTGCTGCATTTACTGGTGTTGGTTTTCTCACTGACGGCTATTTTGGTACCAATAGCTGTGTTCAGGAAAGCGCGGCAGCTGATGCTTGCTGCGGCGACATACCTAACCGTCATGGTCTCCATGGTGATGTTCGGTTCCGGCATCGTAAATGCTGAAACGATCAACCCTATAAACGGTGGATTTACTGTAGGTCAGACCAATCTGGGTGGAGCAGCCGATGGTGCGGGTGCAGGTACTTATGTCCTCGATGACGTACTTGTACATTCCTACGGTACAAATGCTGATATCTCGACAGAAATAACCGGGACCGGGACCTGGTTGGGTATCGGTCTCGAGTTTGATACGGGCATAAAGTTTGACCATCGTGCAAGGGGAACCACGAGCGCTGCAAACCAACGCATCATGACGCATACGTTTTCTGACCCTGTTTACGGGTACAGTATGGCGATCGGTGGTTTGGACAATGATGATCGTGCAGAGCTCAAGTTTTACTATCAGGGAGCGGAAATCTCTGTCGATGGCAATGCTGTCACAACTGCACCGGCGCAGATCAACGTTACGGATATTCCCGGTGCTGGTTTCTTTGCCGTTGGCCCTGGTAATCCTGGGACCGCCGGTGAATTATTCTCCTTCACATTACCGGATGATCAGCCGATCGATTCCTTTTCGGTGGCTTACTATAAAGACGATGGTGGAGGAGGAAGTGTCTTCATCTATCATGAAGATCACGTCTATCTGCGTCCGCGTGTTGCTGTCACGAAGACATCCAGTTTTGACCAGGGTGCGGATTCAAACACGTCTGTTGGCGACGAGATTACCTATACATTCGTTGTTGAGAATACGGGCGAGGTTGCTCTAACCAATGTGTCCGTGGTCGACGATGCGGCCAACTTTACGGGCGCCGGATCGTTATCAGCAGTTTCTCTGACAGGAGCGACAGGTGGTGCAACAGCTGCAAATATGCCTGTTGGTTCAACTTTAACCTACCAAGCAACCTACAACTTGCTGGCTGCCGATCTGAATGCTGGCAGCATTGATAACCAAGTCAATGTTACGGCAGATCCAGTTGGATCGGTCGCAGGTACAGACCAAACCGCAGGCAGCGATACAGAAACAACGACAATTCCTGCGCCGGCACCAGTAACTCCCATTTTGGCAGAAGATGATGCGGCGTCAAATGTGAACGGCGCTGTGGGCGATGCAAACGTTCTCGATGTATTTGCCGATAACGGGTCTGGCACAGATACACTTGGCGGTGTTGATACATCGCTTGCCGACACAGACATTACAGTTACCACGCCAGCCACTCCTTTGAGCCCTGGCGATCCGGTTCCGGTTCTCAACCCCGCCACGGGTGTTGTCGCTGTTCCAGCCGGTACGCCGGCCGCAGTATACACCATTGTTTATAACCTTTGTGAAACCGCAAACCCAACCAACTGTGATCCGGCAACGGTCACGATTCCCGTTATAGCATCCACGATCACGGCTGATGATGAGACGGTTTCGACACCTGTTGATACGTCGACTGCACAAACGGGTGTTGTGAATGTTCTTGACGGTGACACGCTGAACGGTGCTCAGGCGCTTGATGCGGATGTAACGCTTGCTCCTGTGGGTTCACTGCCAACCGGCTTTACACTGAACCAGGACGGCACGGTTGATATTGCCGCCAACACACCTTCCGGCACCTACACGTTCGACTATACGATCTGTGAAGACCTCAATCCCACCAACTGCGCAACGGCAACAGTCACGATCCCTGTTGTTGGTTCGATCACGGCTGATGATGAGACGGTTTCGACGCCTGTTGATACGTCGACTGCACAAACGGGTGTTGTGAATGTTCTTGACGGTGACACGCTGAACGGTGCTCAGGCGCTTGATGCGGATGTAACGCTTGCTCCTGTGGGTTCACTGCCAACCGGCTTCACGCTGAACCAGGACGGCACGGTTGATATTGCTGCCAACACACCTTCCGGCACCTACACGTTTGACTACACGATCTGTGAAGACCTCAATCCCACCAATTGCGCAACGGCAACAGTCACTATCCCTGTTGTTGGACCAATCGTGGCTGAAGATGACTCGGCACCCGCCACGAATGGCCTGGCCGGCGCCAACGATGTGATCAATGTGCTTGCGAATAATGGTTCTGGTGAAGACACCTTGAATGGTGCTGCGACCAACCTGACTGATGTGTCAATCACAGTAACATCAGCCGCCACTCCGTTGTTTCCGGGCAGCCCAGTTCCTGTATTAGACCCTGCAACTGGCAATGTGTCGGTTCCTGCGGGAACTCCAGCTGGCAGTTACACGATTGTCTACGATCTGTGTGAAGTGGCCAATCCGACCAATTGTGATCCCGCAACGGTGACTGTGCCAGTGAACGCGGCAACAGTGGTTGCTGAAAATGATACGGCCAATGGCATAAACGGTTTTGTTGGTGCGCCCGATATTATCAATGTGCTTGAAAGCAATGGCGTTGGTACAGATACGTTGAATGGTGTTGATGCAACGCTTGCAACGACAGATATCTCCATCGACACGCCTGCGACACCGCTGGCGCCTGGTGCACCTGTACCAGTCCTCGATCCTGTCACCGGCAATGTCTCGGTTCCCGCAGGAACACCAGCCGGTATTTACACGATTGTCTATGATCTGTGTGACGCGCTAAATCCAGCCAATTGCGATCAGGCCGTGGTCTCTGTCGCGGTTGATCCTCCACTCATCGTTGCTGAGGACGATACAGCTGCCTCTGTAGACGGTCTTTCCGGCAACCCAAATGTACTGGATGTTCTTGCTGCAAATGGCATTGGCACAGATGAAATAAATGGCTCACCTGCATCTTTGACAGATGTCACTATTGCTGTGACAACACCGGCAACACCGAACAATCCCGGTGATCCAGTGCCATCGCTCGATCCGGTGACCGGCATTGTATCGGTCCCGCCCAATACACCGGCTGGCCCGTACACAATCGTCTACAATCTGTGCGATGCGATCAATCCGACCAATTGTGATCCGGCAACGGTCACGCTGAACGTCGGTGCTACTCCTATTGTGGCGCAAGATGATGCCGCAACCGGTGTCAATGGTGGAACCGGCAATCCAAATGTTCTGGATGTGCTTTCAGACAATGGTTCTGGCGCAGACAGCCTGAACGGCTCTCCCACCACACTGGCCGCGACCGACATCACTGTCACAGCACCAGCAACGCCTCTTAATCCAGGTGATCCTGTTCCGGTTCTTGATCCGGCGACCGGCATTGTGTCGGTCCCGGCCGGCACTCCGGCTGGCTCATACACAATCGCTTACGATCTGTGTGAAGAGCTCAACCCGGCGAACTGCGACCCGGCTTTGGTAACCGTTGATGTTGGTCCATCTTCGATTGTTGCAGTCAATGATAATCCACCTGCGGTTGATGGGCTTACGGGTGATCCAAATGTTGCAAATGTCCTGGATACAGACACGCTCAACGGCGGTCCGGTTGTTCCCTCCGATGTGACATTGACGGTGACCACGCCTGCTGTTCCCATCAATCCCGGTGATCCTGTCCCGGCAATTGATCCAGCAACTGGTGTGGTCTCTGTTCCAGCTGGAACGCCCGCCGGCACATATCCGATCACGTATCAAATTTGCGAAAACCTCAATCCGACCAATTGTGCAACGGCAATCGCCACCGTGGTTGTTGGAACGCCGGCAATTGCAGCGGTTGATGATACACCGGCACCAGTCAACGGTTTGACGGGTGGTGATACGCCAACAGTGTTTAGCAACGATACGTTGAACGCTGCGCCATTTGTTCCAGCCGATGTAACGCCGACAATCGTCGCTGACGGTGGTCTTACAGGTGTGACGATCAATCCAGATGGTACGCTGACTGTTCCTGCTGGTACACCGGCTGGTTCCTATCCGGTTGAGTATCAAATCTGTGAGGTGTTGAACCCGGCCAATTGCGATACAGCAATTGCAACGATTGTGGTTGATGCCCCGGCAATTGCAGCGGTTGATGATACACTGCCGCCGATCAGTAGTTTGACGGGTGGTGATACGCCAACAGTATTCACCAATGATACCTTGAACGGTGCACCATTTGTGCCTGCTGATGTTACACCTTCAATTGTCACCGACGGTGGTTTGACCGGCGTAACGATCAATCCAGATGGTACGCTGAGTGTTCCTGCTGGAACACCGGCTGGCTCCTATCCGGTTGAATATCAGATTTGTGAAGCGTTCAACCCAACCAATTGCACGACTGCGGTTGCAACGGTTGTCGTTGATCCAGCGCCAATTGATGCCGTCGACGACGCGTCACCCCCGGTCGTCGGTTCTACCGGCAACCCAAATGTTCTCAACGTTTTGGACAATGATACACTGAGCAGTGCGGCAGTCGTACCTGCTGAAGTTGTGCTGACGGTAACGATACCTGCGGTTCCCGTGAACCCTGGTGATCCGGTTCCATCCATTGATCCGGCAACCGGCATTGTCTCGGTTCCACCAGGCACGCCTGTGGGCACATATCCGATCACGTATCAGATTTGTGAAGTTCTGAACCCAGCTAACTGCGATACTGCGACGGTGTCCGTGCCTGTCTTGTCGGAACCGATCAATGCAGTCGATGTGACTGTGTCCACACCTGTCGACACAGCCAATCCAGCTGACAATGTTGCCAATGTTTTGACCGGTGACACGTTGGGTCCAAACCCTGTCGATCCAACAGCTGTAACAGTTACGCCTGTTGGGACACTGCCAACGGGATTCACTTTGAACCCAGACGGTTCCGTCGATATCGATCAATTCACGCCAACCGGTGTCTATACGTTTAACTACCAGGTTTGTGAGATCCTGAACCCCCTAAACTGCGATGTGGCGACAGTCACCATCCCTGTCGAGAAGAGTGTCCCTGTCGTTTCAGGCACGGTTTTCCTGGATAGAAACGGCAATGGCAGTTTTGAAAGTGGTGTTGACCCGGTTCTTCCAAACTACACCGTCGAACTTATGCGTGCGGGTGTTGTTGTTCGCTCAACAACCAGCGACAACGATGGCAATTATGAAATCCGTGATTTTGATGCAGGTTCCGATTACTCAATTGTGTTCCGCAATCCAACGACGGGCATTGTCGTCGGCGGGATTCAGGATCTCACCATCGCTGCCGATGATGTGCTTACTAACCAGGACCAACCGATTGATCCAAGTGGTGTCATCTACGATGTAACGACGGGTCTTCCTGTCACAGGCGCATCAATTTCACTGACTGATGCCGGTGGAACACCTTTGCCAGCAGCATGTTTGTTGCCGGGTCAGCAATCTCAAACAACAGGCGCTGACGGTTTCTACCGTTTCGATGTTGTCCCAGGTGGCGCTCCCCAGTGCCCTGCTGGTGAAACAGAATATCGGCTTGCCGTCACAAACCCGGCTGGTTTCCTGCCTGGTCTGTCTGCGAGTTTCCCTCCTCAGGCGGGTTCTCTGGATGCAACCACCTGTCCGGTGGACGCAATTCCAGGTGGTGCGTGCCAATTGTCAGCGAGCACAAGCGCTCCTGCTGCCGGTTCGCCCACACCGTACTATACATCGTTCTTGTTGGCAGCCGGCGACCCGAATGTGATCAACAACCACATTCCGCTGGAGCCTTTTGCTCAGTTGCCTGCAGATGGCCTGACTGTTGAAAAAAGAGCGAGTGTTGCTGTTGCGCGCCGTGGTGACGTGGTCGGCTACACAATCACTCTCAACAACACCAACCTGGTTGCGGCTGGTGCGTTGAATGTAACCGATACACTGCCAACGGGTTTCTTGTTTCAACCCGGGTCTGCGCAAGTGGACGGTGTCAACACAGCGCCAGTTGTCGATGGTCAAAGACTGACTTTCACCGGAATAACAGTTCCGCCATCCGGTTCTGTCGTGGTGACGCTGAACACCCGTATCGGTGCAAACGTCAGCTCCGGTGAACACACCAACCGCGCTCTGGCGACGGATCCCGCAACCGGCAACGCATTGTCGGCAACAGCCAGAGCTGTTGTGCGGATCGAAACTGAGCATGTGTTTGATTGTGGCGAGATCGTCGGGAAAGTGTTTGATGATGTGAACCGCAACGGTTATCAGAACAAAGGCGAACGTGGTTTGCCGGGTGTGCGGGTTGCAACAGTCAAAGGTCTGTTGATCACCACAGACAAGTACGGTCGCTTCAACGTGCCATGTGCAGCAATTCCCGACGGAAACATCGGATCCAACTTCATCTTGAAGCTTGATGAACGCACGCTTCCATCAGGTTTCCAGCTGACCACGGAAAACCCGCGCGTTGTTCGTTTGACACGCGGCAAGCTCACCAAGTTGAACTTTGGCGCTTCTATCGGTCGTGTCATTCGTATTGATCTCAACAGCTCGGCATTTGGAAATGCGCATTCGCGCCCATCCCAGAAATTGGCGACCGGTATCGATCGTCTGATCCGCAAACTCTCTGATGAACCATCAGTTTTGAAGGTCGCTTATGTCAGGCGCGGCGAAAGCAAAAAACTCGCCAACGCGCGGATGCGTGCAGTCGAGAAGCTTGTGAACGCGAAATGGAAAGCGAAAGGGGTGAGATCGAAGCTCAGTGTTGAAACCCGGATTGTGAAGGGGAGGTAAGGCCATGGCTTTTTCAACCAAACCACGCACGTCCTTCACAATCTGGAATAAATCGATGATCACGCCTTCAAAAATCTCAAAGCCCTTCATTGGCCTCATTTTGCTCAGTTCGGCAATTGTTCCGGTGACTTTGGGTTCCGCATTGGCTCAATCCGTTGTGGAATGCACCGATGCAGCTTGTGACACACCAAAAACGATCGCCGCCAACCCGCAAGACGATCTTGGGTTTTCAATCAGCGTTGATGGTGAGGTGGTTGATGGCAGTGACACACTCGCCGCCGAGCAACGTCGCGCAGATGTTGATCTCAATGAGGTCGATATTCAGGTCAAATTTGATGGTCTGGATGTGAAGCCTGTCTTGAATGTATCTACCCATGATCTGCGTCGGGGATATGAAGCTGGCGAAACTGTTCGTTTCAACGCCACATCAAACTATCCCGCCTGGATTGCATCTTCCGAGATCAGGATTTTCGACAATGCAGCACCCAACAACAACAAGCCTTTAGCCGTTGTTCCGGTGAACCGTGGTGGTCAATCCGGATGGCAAATGCCAGGCTCCGGTGCTGAAGAGTATCGCTACGTTTTGCGCGTTTATGACAATAAAGGCCGTTTCGACGAAACGGAAAGTCTGAGCATTTTTCGCGCCAGTGCTGACCTTCCAAAACGCGAAGTTGATGGTGAAATCATTTCCGCAGGAAATGGCGAAGATCGAACAGCTGTTCGAAACATCCCTGTCTATGGTGGTGCTGTAACGGTGTATGGTCGCAACATCCCTGAGGGCTTCAAAGTACGCGCCATTGGCGAGGACCTGCCTATTGATGGTGATCAACAATTCGTTGTTCAACGCATTCTCCCGCCAGGTGACCACCGGGTTGCAATCAATGTAGATGACGCCAAAGGCGACGGTCTCGAGTTCAACCGTGCGATCCATATTCCAGCCAACGACTGGTTTTATGTGGGGATTGCTGATCTGACAGTCGGCAAGCGTTTTGGTGGTGGTAGCTTGTTGTCTGCCGATGGTGACTATGACGATGTCTACACAAAAGGGCGTCTGGCCTTTTACCTGAAAGGTAAAATCAAGGGCAAATATCTGCTCACTGCGGCAGCAGACACGGCTGAAGGTGATCTGGACACATTGTTCAGCAACCTCAACAGAAAAGATCCGCGTCAGCTGCTGCGTCGCATTGATCCAGATGAGTATTATCCTGTTTACGGCGATGACTCGACTACAGTTGAAGATGCTCCCACACAAGGCAGATTTTATGTTCGTTTGGAACGTGGTGACAGCCACGTGATGTGGGGCAACTACAAAACCAAAATTACAGGTTCAAAGTTTATTCGTAACGAGCGCGGTCTTTACGGTTCCCATGGTGTTTATAAATCTGAGACTGTGACCAAACATGGTGATCGTAAGGTCGAAGTCGAGGCCTATACGGCTCAGCCAGACACGTTGCCACAACGTGATATCATGCGCGGCACGGGCGGCTCCGCCTATTTTCTCACGCGTCAGGATATCACCAAAGGTTCTGAACGTGTCAGCATTGAAACGCGCGATGAATTGACGGGACAGGTTACTGGCCGCCGATTTCTGCAATATGGCCGCGATTACACAATTGACTATGTGCAGGGTGTGATCATCTTGAAACAGCCATTGTCATCCACATCCAGTGACGGCGATCTGGTTCGCACAGGATCACTGGGTGACAACAGCTTGAATCTTGTCGTTCAATACGAATTTACCCCGGCTCTGGAAGATGTTGAGGGGCATTCCTACGGCGGTCGCGCCCAAGCCTGGATTGGCAACAATGTGCGTATCGGGGTTTCTGGCCTGAAAGAAGAAACCGGCGATGTTGATAGCAGAATCGTTGGCGCTGATGTGCGTTTGCGGCTTGGAGACAACTCCTATGTCGAAGGCGAGATCGCGCAAAGTGAAGGTGCGGGATTTGGAAACTCATTCTCCAACAATGGCGGATTAACAATCAACAATTCTGCCTCCGGCGGCATTAACGGCAAAAAGGCGCTTGCCTATTCTGTGAAAGGTCAGCTTGACCTGTCGGACTTCGATCCCAACAAAAAGGGTATCATCAGCGCCTACTATGAACGTCGCAATCGTGGCTTCACATCGCTGGATTATAATGACGGCATCGCGCAGCGTATTTGGGGTGTGCTTGGCACATTCGAAGTTGATGAACATCTGAAGTTGAAGCTCAAATACGAAGATTTTGCAGCAGAAGATGGCCGTAATCGTCGTGAGGGGGTTGTCGACATTCAACGCCGCATTGATGAGGCGTGGGGTGTGTCTGTTGGTGTGAAATACACGGATCAGGCCAATCCGACCAGAACCGGAGATACTGGTGAACGCGCGGATATAGCAGTTCAGCTGGACTATACATATGATGAGGACACATCGGCCTATATCTTTGGCCAGGTTACCGCCTATCGTGATGGCGGCATTCGTCGTAATGATCGTGCTGGACTTGGTGGTACCACGAAAATTACTGAAAAGCTGGGTGTGAAGGGAGAAGTCTCCTACGGCACCACCGGACTGGGCGGACTGGCCGCAGTCACATACGATCCGACGGTTGATGATCATTATTATTTCGGCTATCGCCTCGATCCGGACAGAGCTACACTTGGATCAACCGCACTTTATGGTAGTGACAGGGGAGCCTTTGTGTTCGGCACAAAACGCCGTCACAACGAT
This sequence comes from uncultured Rhizobiaceae group bacterium, assembly GCA_937930635.1. Classification (GTDB taxonomy): domain Bacteria; phylum Pseudomonadota; class Alphaproteobacteria; order Rhizobiales; family Rhizobiaceae; genus Pseudahrensia. Next base: position 26,893 of record CALHCF010000013.1, read on the forward strand.
GACCTCTCAAGCTTCGTTGAAAACAGCTATGATGTGTTTGGGGACAAACGATCTTTGAACAGCACCTATGGCGTGATCTATACGCCAGACAAACACTGGACCTATAGTGCCGGTGTTGAATTTGGTGATGTCGATGACAGGCGCGCAACAGATTTGTCGCGCACTGCGATCTCCGGCTCAATTGGATACAAAGACAAAGACGGATTGAGCTGGAATGCAAAAGCCGAAGTGCGGGTCGAAGACTCCGAAGATGACACACAAGATCGCAACTCGTTCTTCCTGAGCGGTGGCTTCCTGCACAAGGTGAATCCGGATTGGCGCATGTTGAGCCATGTGGATGCTTTGATTTCCAGGTCAGATCAAAGTGATATTTTGGATGGCGATTATGTGGAGGCAAGTTTTGGTTTTGCATATCGTCCCGTCGACAATGACCGCTTCAACGCTCTGTTGAAATACACATTCCTCTATGACCTTCCAGGTTCCGATCAGGTTTCGGTCAATGGTTCCACATTCAGTCCGGCCCAGCGCAGCCACATCTTTACGGCAGACGCTTCTTACGATTTGATTGAACGCCTGACGGTTGGTGGTAAATACGGTTTCCGCATAGGTGACGTTTCTGCCACGCGCGCAGATGTGGATTTCCAGCGTTCATCTGCCCATCTGGCTGTCCTGCGGGCAGATTTCCATGTCATCAAAAAGTGGGATCTGTTGCTGGAAGGGAGGGTGCTTGCCACTCCGTCTACGGACACGGTCGATTACGGTGCACTTGCAGCAGTTTACTATCATGCCGGCAAAAACCTAAAGGTCGGTGTGGGTTATAATTTCGGTAAATTCTCGGACGATCTGAGCGACGTCACCCATGACGATGGCGGTATTTTCTTCAACGTGATCGGAAAATTCTGACCGTATAACCCAGGTCATGTTGCGGGGCATTCAAGTGTGAATAGCCCCGAGTTTCTTGGACACCCTCGTTCTTGATTTTTTGCTGTACATGACGATCTCGTCACGGGTGGCACCGTATCAACTTGGCATCCTGCATTTCGTAAAGCATGGTCGGGCTGGTGAAGGGGATTCGTCATGAACAATGTAGTCATTGCAGGCGGCGGTATCGGTGGGCTGACCTTGGCCCTTACGTTGCATCAAATCGGTGTGCCCTGCCGCGTTATCGAAGCCTCACGCGAGATGAAGCCTTTGGGCGTAGGGATCAACATTCAGCCCAATGCAGTGCGCGAGCTGTTTGATTTGGGAATTGACGCAGAGGCTTTAGACACTGTGGGTGTTCAGGCGCAGGAATGGGCGCTTGTGGGTCTCAATGGTAAGGAGATTTACGCGGAGCCACGCGGTCTGAAAGCAGGTTACCGTTGGCCGCAATATGCTGCGCATCGCGGCCAGTTGCATATGCTACTCTACAACGAGGTCGTAACGCGTCTCGGTCCTGATACGGTTCGGCAAGGCACTCGTGTGACAGGCTATCATACAGTGCATGACGGCGTCGCAGTCACACTTAGTGACGGGGACACATTAGGTGCAAAGCTGCTGATTGGAGCCGACGGCATTCACTCTGCCGTACGCGAGCAGATGCACCCGAATCAGGCACCTATTCACTGGGGTGGCGCCGTGATGTGGCGCGGCACCGTACGGGCCGAACCTCTGCGCACCGGGTCTTCCTTCGTAGGTCTTGGAACGCATCAGCACCGCATGGTGATTTATCCGATTTCCGCGCCGGACGACGATGGCTTGTCGCTCGTCAACTGGATTGGCGAAGTCACGATAGACCCGAGCGAAGGTTGGCAACACACCGGCTGGTTTCGCGAGGTGGCACAATCTGAATTTGCACGTCACTTTGAGAGTTTCACATACGATTGGCTGGACGTGCCGGATATGCTGCGCCAATCCGATTGTGCCTATGAAAATCCAATGATTGATCGCGACCCGGTCGATACCTGGGTGGATGGCCCTGTTGCGCTGATGGGGGATGCGGCCCATGCGATGTATCCCACAGGCTCTAACGGAGCGAGCCAGGCGATCGTTGATGCGCGCGTGCTTGGGGCGAAATTGATTGCGCATGGTATTACACCTTCCGCGTTGGCAGCTTACGATGCAGAGCTGTGCGGTCCGATCTCTAAAGTTGTTTTGCGCAATCGTGGAGCCGGCCCCTTTGGCCTGCTTAACCTGCTGGATGAACGTTGTGGCGGGGTGTTCGACGATATCGACGCCGTAATCCCGCAAGCCGAACGTGCGGAGTTTATGGCTCAATACAAATCTGCCGCAGGTTTCGCGATGGAACAACTCAATGGCGCACCCCCCATCATTTCACCCGGTGAACGGATCAAAGAGGCAATATAAACGCGCGTTGGAGACGCATGTTTCTGTTGTGAAATTGGAACTCTCTCTGCCTACAAATACCCCCTAACAGGCTCGGCCCTCGATTTTCATAACAGCAATTGACGGCGCAGGTGTCGATTGTATGGTACACCAGATATCGCATATCAGAGCGCTCTGAACCTGTGTCAATAAGCCGGAAATTGTTGCCAATAGCCGTGAACTTCACTTTGAAGGATCACACTTACGATCTCCGTTTGGACGATAAGTACGGGGACGAAATGAGTAACGAGGCAAACACCGCCGAAGCGTTGGAAATTATCAAGAAGAAGGCAGCACAATGAAGGCTCTCGAAGGCATCAAGGTTCTCGATTTCACCCACGTTCAGTCCGGTCCGACTTGTACGCAATTGCTGGCCTGGTTCGGGGCCGACGTCATCAAGGTTGAGCGGCCCGGCGTGGGCGATGCAACACGCAAACAGCTGGTCGATGTTCCGGGGGCGGATTCGCTCTATTTCACGATGCTGAACCACAACAAGAGATCCATTGAACTCAATTCCAAGAATGAAACCGGCAAGGAAGTGCTGACCCGGTTGATCGAGGAATGCGATGTTCTGGTGGAAAATTTTGCCCCCGGTGCACTCGACCGGATGGGCTTTCCGTGGGAACGCATTCAGGAAATCAATCCGCGCATTATTATGGCCTCGATCAAGGGCTTTGGGCCGGGAAAATATGAAGACTGCAAGGTCTATGAAAACGTCGCTCAATGCGCGGGCGGCTCCGCATCCACAACCGGTTTTCTGGGCGGCCCACCGCTGGTGACCGGTGCGCAGATTGGAGATTCCGGCACCGGCCTGCATTTGTGCCTTGGTATCGTAACGGCGTTGTTCCAACGCGAAAAATCCGGGCGGGGTCAGAAAGTCTCCTGTGCCATGCAGGACGGTGTTCTCAATCTGGCTCGGGTAAAGCTGCGTGACCAGCAACGGCTGGAAGCCGGACCGCTAAAGGAATATTCGCAGTTTGGCGAAGGTGTCTCCTTTGGCGAGGCCACGCCGCGCGCAGGAAACGATTCCGGTGGCGGCCAGCCGGGACGTATTCTCAAGTGCAAAGGCTGGGAACAGGATCCCAACGCCTATACCTATTTCATCATTCAGGCTGCCGTTTGGGAGAAGGTTTGTGATGTGATCGGTAAGCCGGAATGGAAGACACAGGAAGGTTACGCCAAGCCGCCGGAGCGGCTCGACAAACTCAATGAGATTTTTGAGGCCATCGAGGAGTGGACCAAAACCAAGACCAAGTTCGAGGTCATGGATATCTGCAATCCGCATGACATTCCGGTCGGCCCAATCCTATCGATGAAAGAAATCTCGGAAGATGAAGGCCTCTTTGCGACCGGCACGATGGTGAAGGTCGATCATCCTGAGCGCGGCGAATATCTCTCCGTCGGTTGCCCGATCAAACTATCGGACAGTGCTGTCGACGTCGAACGGTCTCCGCTTCTAGGTGAACACACAAGGGAAGTTCTCACCGAAGTGCTCGGCTATTCTGGCGATGATCTTGAGCGGGTGATCGGCTCAGGGGCCGTTGGAGAGATCAAGGCGGAGGCCGCTGAATAATGCGCTTGATTGTAATGGGTCAACAGGCTTTCGGCAAAGACGTCCTGGAAAAACTGATGGGGGGCGGGGAAGATATCAATGATGCCCGATGAAAAACCCGATACTGTTTGATAGGGTTACAGTAGTTCTTTTGATCTGTGTATTTGGCCTTACGCCCAAACGGTTTTTTTAAGTCAAAGGCTCAAATTCCTGCTCTCTTAGAAGGGTTGGGTATTTCGTTCCCATCAATATGAGGCGGCAGACATTGGTGAAGCTTGTTCTGGTTCTGGGCGACCAGCTGTCTTTGGCTCTCTCTGCATTGCAACAGGCGGACAGGGCACGCGATGTTGTCGTTATGGCCGAGGTTGCCGACGAGGCTTCTTACGTACCCCACCACCCAAAGAGGATTGCATTTACATTTACCGCAATGCGGAAATTTGCCGGCAAGCTTCAGGCTCAGGGATGGAAGGTCGCCTACACCAGGCTCGATGATCCACAAAATACCGGCTCTATATCCGGCGAGCTCATGCGGCGCGGTTCTGAATATGGTGCCGGGGCGGTCATTTCCACCCAGTCCGGTGAATGGCGGCTGATACTCGCGCTGGGAGAGCTCCCCCTGGAGGTCGAACAACTGCGCGACACCCGGTTCATTGCCTCACATCAGGAATTTGAAAACTGGGCAAAGGGCCGCAAGGAACTCCGGATGGAATGGTTTTACCGCGACATGCGGCGCAAAACCGGCCTGTTGATGGATGGTGACAAACCGGCGGAAGGCAAATGGAATTTCGATCACGACAACCGCAAGAAGGCACCTCAATCCATAGACTATGAGGGGCCGCTGCAATTCGCCCCGGATGAAGAAGTCCTGTCACTTGTTGAAGACCGGTTTGGCAAAAATTTTGGCAGCCTGCGCCCGTTTTGGTACGCAACGGACGCGGAGCAGGCTCAGGAACAACTGCGTCACTGGATCAGGCACGCGCTTCCCTTCTTTGGCGATTATCAGGATGCGATGCTGAACGACAATAAGTTCCTCTATCATTCCCTCATCAGTGTTTCGCTGAACGCGGGTCTGCTTGATCCGCTGGACGTGTGTAAACAGGTCGAGGATGCTTACCGGTCCGGTGACGTGCCGATCAACGCAGCAGAGGGGTTTATCCGTCAGATCATAGGGTGGCGCGAATACATGCGCGGCATCTATTTTCTTGAAGGCCCTGATTACGTCTCAAGAAATGTTTTGCAGCATACGCGAAAGCTGCCCGGCTTCTTCTGGGGTGCGGACACGAAGATGAACTGCGTTTCCAAGACCGTGGCCCAAACACAATCCGATGCTTACGCCCATCATATTCAGCGCCTTATGGTCACCGGCAACTTTGCTCTGCTGGCAGGAATAGATCCGGCTTATGTGCACGAATGGTATCTTGCGGTTTATGCAGATGCTTATGAATGGGTTGAGGCGCCCAATGTGATAGGCATGAGCCAGTGGGCAGACGGCGGTATCGTTGGTTCCAAACCCTATGTGTCAAGCGGTGCCTATATCGATCGCATGTCAGACTATTGCAAAAACTGTCGTTATAAAGTGAAGCAGAAAACCGGCGAAGAAGCCTGCCCTTTCAACGTGCTGTACTGGGATTTTCTGGACCGCCACAGAGACCGCTTCGCACCCAACCCGCGCATGAGCAATATGTATCGAACCTGGGATCGTATGGATGAAGCCAAACGCACGACGGTCCTGTCCGATGCAAAGTCCTGGCTGAACAAGCTGGATGCGGGTGATGCCGTGTGATCAGTGTTGCTGAACATCGCAGCAACTCGCAATCAAAGTTGGTTTGATATCGCCCTATGAGTGAGGGGGTTGAGTGTTCTGAACCTTTTGCCCGGCGGACAAGATATCCGATTTCATGGTCGTAAGCGTTTGGTCGGCCACCCGCTAAAAAACGCAGGCACCGGCTTCATCGTTCAGTTAACTGAAGCCGATGCCTGAATGTGTTGTCTAATTATTAGACTATTCAATCGAGGAAAGCAGATCGGGATTGGTCACCAAATTCCGGACGCCATGTGCGTAGCCTTCGTCAAAGGTGTTGCTCTTCAACCAAGTCTCAAGACTTGAAATGCTGACCTTTGCAACCTTGGGGCGCACACTCCAGGTCACCTGGAACGGTGATCCTTTTTCATTGTATCCCGGGCCGGTTGTTGAACCATCATACTGGATGGCGGTTCCTGTGTTGGATGGGATGTTTATGGCCTGATGCAGCCCGTTCACCACCTCATGTTTTGTGAGATCGACGAAGTTCAGAGCGTTGTCATCATTCACGATCACATAGACCTGCGTTTCTACCCGCAATTGCGGGTTGCCGATTGAATCACTCAGACAGGCCCCTAAAGTCGGGCCAGGAGTCACCTGTGCTGTCGTATGGACATAGTGCACTTCAATCGTGTCGCCCGGTGCGAGGTCGCCATATTTTCCTGAACCCACCTTGTTGGCATAAGGAGCCTTTTCGGCATTGGTCAATGTCCCGGAATAGACAAACCCGGTGCCCGCGCCCTTGCCGTTTCCATTGCCTGCAAATTTTGTAAATTCACCGCCTTTATGTTCGGCGTTCTCGTGGAAATGAATGTTGCAGAGGTTCATCTCGCTGTAAGCTGGCGCAGAACCGAATGCACGGGCGTTTGCACCTGTTTTCGATTCAATATCGCGGGGTGATTGAGGTCCGAAACCGGCACCCTTGGTGCTCTTGGCCAAAGCGGCACGTTGATTGGCAATGTCTTCGTCAGTTGCCGCGTCGGCGGCGTAGGCAGCGCCGGACAGCAGCAAGAGCGCAGCGGACACGGTTGAAATTTGGGAGATCGATTTTCTCATCTAATTGTATCGCTTTCAGTTTGTTGAAATGGTTTACGGTGCCAATCACCGTGAAATATCACTTAGGAGGCAGATTCAACCGTTACAACTTGTGAATTTTGGAAGTTACACTGCGGCATTTGAACGCGCCACGGCACATTATCAAAAACAACAATGGCCTCTGTGTGGAGAAGACTGGTTGGGAACAGAGTTTTTCATCGCAACGCGATATAGCCAACGGGTCTATACCATCATGGCCGCAACTCATTTGCCGTCATCATCACAAAGCGGATGGAATGAGCGCCAAATACTCCGTAAATCAAGACGCGAAGAGCGTTTCATAAAGTCTGGCAGTTCAGGAACCTGCTGCATCAGGTCGGCAATATAGAGCCTTTCAGGGCATCGCGAAGCTGACGAACCAGGATATTAAGATCCCGGAGTTTTGGAGTCTCATATCCACAAGTTGCTTGCAGCTCTTCGGCCACACAGCCTGCCTTTTTGCGAAGCCTTTGACCTTTCTTTGTCAATGCGATTGTAACCTGACGTTCGTCCTCTTTATTTCTGCGACGTTCTATCAGGCCTGAAGTTTCCATCCGCTTCAGCAAAGGTGTCATGGTGCTGGCTTCCAGATCAAGCTCTTTGGCCAGTTGGCCAACCGGTCTTTCATCCTGGTGCCACAAAAGGTTGAGCGTCAGATATTGGGGATAGGTAATGCCAAGCTCGTCAAGAACAGGTTTGTAGGTTCTTTGAATAGCAAGATTGGCTGAATAGATCGCCAAGCACAAATGGTCATCCATTCCCGGAGGCACATCAAATTTTGGAAAACTGCTCATCGTCCTGACCTGAGTACTGACCTGGGCCTTAATCGGGGCGTTGGCCTGATAGTTATCACGACAACTATATGGGACATTGGATGCGATGGGCAACGATGAGAATCGTTTCAATCACAAAAATGTTACTGCAATAATATTGATCGCAATAATAATTATTGCGATATATAAAAAACGATGACGGAACCAAGCCCATTCAGGGTGTCTGTCCGTCTTAACCCTTCTGTCTATCGACGGTTTGACAAACTGGTGCAATCGCCAATCTGCTTTGAGCGTGTTTCTCCCCCAACACCCTAAGCTCTGCCCTGATGTCTGCCGTTGTAGTGCTGCGAAACCTGACTTGACCTCCCTCAAAAAGCAGGTTTCGCAGCCTCAAATTATGATCGCGAGAGAAATCCCAATGTCAGTGAACGTTCTCTATACTACCTCTGCAATTGCCACCGGAGGCCGCGATGGCACGGTGGAAACGGCCGATAACGCATTTAATGCGAAGCTGAGTACCCCCGTGGAACTGGGTGGTGCTGGTGCCGAAGGCAACAATCCTGAACAATTGTTCGCCGCCGGTTACGCCGCCTGCTTTATCGGCGCAATGAAATTTGTGGTTGGTCAGGAAGAATCCGCCGCGCTTTCAGAAGATACGCGGGTGCGTTCAAAGGTGGGCATTGGCCCAAGATCCGCCGGCGGATTTGGCCTGACGGTCGATCTGGAGGTTTTGTTGCCCGGCTTTGACCGCCCGGCCGCTGAAGATCTGGTGGCCAAGGCGCATCAGGTTTGCCCCTATTCAAACGCAACACGCAACAATATTGACGTGAACCCGGTGGTGGTTGACGCGCTCTAAAATTTACATCTGTCATTAAAGAGGGCTGCTGTCGGCAACGACCGCAGCCTTTTTTTTATCTGGTTCAGGCGACTGGATCGCGTCTAATGGGATATTGAGGGCGATCCTGACCTGGGTCAGCGGATTCGTATGATTTTAGAATCCGACCGGCACAAATCTGCTTCTCTTTCCAATTTGTGCATGAAAATGCAATATTGCATTGCATCTGCATCACGATCAATGCATTATAAAGCATATATTTTCTTTGTGCAAAAGGGCATTGTATCGAGGCGGCGGTACTCAAGTGCTCTACTTTCCGCCAATTGGCGAGATTGAGGTCATCGGCAAGTGAATTGGCGATAGGGAGAAAGCTATGTCGGATAATCAAAATGCAGCCATTTGGTTTGTCGATCGTCATCTGGAGGAAGGGCGTTCTGAGAAAGTGGCGTTTCGCGAGGCCGATGGAGACGAGCGCGAACTGACTTATGGGGCACTTGCCAAAGCATCAGACCGCTTTTCAGGCGCGCTGAAACGTGCCGGCATTCGCCGCGAAGAACGCATGGTGATGCTTGTTCATGACCAGCTCGAATTTCCGATCGCCTTTTGGGGCGCAATCAAATCCGGTGTTATCCCGGTTCCGCTGAATACGCTTTTGTCGACCACGATCTATGAGACGGTCTTCAAGGATAGCAGGGCCACGTTGCTGGTCGTCTCTGCTGCCTTATGGGAGACAGTGAGGGCAGCTGTAGCTGCTAGTCCCTGTCTGGAAAAGGTTGTTGTCATCGGTGATGCGCCGGAGGGAACGGTCAGTTATGACGCGTTTGTTGAGGGCGCGGACCCACTGCCAGCAGTCGACGCCAGTGATGATGAAACAGCTTTTTGGCTTTATTCGTCAGGTTCAACAGGTCTGCCCAAAGGTGTGCGCCACGTGCATTCAAGCCTCAAGGCAACCGCTGACACTTTTGGTTCAAAGGTTCTTGGCTTCACCGAAGATGATGTTGTCTTCTCTGTAGCAAAACTGTTCTTTGCGTACGGCCTGGGCAACGGCATTTCCTTTCCGATGGCCGAGGGAGCAACGACTATCCTGTATGCCGGGCGTCCTACGCCAGACATCGCTTTTGACGTTATAAAAAAGCATCAGCCGACCATATTCTGCGGTGTGCCGACATTGTTTGCTGCAATGAATGCCAGCGTTGAGGGCGCTGACCGCGAGATGAAGTCAGACTTGCGGCTTTGTACGTCAGCCGGAGAAGCCTTGCCTCGTGATGTGGGGATGGTCTGGGAGCAGAATACCGGGGTCCCGATAGTGGATGGCGTTGGCTCGACGGAAATGCTGCATATATTTTTGTCCAACAGTCCAGGTGACATTGTCTATGGCACGTCAGGAAAGGTCGTGCCGGGATATCGGGTTCGGCTCGTTGGCGAGAACGATGAAGAGGTGGCCGATGGGGAGGTTGGCGAACTTTTGGTGAGTGGGCCTTCATCAGCGGAAGGGTATTGGAACCGTCGCAAGAAATCTCAGTCAACCTTCGAGGGGCAGTGGACACGCACGGGAGACAAATATGAACGTGACTCCCAGGGGCGCTTTACCTACTGCGGCCGGACCGATGATATGTTCAAAGTGTCCGGGATCTGGGTCAGCCCGTTCGAGGTGGAGCAGGCGCTTATTGAACATCCTGCAGTTTTGGAAGCGGCAGTTGTCGCCCATGCAGATGATAAAGGCCTTGAAAAACCCAAGGCGTTCGTTGTCTTGAAAACTGACCAGAACGCAGATGCGATCGATGATTTGAAAGACTACGTCAAAGAAAAGATTGGGAAGTGGAAATACCCGCGTTGGGTGGATGTGGTCGATGAATTGCCAAAGACCGCAACGGGGAAAATACAACGGTTCAAATTGAGAGCAAATTCATGAACTGGGGCGGTTTTGATCAAATCGAGGTCAATGGGGCCCAGCTGGAATGCGCGAGCTGGGGGCCAAAACCCGGCAAGGCTCCAACCCTGGTATTGTTACACGAGGGTTTGGGGTGTGTAGAGCTTTGGCGGAATTTTCCTGAAGCCCTTGCTGAAGCGACAGGGTTTGGCGTGTTCGCCTATTCGCGCTCCGGTCACGGCAAATCGGACGCAGCAGAATTGCCACTGCCGATTGATTATATGACCCGCGAAGCAACGCAGGTTTTGCCGCACGTTCTTGATGCTGCCGGCATACAACGTTGCGTGTTGCTTGGTCACTCGGATGGCGCGACGATTGCTGCGATTTATGCCGGATCAGTATTTGATGCGCGGGTGCGCGCGTTGGTCTTGATGGCACCTCATTTTTTTACTGAAGAAGTTGGACTGTCTGCAATAGCCAAGGCTCGTGATGCCTTTTTGACAGGTGATCTGGAGCAGCGCATGGCGAAATACCATCGTGATGCCAGGGCCACTTTTTTTGGCTGGAACGACGTCTGGCTCAATCCCGACTTCAGGGACTGGGAGGTCGGTGAAGTTATCGACTATTTCCGTATTCCCACTTTGGCCCTTCAGGGCCGCGATGATGAATATGGCACAACCGCCCAAATTGATGAGATCGTCACCCGAAGCTATGCCCCGGTAGAAGTTGAACTGCTGGATCAATGTGGGCATTCCCCTCACATTGATCAGATTGAAAGCACTACGCGCGCCATCACATCGTTTGTTCAGCAGCTGGAACAGATCGAATTGACTGAGGTAAAGACGACCTGATGTATGAGTGGCGTCCTCACCACGCTTATATTCCAGGCAAAACCCCCCGTCATCCAGAGGACCTGTTCGACGAGATCAAGGCGGCAGCCGAAAAAACCCCGATTGATCAAATGTCCCGGTGCGAGACCATGATATATGGTTTGGCATTTCTGCAAGACGGATTTTACTGGGAAGCCCATGAAGTTCTTGAAGCGGTATGGATGGCCTGTCCGCCTAATTCTGCTGAAAAGCTAATGGTTCAGGCCGTTATTCAAACGGCAAATGCAAGGCTCAAAGATGTCATGGGAAATCCATCGGCATCAGCACGGTTGCAAAGTGAGGCGAAGCGGCTCGCGAAAGAGGCGGAGCTGCGCAAGGGCGGCCCCGTTTTTGGAATCAATATCGATAATCTGCATTATAATGCATGATTTTCTACTAGTTCACAAAGATAGTGCAAATAAATGCAGTAATTGACTTTACATCGGTGAAAACGGCATTATCTTGCATAAATGGATAGGAGCTCGCCATGTCAAAGATCATTGATTTTCAAACTGACCCATCCCGGTACAGGCATTGGCGCGTGGAATATGATGGGCCTGTTGCCAACCTTTTCATGGATGTTGATGAAGATCACGGCTTGTTTGAGGGCTACAAGCTGAAGCTGAACTCTTATGATCTGGGAGTTGATATCGAGCTTTCGGATATTGTTCAGCGTATGCGGTTTGAGCATCCCGAAGTGAAAACGGTGGTTATGCAGTCGGGCAAGGATAAGGTCTTTTGCGCGGGCGCCAATATTCGGATGCTGGGTGGCGCAGAGCACAGCCACAAGGTCAACTTTTGCAAGTTCACCAATGAAACCCGAAATACTTTTGAGGCAGCCGAGGAAGACAGCGGACAAAAATACATTGCTGCTGTGAAGGGAGCCTGTGCCGGCGGTGGTTATGAACTTGCCCTGGCCTGCAATTATATTCTCCTCACCGATGACAGCACGTCCTCGGTTGCGCTGCCGGAAGTTCCCCTTCTTGCCGTGCTCCCCGGAACGGGGGGGCTGACGCGCGTTACCGACAAGCGGAAGGTGCGCCGAGATTTGGCGGATATTTTTTGCTCGGTTGAAGAGGGCGTAAAAGGCAAACGTGCCGTTGATTGGCGGCTTGTCGATGAGGCTGTTCCAAACTCGAAGTTTGATGCGGTGGTACAGGAACGCGCGAAGGAATTTGCCGCGGCTTCGTCAAAGGCTGATGTTGAAAGTGGAATAACACTTGGTCCGCTGGATCGTACAATCGCAGAAGATGGCTCACTGACCTATTCGCTGGTTGAAGTGTCGATTGATCGTGACGCACGAAAGGCTTCAATAACCCTGAGTGGCCCTACAGAAGCGGCCCCCGGTGATATGGATGCCTTCAAGGCCCAGGGTGATCAGGCCTATCTCCTTCGCCTTGCCAGAGAACTGGATGATGCGATCCTGCATTTACGCCTCAACGAGATGGAAATCGGCCTTCTGGTTTTCCGCACACAAGGAAATCCCGATACATTCATGAGCCACGAAGCCCTGTTGCTGGACAATGCTGATCACTGGCTGGCGAACGAAGTTCTGGTTTACTGGAAACGTCTGTTGAAGCGGATTGACGTGACATCCCGGTCAATGACGGCGTTGGTCGAACATGGGTCATGCTTTGCAGGACTTCTGGCTGAAATTCTGTGGTCAGTAGACCGTTCCTATATGATGGAAGATGAATTTGACGGCGACAATCGGCCAATAGCTGCCGTCACCATGTCAGATGCAAACTTTGGCATGATGCGTATGGGCAATGGTTTGACCCGGCTGGAAACCCGGTTCCTTGGTGAGCCGGAGTCTGTTGATGTCGCCAGGACAAGACTGGGTGAAAAGCTTGAGGCTGATGAAGCCAACGAGCTTGGTCTTGTGACCATGATCCTCGATGATATCGACTGGGACGACGAGATCCGTATCTTCATGGAAGAGCGGGCTTCTTTCAGCCCCGACGCAATGACAGGCATGGAAGCCAATTTGCGCTTCGCAGGGCCAGAGACGATGGAAACCCGGGTCTTTGGGCGCTTAACAGCCTGGCAAAACTGGATCTTCAACCGCCCCAACGCGGTTGGTGCAGATGGCGCACTTCAACGTTACGGTACTGGCGTGCGAGGCGACTACAACATGGAGCGGGTCTAGCCCGTCATCCCGAACCTATAGCAGGAGATTAATATGGTTCACGTCATGAACGTCAGCTACGATACGCAAATTCCCAACAATGTTGGTCTGAGCCAGGACAAAAAGGTTCTCAAGGCACTTGAGAAATGGCACCCCGGTTATCTCGATTGGTGGAACAAACTGATCCCCCAGAATTTCCAGGACTCCATGGTCTATCTGCGAACCGCCGTGAGCGTGGACCCTAAGGGATGGGCAAAGTTCGATTACGTGAAGATGCCGGAATATCGCTGGGGTGTCCTTTTGGCGCCGCAGGCGGAAGACCGCATCATCCCCATGGGCGAGCACAAGGGCGAAAAAGCCTGGCAGGAAGTTCCAGGCGAATACCGCAATATGCTGAAACGTCTGATCGTCATTCAGGGCGATACCGAACCAGGCTCAGTGGAGCAGCAACGCTTCCTTGGTTTGACGGCGCCATCTCTCTACGACATGCGCAATCTTTTTCAGGTCAACGTCGAAGAGGGCCGCCACCTTTGGGCGATGGTCTATCTTCTGCAAAAGTATTTCGGGAAGGATGGCCGTGAAGAGGCCGACGATCTTCTGGTGCGTTCTTCGGGCTCCGAAGAAGCGCCCCGGATGCTTGGAGCTTTCAACGAAGAGACGCCGGATTGGCTGTCATTTTTCATGTTCACCTACTTCACCGACCGGGACGGGAAGATGCAGCTGGAAAGCCTGGCGCAGTCAGGCTTTGACCCGCTGAGCCGGACATGCCGCTTTATGCTAACCGAAGAAGCCCACCATATGTTTGTGGGCGAAACCGGCGTTAGCCGGATCGTTCAGCGGACATGTGAAGCGATGAATGAAGCTGGCATCACCGACCCCTACGAGATCGGCAGGGTCCGTGATCTGGGTGTCATCGATCTGCCAACGATACAGAAAAAACTGAACCTGCATTATTCTCTGTCGCTGGATCTGTTCGGTCAGGAAGTATCGACGAATGCGGCCAACGCCTTCAACTCAGGCGTTAAGGGTCGTTATATGGAGAACCGCATTGAAGATGATCACCAGCTTCAAAAAGATACCTATATCGTCAAGAACATCGTCAATGGTACGATTGTTGATGAAGAGGTTCCCGCGCTGACAGCGATCAACATGCGGTTGCGCGATGATTATGTGCGCGATGCTTCAGGCGGCATTGGCCGGTGGAACAAACTGATCGACAAGGCGGGCATCTCGTTCAAGCTTGCTCTGCCGCATGAGGCTTTCCATCGCCAAATTGGTGTCTTCTCAGCCATCAAGGCGAACCCGGAAGGTGACATCATTTCCGATGCAGACTGGGCAGCAAACGAAGCAAAATGGCTGCCGACCAAAGAAGACGGAGCTTATATCCAGTCGCTTATGGTGCCGTGCTACGAGCCTGGGAAATATGCCGGCTGGATTTCTGCCCCAAAGGTCGGGATCGATAACAAGCCCGGCGATTTCGAATACGTCAAACTTCATATGGCTTAATGGTCACAACCGGCGAAACCTGGCATTTCGCCGGTTGGGCAAACCTGCAGGAAGACTGACATGAAGGCAGAAGCAATCATCGATGGCAGGGATTTCTGTCGACCCGGCGGCATCGGGAAAATTGCTGCTGCTGAAGATTTGATCCTGTTCCTCATAAAAACCCGGTCGGGCAATTCATGAACACTCCCCTAAAACAGCATCTCATCGATCCCGAAGTTTGTATTCGCTGCTATACCTGCGAAATGACCTGCCCTTTGCAGGCAATAGAGCATGACGACAACAACGTGGTGGTGAATGCCGAGCTCTGTAATTATTGTATGGATTGCATTCCTGTTTGCCCCACCGGATCGATCGATGAGTGGCGTGTTGTCAACAACGCCTACAGTCTCGAAGAACAATATTCGTGGGAAGAGCTTCCCGAGCAACAGGAAATAGCCGCCGACAATGGTGATGCCGATCTTGATGCGCTGGATGAGGCCATGGCGAAATTGCTGGCTGACGCGCATCAGGGAGCAGGGGGCAAGTCCAAAGCCCCGGCATCCGCAGCAAAACCGACAATCAACCTGTACAATCTTGGCAAACCGGTTGAAGCCGTGGTGCAAGGCAATTTCCGATTGACGGAAGACGGGGCAGACACGCATGTCAGCCACATTATCCTGGATTTTCAGGGTCACCCTATGCCGGTATTGGAAGGCCAGAGTATCGGCATCATTGCACCGGGAACCGATGGTGACGGTAATCCTCACCTGCCAAGGCTTTATTCCGTTTCCAGCCCGCGCGATGGTGAACGCAGCGGTTACAACAATGTATCATTGACAGTAAAACGCGAAGAGCATGGCATTTGCTCCAACTATGTCTGTGATCTGAAAAAGGGTGATACCGTATCGGTTACCGGTCCTTTTGGTGCGACTTTCCTTTTGCCCGATGACCCTGAGGCCAGAATCATGATGATTTGTACGGGCACGGGATCAGCTCCAATGCGCGCTTTCACCATGCGTCGTCAGCGCGCTGTCGGCTCCGAAAATGGTGGCATGACCATGTATTTTGGTGCCCGTAGCCCTGAAAATCTCCCCTATCATGGACCGCTGAAAAAAGTGCCGGAAAACCTGCTAAAGCAATATCTGGTTTTCAGTCGCGTTGAGGGAATGCCGAAAGAATATGTTCAGGACCGCATGTTGATGCACCAGGCTGAAATTGGTGAATTCCTCCAGGATCCCAACGGATATGTCTATATTTGCGGCCTGCGCGGTATGGAAGAAGGCGTTGGCGAGGCTTTTGAAAAAATTGCCAAAGGGATCAATGTCGACTGGACAAACCTCCGCGACAGCATGCGTGAGGAAGGCCGATATCACGTTGAAACATACTAGAGTGTTAAAGCGGCTGGCATTTGGGCGCTTGCAGTGGAGCGCTGCACCTAAAGCAATCATGGGCCAGCCAAAACCGCCTGTACCGGCTGTGTGATCGGGGCGCGAGGAGCGGGCGAACTCTATCTTTTCGACCTATTTTTGCTATTATGCATTATTGTTCATAATCAAGAGTCAATGTGATGGCCGAAATTGCGACATTCGCAGGTAACGTCATTAAGTTGGACGGCGATTCCGAGTTGGAACGGCGGGTTTCTCTCCTCATGTCGCAGGTTGGTGATCGTGTTCGCAAAGCGCGAGAGACCAAAGGCATTTCACGGCGTATCCTGTCAGAAAAGTCGGGTGTTTCTCCTCGTTATCTTGCTCAGCTGGAGGCCGGAGAGGGCAATATATCGATTGGTCTTTTGAGCCGTGTGGCCCATGCTCTCGACCACAAAATCGAATGGTTTGTCAGCGCGGAAGACCCCTGGAGTTCACAAAGCACCAGTGTTGCGGAACTGTATGCTGCGGCTGATCGCAACACCCAGGAACTGGTGTTGAGGGTACTTGGTCCAAAGCCGGACAAAGCAAGAAAGGCTGAGCGCATCTGTCTGATCGGCTTGCGCGGTGCTGGCAAATCCACTCTTGGAAAGCTGGCTGCTGCGCAACTGGATGTGCCATTTCTTGAATTAAATAAAGAGATTGCGCTTTACGGCGGGATGCCAATTGATGAGATCCTCGCGCTGTACGGCCAGGAAGGCTATCGCAAACTGGAGGCTGGTTCGCTGGACCGTGTTGTAGAAAACCATGATCGCATGATCCTTGCCGCTGCAGGGGGCATCGTTGCCGAACCTGAGACTTACAAGAAGCTTTTGTCGCGGTTTCACACCATCTGGTTGAAGGCGAGCCCAAACGAACACATGGACCGGGTTCGCGCTCAGGGCGACGAACGGCCAATGGCGGGTAATGCCGACGCCATGGATCAGTTGAGGTCAATCCTGACCAGCCGCGAAGCCTTGTATGCAAAGTCTGATTTGCAGCTGGATACTTCGGGCGTTGCCGTTGAAACGTCAGTCGAGCAGCTTGTGGCTTTGATCAAAACCAGCGGCATTTTTGATTGACGCACCATAAATCATCTTGTTGCGATATATCACATAACCGGCGATTGATCTGATCAGGGCCATGACAACGACAAGTTTTGAAAGTGGCCTTGCCTTGGAGCGTGAGACATTTCCTGACCTGCGCGAAGGTGATCAGGCCCGGGCGCAACACCACATTTTACTTGCACAGCAAGAGGCGCAAGCCCCCCGGCACCTGAAGGGTTTAAAGCCTAATCTAAGTCATGTGGCCGTTGTCAGCGGCGGTACCCTGGGTGCTGGTATCGCCTTCGCAATGCTGAACGCCGGATTAAGAGTGACGATCCTGGAAACCGATGCCGCCAGCGTTGAACGGGCGGTGGAAAATATCGAGAAGATTATTTCCTCCCATATAGAGCGTGGCCTGATTTCAAAAGAAAGAGCAACTGACCTGCGCAATCAGTTCACGGCCAGCGCTGACTATTCGAAGGCGTCAGACGCTGAGCTTGCCCTTGAAGCAACTGTTGAAGACATAGACTTCAAGATGGACATCAAGAAGGCAGTTTTTGCCAAGCTGCAAAACCATCTTCCTTCTGGTGCAGTTCTGGCAACCAGCACGTCTCATCCGGATATCAACGAGATCGCTGATTGCCTTGAAGACCCTTCACGTGTTGTCGGTCTGCATTTCTTTGCCCCGGCCCACATCATGAAACTGCTGGAAATTATTCGGGGTGACAGGACGAGTGATGCTGCCCTGACCGCAGGATATGCATTGGCCAAAAAACTCCAAAAAGTGCCGGTTCTGGCCACGGTCTGTGACGGGTTCATCGGTAACCGAATTCTGGCTCGCTATCATGAGGCGGCAGATACTGTCCTGCTGGAAGGGGCAACGCCATGGGAAATAGATGAAGCCATGGTTGAATTTGGCTATGCCATGGGCCCCTACGAAGCACAGGACCTCTCCGGTCTCGACATTGCCCATGCGCATCGTCGTCGGCAGGATGCCACGCGAGATCCTGACCGGCGTTATATCCTCATTGCTGATCGTATGGTCGAACTTGGTAAGCTTGGTAAGAAAGTGGGCGCAGGCTGGTATCGTTACCCCGGTGGGGGAGGCAAGGTCGAAGACCCGATCGTTGCAGACCTGGCAATCGAAGAAGCCTATTTCGCAAAAATTGACCGGCGTGAGTTTGACCCGCAAGAAATTTGCGACCGTCTGGTCAGCGCCATGATCAACGAAGCCTGCGATATTTTGCATGAAGGCATTGCCACATCAGCCAGTGATATTGATCTTGTGTCGGTGTTGGGATGCGGCTTTCCGCAGCGGCGCGGTGGATTGATGTATTACGCCGATACCCTGGGCGCTGGCGCAGTTTTAAACACGCTCAGGGAATTTCAAAAGGAAGACAGCCTGGTGTGGAAACCCAGCCCGGCCCTCTTGGAATGTGTGGCAGACGGAAAAACACTTTCGCAATACAGGCGTATCAGAATGTGAGTTTCTATCAGTCGGGATAGTGGCTCGATCGCAGCGCACCTTACCGATAGACCTTGACCCTAGAGAGAGGCCGCACCCAGCGGCATTCCAAGCGTCGAAAGAATTTGCCCGACCAGTTGGCGGCATTCCCGGCCCTTCCATTTTTTTGAAAAGACAAATTCCGGAACACTGGGGACCTTCAAGGCAATTCTGCGCCAGTCGTGTACGACAAGAATACGAAGGGCCGCTGTCTGAATAGGAGAAAAATCAGGACTGGACGCGATGGCCGTGTTCAACAGCTCCAGGCGGGTCAACAATCTACCCGACGCTGGAATCAGTTCGGATGAACAAAGGCGCTCTGATACCCATGCCGGAACCGGATCAGTTTCGTTTAATTCAAAAACCCATGCCGGACCGGATGGCAGCGGGGTGCTTGATAGAAAAAGGTTTCCGCTGATGTGGCTCAACCCAAGAGCTTTCTTGTCGACCGACTCTGCCGGGTCGGTGATAACCAGACTGGCAGCCTGCGATTTTGGAGGCGCACCATAAATTTTCGGATTGGCTTCGATGCACTGCTCACGACCCCATTGGGTTAGTGCGTAGTTGCTGACCCGGCCCTTGCGGGTGCTGGTAATCCATCCGTCTTTGCGCAGGCGATACAAAGCCACACGCAATGCTTCGGGCTTAATTCCTATGGTTCCAAAAATTTCGTTCAAAGTTGCCCCGGACAATGCCGCTTCCGGTGCCTGGGCCAAATCCCCAAACAAGGTAACCAGCAGCGACCAGACCCGCGGCGGCTTGTCCTGCATATAGGCAGACAGCAGGGCCTGGAAAGCGAGAGAGTCCATGGATGTCAGTTCGCCCGTAGTGTTTTCCGCGTCAGTTGCGGGGAATGCAGACCGCTCAGCCGCTCCGGCACTAATGCTGGTCATAGTCGACAACAAGCTCGTCTGTCACAGCAAAGGACTGACAGGATAAGATGTAACCATTTTTGACTTCGTAGTCTTCAAGCGCGTGGTTAGCCACCATCTCCACTTCCCCCTCCAACACCTTGCACTTGCAGGTGGAACACACGCCCGCCTTGCAGGCGAAAGGAGCGTCCAGCGCATTATCAAGCATGGTATCAAGGACACTTGTATCTTTCGACATCTCAAGGGTCCGCGTTGCACCGTCCAGTGTTACCGTAACCTTTGTGGTGCCGCTGACGACAGCACCATCCTCAACAGCAGATTTTGGGCGCTGCAACCGCCCCGGCTGAGACGAGGCAAACAGTTCAAACTTGATCTGATCTTTTGAAAGACCATGCTCTTTCAACGCGCTGGCAATGCCAAGCATCATCGGTTCCGGTCCGCAGATAAAGGCCGTATCCACGCTGTTGATATCGATCCAGTGTTCAAACAGCGCATTGCATTTTTCTGCATCAACCCGACCCTGGAACAATTCGATATCCTGCGCGTCACCCTCCAGCACGTGAATGATATTGAGGCGGCCCATGAAGGTGTTTTTGAGATCTTCCAGCTCCTCCCGGAACATGATCGTGTTCACGCCGCGGTTGGCATAGACCAGAGTGAACTGCGATTTGGGTTCTTCGTTGAGAACAGTTTTCAGGATCGACAAAACCGGCGTAATGCCCGAACCACCCGCAAAGCCCAGATAAGACTTGACCAGCTGCGGTGTGATTGGTGTGAAGAAATTACCGGACGGCTCCATCGCCTCAAGCACCATGCCCGGTTTAAGTTCATCATTAGCCCATGTTGAAAAGGCACCGCCCGGCACTTTTTTGATGCCGACCTGCAGCACACCTTCATTGCGCCCGGCGCAGATGGAATAGGATCGCCGTATTTCGGTACCGTCAAAATCCTGCCGAAAAGTCAGATATTGACCCTGAATGAAGTCAAAATTGCCACCATTGACAGGAGCAAGACTGACGACAACAGCATCGCGAATTGTCTTGCGAACGTCTTTGACTGCCAGCTGATGAAAACGCGCCATAGCCGCCTCTTTAGATGCACTTGAAATAGTCGAACGGCTCAAGACAATCATCGCAACGCCAATGGGCCTTGCAGGGTGTTGATCCAAACTGGCTGATTTTACTGACCCGCTTTGAGCCGCATTGCGGGCATTTTTCCGGTCCACCGCCTGGTGATGGCGGAGCGATGCCGTACTTTTCAAGTTTCGCGCGGCCCGATTCAGTCAGCCAGTCGGTTGTCCATGGCGGCGAGATTTGTGTTCGGATGCGAATTTTTTCCAGGCCCCGGTCCCGCAGAGCGGTTTCGATATCCATTGAAATAACCGTCGTCGCCGGACAACCGGAATAGGTGGGCGTTACCGCCACATCCAATGTGTCCTCGTCCCAACTCACGTCACGTATGATGCCAAGATCAACGACCGAGATCACCGGAATTTCGGGGTCCGGGACCTGATCAAGCCATTGCCAGACCTGTGAGACGGAGGCCGTCATGTCACCACTGTGCTCCTGGATAGGCGCGCTGCATCCATTGCATCTGGGTCAGCAAATGGCCCAGATGCTCGCTGTGGCGAAATCCGGTTTTGCCGCCGCTGTGAGCAAAATTGCCCTCCGGTGGCGCAAGATGAGCCAGTTTGAAAACCTTCTCTGCGGCATCCATATAAGCGTCGCGCAGGGTGGAAGGGTCTGGAATGATCCCGGCTTCCACACTCTCCAAATCGATGGGATCGGTGACAAACATTTCGCCGGCATAGGGCCATAGTTTGTTCAGCGCGGTCTGCATACGGCTGTTGCTCTCGCTTGTGCCATCCCCAAGAGCGATCACCGTGTCACTTGAACGTTCAAGGTGATAGGTCACTTCCTTGACTGCCTTGGCAGCAATTGCGGCAATGCGCTGATCTGAACTGTCGGTCAATGCCTGCAATTGCAACAGGTGAAACTGATCAAACAGGAACTGACGCATCAGCGTCTGTCCAAAGTCTCCGTTTGGTTGTTCGACCAGCAGGACATTGCGGAAATCCCAGGCATCGCGCAACATCGCCAGGTCGTCGGCGCTACGGCCCTTGCCTTCAATTTCTGCTGCCAGAGCAAGCCACATCTGGGTTTGCCCGATCAGATCCAACGCCATGTTGGCCAGTGCGATATCTTCTTCCAGAACCGGCGCAATGCCGCACCACTCGCCAACCCTGTGACCAAGAATCAGCGTGTTATCTCCCAGACGCAGCAGGGTCTCAAACAGCGCGTGGGACATTACATTGCTCCAACTTCTTCAGGAATTTCAAAGAAGGTTGGATGTCTGTAAACTTTGCTTTCCGATGGCTCATAAAGCGGCCCTTTATCGGAAGGTGATGAAGCGGTGATTTGTGCCGCTTCCACGACCCAGATACTGACCCCTTCATTGCGGCGGGTATAAACGTCACGGGCGTTTTTCATGGCACTTTCTGCATCGACTGCATGCAGGCTGCCCACATGACGATGGCTCAACCCGTGCTGTCCGCGAATAAACACTTCCCACAGCGGCCACTGTTTTGAAAAACCAGTCATTGCGCTGCTTCCTTTTGTATCCGTTTCTTCTCGGCATGGGCCAACATGCCATCACGCACCCATGCATTGTCATTCCAGGCTGCTTTGCGTGCTTCAATGCGGTCGGTATTGCAGGGGCCATTGCCCTGAATAACATCGTAAAACTCATTCCAGTCGGGTTCGCTGAAATCGTAGCCACCCTTGTCTTCGTTCCATTCAAGCTTTTCATCGGGGATACTCAGACCCAGAAACTCCGCCTGTGGCGCAGTCAGATCGACAAACTTCTGACGCAACTCATCATTGGTGTTCATTTTGATTTTCCAGGCCATGGACTGGGAAGAATGGACGCTGTCTTTGTCGGAAGGGCCAAACATCATGAGAGACGGATACCAGAAGCGGTTGAGCGCATCCTGCGCCATCCTCTTTTGTGCCGGTGTGCCGTTTGCCATCTTCATCATGATGTCAAAACCCTGACGCTGATGAAAACTTTCTTCCTTGCAAATGCGCACCATGGCGCGCGCATAAGGGCCAAATGAGGTGCGTTGTAGGGGCACCTGGTTCATGATGGCTGCACCATCAACCAGCCAGCCCACAGCCCCCATATCGGCCCATGTCAATGTGGGATAATTGAAGATCGAGCTATATTTCATACGCCCGTCGAGCAGCATTTCCGTCAGTTCATCACGGCTCACGCCCAATGTTTCAGCGGCACAATAAAGATAGAGGCCATGGCCTGCTTCGTCCTGCACCTTGGCCAGCAAAATCGCTTTCCGCTCCAGGGTCGGAGCACGGCTTATCCAGTTGCCCTCGGGCAATTGACCGACAATTTCTGAATGAGCATGTTGCCCGATCTGGCGGATCAGGGTTTTGCGGTAACCCTCAGGCATCCAGTCCTTCGGTTCGATCTTTTCACCGGCATCAATGCGGGCCTGAAAAGCAGCCAGCATGGCGGGGTCTTCTTTCGTTGCTTCCGACTTCACCATCTGCGCATACATGATCGCTCTCCTCTAAACCCGCTCTATAATCAAGGCCGCACCCTGACCCACGCCCACGCACATTGTGCAAAGCGCATATTGTCCACCGGTTCGCTGCAACTGATTGACTGCCGTCAAAACAAGCCGGGCGCCTGACATGCCAAGAGGGTGGCCAATGGCAATAGCACCGCCGTTTGGATTGACCCGTGCATCATCATCGGCAACGCCAAGCTCTCGCAATGTGGCAAGTCCCTGTGCCGCGAAAGCTTCGTTCAGCTCAATCACATCCATCTGGTCGATGGAAAGGCCAGCACGGGCAAGCGCTTTGCGGCTGGCAGAAATGGGCCCAATTCCCATGACACGTGGCGCAACGCCGGAACTTGCCATGGTGATAATACGGGCCTTTGGCGTCAGGCCATTGGCTTCGGCTGCATCTTGCCCAGCCAACAGCAGCGCAGCTGCGCCATCATTGACGCCGCTGGCATTGCCCGCGGTTACGCTGAGATCAGGGCCATTTATCCCTCGCAACCCGGCCAGCTTTTCAAGCCTGGTGCCGGGGCGAGGATGCTCGTCTGTATCGACAACGACCGGATCACCCTTGCGTTGCGGCACACTGACGGGAATGATTTCGTCACCAAAGAAACCAGCCTTGTTTGCAGCATCCCACCGATCCTGAGATCGCACGGCAAATGCGTCCTGGTCCGCACGAGAGACCACATATTCTTCAGCGACATTGTCGGCGGTCTGCGGCATGGAATCGATGCCATATTCCGACTTCATTTTCGGATTCACAAAGCGCCAGCCAATCGTGGTGTCGTAAACGGCATTGGCACGGGTGAAGGCACTGGTCGATTTGGGCATAACGAATGGTGCGCGGCTCATGCTCTCCACACCACCGGCAATTGTCAGGCTGTAGTCGCCGGCCTTGATGCCTCGAGCAGCAAATCCAATCGCATCCATACCGGAAGCGCACAGGCGGTTGACTGTAATTCCAGGAACCTTGTCCGGCAAACCGGCCAACAGGACAGCCATGCGGGCGACATTGCGGTTATCTTCACCTGCCTGATTGGTTGACCCAAGAATAACCTCATCGACTGTTGACCAGTCGACGCCGGTGTTGCGTTCCATCAGGGCTGCAATGGGAATTGCCGCCAGGTCATCAGCGCGCACGGAGGAAAGCGCACCGCCATAGCGGCCAATGGGTGTGCGAACACCGTCGCAGATAAAAGCCTGGGTCAAGACATTCTCCCCAAATTCTGGCTCCCTGATTCCTGGTTGGATTTAGATAACATCGCTGCTTCGTTCAAACAAGGTTTTTGTTACATAATTTTGTAACATATCAATTTTCTGTAACTTAATAACATTTGCCCTCAGCGCTCCCTATTATGAGCGACCATGGTCAAGAGTTCGTATTCGGCGACCAGTTCGTCGTCCTGATTGCTCAGCGTGACATGCCAGCGAACTTCGCCATAATCCTGGTTGCGCGGTGTCTTGTTTTTAACCGACAGGCGCACCTTGATGGAGTCTCCTGCAACAACCGGCTTCATAAAGGCCAGTCCGTCCAGGCCGGTATTGGCAAGCACCGGGCCTTCGTTCGGCTCAACAAACAAGCCTGCTGCAAAGCTCAGCAGCAAATAACCATGGGCGACCCGGTCCGGGAAAAATGGATTGCGTTTGGCCGCATCGGGGTCCGTATGCGCGTAGAATGTGTCTCCGGTAAATTCGGCAAAGTGCTCGATATCTTCAACGGTGATCTCGCGTGGTGCCGTATGGATCGTCTCGCCGATCTGCAACTCACCAAAAGTGCGGGTGAACGGATGGGCCGGACCTTCGATCTCCAATCCACCCGGTACCCACTTGTCGCCAATAGCCGATATGAAATCGGGAGAGCCTTGTACCGCGGTGCGTTGCATATAGTGCATGACACCGCGAACGCCGCCCATCTCTTCACCACCGCCAGCCCGGCCCGGCCCGCCATGGATCATGTGCGGCATGGGTGAACCATGCCCGGTCGAGCCTTTCATGCTGTCACGGTTGTTGAAATACAGGCGGCCATGGAAAGCACCGGCGCCGATGGCAACTTCGCGTGCGACCTGTGGATCATGGGTGATCACGGACGCAACAAGAGACCCTTCGCCGCGATTGATGGTCTGTATCGCATGGTCAAGATCGCGATATCCCATGATGGTTGAGACCGGTCCAAAGGCTTCTGTATCGTGAATGCGTTCGGCCCCGTCGGGGTCTGCACAATGGAACAGCATGGGCGGCAGAAAGGCACCTGCATCAGCGTCGGCGCCATTGATCTCAAAATTATCCGGATCGCCAAAGACCCGTTCGGCCTCGCTGGCAAGAATGGCTGCTTTTTTGAGGACATCCTTCTTTTGCGCATTCGAAACCAGGGCGCCCATGCGTGTTCCTTCTGCCTGCGGGTCCCCGATTACCGTCTTTGACAGGCGCTGCTTCAAGGCCTCGATAACGGCATCGACATGGGCCTGCGGGGCGAGGATGCGACGAATGGCAGTGCATTTTTGACCGGCCTTGGCCGTCATCTCACGCTGAACTTCCTTGATGAAGAGATCGAATTCCGGTGTTCCTGGCACCGCATCCGGCCCCAGAATGGAAGCGTTCAGACTGTCCTGTTCGGCGATAAAGCGGATTGAATTTTTCAAAATATGGGGCGCCGACCGCAACATGAACGCCGTGTCCGCAGAGCCGGTAAAACCAACCACATCCTGACAGGTGAGATGGTCAAGCGTGTCGCCCAAACCACCTGCCACAAACTGAACGGCTCCATCGGGCAGATGGCCGCTTTCAATCATCAGCTTCGCCGCCAGCTCTGCAACATGACAGGTGGCGGTTGCCGGTTTCACGATGGCGGGTACGCCAGCCAGCAGCGTTGGAGCCAGCTTCTCCAACATGCCCCATACCGGAAAATTGAACGCGTTGATGTGAACAGCAACACCTTGAAGCGGAGTGCAGATATGCTGACAAAGAAATTTGCCGTCCTTTGACAGCATCTCGATATCGCCATCCAGGAAAACATGACCATCCGGCAATTCGCGCCGCCCTTTTGAGGCAAAGACAAACATGGTGCCAATGCCACCATCGATATCGATGAGATGGTCGTTTTGAGTTCCGCCCGTTGAGAAACTCAAATCGTAGAGAGCCTGTTTGTGCTCGTTCAGGTGGAGCGCAAGTGCCTTGATCATGCGTGCACGGTCGTGAAAGGTCATGGCGCGCAAAGCAGGGCCACCAATGTTTCGCGCATGTGCAAGCATTGCCTGCGTGTCGATATTTGTGTTCCCGGCACGGGCCATGACATGACCGGTTACGGCATTTTCGATATCGCGTGCGCCATCACCCGGCCCAATCCAGCTTCCGCCAATGAAACTGCTCACATCCAACTTGGTCATAGCCCGTCCTTTCACAAAATTGATTGTTGCAAGTATTGACCAGCCAGTCGGTTTTGCAAGTTTGTTGAACCGGCAACCATTGTGGCGACGCCATCATGGATGCCGAATATTCGCATATGGCTCGCGAAAGGCGACCCCGATCTGCGAGGACCGTCTTTTTGGTGTTGGTTTCCTCGAAGAATCCCGCTGTAATGGATACCGTCTCCCGCCGGCGCAGTTTCACCGCCTAATGACCGGAAAGCGCTAAAAGTTTGCAGGTGACAAAATGGATATGATGCATTATTATGCATACTTTGCAATAAATCTCATACTACTCGACACTCAGGGAGGATCCTCATGATCAACTACAAAAAGCTGCTTGGCATGGTCAGCGCATTGACACTCGGTTTTGCGACACCTGCATTTTCTGCAGAATATGAATTCAATCTTCAGAGCTTTTTGCCGGCGCAGGCCACCATTCCGGCTAAAATCATTGATGTCTGGGCTAACAATGTTGAAGAGGCGTCTAAGGGACGTATCGAAATCAAACGCTATGCCTCAATGCAGCTGGGCGGAAAGCCGCCGGAGCTTCTGGACCAGGTTATTGATGGCGTCATTGATATGACCTGGAATGTGATTGGTTACACCCCAGGCCGTTTTCCTTCGACCGAAGTGTTTGAACTTCCGTTTCTTGTCAAAGACGCAAAGCCGGCTTCCGCTGCATTCTGGAAAATGCTCGAAGAGGATATTGCCGCTCGTGAATTCTCCGACGTGAAAGTTCTCGGGGGCTGGGTTCACGGCCCCGGCGTTATTCATTCAAACAAGGTAATCAAAACACCGGCAGACTTTAACGGCATGAAAATCCGTGGCGCGTCGCGTCAGGTCAACGCATTGTTGAAAACGCTCGGCGCGACCCCGGTTGGGATGCCGGTTCCGGCGGTTCCTGAAGCTCTGTCAAAAGGTGTAATCGACGGGACAACCATTCCGTGGGAAGTTACCAAGGCGCTGAAGGTCCCGGAGCTTGTCGAAAACCACACTGAGTTTACCGGCCCGATGATGTACACGGTCACCTTCGTACTGGCGATGAACAAGGACAAATACAAGTCTCTGCCGGACGACCTGAAGGCTGTGATTGACGACAATTCAGGTCTGAAATTCTCTGTTTTTGCAGGCGACATCCAGCAGGCCAATGACGCTCCGGCCCGCGAAATTGCTCTGGACCGGGGCAACAATATCGTGACGCTTGATGAAGAAAAGTCAGCTGTCTGGGCCGCTGCGGCTCAGCCGGTTTATGATGCCTGGATTGCCGAAATGAAAGAAAAAGGCATCGATGGTCAGGCCTTGATCAAGCGCGCCAAAGCGCTGATGGCGCAATAGTCGACGACACCTTGTCTATAGCTTGTACGAGCCGGTTTTGGCTCGTACAAGTTCCCAGTTGGGAGTTGGCGGGGAAAGAGTATGCACCGTTTCGTTCAAGGGCTGGGGCATGGCATGGCGCTTTTGGGCGGTGCAGTGCTCATCTTTCTGATTTTGCTGACATCCATCTCTGTCGCCGGGCGGGTTCTCAATACATTTTTGCACAACTGGGTCGCCGTCATTGCACCTGGCTTTGCAAAATGGGCTTTGGATCTCGGTATAGGGCCAATCAACGGCGACTTTGAAATCGTGGAGGCCGGTGTGGCCTTCGCGATTTTCTCGTTCCTGCCTTTGTGCCAATTGACCTCAAGCCATGCGGTCGTCGATATTTTTACCAGCGGGTTTTCTGCAAGGGCCAATCGCCTGTTGCGCATGATCGCCGAAGTTTTGTTTGCTGCGGCACTCGCCCTTATCGCGGTTCAGCTTTTAGGCGGTCTTCAGTCCAAACTGAGGTTTGGCGAAAACACATTTATTTTGCAGTTCCCGGTTTGGTGGGGTTATGCCGCCAGCTTTGCGGCTGCCGTGGTTGGCGTCATCGTCGGCTTCTATATGGCAGGCGTGCGCATCTACGAATGTGCAACGGGAAAGGAATATGAACTTTGAGTGATCTCCTCATCGGGCTTTACTCGTTCCCCGTACTGCTCCTTCTCATTTTTTTCAGGGTTCCGATTGGCCTGGCCATGTTTCTGACAGGTCTGGTGGGAATCGTTCTGGCGACCGGCAGCACCAACATACCTCTGGGACGTCTGAAAGCCGAAACCTATACCACGTTCTCCAGCTATTCACTTTCAATCGTGCCCATGTTCTTGCTGATGGGGCAGTTTGCGACCCTGGGGGGAATGTCTGCTGCCCTGTTCAAGGCTGCTGAAGGCTTTCTGGGCCACCGGCGCGGCGGTGTTGCGATGGCGTCGGTTGGCGCTTGTGCGGGGTTCGGGGCCATTTGCGGATCATCACTCGCAACAGCCGCCACTATGGGCCGTGTAGCTCTGCCCGAGCTGAAACGTTACGGCTATGAAGGCGGGTTCTCAACCGCGACACTGGCTGCGGGCGGAACCCTTGGAATCCTAATCCCGCCATCTGTTGTTCTGGTGATATATGCGATTTTGACTGAGCAGAATATTGCCAAGCTTTTTCTTGCTGCGTTTATTCCCGGCATATTGGCCGCGCTGGGCTATATGATCGCCATCTCGATCTATGTGCGGCTTTATCCTGAAAGTGCAGGCACCCGCGAGGCCATTTCCTATCGCGAACGCTTCCAGCTTCTGTTTGACGTATGGCCTGTCCTGCTGGTTTTTGGCCTCGTTGTTGGCGGCATTTACGCAGGGTGGTTTACGCCAACCGAAGGTGCGGCAATCGGAGCCGCCGGTACAGGATTGATTGCGCTTCTCAACAAGGGGCTGAATCTGCAAACTCTCAAAGAGAGTATCGTCAGCACAGCCAAATCGACGGCGATGATCTTTTTCATCGTACTTGGAGCGGGTTTTTACAACGGCTTCCTGGCCCTGACCAATGTGCCTCAGGAATTGGCAGGTTTTGTTTTGACGCAAGGCTTCAGCCCCTGGACGATTCTGATCATAATTTTGATCTTCTATCTGATATTGGGCTGCGTCATGGACAGTCTCAGCATGATCCTGTTGACGATCCCGATTTTCTTTCCGGTCATCTCGGTTCTGGATTTCGGCCTGGTCGATCTGATTGCCATGCAACATGATGCAGCCCGTGCCGCCCTGGCCGGGTCTGCAGAAATTGCCGCTGATGTTCGGGCGGAAGTCGAGGCCTTGATCGCCTCGGGCAGCGAGATCAGCCGCGAACTGCAAAAGACCCTTGATATCCGCGTGACGCAGGGGATGGCTGACAGGATTGCTCTTGAACGCACAGCAATCTGGTTTGGTATTCTTGTCCTCATCGTTGTTGAGGTGGGATTGATCACGCCGCCGGTGGGAATGAACCTTTTTGTTATCAATGCGATGGATCGTGAAACCCGTCTTCTGGATACCTACAAGGCAGTCCTGTTCTTTGTCGGTTCAGATCTGGCGCGCGTGGTGATCCTGGTCCTGTTCCCGGTCATCACCCTGTTTTTGATCCCCATCAGGTGACGTCACGGGTTTACACCTAAACACATCGCAGCCACCAAATGCCTTCGGCGCGAAATTCAACCGCCGTCAGCACCAGATCAGCACCAGGCATGTCGGCTTTACTCGTTCTCATCTTCATAGCCGACAAGATTGAGTGGTCTGGCTTTGATCTGGTTCAGTTCACACCAGCGGACCAGAGCGTCTTCGCGGCCGTGGGTTACCCAGACTTCTCTGGGTTGCAGTTCGGTTATGGTGTCCAGCAATTCGTCCCAGTCGCAATGATCTGACAGGATGAGTGGAAGTTCGACACCGCGCTGTTTGGCGCGCTGGCGCACCTGCATCCAGCCAGAGGCGAAACAGAAAATGGGGTCGGGAAAGCGGCGGGCCCATTTGTCGGCAAAAGCAGAAGGGGGGCCAAGAACAATCGACCCCGCAAAGTCACCGGTCTTGCCCTTCTCCAGTGTCGCCGGAGAAAGCGGGCCCAGGGCGATGCCCTGACTTTCGTAGTAGTCGCATAGTTTTTGCAGCGCGCCGTGGATGAAGATGGTCTTGTCATAGCCCGCATCGCGCAACAGACAGATCAGCCTTTGCGCTTTGCCAAGGGCATAGACGCCCACCAAATGGGTATTTTCGGGAAACTGGCGCACAGACGCCAGCAGTTTTTCTATTTCTTCCTGAGCGCCGGGATGCCGAAATACAGGCAGGGCGAAGGTCGCCTCGGTGATGAATACGTCGCAGGGGACCGGTTCAAAACTCATACAGGAAGGGTCATCGCCGCGTTTATAGTCGCCCGACGCCACAATGCGCAGATCCTGATGTTCCACCAGAATTTGTGCTGACCCCAGAACATGGCCGGCAGGCCAGAAGCCCGCCGTGACGCCGTTAACGGTTCCCATCTCGCGCCATGGCGCGGCATGAGGGCTTTGGCAAAAATTGTCGCCATAGCGAATGGCCATGATGTCGAGGGTTTGCTGTGTCGCCCATACTTCCTTGTGCCCGGCTCTGGCATGGTCGGCATGGCCATGGGTTATAAGCGCACGCTCGACCGGTCTGACCGGATCGATATAAAAATCACCGGGCGGGCAATACAGCCCCTTGGGTGTTGGATGGAGCAGGTCTTCGGGGCGCATCGTATCGCCCCGGTCAGCCACGCGACAGTACAGGTTCAACTATCACGGGATAACTCCTTTCGTGTCAGACCTTTTGGTTTTCACCTGCTGGCTGAAAGCGAAAGGCTTTCATGCCTCCAGCGCATCGACCAGTCTGTCTGCACCATGCCGGAAGGGGTCGACGGTCGGCAAGCCCATCTCAGCCTCGGTTTTTTCGCAAAGGGCTTTTGCGTCTTCTGGTGACAGGGCGGCGGTGTTAATCGAAATACCGACCACTTTCACATCAGGATTGACCACCCTGGCCAGCGTCAGCGCCGTATCACGCAATTCTTCCAGGCTGGGCTGCTGATAATCCGGCAGGCCGCGCATATGGTCGCGTGTTGGTTCGTGGCAAAGGATCAGCGCATCGGGTTGGCCGCCATGAACCAGCGCGAGTGTCACACCAGAATATGACGCATGGTACAGGCTGCCCTGTCCCTCAATCAGATCCCAGTGATCATCATCATTGTCCGGCGTGAGGTATTCGATGGATCCGGCCATGAAATCGGCGATCACGGCATCAAGCGGCACGCCGTCGCCCGTGATCAGAATACCGGTTTGGCCGGTAGCGCGGAAAGTGGCCTTCATGTTGCGTTCACGCATAACCTTTTCCATGCACAGCGCGGTATACATTTTGCCGACTGAACAATCGGTGCCCACCGCAAGACAGCGCTTGCCGTGTCGTTTTACACCCGTTGCAATGGGATAGCGCACACTTGGAATGCGCACATCATGCAAGGAGCGGCCATTCTGGTCCGCAACCAGCACAAGATCCTGTTCTTCGCGCAAAAGATTATGAAGGCCGGATGCGAGATCAAGGCCGTTTTCGAGAGCCTGTTTCAGCACCACGCGCCAGCTGTCTGAAATGAAGCCACCTCTGTTGGCAACGCCGATGACCATAGTCTTGGCACCACGGGCAACGGCTTCCGCAATGCTCAGGTCTTCAAGCCCCATATCGGCATTGCAGCCCTCAAGGCGCAATTGGCCAACACACAGTTCAGGGCGCCAGTCCTTTATGCCTTGCGCTACTTTTGCAGCCAGCGGATCGGCGGCGTCGCCCAGAAACAAAAGATAAGGTGTCGAGATCATGGCCATGCTCCAAGGGATGCGAAATACAAGTCGCAGACCAATAGTGAGGAAATGACCATGCTTGCAATCGCCGAGTTAATTTGGTGCCAGCAGCCAGAGTTAACTGGACTCATGCGAAGATTGGGCCGGAAATCAGCCAGCTCAGTACAAGACTAAATGAAACTAGGTCACCTCAGCCTCTTGCACCATGCATCGTTTGCCCCTTAAGCTTTCAACTGAATAAAAACACCCGGCGCTGTCCATGCGGCTTCGGGTCGATAACTGGAGGAATGCATGGCTAAAGTACAAATGACGGTAAACGGGAAGTCGGTTGCAGGAACCGTCGAAGACCGGACCCTGTTGGTGGATTATCTGCGTGATGGTCGCAATCTGACAGGAACCCATGTGGGATGCGATACATCTCAGTGCGGTGCTTGTGTTGTTCACGTTGATGGTAAGGCTGTTAAGTCATGCACCATGCTTGCGGTTCAGGCCGACGGCAGCGACATCACGACAATTGAGGGGCTGGCGGCAGGCGGTGATCTGCACCCCATGCAGGCGGCATTTCGTGAAAATCATGGTCTTCAGTGCGGGTTTTGCACTCCAGGCATGATCATGTCGGCCGTTGATATGGTGAACCGCTTGGGTGGCGATCTCGATGAAGGCACAATTCGTGCCGAGCTTGAGGGCAATATCTGCCGGTGCACGGGTTATCATAACATCGTCAAATCAATCGCTGCCGGGGCAAGCGCCATGGGCGCAGGTTCCAAACAGGCCGCAGAATGAGACCGAGGCTCTGGTGATCTGACAGTCCGGAGCCAGCCGCTTCACGCAGGCAGGCCAGACACAGTCAGTATTTCCAGCCTCTCCAGATACGGAGGAAACTACTATGGGTATTGAAGGAATTGGCGCTCGGGTATTGCGCAAGGAAGACAAGCGTTTCATCACCGGCAAGGGCCGTTATACAGACGATCACAAGATTGCGGGCATGCACTATGCCGCTTTTGTTCGCTCGCCCCATGCCCATGCCAAGGTCAAAGGCATCGACAAGTCTGCCGCTGAGGGCATGCCGGGTGTTGCAGCCGTATTGGACGGTCAACAGCTCACCGGTGACGGGATCGGAAATCTGATCTGCGGCTGGATGGTTCATTCCAAAGACGGTTCACCCATGAACATGGGTGCCTGGTCGGCGCTGGCTACTGAATATGTGCGTTATGTGGGTGATGCGGTTGCGGTGGTTATTGCTGAGACCCAGGCTCAGGCCCGTTCAGCGGCTGAAGCCGTGGCGGTCGACTATCAGGTTCTGGATGCTGTCGTTAGTGGAGCAGATGCCATCAAGCCAGGGGCGCCACAGCTGCACCCTGAGGCGAAAAACAACATCATTTACGATTGGGAAATCGGTGAAGCGGATGCAACCGACGCCGCTCTGGCTGGTGCCGCCCGTGTGGTTGAGATGGAAATCACCAACAACCGCCTTGTTCCCAATCCCATGGAACCTCGTTCAGCCCTTGCTGAATATGACGAGGCCGAAGAGCATTTTACGCTTCATACGACCTCGCAAAACCCGCATGTCGCGCGCCTTGTGTTGTCGGCCTTCTATCAGGTTGCACCCGAGAACAAGCTGCGTGTCATTGCCCCCGATGTTGGTGGAGGATTTGGCTCCAAGATCTTTATCTACCCCGAAGAAGTTGTGTGTCTGTGGGCGTCGAAACGTGCTGGTGTACCGGCAGTCAAGTGGACTGCGGATCGTACGGAAGCCTTCCTGACTGACGCTCACGGTCGCGATCATACCACAACTGCCAAGATGGGTTTTGATGCCAACAACAAGATTGTCGGATTCAAGATCGATACGATCGCCAATCTGGGCGCTTATATGTCGCTCTTCTCGTCGTCAGTTCCCACCTATCTCTACGCGACGCTGTTGTCGGGTCAGTACAATATCGCCAACATCCACTGCAATGTTCGCTCCGTCTATTCCAATACGGCGCCGGTTGATGCCTATCGCGGTGCCGGTCGTCCTGAAGCATCCTATGTTGTCGAACGGATGATGGAGACAGCAGCGCGTGAATTGGGCGTCAGTCCTGCAGAATTGCGGCGCACCAATTTCATAACGGAATTCCCGCACCAGACACCGGTGATCATGGCCTATGATGCCGGCGACTTTAACGCCTCACTTGATGCGGCGATGAAGGCGGCAGACTGGGATGGTTTTGCCAAGCGTAAAGCAGCCTCTGAAAAGAACGGCATGCTGCGCGGTATCGGCATGTCCTGCTATATTGAAGCCTGTGGTATCGCTCCATCAGCAGCCGTGGGGTCTCTGGGTGCCGGTGTTGGGCTTTGGGAATCTGCCGAAGTTCGCGTCAATCCTGTCGGTACCGTAGAAGTGCTGACCGGCTCGCACAGCCATGGTCAGGGCCACGAAACCACATTCGCCCAGCTTGTGTCTGATCGTTTTGGGGTTCCTGCCGAGAGTGTTCAGATCGTTCACGGTGATACGGACAAGGTCCAGTTTGGTATGGGAACTTATGGGTCCCGTTCTGGCGCGGTGGGCATGTCCGCTATCGAAAAGGCACTCGACAAGGTCGAAGCCAAGGCGAAGAAAATCGCTGCCCATCAGCTTGAAGCTGCCGAAGGCGATATCGAAATCAAGGATGGCGAAGTTCTGGTCAAGGGTACCGACAAGAAACTCGGCTGGCACGAAGTCTGCCTTGGTGCCTATACGGGCCACAATTTGCCGGAAGGTATGGAGCCTGGGCTTAAGGAAGGCGCTTTCTACGACCCAACCAACTTCACGTTCCCTGCCGGCTGCTATGTCTGTGAGGTTGAGGTTGATCCGCAAACCGGTGTTGTCGACATTCAGCAGTTTGTCGCCGCAGACGATTTCGGCAAAATCATCAATCCGATGATTGTTGAAGGTCAGGTCCATGGCGGCCTTGCACAGGGTATAGGGCAGGCGATGCTGGAGAATGCAGTCTATGGCGATGACGGGCAGCTTCTGTCTGCGTCTTACATGGACTACTGCATGCCTCGGGCGGATGATCTGCCAAACTTTGATGTTTCGACCACGGAAACGCTTTGCCCCGGTAACCCGTTGGGTATCAAGGGTTGTGGCGAGGCAGGAGCTATTGGTTCACCACCAGCGGTGATCAATGCTGTGACCGATGCCATCAACAACAACAATCTGACCATGCCGGCCTCTCCGGCCAATGTATGGAATGCGATTAACCTGGCCGACGCGGCTGAGTAGAGGAGAGAACAAGCATGTATGAAACAACCTACCACCGCGCCTCCAGCGCTGACGATGCGGTATCCAGGGCTTCTTCTGCCGGAGATGGGAAATTCCTTTCCGGCGGTATGACCCTGTTGCCGACAATGAAGCAGCGTCTTGCAGCGCCATCAGATCTGATTGATGTGACCCATATTGCCGACATGAAGGGTGTCAGCGTCTCGGGCAGCACCGTAACAATCGGTGCAGCAACCACCCATGCAGAAGTTGCTAACGATGCCGGCTTGAAAAAAGCCTGCTCGTCGCTGGCAAATCTGGCGTCTCATATCGGCGATCCGGCTGTCCGTAACCGGGGGACGATTGGCGGTTCCATTGCCAATAACGATCCTGCGGCAGACTATCCCGCTGCCATGCTGGCACTGGGGGCAACCATCCATACCACCAAGCGTGAAGTTTCGGCCGATGAGTTTTTCACCGGCATGTTTGAAACAGCACTGGCAGATGATGAGTTAATCACAGCCGTATCGTTTGATGCTCCAAGCAAGGGTGCCTACGCCAAGTTTCCCAACCCGGCATCCCGCTACGCCATGGCTGGTGTTTATGTGGCACAAAGTGGTGGTGATGTTCGTGTTGCCGTCACCGGCGCATCGTCTGATGGTGTTTACCGGGCAGCCGATATGGAAAGCGCTCTTGCCGGGTCTTTTAATGAAGGTGCGATCGATGGTTGTTCCGTGGATGAGGGGAATATGCTCTCCGACATCCACGGATCAGCGGCTTATCGTGCTAATCTTGTGAAGGTTATGGCCAAACGCGCTGTTGCTGCGGCTGGTTAGGCGTTTCAGTTTTTGACTGATGCATGAAGGCGGCCAAGAGCCGCCCCATCACAAAATTCAGGGGAGAGGCTTTGGCCTCTCCTTTTTTGTGAAATTCTGTCGCTGACCCTTAATCGGGCCAAAATCAGGAGTCGTCGGTTTCCCCGACAGTCTCAGCGGCTTCATCAGCCTCTGAGGCCTCGGCTTTTACAGTGTCTTCGAACTTTGGACCGCCTTTGGCAACGCCTACCATGGCGGGGCGCAGAACCCGCTCGCCAATGACATATCCTTCCTGAACCACCTGTGCCACCGAGTTGTTGGGCAGTTCAGGGTTAGAAAGTTCAAACATCGCCTGGTGGAAGTTTGGATCGAACTTCTCACCCTCAGGGTTGAATTTCTTCACACCACCCGCTTCAAGCGCTTTCAGCAATTCCCGCTCGGTCAGCTCAACGCCTTCCAGCAATGCCTTGAATTCTTCAGAGCCGGACTCGCGCTTTTCTGGAGGCACAGCCTGAATGGCGCGTTGCAGATTGTCGCCCACGCCAAGCATGTCGCGGGCAAAGTTTGCAACAGCATAGGATCGGGCATCGACAATCTCGCGGGCGGTTCGCCGGCGCAGATTTTCCATCTCGGCTACAGCGCGCAGAGCTTTGTCTTTCAGCTCTTCATTTTCGCCCTTTAGCTTATCGAGTACCGCCAGCGCTCTTTCTTCATCGCTCAAGAACTCTTGCGGCTGCGCGGCTTCCTCAGCTTCCGCCGCCTCCAACTCAGCCTGTTCCTGCTCTGCCAGGCGTTCTTCCTCGGCAGCCGGATCATCAAAAAGTGCTTCGTCGTCCCGCGGATTTCCGGACATGGCTCACCTGTACAAAATCGGTAATTCAAGTGACGGGGATATCGGGCCTGGCGCGCAAAAAATCAAGGTGTGATTCACGATAAGAGGCGGCCTACCACCTGTGCCGTGTAGTCTACCATCGGTACAATGCGCGCATAGTTCAGCCGCGTGGGCCCGATTACGCCCAAAGCGCCGATAATGCGCTGTTCGCTGTCGCGATAGGGCGCAACAACAACAGAAGAACCAGAAAGCGAAAACAGCTTGTTTTCTGATCCGATAAAGATACGCACACCTTCGCCTGCCTCGGCCAGATCCAGCAGCTGCATCAATCCGTTCTTGGTTTCCAATTCATCAAACAGATGGCGCAGGCGATCCAGATCCTCGTGCATATCTATGCTCTCAAGAAGGTTGCTGCGTCCACGCACAATCAATTGCGGCATTTGATTGGTCGCCGTACCTGCCCAGGTTGCAAGGCCTTGATCAACAAGAGACTTGGCCAGTTCATCCAGTTCTGTCCGTGCGCTGTTGTAACGCAGGGCAATGGCGTTTCGGGCTTCGCCCAGCGTCCGGCCGGCGATATGGGCATTGAGATAGTTGGAGGCTTCAACCAGTGTTGAGGCGCTGAGACCCGGCGGCAAATCAAGAATGCGGTTCTCGACATTGCCGTTCTCTCCCACCATCACCACCAGTGCACGACTGGCTTCCAGACGTACGAACTCGATATGTTTGAGCCGGATATCCGCCTTACCGGCGATAACGAGACCAGCACCCTGAGTTAACCCGGACAACATCTGGCTGGCTTCCGCCAGCATGGCATCGACTGTCGTTTCCTGCCCACCGGCCCGAACTTGCGCTTCGATACTGTTGCGTTCGTCCTTGGAAAGGTCGCCAATCTCCATAAACCCGTCAACGAAATAGCGCAGGCCCTGCTCCGTTGGCAGCCGTCCCGCACTCACATGGGGGGCATAGATAAGCCCCAGATGCTCAAGGTCAGCCATGACATTGCGTATCGATGCCGGTGACAATGATATAGCCAGCTGTCGCGCCAGATTGCGCGATCCCAGCGGCTCGCCGGTTGCCAGATATGTTTCCACAATACGCCGGAAAATCTCCTGACTGCGATCATCAAGAGAGCCAAGGGGTTGATTGGGACCGAGAGGTATATTGGCGTTCATAGGTCAAATATAGGGATGATTGCGGCGGTCATGCAATTGCCCGACTGGAGAAAGGTGAGCATGGTTCATCTTTCAACATGAAAGATGATGAGCAAATGGGGTCGCAAACAACCGATTGCCACCCAGACACCTGGATGTCGCCAGCTGCCGCTGGAGCAGCCCCATGAGGGAAACGATCACGCGGCGCCTGCGTATTCCTCGCCTGTCTTGGCACCGGTGATATAGGCGACGACATCCTGTCCGTCTGTTTCATCAACTTTCAGATTGGCGACAATGCGTCCGCGCCGAAACACGACAATACGATCCACAAGATCGAATACCTGACGCATATTATGACTGATCAGGATGAGGGGTTCCCCCTGTTCTTTCAGATTGCGGATTATGTTCTCGACCTGAGCCGTTTCCTGCACCCCCAGAGCCGCAGTCGGTTCGTCCATAATTGTCAGTTTTGAATGAAAAGTTGCAGTTCGGGCAATGGCAACACATTGGCGCTGCCCTCCCGACATGTTGCGGATGGCGTTGTTGAGGTTGGGGATCTTGACGGCTGTCCGTCGCAATCCTTCTTCGGTTGCTTGCCGCATACCGCGGTAGTCTAGAATTGAGAACGGGCCCAAATTGAAAAGCCGCTTTTCGCGCCCCAGAAACAAATTGTCAGGAACATCAAGATCATCCGCCAGCGCGAGGGTCTGAAACACAGTTTCAATTCCTGCTTCGCGGGCCTCGATGGGGCCGGTGAAATTGACTTCCTGTCCGTCGAAAATGATTGTTCCGCGAGTGCGTTGTTCCACCGCGGTAATCTGGCGCACAAAGGTCGATTTTCCCGCCCCATTGTCACCCATAATGGCAACATGCTCATGTCTGTGCAGCTGAAAGTCAGCGCCTTCCAGAGCGTGTACCCCGCCATAGTGCTTGGTCAGGTCTTTGGTTTCGAGAATGATGTCACTCATTGTTTTTCCTCCCTCGATACCCGCTACGCCTTTGAGGCGGCGCGCCGTTGCCGCCATTGATCAAGGACAACCGCCCCAACGATGATCCCACCAAGCGCCATCAGCTGATAGAACGCATCAAGCCGGAGATAGGTGAAGCCGGACTGGATCACACCAAAGATCATGGCGCCGATAACTGTACCGATGATCGAGCCGCGTCCACCTGTCAGGCTGACACCGCCAATCACCGCCATGGCGATGGCATACAACTCGTAGATTTGCCCCATACCCGTCTGCGCAGTGAGATTCTTGGCGCTGAGAACAATGGCGGCAAAGGCGGCTAACATGCCCGCAATGGTGTAGACCATCACCTTGTGACGCTTGATATTGATACCGGACATACGCGCCGCATCTTCGTTTGAGCCGATGGCGTAGGTGTGTTTTCCATAGACCGTGTAGCGAAGAACAAGGTGGAACAGGATCGCCAGAAGCACGAACCAAACGACCGGCATCATTCCAGACCCGATCCAGGCAAAGTCATCAGTTGGAAACGAAACGGGCTGTCCACGGGTCCACCATTGGGCGATACCACGGGCTGTCAGGAACATGCCGAGCGTTGCGATAAAAGGCGGGATCCCGAAATAGGCGATAAAGGAGCCATTTATCAGCCCGATAAACGCTCCAAACAGAAGGCCGACTATGAGTGGTACAATGACTGGCAGATCAAAGGCCCACTCTCCAAATACGGCCTTGGGATTGGGGTTGCCATTCACCAGTTCTGTCTGGGCAAATGACATTACAATCATGGCTGTGGCGCCCACAACCGAGCCGGAACTGAGGTCAATCCCGCCCAGAATAATGACCTGGGTCACGCCAAGCGCGATGATGCCGATAATGGCAACCTGGAGTATGATAATCTGAAGCCGCGCTTCGTTGAAAATCGTGTCAAAGCGATCACGCGTATCGAACAGAAAGCTTTGGCCGTTCATATAGGGGAGAAGTTGCCCCAGGGCTTCGAAGATAACGACAATCAGGATCAGGGCGAGAAAAATATTGGCTTCGTTTGGCCAGTTCCGTCTGGATTTTTCGTGTTTCAGCCCCTCGGTTCCCAGACTGCTGGTCTGCGTGGAATCCCCCATGGTGCTTTCGCTCCCTCCTGTTTGTTCAGCCCAAAACTTAAAGGGGCAGCGCCTGTGGCACCACCCCTTAAGTCAAGTCAGTTCAACGACTAGTTTTTCGACAGGAAGTCACCAACGTTGGAAGGCAGAACCAACTGGAAAGGAATATAGACTTTCTTGTCGACCTTCTCGCCTTTGACAAGCTTCAGTGCCGTGTCCACGGAACCTGCGCCCTGACCGTTGGCATCCTGGAACACCGTGACATCAAGATCGCCGGCCTGCATGGAAAGCAGGGCATCCTGCGTGGCATCCACGCCGGTAACGACAACTTTCTTCATATCCACGCCTGATGCCTTCATGGCCTGAATGGCACCGATTGCCATTTCATCATTGTTGGCAAAAACAACATCGAAATCTTCACCGGCTGACAGCCAGTTGGTCATCAGGTCCTGGGCTTTGTCGCGGGACCATTCAGCGGTCTGTTTGTCGATCAACGTGATGAAATTGCACATGTCCATGCCGATCACGTCTTCCACGTCCTTGGATCGCTGGATTGCCGCCTGGTTGGACAGCTGACCCATCAGCATATAGCCCTTGGCGCCACCAGCCTTGCCTTCTGCACGCAGCATTTTGCAGGCTTCGAATGCAGCCAGTGTTCCAGACTCGATCTCGTTTGAGGCCACAAAAGCCTGCGTGTCCGGCAGATCGTTCACATTGTCCGGCTCGCGGTTAACGTAAATCAGCGGAACCTTGCCGGCCGCAGCCGACATTGCCGCGCCCGCAGATGTATCAACGATGTTGACAATGATTGCATCAACACCAGAGGCAACAAAGTTTTTGACCTGGTCAAGCTGACGCGCAACATCGTCACGGGCGTCTTCAACCTGAAGGTCCACGCCGTCCAGTGTCTTGGCGTGTTCGGTCATGCCATTGCGCATAACGGTCAGAAAGTTGTCGTCAAAACGTGCGATGGAAACGCCGATATTTTCCGCCAGCGCGGTCGTTGTCATCATTGCAGTCAATGCTGCAGCTAAGAGTGCTTTTTTCATG
This sequence comes from uncultured Rhizobiaceae group bacterium, assembly GCA_937930635.1. Taxonomy (GTDB): domain Bacteria; phylum Pseudomonadota; class Alphaproteobacteria; order Rhizobiales; family Rhizobiaceae; genus Pseudahrensia. Next base: position 68,260 of record CALHCF010000013.1, read on the forward strand.
AATTGTCCTCCCAAAAAACCTGTTACCTGATTGTTCAAAGAAGCGGCGACAGCTTCTCCGATGAAAAGACAAGCACAGCCCCGATAGTTTTGCAACCGGTTGCAAAACTATCGGGGCTGAGATTAGACTGACCCTCCCGGCAAGCCTTGGTCGGGGGCTGAAAATTGGAACAGACGCCATGATCGCCACATTGAGGGAGGTTGCAGAACGTGCTGGTGTATCGCGCTCGGCTGTGTCGCGTACCTTCACCGAAGGGGCTTCCGTTTCTGAAAAAACCCGCAAGAAGGTCGAGAAGGCGGCTGACGAATTGGGTTACAGCCCCAATGCGCTTGCCTCCAGCCTGACCACGGGGCGCACCAAGCTGATTGGCCTGGTATCCAACAATTTTCACAATCCGATTTTTCTTGAGGTCTTTGACCTGTTCACCAAGGGGTTGCAGGAGCGTGGATTGCGGCCACTGCTTGTCAATCTTTCTGATGAAATCAATCCAGATGCTTCCGTGCAGATGTTGCGGCAATATTGTGTAGACGGTGTGGTGGTTGCTTCCTCGACGCTCCCGCCCAGTTTTGCCGAGGCATTCCATGATGCCGGTGTGCCGGTGGTGCATTCCTTTGGACGTCATGCGCGTCAGCCGAAAGTGGATGTTGTCGGGATCAACAATGTCGAGTGTGGACAGATGGCGGCTCGGGAACTGATCGCACGAGGCTACAAAAGCGTCGCCTTTTTGGGGGGCCCGGAAAGCGCCTCATCGACACAGGACCGCTGGCAGGGGTTTGCCAGAGAGCTGCAGAAGCACCCCGATGTCGCGCTCAGTCACAGTTTTGCATCCCAGTATTCCTTTGATGCCGGCCGTGATGAAATGGCCCGGCTGCTGAAAGCCAAACCTGCCGAAGCCTATTTTTGTGGTGATGACGTGTTGTCGATCGGCGCTCTGTCAGCCATCGAATCCGCTGGCCTTTCTGTGCCCAGGGATATCGGACTGATTGGCCTCAACGATATGGAAATGGCACGGTGGCAGAACATTAATCTGACGACTGTGCACCAGCCCGTGCGACAGATCATCAGCGCCTCTATCGAGCTGATCGTGACCATGCTCGAAGAAACAGATCACAAGCCAAAAGCCTGCCTTTTCCCCTGCAAGGTTATTGAACGCGGCACGTTAAAACCCAGGCTGTCGTGAAGGGGAGCCTTCACCACCGTTTTTCAAAACATTGATTTATCGAAACATTGGCGGGCGGGCATCGACCCAGGCGCCCTGTTGGTTGGCAGAAGCAACGCATTGATGGACAGCCGCCATTGAACGCAAGCCATCTTCGGCGCGCGGGTACAGATCGGCGGCAGGGTCGGGAGCCCGACCTTCCTTCTTGGCTGATATGATTTCCGCCAGATCCGAATATATATTGGCAAAGGCAAGTGGCATGCCCTCAGCATGACCAACCGTGACACGTGATGTCCGGTCCGCCTCCGGTGACAAATTTCCTTCGCCACGTTCGATAATCTGCAGGCGCTCGCCAAGGGGCATCCAGAAAAGCTGGTTGGGATGTTCCTGGGCCCAGCGCAGACCGCCCTTTTCTCCAAACACCTGAATGGCAAGCCCGTGCTGCCTGCCGATTGCCACCGAGGATGTCCACAACCGGCCCACGGTTCCGCCGTCCATTCTGAAATTCACCATGGCGTCGTCTTCCAGCTCACGAGCCTGAATACAGGATGCGAAATCAGCAGAGAGTTTTTCGACTTCCTGCCCGGTCACAAAGCTTGCCATATGCAAGGCATGAATGCCGCAATCGGCGAATTGAGCAGACACCCCGGCTTGTGCCGGATCATAGCGCCAGCGCACCCGCGGATTGTCCATGTCGGAAGCATCGGCGTGATGGCCGTGAGCAAATTCTGTGACCACGAGACGGACTTTTCCCAAGTCACCACGCGCGACCATTGCCCGCATATGCCGAACCAGAGAATAGCCCGAATAGCCGTAATTTACCGCACAGACCTGCCCGGTGGCCTGGGAAATCCTGACAATTTCCTCACCTTCCTCGACAGTCATGGTCATTGGCTTTTCGCAAAGCACGTGAAACCCGTTTTCCAGAAATGCTTTTGTGATCTCAAAATGGGTTGCGTTGGGGGTAGCAACCGTAACGAGGTCCACCCGGTCATCGCGCGCACTTTCAGCCTCCAACATGTCTTGCCAGTTGCCATAGGCACGATCATCGTGAATGCCCAGTCGTCGGGCATAATTTCGCCCGGCATCGGGATCGTGGTCCAGGGCTCCGGCAACAAATTCAAAAGCGCCATCGAGACCGGCACCAAGACGGTGAGCCGGGCCGATCTGACTGCCCTCGCCACCACCCACCATGCCCCATTTCAGTTTCGTCATTGATATATCGCTTTCCTAAAATCCGATAGACCGCAAATAGGCCCCGTTAGCTTTTGCATCCTCCAGCGGCGACGTATCACCTTCGGGGTCGCAATCCTGTTCGACCGTGCACCAGCCTTCAAATTTGTTATCAAGCAACAATTGCCGAACTGCCGGGAAATCCACATCGCCGAGGCCCAGGTTGCAGAATATTCCCTGAGCGCAGGCATCATAAAATCCGGTCCGTTTCGCGATGACATCGGCCTTCACGGCCGGATCAATATCCTTGAAATGCATGTAGGATATTCGCGCTATGTGCTTCTGCATAAATGCGACAGGGTCGAAACCCGCATAGGAATGATGGCCGGTATCGAAACAGATTTTGAGAATGCTTTCGTCAACCTCATCAAGCAGGCGTTCCAGCTCCGGTTCGAAGTCCATGAAACCTGCGGCATGGGCATGGATGCCAACGGTCAGTCCATATTCCTGCGTTCCCATTTTCGCGATGGTGCGAATGCGCTCGACAAAGGCGCTCCACTCAGCGGCATCCATTTGTTCGGCTTCACTGGCGCGACCTGCGGTCGGTGCGCGGCGTGGTGAAATGGAATCGATCAAAACAAGGTGCTTGGCACCATGGGCAACAAGCGCCTTGCAGGTGCGCACCGATCCATCCATCACGTCATCCCAGGCATCGCGATCATGGAACGCACGGAAAACCACGCCGCCAATCAGTTCGAGATCATGCTTGGCCAGCCCATCGGCAAGCACCGACGGATCTTCGGGCATGAAACCCACCGGGCCAAGTTCAATTCCCTTAAACCCGGCAGCTGCATTCTGCTCCAGAACTGTTTCCCAGGACGGGTTGCGCGGATCATCCGCAAACTCGACACCCCATGAGCAGGGGGCGTTGCCAATCTGAATGGTCACGGGCTGTCCTCTTTTTTGCAACCGGTTGCAAAACGCCTATCCTGCGATGTTGTTTGGGTCAATCATCAATGCCGTTAAAACTTGTCGGGGAATCGAAACAAGAGCCTCGAAAAAGGAATGGCTTGCGCTTAAGTTGGTCTACCAGTGATTTCCGGAGTTTGCCGCATGCCTCAACCTTCAACCCCTTCAATTGGTCTTATTGGCCTTGGTGTCATGGGCGCCAATCTCGCCCTCAACATTGCCGAGAAAAGCGCGCCCATTGCGGTTTTCAACCGTACCGCACAAACCACGCGTGAATTCTATGAAAGTGCTGGCGAACTGGCTGAGCAGATTACACCATGCGAAACGCTTGAAGAATTTATTGCAGCGATGAAACCGCCGCGAAACATCATCCTGATGGTGCCTGCGGGGCCTGTGGTTGATCAGCAGATCGAGATGTTGCGCCAGCTGATAGACAAGGATGATCTGATTATCGACGCTGGCAATGCCAATTTTGCAGACACCAACCGCCGCGCTGCCGCCGCGTTGCAAAGCCATGAAATGTTTCTGGGTATCGGCGTATCAGGAGGATCGCAGGGTGCGCGTCACGGTCCATCCATCATGGGGGGTGGCGACCGTGAGGCCTGGGGTCGTGTGGCTCCGGTTCTGGAGGCAATATCAGCAAAATATGAAGGCTCGGCTTGTGCCACCTATATGGGGCCAGGGGGATCAGGTCACTTTGTAAAGATGGTTCACAACGGCATCGAATACGCAGATATGCAGATGATTGCCGAGACTTATGGCATCATGCGGGATGGTTTTGGCATGGCGGCGGCAGAAATTGGTGCTGTCTTTGCCCGGTGGAACGAAGGTCCTTTGAAGTCTTACTTGATCGAGATTTCGGCGGCCGTTGCCAAAGCGGTAGACGACAAGACCGCAGGGCCTGTTCTTGACGTCATTGTTGATAGTGCCGGGCAGAAAGGTACCGGGCGCTGGACAGCCATTGAAGCCCTGCATCTTGGGTCTGCAATCACCGCTATCGATGCTGCCGTTGCCGCCCGCAATCTTTCCGCCGGACTGGCAGATCGTCAGGCCGGTGAGAAGATTTTCCAGGCGGCACCGCAGCCGATTGATCGCTCGGCGCTGGCGTTGGCACAACTGGAGCAGGCGTTACTGGCCGGTAAGATCGCGTGTTATGCTCAGGGTTTTGCCATGCTTGAGGCGGCATCGGCGGAGTATGACTGGAAACTGCCCATGCCGGCTATTGCGGAAGTCTGGCGTGAGGGATGCATTATCCGGTCCGCCATGTTGAACGACATGGCAACCGCACTGGCTGAAAACCCCAACACCAACCTGATGTTCGCGCCGCAATTTGCCGATCGTCTGAAGGGAAGCCATGGCGATCTTCGGCAGGTCGTGAGTGCGGCTACACTATCCGGCAATCCGGTTCCTGCCCTGTCAGCTGCGCTTTCCTATTTCGATACAACACGGACCAGCCGCGGCACCGCAAACATGATCCAGGCGCAACGCGATTTCTTTGGTGCCCATTCCTTCAGGCGCTTCGATGCGGAAGGCGCTCACCACGGCCCGTGGGCCGATTAGAGAGCCGTGACAACGTTTCAATTTTTTACCAATTGATAAAATTTTGAAACGCGCTAGACTTGCTTCCAACAGAAACCGTTGTGTTCTGGAACGGGAGAGGTGGATGCAGGGGAAAGCTCGTAGGAAAAGAATGGTCGAAGGGGTTGCTGACGGGCGTTTGTCGGCAGCTGAATTGCAGGAAAATTTTGCAGATATTCACCCGCCCCTTGATCAGCATGAGGCGCTGGTTGCCTCTGACCGTTGCTATTTCTGCCATGATGCACCCTGTGTAACAGCCTGCCCGACAGCCATCGATATTCCGCTGTTCATCCGTCAGATTGCCACCGGCAGCCCGATGGGTGCCGCAGAAACCATTCTTGACCAGAACATTCTGGGCGGCATGTGCGCGCGGGTGTGTCCAACGGAGACCCTTTGTGAACAGGCCTGTGTGCGCGAAGTTGCGGAGGGCAAGCCGGTACAGATTGGCTTGTTGCAACGTTTCGCAACCGATGCAGCCATGGCTAAGAACAAGCAGTTTTTTCAAAGGATGCCGGCCACTGGCAAAAGCGTGGGGGTGGTTGGAGCTGGCCCTGCCGGACTAGCCTGCGCCCATCGCCTCGCGATGCATGGCCACAACGTGACGGTTTATGAAGGACGAAAGAAGCCCGGCGGGCTGAACGAGTTTGGTATAGCCGCCTACAAAACTGTCGATGACTTCGCTCGCGAGGAAGTGGACTATGTAACAGCTATCGGTGGCATCAATATTCACTACGGCCAGGCGCTTGGTTCAAAGGTTACGCTGGAGAAGCTGCGCGATGATCACGATGCGGTTTTTCTTGGCATGGGGCTTTCGGGTATCAACGCTTTGGGTCTGAAGGGGAAGGAGCCAAAGGGCGTTGAAGATGCGGTGGATTTTATTGCCCGGTTGCGTCAGGCCAGCAACAAGGGCCGCCTGCCGATTGGCCGTCGTGTTGTAGTGATTGGTGGCGGGATGACCGCGGTTGACTGCGCCGTTCAGGCGAAGCTTCTGGGTGCTGAAGAAGTTACCATTGCCTATCGGCGTGGACAGGATCAAATGAACGCGTCGCGCTATGAACAGGATCTGGCGGTGGGTCACGGCGTGATTATCCGCGAGTGGTTACAGCCGGTGAAACTAAAAACCAAATCGGGTTCAGTCAGCGGTATCACGCTGGAATACACCGCTCTGGACAGGAAGAAGCTGGTGGGAACCGGCGAGACCATCACTCTGGCTGCGGATCAGGTATTCCGCGCCATTGGGCAGACACTGGGTGACGACAATGGCAGCGCGGTTGAAGGTTCTCTCAGGCTTTCAGGCGGCAGGATTACCACAAAACCGGATGGCGCAACCTCGCTTGCCGGGGTCTGGGCCGGTGGTGATTGCACCAGCCATGGCGACGATCTGACCGTTACAGCGGTCGCGCAGGGGCGCGATGCAGCAGAAGCCATCAACACAGCATTACAGGGTTAGGAGACCATTATGGCAGACATCTCCAACAATTTTGTGGGCATCAAATCGCCCAACCCGTTTTGGCTCGCTTCCGCGCCGCCAACTGACAAGGCCTACAATGTCGAGCGCGCTTTCAAGGCCGGTTGGGGCGGCGTCGTCTGGAAAACACTGGGCGAAGAAGGTCCACCCATCGTCAATGTAAACGGCCCTCGCTATGGCGCGATCTATGGGGCCGACCGACGCCTGCTTGGGTTGAACAATATTGAATTGATCACCGACCGCGACCTTTATCTGAACTTGCGTGAGATCAAGGAAGTGAAGAAGAAATGGCCTGATCGGGCCGTTGTCGTTTCCCTTATGGTGCCTTGCGAGGAACAGGCCTGGAAAACGATCCTTCCACTTGTTGAGGAAACCGGTGCCGATGGTATCGAACTGAATTTTGGTTGCCCCCACGGTATGAGTGAGCGCGGCATGGGGTCTGCCGTCGGGCAGGTGCCTGAATATATTGAGATGGTGACCCGCTGGTGTAAACAGACCACCCGTATGCCCGTCATCGTCAAACTGACTCCCAATATTTCAGACATTCGGTATCCGGCAAGAGCGGCCAAAGCCGGTGGTGCCGATGCTGTTTCATTGATCAATACGGTCTCGTCGATTATTTCGGTCAATCTCGATAATTTCTCTCCCGAACCGTCCATTGACGGAAAGGGCAGCCATGGTGGCTTTTGTGGCCCCGCGGTAAAGCCCATTGCGCTGAACATGGTGGCCGAAATTGCCCGTGATTCAGAAACGGCCAGTCTGCCGATCTCCGGGATTGGCGGCATTACAACCTGGCGTGATGCCGCAGAGTTTCTGGCGCTTGGTGCCGGCAATGTTCAAGTCTGTACCGCAGCCATGACCTATGGTTTCAAGATCATCGAAGAAATGACATCCGGTCTGGAAACATGGATGGATGCACAGGGACATCAAAGCCTGGATGATATTATTGGTCGCGCAGTACCAAATGTCACAGACTGGCAATATCTGAACCTCAACTATGTCACCAAAGCCAAGATTGATCAGGATGCCTGTATCAAATGTGGCCGGTGCCACATCGCCTGTGAGGACACATCTCATCAGGCGATCACCTTGATGGTTGATGGTGCCCGGCATTTTGAGGTGATTGAGGAGGAATGTGTCGGCTGTAATCTGTGTGTCAACGTTTGTCCCGTGGAGAATTGCATCACCATGGAGCAACTACCCGCTGGCTCGAAAGACCAGCGAACCGGGAAGAAGGTTGTTAAGAAATATGCCAACTGGACAGAACATCCAAACAATCCGTCGGTAACTGCGGCGGAGTAATCGGGAGTAAATTTTCCATTTCGCGCTATCGCTTTATGCCCCTGAGGTGATGGTACACCACGAGAGAGGGAAAGCTTGGTCTCCCGTGGAAGGTGGAGCATCCTGATGGATCTTTTGATCCGTCAACGGTGTTCCGCCTTCCTTATTTTTGTTGGCCCGTTAAACCTGTTCAGGGTTTAAGCCCGTGGATAAACAACTGGTCCAGAAAACGCGCCGCATCTTCAAAGCGGCCTTCGCCCTGACCGACATCGCCAAGAACAGCCCGTACCTGCGCGTCGAAATCGGCATAGTGCTGGGTCGTTGACCAGATTGCGAAAAAGAGGTGATGCGGATCGCATTTTCTCAGTTTGCCTGCTTTGCTCCACCCTCTGATAACTTCAGCTTTTTCATCCACCAGTGCCTTGAGGTCTTCCAGTTCCTCTCCGATATGAGGAGCGCCTTGCAGAATTTCATTGGCAAAAAGACGCGATTCCCGCGGATAATCCCGGGCGAGTTCAAGCTTGCGTCTGATATAGGATTTGATCTCGGCGACCGGATCACCTTCCTTGTTCAGAGCGTGCAGCGGGTCGAGCCAGGTGTCGAGAAGGCGGTCAATCAGCTCGCGATGCATCGCCTCCTTGGTGCGGAAATAATACAGCAGATTGGGCTTGGACAGACCGGCGCTTTCCGCAATCTGGTCAATCGTTGCACCGCGAAAGCCTTGCCGGGAAAATACATCCAGAGCGGCTTCCAGAATCTGCTCATGTTTCTCGCGCTGAATGCGTGTGCGGCGCTGTGTTTTGGCTGCCCGCGAGCGAGGTCCCTCGACAGTCTCTGTCCTTGCCAATTCCAGACTCCCAGGTAAGCGTATCGAATTTGTACCCTGTATGCATTTTACACCTTGAGCGAGCAGAGGAAACCTGCAACCTTTACCAAACGGTCAAAAATTCTGCTGCCCTGCTACAATAAGAGGGCAGCAAAGGGGAGGAACCCATAATGGCGCAGGGATTGGGTAAACCGGGAGAAAATCTACGCATAAACGGCGACCGTCTGTGGGACACCATTCATGCGATGGCTGAAATCGGCCCCGGCATTGCCGGAGGGTCCAACCGGCAGACGGTAACAGACGAAGACGCTGAAGGACGTAAATTGTTTCAGACATGGTGCGAGGAGGCCGGTTTGACCATGGGAGTGGATCAAATGGGTACAATGTTCATGCGCCGTGAGGGGACCGACCCAGATGCACTCCCGGTCTATGTCGGTTCCCATCTCGATACCCAGCCAACCGGAGGACGTTATGACGGCGTACTTGGCGTGTTGGCTGGGCTCGAGATTGTACGAACCCTGAATGACCTTGGCATCCAGACCAGGCATCCCATTGTTGTCACCAACTGGACCAATGAGGAGGGCACGCGCTTTGCCCCGGCCATGATGGCTTCCGGCGTTTTTGCCGGTGTGCTGGATCAGGATGATGTTTACCAGCACACAGACGCCGAAGGTAAAACTTTCGGCGAAGAACTGGAACGCATCGGTTGGAAAGGCGAGGAAGAGGTTGGCGCGCGCAAGATGCACGCGTTTCTGGAACTGCATATTGAGCAGGGGCCAATCCTCGAAGCCAAAGGAAAGGATATTGGCGTCGTAACCCACGGCCAGGGTTTGCGATGGATCGAATGTACGATTACCGGCAAGGAAAGTCATACAGGCTCGACGCCCATGCCCATGCGCAAAAACGCCGGGCGCGGCCTCGCGCAGGTGACAGAGCTGGTGCACGAAATCGCAATGACCAACGCCCCCAATGCCGTGGGCGCTATCGGTCATGTGGACGTCTATCCCAACAGCCGCAACATCATTCCCGGCAAAGTGGTCTGCACCGTGGATTTCCGTTCCCATGAGCTGGACCGTCTAAACGACATGGTCAACCGGCTCATGAGCGATGCGCCAAAACTGTGCGAGGCGATCGATGTCAATTTCTCAGCCGAAATCGTTGGTCAGTTCGACCCGCCGGAATTCGACAAGACTCTGGTGCAGTCCATCCGTGACGCAGCCGAACGTCTTGGCTACAGCCATCAGGACATCATCTCCGGCGCCGGTCACGACGCCTGTTGGATCAACAAACTCTACCCGACTGCAATGGTGATGTGCCCCTGTGTGGACGGCCTGAGCCACAATGAGGCGGAAGATATTTCAAAGGAATGGAGCACCGCAGGCGCGGAAGTTCTGTTCCATGCGGTAGTGGAGACAGCGGAGATTGTGGGGTAATGGTGCCCAAAAATCTATTATTGGGGGTTTGCACACTTGGTCTGACTGCCAGCCTTTTGCTGAGCATGATGCACCACGATGCCGGTCCGTCGGCACCGTCGAGTGTGGCATTAGCGTTTGGGTCCGGTTGGCTTTTTACCTGATCGCTGCAGCAAGCCCGCCAACTGAAACCACGTAGAACAGAGGCTATAAATTTACGAGGGATTACATGACCACCACGATCAAAAACGGCACCATCGTTACTGCCGATCTTACCTACAAGGCTGATGTCCAGATCAAGGACGGCATCATCACCGCCATTGGGCCGAACCTGTCTGGCGGCACTGAGCTGGATGCGACGGGTTGCTACGTCATGCCAGGCGGTATTGACCCGCACACCCATCTGGAAATGCCGTTCATGGGCACTTATTCGTCGGACGACTTTGAATCCGGTACCCGTGCGGCTTTGTCTGGCGGCACAACGATGGTGGTGGATTTTGCACTGCCATCGCCCGGTCAATCGCTGCTCGAAGCGATTCAGATGTGGGACAACAAATCGACCCGCGCGAATTGCGACTATTCCTTCCACATGGCGATCACCTGGTGGGGGGAACAGGTGTTCAACGAGATGGAAACGGTGGTCAAGGATAAGGGCATCAACACGTTCAAGCATTTCCTCGCCTACAAGGGCGCGCTGATGGTGAATGATGATGAACTTTATGCCTCGTTCCAGCGCTGCGCAGAACTGGGCGCAACGCCGATGGTTCATGCCGAAAACGGTGATGTGGTTGCCGAACTTTCCGCCAAACTGCTTGCGGAGGGCAACAATGGCCCGGAAGCTCATGCCTATTCTCGCCCGCCACAGGTTGAAGGGGAAGCCACCAATCGCGCGATCATGATTGCCGACATGGCAGGTGCACCGCTCTATGTTGTGCACACGTCCTGCGAGGACAGTCACGAAGCAATTCGTCGAGCAAGGGCGCAGGGCAAGCGCGTCTGGGGCGAGCCGTTGATCCAGCATCTGACACTTGATGAATCGGAATATTTCAACAAGGACTGGGACCATGCCGCCCGCCGCGTCATGTCCCCGCCATTCCGCAACAAACAGCATCAGGATAGTCTGTGGGCTGGCCTGCAATCCGGTTCGCTTTCTGTCGTGGCAACCGACCATTGCGCCTTTACCACCGAGCAAAAACGTTATGGCGTTGGCGATTTTACGAAAATCCCCAACGGTACCGGCGGTCTCGAAGACCGCATGCCGATGCTGTGGACCTATGGGGTTTCCACGGGCCGTTTGACCATGAATGAGTTTGTAGCTGTGACGTCCACCAACATCGCCAAGATCCTGAACTGTTACCCCAGGAAAGGCGCTATTCTGGTCGGTTCTGACGCGGATATTGTGGTGTGGGATCCCAACCGGGAAAAGACGATTGCCGCAGACTCCCAGCAGAGCGCAATCGACTACAATGTCTTCGAAGGCAAGAAGGTCAAAGGCCTGCCGCGCTTCACGCTAAGCCGTGGGCATGTCAGCGTGATGGACGGCGCCGTGCAGACCCAGGAAGGCCATGGGAAGTTCGTGAAACGTGAACCGAATGCGGCCGTGAACAAGGCGCTGAGTTCATGGAAAGAGCTGACCAACCCAACACCGGTGAAACGCACCGGTATTCCGGCAAGTGGGGTTTGAACAGAAACTGACCTCCCCCTTGTGGGGAGGTTAAAGCCTGCGCAGCAGGGTTCGGGTGGGGTCACGGATTTACGTGCGCCGGGAGGGTCCGCTTACCTCCACCCGGTTCAGCTTCGTTTCACCGGCCTCCCCACAAGGGGAGGCTAAAATGCCACAAGTGAGGATAAGCATTGGTCCGCCAAACGACGCACTTCAAGAAAACCAACGCTCGTGCGAAGAAGCTGCGCCGCGATATGACCAATGGCGAGTGGCGTCTGTGGTTGGAACTGCGGGCCTTCCGCAACCGATACGGTTTACACGTCCGGCGACAAGTGCCGATTGGGCCATATGTTGCTGACTTCGCTTTCATGTCGAAGAAACTTGTGATTGAGTTGGATGGGGAGTTTCATTTCACACCTGAGGGTTTGAAAAGAGATACAAGCCGTGATGCGTGGTTTGCAGGAGAAGGTTTTCGGGTTTTGAAAATCAAGACGAATGAGTTGGAAGATGATCTGGAAGGGTGCATCAATACGGTAATCTACGAGCTGGGGTTGATGCATTGAGTTTGAATACCCCCACCCGAAGCCGCTTTGCGCCTTCGACCTCCCCACAAGGGGGAGGTTGGGATCTGTGGCGGTTTGTTGTGTCAACCTTTACAACCTCCCCCTTGTGGGGAGGTCGAAACAGCGTCAGCTGTTTCGGGTGGGGGTGACGCCATGCCTGACACCGTCGTTTCAGCCTCAAACCTTTCTCTCACATTTGAAACAAATGACGGACCCGTCCATGCGCTGAAGGATGTTGATCTGGATGTTGACCGGGGAGATTTCGTTTCTTTCATCGGGCCGTCGGGTTGCGGCAAGACGACCTTTTTGCGTGTAATCGCTGATCTGGAAAAGCCAACGGGTGGAGAAATCTCCGTCAATGGCATGACGCCGCAAGAGGCACGGATGAAACGGGCTTACGGCTATGTGTTTCAGGCAGCGTCTCTTTTGCCCTGGCGCACGATTGAGAAAAACATCGCCGTGCCGCTGGAGATCATGGGGCTTTCAAGAGCTGATCAACGCAAACGCATTGATGATGTTTTGTCGCTCGTTGATCTCGCAAATTTTGGCAAGAAATATCCGTGGCAATTGTCGGGCGGCATGCAGCAACGCGCCTCTATCGCACGCGCCCTTGCCTTTGATGCGGATCTTCTCTTGATGGACGAACCCTTTGGGGCGTTGGATGAGATTGTCCGAGACCACCTCAACGAACAATTGCTGAAACTCTGGGACGCAACAAACAAGACAATCTGTTTTGTGACCCACTCCATCCCTGAAGCGGTTTATCTTTCCACAAAGATCGTGGTCATGTCGCCGCGCCCGGGCCGCGTGCATGATGTGATTGACTCGACCTTACCGCGCGAAAGACCGCTCGATATTCGCGAGACACCGGAGTTTCTCGAGATCGCAGCAAGGGTACGGGAAGGGTTGAGAGCGGGGCATTCCTATGATGAGTGATCCGATCATTCGCCTTGCAAAGCCACAGGACTTGCCGGATGGAGCAAAGAAGGCGTTTCCTTCAGGGCTCCGCTTGTGGACTTTTCAGGCAAACCACAAAGCAAGAAAATTCTACGAGCGGGAGGAATTTGTCGAACTTCGTCGAACCAATGGGGACAATGAAGAAGGCCTCCCCGATATCCTTTATGGATGGCAAGGCGGGACATCATGAACGTCAGCAATGAAACCATCTGGAAATATCTCGACAGGCGTTTTCGTATCCAGCTGGCGATCTATCTGGGAATCCTTTGCCTGTTTTTGTTGGCCAGGCCGGTAACTCCCTGGGTCGTATTCCTCACTGTCGGGTATCTCTTGTTGTTTTGGCCGCTCTATTTTTTCCTGACCAGACGGGCCCGCAGCAAGAACGATGGCTCCGGGGCAAATTAGCTTTATGACCAATCACGGCAAAGCCATTCCGGTTCTGACCATCATCACGATCCTGATCGCGATCTGGTATGCCTGTGTGGTGTGGATGAATGCCCCGTTCGAGCGCGACAAGGCAGAGCGTATCTCCAAGCCAGCGCCGACCCTGTCTCAACTCATACCCGCCACAATGGCGCAGGAGCGCCCGGTATTGCCCGCGCCACATCAGGTGGTGATAGAAATCTGGAAGACCACCGGGGCGATGGTTCAAAAGGGACGGCCTTTCTCAAAGCGCTCGCTCATCTATCATTCCTGGGTAACGCTGTCGGCAACACTGCTCGGGTTTCTTATCGGGACCGCATTGGGCATCATGCTGGCCGTGGGCATTGTGCATAACCGGGCCATGGACAAATCCGTCATGCCCTGGGTAATCACGTCGCAGACAATTCCCATTCTTGCCATTGCACCGATGATCATCGTCGTGCTCAACGCCGTTGGTATTTCGGGCCTGCTGCCCAAGGCACTGATCTCGACCTATTTGTCTTTTTTCCCGGTCGTGGTTGGCATGGTGAAGGGGCTGCGCTCTCCCGATGCCGCGCAGCTTGATCTCATGCATACCTATTCCGCCAGCCGTGCGCAGACTTTCTGGAAACTGCGCTGGCCGGCTTCCATGCCCTATCTTTTCACCTCCCTGAAAATTGCCATCGCGATCTCGCTGGTGGGTGCGATTGTCGGAGAGTTGCCAACCGGCGCAGTGGCCGGATTGGGTGCGCGCATGCTGGCAGGCTCCTATTATGGACAGACCATCCAGATCTGGTCCGCGTTGATCACGGCATCGGCGCTGGCGGCGGTGCTCGTCATGATTGTCGGTTTTGCACATACCCTGGTTCTGAAACGGATGGGGGAGGAGCCGGCATGAATGTTTGGCGGCCCAGCGGGAAAATTGTCGTCAAGGCAATCGGGCTTCTGGTCCGCGATGACCGCCTGTTTGCTTCAGAAGTGACCGACGATAGTGGTCAGATCAAAGGTGTTCGTCCGCCGGGTGGTACGGTGGAGTTTGGTGAAACCTGGCAGCGAACGATAGTTCGTGAATTTGATGAGGAGTTTGGAGTGGATGTCGAGGTTCATGGCACTCCCTTGGTTCTCGAAAATATCTTCCAACATGAAGGTGCAACAGGACATGAAGTTGTGTTTGCCGCGCGCATAGAAACGTCCAGCAAGGTCTTGAATGATGAATGTGTGTCTTTCACCGAGAGCAACGGTGTCATCTGTAATGCAAGGTGGTTCCCGCTCGAAAAGCTGGACCAACCGGGAAACCCCGCTCTCTTCCCTGACGGTTTGACGGCATCGCTGGAGGTGCTGTCGCCATGACCCTCGTTGTTGCCGCCATCGCCTTCTGGCTCACGGCCTGGTGGGTGAACCAGCGCCTGGTCTCAATTGATACGGGACTGAATACGTCTCTTCGGCGCCTCATCAATCTTGCCGTGCCCTTCATTTTTGGTGTTACGATTTTCGTCGTCTGGGAGCTTGTTGTACGCGGGTTAAATGTGCCGACGGTTCTGTTGCCACCGCCCACCATGATCGGCGCGCGTATTGCGGCATCGACTGCGACGCTTTGGGCTGATTTCCAGCAGACTTTCCTGAAGGCGGTGCTGGCTGGCTATGTGCTTGGTTGCGGTTCGGGTTTTGTCGTTGCCTTGCTTGTTGACCGTTCACCGTTTCTGCAAAAGGGATTGCTGCCGCTGGGAAACTTTGTTTCGGCACTGCCGATCATCGGCGTGGCACCCATTATGGTGATGTGGTTTGGGTTTGACTGGCAATCCAAGGCCGCCGTTGTTGTCATTATGACTTTCTTTCCCATGCTGGTGAACACCGTACAGGGGCTTGCAGCCGCCAGTTCCATGGAACTTGATCTGATGCGCACCTATGCCGGGTCCTGGTGGCAAACTTTGCTCAAGCTGCGGCTTCCGGCTGCGGCTCCGTTTATTTTCAATGCATTAAAAATCAACTCCACCCTTGCACTGATCGGTGCAATCGTGGCTGAATTCTTTGGTACCCCCATCGTTGGCATGGGCTTCCGTATTTCAACCGAGGTCGGACGCATGAATGTCGATATGGTGTGGGCCGAGATAGCGGTGGCCGCGTTAGCCGGCTCCGTGTTTTATGGGGCAATTGCGCTGATTGAGCGCTTCATAACATTTTGGCATCCGTCCGTCCGCAGTGGCCGGGCATAACAGGGAGATAAGAAACATGAAAAAACTTATGGTACTGCTCGCCGCTGGCGCGCTATCCATGTCCGCAACAGTGGCACAGGCCGCTGATAAGCTGACATTGCAGCTCAAATGGGTAACGCAAGCCCAGTTTGCAGGCTACTATGTGGCCAGGGACAAAGGCTTCTACAAAGAAGAAGGTCTTGAAGTTGAAATCAAGCCTGGCGGCCCGGATATAGCGCCCGTTCAGGTGCTTGCCGGGGGCGGGGCCGATGTCGTGCTCGACTGGATGCCTTCAGCATTGGCATCACGCGAAAAAGGTGTGCCGCTGGTCAACATTGCCCAGCCATTCAAATCTTCAGGGATGATGCTCACCTGCCGTAAGGATTCCGGCATCAAGACATCTGCCGATTTCAAGGGCAAAACACTGGGTGTGTGGTTCTTCGGCAACGAATACCCCTTCCTGTCCTGGATGAGCAAACTCGGCATCAAGACCGATGGTTCGGCGGACGGCGTGAAAGTTCTCAAACAGGGTTTCAATGTCGATCCGATTCTGCAGAAGCAGGCCGATTGTGTGTCCACTATGACGTATAACGAATACTGGCAGATCATTGATGCCGGTCTTACGGCTGATGACCTCATCACCTTCAAATATGAAGACGAGGGTGTCGCCACGCTGGAAGACGGCATCTATGTGCTGGAAGACAAGCTGAAGGACGAGGCGTTCAAGGAGAAGATGGTTCGTTTTGTGCGCGCTTCCATGAAGGGTTGGAAATATGCTGAAACCAACCCGGATGAAGCCGCTGACATTGTTCTTGAAAATGATGCATCCGGTGCGCAGACCGAAAAACACCAGAAGCGCATGATGGGTGAAATCGCCAAGCTGACAGCCGGTTCCAACGGCGCGCTGCAGGAAGCTGATTACGAGCGTACTGTGACGACTCTCCTGTCAGCCGGTTCCGACCCGGTCATTACCAAGAAGCCTGAAGGTGCCTGGACATCGGTTATTACCGATGAGGCACTGAAATAAACTGATCTCCATGGGGTCGTGTGGCCCTTTGGCGATGTTACCAATTTGGCAAACAGAGGCGGTCCCGTCAGGGGCCGTCTTTTTCAATTATACGGTGGTCAGGTTTATCAGGCAGGAGGGATCAGGCTTCGGCGCGTTCTGCAACCAGGCGATCCAGCCAATCGGGGTCCATCTCCGGCACCGAACTAAGCAGAAGCTGGGTATAGTCTGGATGAGGCGGTGAAAGGATTTCGCTCTTTAATCCCTGTTCCACAACCTCGCCCTGAAACATGACGACGATTTCGTCCGAGATTGCCTGCACCACGGCGATGTCGTGGGTGATGAACAGATAGGTGATGTTGAATTCTTTTTGTAACCGCAACAGCAGCCGCAGAATCCCCTCCTGCACGATCTGATCGAGGGCTGATGTCACTTCGTCACAGATAATAATATCAGGCTCGGCAGCAAGCGCACGGGCAATACAGATGCGTTGTTTCTGACCGCCCGAAAGTTCACTTGGCAGCCGGTCCATAAAGCTTTCATCAAGCTCGATCATTTCCAGCAGTTCGACAATACGGTTGTCACGTTTAGCTCCGGTCATACCGTGATAAAAATCGAGCGGGCGTCCGATAATCTCTGCAACGGTCTGTCGTGGATTCATGGCCGTATCAGCCATCTGATAGATCATCTGAATCCGGCGAAGCTGATCCTTGTTGCGGTCCTTGAGGACCTTAGGCAAAACCTCGCCATTGAAAACAATGTCACCTTTAAGCTGTGGCAACAGGCCGGTAATAACACGTGCTGTCGTAGATTTGCCCGAACCGGACTCACCCACCACCGCAACTGTGCGGCCGCGCGGAATGTTGATGGACACATCGTGCAATACTTTGACCGAGTTGCCATAGGCTGCGTCCACGCCGTCAATAGACAGGACAATATCATTACCTTTGACTTCCGGTTTTTCCAGTGCACGTACTGACCACAGCGACTTGGTGTAATCCTGTTCCGGTTCGGCCAGCATCTTTCGGGTTTCGGCTTGCTCGACCTCTTCGCCGTAGCGCAGAACTTTGATGAAATCTGCCATCTGCGCCACAACCGCCAGGTCGTGGGTGATGTAGATCGCTGCGGTGTTGAAGCGATCAACAATGTCGCGCATGGCGACAAGAACCTCGACCTGTGTTGTAACGTCAAGCGCTGTCGTTGGTTCATCAAAGATAATCAGATCAGGACGCGGTGACATCGCCATGGCGGTCATGATCCGTTGCAGCTGGCCGCCGGATACCTGGTGCGGATACCGATCACCGATCGTGTCAGGATCAGGCAATTGCAGAGATGCATAGAGTTCGCGCGCATCAGCCTTGGCTTCGGCTTCTGTCTGAATGTCGTGGCCAACCGTGGCTTCGACAGTCTGTTCGATCAACCGGTGAGCCGGATTGAACGAGGCTGCTGCCGACTGGGCAACATAGGCAATACGAGAGCCCCACAACCCGCGTTTTTGCGATTCCGATGCGGCACGCAGATCGATCCCGTCGAAATTAATCGTGCCACCCTTGATGCGGCAACCGGGTTGCGCAAACCCCATGGCAGCTTTGCCAAGCGTTGATTTTCCAGCGCCCGATTCTCCGATCAGCCCCATCACCTCGCCGCGCCGCAGCGTCAGGTCGACACCCTTGATGATGTCGTGCCAGCGTTCGTCGGAAAAACCGTCGATCTCGATATCCCGCATTTCCAGCAGGATATCGCCTTTGGTGCCGCGGGATTCAGGATCAGTGCTCATCGCGCAATCCACTTGTTTTATGCAGGAACCAGTCGACGACAAAATTGACAGCGACTGTAAGCAGGGCAATGGCTGATGCTGGCAGCAACGGTGTAAGTGCTGCTGTGATGTCATACTGGGCGAACTGGATCAGTGAGGCATTGTCACGGACCATGGAACCCCAGTCTGCTGTCGGTGGTTGAATGCCAACACCCAGAAAAGACAGGGCGGCTATCGCCAGAAAGACGAAAGAAAAGCGCAAACCAAATTCGGCAACCAGAGGCGGCATGATGTTGGGCAGGATTTCACGACGCATGACCCAGCCGAGTCCCTCGCCTCTCAACCGTGCCGCTTCGACATAGTCCATCACGACAACGTTGACGGCCACAGACCGGGTCAGCCGAAATACCCGTGTGGAATCGATAACCGCGATGATGATGATCAGGTTCAAAACAGTCGAGCCAAAAATCGCAAGAAGCATCAGGGCGAAAATCAGGCTGGGAATGGCCATCAGAACGTCAACCGCGCGGCTGAGAATCTGATCCAGCCAGGATCGGTTGATTGCGGCGACAAGACCCAGCCCACCGCCAATCAGAAATGAGATAAGCGTTGTTGCCAGGGCAATACCGATTGTGTTGCGTGCACCGTAGATAAGCCGTGAAAGAACGTCGCGGCCAATCTGATCTGTGCCGAAGAAATGCTGACCTTCGCCAAACAATGTCCAGGGCGCAAACGGCGTGGAGAAGACCTGCGCTTCACCATAGGGTGCCAGAAATGGCGCCAGGATCGCCACAAATGCATAAAGCGCGATGATCACCATGCCAAACCAGGCAGAAAAAGGGGCTTTCTTCAGGCTGATCCACATACGTTGGAGGCGGGTGCGCCGTTGACGCGCCATGCCCACTTCAGCGGCAGCAGAATACCCTTCGGCCTGGGTCGAAATATCGTTGGGAGTGGTCATCTTGGATGCAGCAGCCTTGGATTGGTCACAATACCGATCACGTCCGCAATCAGGTTCAATATGATGTAGGTGCCGGCAAAAATCAGAGCGCAGGCCTGTACCACTGGAATATCGCGACTGGAAACCGCATCCACCATCAGCTGACCGACACCGGGATAAACAAACACCACTTCAACCACCACAACGCCGACCACCAGATAGGCCAGGTTAAACGCGATCACGGTGGCAATGGGGGCCCAGGCGTTAGGCAGAGCGTGTTTCAAAATCACCTTGGAGCGTGAAGCGCCTTTCAGCTGCGCCATCTCAATATACGGACTGGCAAGCAGATTGATGATCGACGCCCGCGTCATGCGCATCATATGGGCGACGATAACCAGCGTAAGCGTCAGCGCGGGCAGCGCGCATTTATACACACGTTCCGTAAATGACATCGTTTCGGTGACGTTTGCCAAAGAGGGAAACAGCGGCCAAAGCGACGCCAGCACCACGATCAGAATATAGGCGACGAAAAATTCCGGAAACGAGATTGTTGTCAGTGTCGCTGCATTGACGGAGCGGTCGTAAAAAGAGTTGCGGTACAGCGCAGCTGTGACACCAAGGATAAGTGAAAGGGGCACGGCGATCACGGCAGCCATTGACGCCAGAAACAGCGTGTTCCAGAGGCGCGGCGCAACAAGGTCCACAACCGCACGTGACCGGTCAATACCGGATGAGGCTCGCCCCGAGAATGATGTTCCCAGATCGCCGGTCATGACCGAAGCAACCCAGTTTATGTAGCGTTTCCAGGCAGGTTGATCGAGGCCGAGTTCTTTTCGAAAAGCTTCAATTGTCTCCGGCAACGCGGCTTGCCCAAGGACAGCCTCGCCAAAATCGCCGGGCAGAAGCTGGATTGAGCTGAAGATAATCAGCGAAACAAAAAACAACGTCACAACGCCCAAACCAAGACGTTGAAGCACCGTAGACAGGACCGGATGCAAAATTTTCTCCCAAAATCGCCAGCACGAAAAAATCGCGCTCCCCGGCACACAGGCTAACGGTCTCCTGACAAAAGCGCAAATCCTGGAAGGGATAACCAGCCGTTTTTACAGGTTAACCGGCTCATCTTGTTGACAGCCATCTTGCAGGCAAGCTTGTGTCGCACCGCCGATACATGCTTATCTTGTTGGTGGAACGAGGGGTGGTCGATTGCCTCTCGAACTTCATAACGGGAGAAACTCAACTATGCGCGACATGAAAAATGTCTTTATCAATGATCAAGCGGAAAAGCTTAGCGCCGGACGCATAAGCCGTCGTCAATTCATTACGTCCATGCTGGCAGCCGGTGTGGTTTTACCAACCGCCATGTCAATGGCCGGTGACGCCCTTGCCGCAACACCCAAGAAAGGCGGAAAACTGCGCCTTGGTATGGGGCACGGGTCCACAACAGATTCGCTGGATCCGGCAACTTATGAAAATGGCATGACCACCCATGTGGGTTATTCCTGGGCCAACCATCTCACCGAAGTCAGCGCCAAGGGCGAACTGATCCCCGAACTGGCTGAGAGCTTTTTCTCAGAAGACGGCAAGACCTGGCGCTTCAAGCTGCGCAAGGGTGTGGAATTTCACAACGGCAAGTCACTTGACGCTGATGATGTGATTGCCTCGATCAACCATCACCGTGGCGAAGATTCCAAATCAGCCGCCAAAGGTGTTCTGGCACCCGTCACCAATGTCTCCAAAGATGGTGACACGGTTGTGTTTGAACTGGATGGACCAAACGCCGACTTCCCGTACATCGTTTCCGATTACCACCTGGCAATCATGCCTGCCAAGGACGGAAAGGTTGATGCAACATCAGGCGTCGGTACCGGCGGCTATATCATGCAGAAATGGGAGCCGGGTGTTCGCTTTGAGGGCAAACGCAATCCTAATTACTTCAAGGAAAATGCGGCCTTTTTCGACGAGACAGAAATTCTGTCCCTGATCGACCCAACGGCACGCCAGTCTGCCTTGATGAATGGCGATGTGGACGTTATCGACCGCATTGATACCAAGACCGTGGCGCTGATGGCCCGCAACCCCAATATCGAAATTCTCGAAAAGACGGGTACACTTCACTACACGTTCCCGATGCGTCTCGATTCAGCGCCGTTCGACAATTTCGATCTGCGTATGGCGTTGAAACTGGCCATCAAACGTCAGGAACTCGTGGACAAGATTCTGCTGGGCCACGGTGCTGTTGGCAACGACCTTCCGCTTTCATCGGCAAACCGCTTCCTGGCAACATCTATTGCGCAGCGCGAATTTGACCCGGAAAAAGCAGCCGAGCATTACAAGAAGTCCGGTCACAGCGGCACATTGCAGCTGTCTGCATCCGAAGCGGCCTTTGGTGGCGCGGTTGATGCAGCCCAGCTTATTGCAGCCTCTGCCAAGGAGATCGGGATCGACGTTGAAGTCGTTCGTGAACCCAAAGATGGTTACTGGTCCAACGTCTGGAACAAGAAACCATGGTGTGCCTGCTTCTGGGGCGGACGCCCGACCGCAGACTGGATGTTCTCGTCGGCCTATACCGACTCGACCAAATGGAACGACACGGCGTGGAAGGAAACCGACGACGCCAAGAAGTTCAACGTTCTGGTCAAACAGGCCCGCGGCGAACTGGATCAGACCAAGCGCGTGGAACTCTACACTGAAGCGCAAACCCTGTTGCACAATGATGGTGGCGCAATCATCCCGATGTTTGCCAATTACATCATCGGTATCTCCAAGAAAGTTGCACACGCTGACGATGTGGCAGCCAACTGGGATCTCGACGGCAACAAGGCCTCCGAGCGCTGGTGGTTCGCATAAGCCCAGCGGCTTAAAATCAGTCAGTCTGAACCGGCGGTGGAATTACTGCACCGCCGGTTTTCTTTTGGCGCAACCACAGGCACAATTGCGAAAGCTGATTGAATTGCCCACCGATACGGTTTTGCTACAATCTCGATTTCCACACCTGCTTGAGGCCTAGATGTCCACAGAATCTGAAACGCCTCTGCGCAATGCGGCGCTCAACTATCACGAATTTCCACAACCAGGTAAGCTGGAAGTCCGGCCGACCAAGCCACTTGCAAATCCCCGAGACCTGTCGCTTGCCTATTCCCCAGGGGTCGCGGAAGCCTGCCTGGCCATCAAGGAGAACCCTCTTACGGCGTCCCGTTTCACCGGGCGCGGTAATCTCGTTGCCGTGGTCACCAACGGTTCCGCGGCACTGGGTCTGGGCAATATTGGCCCTCTCGCATCCAAGCCGATTATGGAGGGCAAGGCGGTTCTCTTCAAAAAGTTCGCTCATATCGACTGTTTCGATATCGAACTTAACGAAAGTGACCCTGAGAAATTTGCTGAACATGTGATTGCTCTTGAACCAACCTTTGGGGCAATCAACCTCGAAGACATCAAGGCCCCCGATTGCTTCATCGTTGAAAAGATCTGCAAGGAGCGGATGAACATCCCCGTCTTCCACGATGACCAGCATGGAACCGCCATTGTTGTCGGCGCGGCGGCAAAAAACGCTCTGCATCTGACAGACCGGCGGTTTGAGGACATCAAGGTTGTCTCAACCGGTGGGGGCGCAGCAGGGATCGCCTGTCTGAACATGCTTTTAAAACTGGGCGTGAAGCGCGAAAATGTATGGCTCTGCGACATCGCCGGGCTTGTCTATAATGGGCGCAGCGAAGAGATGACGCCGCAAAAGAAAGCCTATGCGCAGGATAGTGATTTGCGCACCCTGGATGATGTGATCGGCGATGCAGATCTCTTTTTAGGCCTGTCGGGCCCCGGCGTACTGACCCCCGACATGGTGTCGCGCATGGCAAAAAAGCCGATAATCTTTGCTCTTGCCAATCCTGATCCCGAAATCACACCCGAAGCAGTCGCAAAGGTGGTTCCAGATGCGATCATGGCAACGGGCCGGTCAGACTATCCCAATCAGGTCAACAACGTCCTGTGCTTCCCCTTCATTTTCCGCGGAGCGTTGGATGTGGGGGCAACGACCATCAATGATGAGATGAAGATCGCCTGTGTAGACGGTATTGCCGCTTTGGCGCGCAAGACATCGTCGGCAGAGGCGGCGCGTGCCTATGGTGAAGAAGACCTTCAGTTTGGGTCTGATTATCTTATCCCCAAACCGTTCGATGAACGGCTCCTTGCCGTTGTCGCCGGAGCCGTTGCCGGGGCTGCGATGGAAACCGGGGTCGCTCAACGCCCTGTATCTGATCTGGCTGAGTATACGGAAAAATTGACAGCCTCTGTCTATCGCTCCTCAATAATCATGCGGCCTGTTTTCGAGCAGGCAAGTTCATCGGCACACCGGATTGTTTTTGCCGAGGGTGAAGATGAGCGGGTATTGCGCGCTGCTGTTGCCATGCTTGAGGAGACAGTCAATCGGCCAGTTCTGATAGGCCGCCCTGAAATTATTGAGCACCGCTGCAATAAATACGGTTTCCCCAAGGAGGCTTTTGAGAGCTTTGAGATCGTCAACCCGGAAAGCGACTCCCGTTATCGCGAATATTGGGAGACTTACCATGCAGCCATGCAGCGCCGGGGTATCTCGCCTGCTTTGGCCAGAGCCGTCTTGCGCACCAACACGACGGTCATCGCAGCCGTGATGGTCCATCGTGGCGAAGCCGACAGCATGATCTGCGGAACGTTTGGGAACTACCTGTGGCATATGAATTATGTGGAACAGATGTTGCGGACGGAAAGCCTCATTCCCGTGGGCGCTCTTTCGCTTCTGATTCTTGATGATGGACCGATATTTGTTTCCGATACACATGTGAATCCCGAGCCAACACCCGAGCAAGTGGCCAACACGGTCATTGCAACGGCCCGGCACGTGCGCCGGTTCGGCATCGAGCCAAACATCGCGGTCTGTTCCAACTCACAGTTTGGGACACTCGACACGGAATCCGCAAGGCGTATGCGTGCTGCGCTGGCCATTCTTGATGCGCAGAATCTTGACTTCGTTTATGAAGGGGAAATGCCGGTCGATGCAGCACTTGATCCCGAAATTCGCGACAGGATTTTTCCAGCCTCTCGCCTGAAGGGAAAAGCCAACGCGTTTGTTTTCTCAAATGCCGAAACCGCCGGTGGTGTGAAAAATTCACTGAAATCTGTGGCTGGTGGAATTGAGGTCGGACCTATCCTCATGGGCATGGGCAACCGGGCTCATATCGTCACTCCCTCTATTACGGTACGGGGCCTTATCAACATGGCTGCGCTTGCCGGTACACCTGTGGACACCTACGCTTAGACTGGTTGATCCAGTTGCGAGGAGGAATTGTCCATGGCGTTTACCGCTGAGCATGAACAGATGCGCGCAACCGTTGCGCGTTTTGTTGAAAACGAGATCAACCCGAATGTTGAAGAGTGGGAAAACGCCGCGTGTTTCCCCGCCCACCAGGTTTTCAAGAAACTGGGTGATCTGGGTCTGCTGGGGATCAAATATGATCAGGACTATGGCGGGCTTGGGCTGGATTTCTCCTATTCGATGGTGATGGCTGAAGAAACCGGGCTGGTCCATTGCGGCGCCATTCCCATGGCAATTGGTGTGCAGACCGATATGTGCACGCCAGCCCTCAACAGGTTCGGGTCTGATGAGTTGAAGGCAGACTATCTCGCCCCGGCCATTGCCGGCGACATGGTTGGATGCCTTGGTGTATCGGAAGCCAGCGCCGGTTCCGATGTGGCCTCGATAAAGACCCATGCCCGGGTTGAAGGTGATGACTACATCATCAACGGCTCCAAAATGTGGATCACAAACGGCCTGCAAGCCGATTGGTGCTGTCTGCTTGCCAATACCGGCGACAGTACCGGCCACGACAACAAATCGCTGATTATTGTTCCCATGGATGCTGCCGGTATCGAAAAGCAGAAAATAGACAAGATTGGTATGCACGCCTCCGATACCGGACAGCTCTTCTTCGACAATGTACGTGTTCCCCGGCGCAATCTCGTGGGAACGGAGGGCATGGGTTTTGCCATGCAGATGATGCAGTTTCAGGAAGAGCGCTTGTGGATCGCGGCCAATGCACTCAAACATCTTGACCGCACGATTGATCTGACCATCGAATATACCCGCAACCGCAAGGCCTTTGGCAAATCGCTGCTCGACAATCAGGTCATCCACTTCCGGTTGGCGGAGTTAAGAACCGAAGTCGAAGCTCTGCGTGCGCTGACCTGGTCGGCAACCTGGGACTATGTCGGCGGCAAGGACGTGACACGGTTGGCATCGATGGCGAAGCTGAAAACGGGGCGGTTGTTGCGCGAGGTTAACGACACCTGTTTGCAATACTGGGGTGGGATGGGTTTCACTGCTGATAACCCCGTCAGTCGGGCTTACCGTGACGACCGCCTCGCCTCGATAGGTGGCGGCGCAGATGAAGTCATGTTGGGCATCATCTGCAAATATGAGGGAACTCTGCCAAAATCCCGATGAGGCTCTGGCATCGACCGCGCCAACGGGTTATCCAAACTTACAATCGTTTGAAATCGGGGAACAGACTCATGGTGCCAGCCTACCCTCCAGCACAAAGGCGTTTGAAACTGGGCTTTGTGGGCGGTGGGCGCGGTGCCCTGGTGGGCCACTGGCACGCTGCCGGAGTGCGTCTGTCAAACCGTTGGGATATTGTTGCGGGTGCGCTTTCGTCGCGCCCGGATGTTGCCATGGCTTCCGGCAAAGACTGGCTTCTGGCTGAAGAACGAACTTATGATGATTTCAGGAAGATGGCCGAGGTTGAAGCGGCGCGGGAAGACGGTATTGATGCGGTCGCCATCTGTACCCCCAACGGCCATCATGCAGCCGCCGCTGAAGCTTTCATGGAAGCGGGAATTGACATCATCTGCGACAAGCCGATGACCGCGACCATGGATGACGCCAGAAAACTCGTCGCTCTGCATGACAAGAGCGATCTCTTTTTTGGGGTTACCTATACCTATGCATTTCACGCCATGGTGCGGCAGGCCAAGGCGATGGTGGCAGCTGGCAAAGTGGGGAAGTTGCGGCAGGCGCATATCGAGTATGTGCAGGACTGGGCTGCGGGGGCGCAGGAAAAAGAAACCAAACAATCCGGCTGGCGGCGCGACCCCAGTCAGGCTGGCCGTGGATCGGTGACGGGCGATATCGGCACCCATGCATTCCACATGTTGCATTATGTGCTGGATGAACCGATTAGCGAAGTCAGCACCCGTTTCCATGTCTGCGGGGGCGCAGCGGCGATGGAAGACACAGCCTTTATGCAACTCAAATTCGGGAGTGGTGCGCCGGGAACGCTTTGGTGCACCCAGGCGGCTCCTGGCAATGCCTGCGGTTTGCGGATGCGCATCTATGGAGATGGAGGCGGGATTGAATGGGATCAGGAATTCCCTGACCTTTTGCATTACACGCCGCTCAACGGCGCTACTCAAACCATCTCGCGCGGTTTTGGAGCCGGCATGATGCCCGAAGCCGAGCGCATGGTTCGGTTACCAAGAGGGCACAATGAAGGTGTTCCCGATGCCTGGTGCAATCTCTACATCGAACTCGCAGTAGCAATTGAAGCAAGACGCAGCGGTACAACACTTGCCCCCAATATGGTTGATATCCCGACGGTGATGGACGGCGCACGGGGCGTCTATTTTGTCGATGCAGCAGCGGACAGCCACGAGGCCGACGGTGCCTGGATGCCCTCCTGGTATGATGGCTGAACCCATGGTTGGAATTGCCAAAAACCGGTTTTGTGTTCTGGGACGTGCGGGGATGGACCTCTATCCCGACCCGCCAGGAACGCGGATTGAAGACGCCACGTCTTTTGTGGCGGCGTTGGGCGGTTCATCAGGCAATATCGCTGCCGGTCTTGCGCGGATGGGGTGTGAAGTCTCGCTTTTGACGCGGGTATCGGATGATGCGGTGGGCCGGTATACCATCGCAGAATGTAACCGCTATGGGATCGAGACCGGCTATGTCGTTCTTGAGCGCAGCGAGGCACGCAACACGCTGGCGCTCTCTGAAACCCGCACTGAAGACACGCAGACGGTGATCTATCGCAACAACGCTGCCGATTTCGCGTTGACCGAGACCGATGTTGCGGCGGTGGACTGGTCGTCATTCGGTGCGCTGGTGTTCACCGGTACATCGCTCGCAATGGCTCCCTCGCGTGACGCAACACTGGCTGCGATCCACGCCGCAAAGGCGGCCGGGGTCACTGTATTATTCGACGTCGACTACCGGGCCTATTCCTGGGCATCTTTGGATGAAGCCTCACAGATTTGCAGCAAGGCCGCGAAGCTGTGCGACATCGTGATCGGCAATGACGACGAGTTTGGCGTTCTGGCCGGTGGTTACGACAAAGGGCGGGCCTATGCGGACGCTCTGGTAGACGGTCGCAACGCCATTGCAGTCTACAAGATGGGGGCGGAAGGCTCGGTTACGATTGCACCGGATGAATCTTTCCAGACGGGCATTTTCCCGGTAGAGGCAATCAAGCCTACAGGTGCAGGTGATGCCTTCATGGCCGGGTTCTGCAGTGGGCTGGCCTTACACTTTGGTCTGCGCGATTGTGTGTTGCGGGGTTCGGCTGCAGCGGCGATTGTGGTCTCGCGGGTGGGCTGTGCGCCCGCCATGCCGACACAAACTGAACTGACAGATTTTATTGCTCCAGAAACGACAACCAGCTGAGATTGACGATGCACATAGCCCCCTTTGAAAACCAAAACGAGGCCATCATTGATGCAGGAGACGCCCGTGTCCCGCTCAATTATTTCAATATCGTCAAACTCAAAGAGGGGCAGGCGTTTGAATATCAGGTCCCCGGCTACGAGACCTGCATTGTTCCGGCCACAGGCACCGTCAATGTCGAGATTGAAGGCGAGCGTTTTGAAAAGATCGGCAATCGGGGGTCGGATGTCTGGGACGGAGAACCTGAGGGGGTCTATGTTCCATCGGGTTCGCTGGCGACCGTGGTCGCAACCGCTGACACCGAAGCATTCATTGCCGGCGCCCGCTACGACAGGGTTCTGGCACCCTTTGCCGTGCGCAAGGATGATATTGATCTGGTGCAATACGGGTCCGATGACACAAAAACCCATCGCAAGATCAAGCACATTCTGGGAACGAAATATCATGACCAGGTAGGACGGTTGCTGGTGTCGGAACTGTTTACCGTCGGCCAGGGCGGTTGGTCCGGCTTCCCGCCCCATAAACACGATACGGACCGCCTGCCGGATGAAAGCCGGCATGACGAGACTTATAATTTCCGCTTCAAACCCAACAATGGTTTCGGCATGCAGCTGGTGCAGCGTGAGGATGGCAAGGTTGGTGATGCTTATCACATCGTTGACGGTTCCACGATCATTCTGGAAAAGGGATATCATCCCTGCGTCGTCGCTCCCGGCTATGAGATGTATTATTTCACAATTCTGGGAGGGCTTTCACAGCGATCGCTTGTCCAGTATTTCCAGCCCGATCATGCCTGGCAGATTGAAACCATACCCGGCATCAAGGACATGATCGCCAAGTTTAAATAGACCGGACTTGCTGATGCCCGCCGTCAATCTGAAAGAGATTCTGCAACCTGCTCTCGTCGGCAACAGCGCCGTTGCCGGGCTGGTCGTTCTGGGCTGGGAAGATGCGGTGGCTTACGTCGAGGCGGCGCAAGACCTGGACAGCCCGGTAATTCTGCAGGCAGGACCGGGATGCCGCAAACATACGCCGGTACCGGTGATTGGGCCGATGCTGCGCTATCTCGCCGACCAGGCAATAGTTCCGGTCTGTGTTCACCTCGATCATGGTTACACCGCCCACGAATGTCTTGAGGGAATTGATCATGGTTTCACCTCGGTCATGTTCGACGGATCAAAGCTGACCATTGACGAGAACATAGAGACCACGGCCCAAATCGCCGAACAGGCCCACGCCGTTGGTGTTTCTGTCGAAGGCGAAGTCGGCTTTGTGGGATACGCGGCAGGTGCGGTTTCTAAGGGAACCGACCCAATAGAAGCGGCGCGCTTCGACCGCGAAAGCAATGCAGATGCGATGGCTATCTCAGTGGGCAATGTTCACCTGCAAACGGAAAAATCCGGAGAGATTAATTTTGAGGCGGTGGCGGCCATTGAGGCTGTGACAACCGGCCCTCTGGTTTTGCACGGTGGCAGTGGTATTCCATCAAAAACACGCCAAAAACTTGCTCAGGAGACCAGAGTTTGTAAATTTAATATCGGAACAGAGTTGCGCATGAGTTTTGGTGCCGCTTTGAGGGAGAGTATTGCCGGGCATCCGGACAGCTTTGACAGAATCGAATTGCTCAAGCCGGTTATCGGACCTGTAAAGATGGCTGCTAAGCGTATTTTGGCTGAATTCAAGGGTGCATGAGAGAGGGTGTGCAGTTTCGCACGGTTAACCTGTTTGCGACGCGATAGAAAAACATCATTGCAAAAGTTGAACCCGTTTGGTCAACTTAACTTAAGCTGCTGAACATTTGAGGGAAAAAATATGTTGGGAAAAATTGGAATCACCGCCCTGGCTTCGGTTGCATTCGTTGCCATGACTTCGGGAGCTGCATTCGCCGGGGATTTGACGGCTAATGACATCACGAACAAGCTTGCTGCAAAGAAAAAGCCGCTGACCCGCAGTCTGACCCGCTCCGTAACCGGTGGTGGCTCAAACACAATTTCTGCCGGCGACCGCAACTTTTTGGGCAACTTGGGTCGGGGCATCAAGTTCTCGATCAGCAAAGGTGCCACCAAAGAACCGGACTATGCGGCCAAGAAGCCCGAATATGGTGCCAAGAAAGAGCCGGTTTATGCGGCCAAGCCCGTCTACAAAGAGCCGACTTACGATGTTCAGGAAATCAAGAAGATCGAGAAGATCGTCACCAAATATGAACTTCCAAAGCTCGATTTTGAAATTCAGTTCGAATTTGGATCTGCGGAAATCAAGGGTGAGTCAATCATTCAGCTCGTGGAACTGGCCAAGGCGCTTAATCATCCGTCTTTGAACCAGGCACGGATTATTCTGGGCGGACATACCGACGCCGTTGGAAGTGATTCTGCCAATCAGATTTTGTCGCAGCGGCGCTCGGACTCGGTCGCTGATTTTCTCTACCGCGTTGGCAAGATTCAGCCTGAACGTCTGGTGCCAATCGGATTTGGCGAGCATCGGCTGAAAAATACCTATGACCCTGCAGCGGGTGAAAATCGTCGTGTTGAGGTTATCAACATCACAAGCGGTTAAGGGCAACGGCACTCCATGACCGGTCCTTTAGTTGCGTATCTGCTGCTTTTTATAGCCTTTTTGCTATCTGTTCCTGCTGCCAGTGCCGAAGGTCTCACGACCTGGGGTTCACTGGCGGCGGCATCTGTTGCCTTTGTTGCAATGGGATTGAACCAGCTTTTTGCTGCTCGCCCCAAGTTTCTGGAAGGAGCCTTTGGCGGCCTGGACCGGATGTATTACATGCACCGGACAATGGGGCGGATCGCCTTTGCTCTCATTCTGGTTCACTATTTCATCACACCCAATTTCAAGGGGCAGACGCTGACCGCGGGTCTCAACTCGATGGCCAAGGATGCGGCCAATATCGGCTTTTGGGGGTTGATTATCCTTATTGGCTTTAGCCTGATCAAGAAAATCCCCTTCACCAGATTTGAGGTGCCCTATCACATCTGGCGTCAAAGCCACCGCTTCATCGGTGTGTTTTTCATGGTGATCGTGTTCCATCAGGCGTTTATCAAACGGCCGTTTGATGGCACCGCCTTGCTCGCCAATTATCTGAATTTGTTCGCGTTCATTGGTATCGCCAGTTTTCTTTACACCCAGCTGGGTCCTTTTCTGCGTCGCCGGCGCTACGAGGTAACAGCCGTGGAAAAGGCGGGTGGTGCGACGTTGATTTCCGCAAAACCTGTCGGCAGACCTCTCAAGAGTGAAGCCGGGCAGTTTGCGATAATCAAGTTTTCAAGAGAGGGGCTGGGAGAACCGCATCCCTTTACCATCGCCGGTCGCGATGAGGACGGCGGGGTCAGTTTTGCGATCAAGGCGTCTGGTGATTTTACCAGGAGATTGCACGAGAAGCTGGAAGTTGGCGACCGCATGGCGGTTGAGGGCGGATATGGACGTTTCAAATTTGAACCGAAGAATTCCCGACAGCTCTGGCTGGCAGGTGGTATCGGGATTACCCCGTTTCTTGCAATGGCTCAGAAGCTCGATAGCGGGTTGCAGCAGGACGTCTGTCTGTTCCATTGCGTGCGTAATGACACAGAAGCAATCGACAGAGCTCTGTTAGAGAAAAAAGCCGGGGAAGTGGAGCGTTTCAGTTATGTACTCTACGCTTCCGATGACGCTGGTCGGCTTGACGCCGAAAAACTGCGCGATCTGACGAGTATCGAACTCGATGGTGCTGCGCTCATGTTTTGTGGGCCACCGCCCTTGCGGCTGGCCATAGTCAATGGGCTGAAAGGACTGGGCAAGAAATTTTCTGCAATGAAGTTCGAATTGTTCGAATTTCGATGACACGGAAGATTCTACGTATACACTTGAATCGTTGGGGCGATTGTTGAGGGAAAAAAATGGAGAGGCATGACACCATGCGTACAAGAGGAAACTCACCAAACGGGGTTGTCGAAATGAGGCGTAGCCGTAGCCTGACCTATGCCAGGGCCGCAGTATCGACTCTGTTGGCTGGCATTTTTACGCTTGCTGTAGGCAGCGTCAGCGCAGCTGAATTGTACAAAGAAGATGCTTATGCAGACTACAAACCGGACCTGAAGAACGGTGAATATCTGTACAACGCAGGTGCCTGTTCGTCCTGTCATGGCAGCGCTGAAAATCCTGATCTGCTGGCCGGTGGCCTTAAGATGGATTCTTTTGTTGGCTCCTTCCATGTTCCCAACATCACAAGTGGAGCAAAGGGTATCGGCAGCTGGTCGAATGCTGCGTTTTTGAATGCTCTCCTCAATGGTGTTTCGCCCAAGGGCCGTCATTACTATCCGGTGTTTCCGTACACCAACTATGCGGGAATGAAGCCTGAAGATGCGCTGGACATCAAAGGCTATCTCGCCACCTTGCCGCAATCCGACAATGTGGCGCCCAAGCACAAGGTATCCTTTCCCTACAACCTGAACTCAATGATGTCGTTCTGGAAACGCCGGAACTTCAAGACCGCGCGCTGGACGCCGGGCAAAGACGATCAGTTGGCTCGGGGGAAGTACCTGGTTGAAAATGTCGGTGCTTGTGGTTCCTGCCACACGCCGCGTTCAACCACATACGGCACTCTGGATGATAAACCGCTGGAAGGCTCCAAGGGCCTGACCGGCGCTTATGCGCCAGCAATCAATGCCTCGATTCTGGCAAAATTACCGAACCCGGAAGTATTCACCAAGGGCACGCTGGTTGATGGTAACAAGCTGAATGGCCAGCCCATCGTCGACCCCGTCATGCGGGCCATTGTGAAACAGACAGCCAAACTGTCTGAAGAAGACAGGCTTGCCATGTATGCCTATATCACGGGCGGCGAGATCAAAACGAAAGAACCGCCCAAGCCGACAGTGGAACTGGTTACCAAGACCTGTACAGGTGATCTTGGAGCCGCAGCCCCTGCAGGTGGTGGCGGTATCGATCCGGCATTGTCAGCTGATGCAGACAACTTCATCGGCCAGTATTGCCGTAACTGTCACGGCCCGGGTGAAAGCTCGCAAGGCAGCTTCCCCGCCGGGGACCTGGCTTCAATTGCAGCAGACGCTTCGTTTGTAACGCCTGGCGATCCAAATGCATCGCGCATGTACACATCGATCACATCAGGCCGCATGCCCATCGGCTCCAAGCCTTCGGCTGGCGAGGTTGCGCGTCTTGCCGAGTGGATTACAGCCCTTGGCAGCCCGGAAGCGACGGCGGCTGCAGCCCAGGCAGTACCCGCAGGCCCGCCGCCCCGTGCGCGCAAAATTCTGCGGCGTGAGGATTTTGTTCAGGCGGCGTTGAACGATCTGAGCAAGCAGGATGAACTGGATCGCAAACACCTGCGCTACTTCTCCTATCGCAGCCACTACAATGGCCGTTTCCCGTGTGAATCCGACGAGAAATATGCTGAGCGTCAGAAGTTCTACGTTGCCGGTTTCAACAAGTTCGTAAACTCGGTTTCTCTGGGTACCGAACTTGTGCTGCCGGATGTTGTTGCCAACACCAAGGATCTTTTGATCCGCGTTGACATTCGCGACCTCGGCTGGGAGCCCTATCAGTGGGATATTCTGGTCAACGCCTATCCTTACGGAGTCGATCCCTATGGCGATCCGACCCTGCTGGCGCTGACGAAAGAAACGCACACACCACTGCCGATTATGCGCACAGACTGGTTTATCGCGACTGCATCACGGCCAGCCTTCTATCACGCGCTGTTGCGGTTGCCCAAAAACATCCGCGAACTGGAACGTGGCCGGCTTGGACTTAATGTCGAAGAAAATATCAGCCGTGGCAAAGTGATCCGTGCAGCATTTGATCGCGGTGCATCGGGTGTGTCTGCGCACAATCGCATGATTGAGCGTCACGCCATGCCACAGGGTGGTTATTACTGGAAGTCCTATGACTTTGCGGGAAGCTTTAACCGTCAGAGCCTGCGCGATTATCCGCATGGCCCGGAAGATATCGAACCGTTGAAAGCCGGGTTGAAATCCTTCGAGCATGATGGTGGTGAGATGATTTTCTCGCTCCCCAATGGCCTGCAGGGTTATTACCTTTCCGACCACAAGGGTAACCGCATTGATGAGGGACCGGAAAAGATCGTCTCCTATCAGGAGCGTCCAAAAGACAAGGCACCGACGATCATCAATGGTCGCTCATGCTTTGACTGTCATGCTGACGGAATCCTGACCAAGCGCGACAACATGCGCCAGCACTTGCAGACAACCAACCAGTTCGATGTCGAACAGACCCGGTTGTTGCTGGCGATGTATATCGAGCAGGCTGAGATGGATGATTTCTACGATGCCGACCGCGACAAGTTTGTTGCTGCGCTGGAGAAAATCGGTGCTACCGAACAGGCCATCAGCGGCAAACCCAAAAGCATCGTGGCTCCCGGTGATAAGGAAATCATCACCTGGTATGCTGATCTCTACGAGGACAATCTTGATCTTGAGAGTTTTGCAGCCGAGTTCGATATGGAAGCTGAGGAATTCAAGTCAGCAGTCCTTCGCATAAACGATGTTTCGGTCCAGCAACTTGCCATGCAGAAAATTCTGCAACTGGAGGGTGGCGCGAAGGTGCCGCGTTTCGAGATTGAGCAGCAATATCCTTATCTTCAGGAATCGCTGACCGGTCACAAACCTCTTTCGGCTAGTCATGTTGCTGAATATGTAGAGAAATACGGCGAGAAGGTTGCCTACAAGGAGCCGGTCAAAAAAGAAGCCGTCAAGAAAGAGGGTTATGTCGAACCGAAGAAGGAAGTTGTCGTCGCTGAGGTGAAGAAGGAAGTCTACGCCGAGCAGGCCTACAAAGCTGGACCGGTGGAAAAGAAAGCCGAGGTCTATAAGGCGGTTGTGCCCCAGTATCAGCAGAAGGAATATGTCGACGGTGACAAGCTGAAACTGGCAATCTATGTCGAGAAGACTCAGGCCAAGGTAGGCGAGAAACTATCCTTCACGGTTGAGAGCAGCCATGATTGCGAGATCCAGATTCTCTATGTGGAATCCAGCGGTCATGTTGAGGAGTTTCCTTACCAGCTGATTGGCGACCCGTGGTTACGGGCTCACAAGCCCCGTCGTATTCCTGCCGAAGGTTCCGGGCACATCGAGTTTGATGAGCCAGGCCACAGCGAGTCGCTGATCGTGTACTGTCACACAGCTGGTCTTGGTGTGGAGAAGCTGACACTGGATGCTGCGCGCAAGATCGCAGCATCATCCAGCAAACCGGCGACCCGCGGCATCTCCTTCAAGCTGGCAAAGAAGGTGGAAAAGGAAAAAGGCAAGTCGGCCTTCCACGTCGTCTCCTTTGATGTGACGCACTAACGTCAACCCGGATCCAGGGCCGCGGTCTCTCCGTGTAGAGAAATCGCGGCTCCCAAAACACGAAGAGGCGGATGGTTTCCCATCCGCCTCTTTTTTTTCAAGAAGAAGAAGCCGATTTACTGAAAGCTGCCGGTGGGGACCGTCAACCGGTAGATCAGATGACCGTCTTCCTCAAACGTTTCTGCCTTGCCCTGCATGGAGCTTGGAACGACTGCCAAAAGCGTCTTTGCGCCAAAGCGGCGGCTGTCTTCCAGCGTGAATGGGCCGGGTATCTTTTCTTTCCAGGACAATTCGAGCTGCTCGTCCGATGTCATCGCCGCGACCACCGAGACGCTCCCCTGACACTTGTTTGACCAGGCTCCGTGCGCAGCCGCATTGGATGCCAGTTCCTGAATGGCCAGCCCGATATGAAGCGCCGCATTGGGCGTGAGCGCTGGATCAACGCCTTCCAATTCAAAATTGTTGGGAGCGCTGACAAATGAGCCCACCTGACCTGTGATCACCTGATGCAGCGTCGCCCCTTCCCAGTTGCGGCGGGTTACAACATCCAGCGTTTTGGCAAGGGAGCGAAGCCGGTCATTAAAGCGGCTCAGATAGTCGGTGATAGAGTGTTGAGATTTCGCCGTCTGGTTGGCGATACTCTGGATGATAGCCAGCAGGTTCCGGGACCGGTGGCTGACTTCACGCAGCAGTTCCTGTTGCGCGAGTTCGCGTCTTTTGGTTTCTGTCGTCTCTGCCGAAAAGCACAGAATTCCTTTTACTTTGCCATTTTCGTCGAAATCGGCATCGACCCAGACCTTGAACCAGCGTGTTCCGTTGGGCGCGTCGATCTGGAGCTCCATCCGTGCATTTTCTCCAGTCCGGATAACCTCTCTCTTGACCGCGGTGGTCTCGTGAGCTGTCTTCTCAGGAAGAAGATCGAAGTCGGTTTTCCCTGCAATATCAAAGGCCCAGTCCTGTGGCGGGTTCTCTATCCACACCCCCCGCAGATCCAGATCCTGATAGAAAACAGCATAGTCGGTCCCTTCCAGCGCCCGGACGAGATAGGCGCTTTTCTCGCTGTCTGTAATTTGCGACACGTCTTTTGGCTCCATTTGGAGCATACTCCCCAGTACAAAGTTTACTTTAGTCGTCTAATTGTCCCAAAAAAGATGATAAAATTCCTGAACCCGGAAACGACAGGGTTTGTGGCTCTGTTGCCGAATGTTCAGGCGGCTTTCCCCGCATTCTGTTCAAAAAACAGGGCCTGACTGATCAGCGCTTTGACCATGTCGGGGTGAAACGGCTTTGTGACCAGAAAGGCCGGTTCCGGGCGCTCGCCGGTCAGCAGGCGTTCTGGAAATGCGGTAATAAAAATCACAGGCACATTAATGGAGCGCAGAATGTCATTCACCGCATCAATGCCTGAACTTCCGTCGGCCAGTTGAATATCGGCCAGCACCAGGCCCGGCTTGCTTTTTTCGATCTCGGTCAGCGCTTCCGAATGGGTGCGCGCAATGCCGGTTACGGAATGCCCAAGCCCCTCGACCATTTGTTCAATGTCCATGGCGATCAACGGCTCATCTTCAATAATCAGAACCGTGGTGCCAACCTGCTCGGCAATTTCGCGGCCGGCTTGTTCTATGAGATCTGAAAGTTCGGTTTCACTGATTTCCAGAATACGGGCTGCCTCAGAAATCGAAAAACCTTCAACGGCTGTCAACAGAAAGGCCTGACGAGGTAATGGTGTGATGCTTCCCACCTTACGGTCCGCCGGTGTGCCGCGCTCATCCGGGCCGGACCCTTCCAAATTGACACTGAAGGACTTCCAGATGCCGGTGAAAACCCGATAAAGGCCAACACGGATATCTCCATCCAGCAGATCTCGGTCCGGATCTTCGATCAGCGTCTCAAGAACACCCAACACGTATTTGTCGGCACTTTCCTGAGCGCCGGAAATTGCGCGTGCATATCGGCGCAAATAGGGAAGGTGAGGCGCAATCTGATCCGCTCGTGACATACTGAAATCTCCTTGCCCGCTGAAAATCTTTTTGCGGTAAAATCCTACAATTAGTGAATGCCCCTGAGAACAAAAGGTTCCCTCAATGGAACCATTTTACGAGCAGCTTCGTTAAATGGTCTCCAATGCCCAATATTTGACCCATAGCGCCCCAGAATTCGCCTTTGCGAATAGTAAGGAAGCCTTCGTCATGACTGAAAACATGAATGATGATCCTGTGGAACTCCATATTTGCGGTGAGATTCAAGGCCAATTGGGAAAATGTCTTCGATCCATCTATCAGGATGTGATTGAGGCTCCGGTTCCGGAACGCTTCCAAATCTTACTGGATGAGCTGTCGGCTGGCCAGAAAAGATGAAAACAGGGGCTGTTTCTGCTCATGGGTAGGATCACTCTGGCGGCGTCTGCCTACAGGCACGTTCCCGATATTCGAGTTGTCGGCACCACAGATAGTGTTGGGTCGACAGCGCTCATCGGGGTGTGACAACAATGGCAGTTTATACCGATGGCGCGTCTGTAATTTCGGCCCGTATCAGGGCGGCCGGAGGCGAACTCTTTACCTGAATATTTGGTGGAGCCGGTGCCGGGTTCGTTATTCCTGATCATCATGCGGCTCAGGCGGCGCACATGCTATCGGCTGTTAAGCGGTTGGCGCTCAACGGGTCTGAAATCAGGCACCCAGAGCTTTAACGCGGGCTGAAAGGCGCGATACTTTGCGCGCTGCCGTGTTTTTGTGAATGATGCCCCTTGTGGCAGCTTTCATGACAACTGGTTGAACAATTTTCAGCTGTTCAGCCGCCGCAGCCTGATCACCGGCCTCCAACGCTTCTTCCATACGCCGCAGATAGCCACGCAGGAATGTGCGGCGGGATTTGTTAACGGCGGTTTTACGGGCAATCTTACGCGTAGCTTTCTTTGCCGAAGTCGTGTTGGCCATAAAAAGGCCCTTTCATCAATCAGTTATGTCTGGTGATAACGCAATTATCCGGCAGGTTATGCTGCTCAAACAAAAGCGGCGGCTGTCTTGAAGATAGCCGCTTTGAGCGCTGGTATAGTGCGGCTTTCGGGAAGCGTCAACACAGGAAATTCCCAAACAGGAAAATTGCTCCATGAGGGGCAGATGCCCTATTTATTGCGGAACTGCGGTGTCCGCTTTTCGATAAATGCCGCCATGCCTTCGTCCTGATCCTCGGTGGCAAAAAGCGAATGGAAAAGACGCCGTTCGAACCGTACGCCTTCCTCCAGCGTGGTCTCATAAGACCGGTTGACGCTTTCCTTGGTCATGGCAACAGACGGCTGTGAAAAATCGGCGATTTTGTTGGCGGCTTCCAGGACGGTTTCCATAAGATCGTTGGCAGGAACCACCCGCGAAACCAGCCCACACCGTTCGGCCTCTTCGGCGTCCATCATACGACCGGTGAGGCACATATCCATAGCTTTTGATTTACCAACAAACCGCGTCAGGCGTTGCGATCCGCCCATGCCGGGCATGACCCCCAGGGTGATTTCGGGTTGGCCAAACTTGGCATTATCGGCAGCAATAATGAAATCGCACATCATTGCCAGTTCGCAGCCACCGCCAAGCGCATACCCTGAAACAGCAGCAATAACCGGCTTGCGCAGTCGGGTAAGTCCCTCCCAACCGGCAAAAAAATCCTCTCCATAAGCATCCATATAAGTGAGTGGCTGCATTTCCTTGATATCGGCACCCGCCGCAAATGCTTTTTCCGAGCCCGTGATCACAATACAGCCCACCTTGGCATCAGCGTTAAAAGCCTGAGCAGCCTCAACGACCTCGCCCATCAGTTGCTTGTTGAGCGCGTTGAGGGCTTTGGGCCGGTTGAGCGTGATGACACCGACTTTTCCGTTGGTTTCTATATTGATGGTTTCAAAGGCCATGTCGGTTGTTCCTCATATCTCATTGCCCGGCCGGATAATCTGACGTCTGTCTCAGCCTGAAGTTTCGCTCACAACAGCCGACACGTTGCCGGATTCAACTCCAGTTGAAAACCGGCCTTTACCATCGAAAAGGGGTCTTGGACAAAGTGATATTCAGGGGTGGTGAAAAACGCGGCCAGAAATGACCTGTCCCGCTGGAGGTCAAAAATTATAGCAAAGGCGTTTTGGTGTGCGACGCCTTTGCTTTTGCAGTAACTTTTGGGCAGGCCGGAGTTCGGCTTATCCCGACCAAAGTTCCGTTTTGGGATGGAACTGGGACCAGGCAAACCAGAACGCCTGATGGCTACCAAGATCCGAACCGTCGGCGTCCACCGCCTTGATGCCCCCGGCATCGAGTTTCAGACGAACGTTCTCAAAGGCGATTTCGGTACCGTTTTTCAACGCTATGAAAGCCTTGCTTCGCTGAAAGGCCACCGGTTTACCGGAAGCCGTGATCACACCAATAATATCCTCA
Organism: uncultured Rhizobiaceae group bacterium; assembly: GCA_937930635.1. Classification (GTDB taxonomy): domain Bacteria; phylum Pseudomonadota; class Alphaproteobacteria; order Rhizobiales; family Rhizobiaceae; genus Pseudahrensia. The sequence goes on from CALHCF010000013.1 coordinate 108,016, forward strand.
TGAACCGACAGGCGCGGATCAACATTGCCAACCGGGAATATTGGACCGTTGGCATCCCGGCCATTGCGAAAATCGGGGTCACGCCCCAGCGCATACCGCTCCTGCAGCACCGTTGTTTCTGGATGATCTTTCTTCCATGTGCCCCAGTCGGTTGTGACAACACTGGCCTGCTTCAGGGCCAGCTTTTTCTCTGCCAGCGGGCCTGTCACCGCTTTACCCAGAAATGTATCAAACACCGAATAGGTATTGATGTCATACATCACCTTATTGGAACGAATGAGCAGTCCTGATGTGCGCAGAACCGGGCGCGCGATCCCATCGGGCAACTGGTCAGTGAAATAAGCCTGTGCGGCTCCACACAGGGTACAATAGGGTATTCCAAGGTGTCGTCCGCCCAGTGTGTCGTTCACCATCTCCCGCACTTCCATGATACGTCGCGGATAGGCGCGATACTCTCCGTTCACTTCAACACCAAAAACGATATCCGTATCCTTGAGCCAGGTCGCGTCCTTTGCGCTCGTGACTTTGGGATTGTCTGCCGCAGGAATGCAGTTGCACACTTCATCGGTTCTGTCGAAGGCACGGTCATCAATAAGAACACCGCCCCAGGAAACGAGCCTCCAGTCGATATCTCCTTTGACGAATATCTTGTCCCAGCCGGGAACGATGGTGGTGAAAATAGCTCTCTTCACCTGCAAATAACCGGGCGTTGCCGGGATATCCCATGCGATCAGGTGATCGGTAACGTCGCCCCATGGATTTCGGGTTTGAAAATTTTTCCCCAGCAGTTCCGAGGCCGCACCGGCAAGCAGTCTGCTCATCTCGCGACCATTGGCAAAGCGCATCAGGTCGCTGATGATCCATGCCAGTCGAGGGTCTTTTGATCCCGCTACCTTGACCAGAGCCAGCGCCTGATCTTTCCCCCAGTTTCCCTGACTTATCGGGTCGACAAAGGCGGTCTGTACCGCAGCTTGCATTTCCTTGGACAGGGGTCCTTGCGGTATTGCCGGAGGTTTGCCGAATTTCTTTATCACATAATCCGGCAGTGCTGCCGTTGTCTGCGCTCTGGCAGCATCGAACCAGAACAGACAAAGCACCGCCAAAAACGCCATCATGAAAATGCGCGATTGAGAGAAAACAACTGATGCCATGGGTGAACCTTTCTCGTACCTGTTGCATTTTCAGACGCACCAACCGCCAAAAAGCAAAGGCCTGTGCAAGTCTTAAGCGCACAGGTTCGGGCAAGACCCATCCTAGTTAAGGAAAGTGCGCTTCCTTACTTTCAGTATGCCTTCTCGCTCCCCAGCCGCCAATCACGATTGCATCAGCATTCGGTGAACGCCCTGGGTTGAATTTCTTGGCAATGCCCCCTTGCCCCCCTTGCCTCTCATTGCCCGCAGTTGTCGGGTGAGAAATGTTTGCCTGCGGCGGGCGGCGTCGTGTTCAACCCCCACCCCCACCCCCGCCCCCGGTGGCGCTGATGATGCACAAAGCCTTTTTGCCCCTGTTTTGGTTTATCGCTGGTATCAGCCGTGTGAGCTACCTATACTATCGGGGAGCGTGCTGTGTGGTTTGTGGAGACATCATCCCCGGGGCCTTACCGATCTTTAAGGGAACTGTCCCTGTCCTCGCCCGTGGGCTTGGACACACGGTGCCCACCTACGTTGTAGGTTCCCGGGATCGAAAACCCTCCACGGCTAACGCGGCTCGCTTGCTCGTTGTTCACCAGTGCCGTTCCCGTCCCGATGCAAAAATCGACCTCTATCACTGACCAAAAGGCTGCCCTGCGCAAGGCTGCCCTGGCAAAGCGGGATGCCTTGTCCGTGCAGCAGCGTATCGAGGGCTCGCTGACGGTGGTGGATCAGGTACAGGAACTCTCGGTATTGGGGCAGGATTTTTTGCCAGGAACAATCGTTTCAGGCTTTCTGCCCATCCGGTCGGAAATTGACACCCGCCCGCTGATGGCTGCGTTGACGCTGCGCGGCGCCCGTTTGTGCCTGCCCGTTGTTATTGACAAAACCACCATCGAATTTCGCGAAATGATACGCGGTGCGCCCCTGGTCGAATGCGGCTTTGGTACGGTGGGGCCGAATGCCGATGCCCTCGTTCTCGATCCACAGATCGTACTGGTGCCTCTCAGTGTTTTTGACCGTAAGGGTGGACGCATCGGTTATGGTGCTGGTCATTATGACAGGGCCGTTGCGCGCCTTATTGCCAAAGGCAAAGCGCCAAAGCTTGTCGGTGTGGCTTTTTCAGTTCAGGAAGCGGATGGCGAAGTTCCAACAGAGGCCCACGATCAGCTTCTCAGCGCCATTATTACCGAGCGGGAACTCATCACCATCCCAGGCTGATGGTCAAACACATTTGGAAGGCAATTTTATGCGACTGCTGTTTTTGGGCGATATGGTTGGCAAAACAGGCCGCACCGCCGTTTACGACCAATTGCCGAAACTGCGTAAAAAACTGCAGGCTGATTTCGTGATCGTCAATGGCGAGAATGCGGCTGCGGGGTTCGGTATCACCCGCAAGATCCTGAATGAAACGCTCGAAGCCGGGGCTGATGTGGTGACATCGGGCAACCACGCCTTCGACCAGAAAGAGACACTGGGTTGGGCCGATGAAGAAGATGCATTTCTGCGCCCTGCCAATTTTCCTGCCGGGACGCCTGGACGCGGCAGCAATCTTTGCGAAGCCAGGAATGGTGCGCGGGTCCTGGTTGCCAACATCATGGGCCGTCTGTTCATGCACCCGGATCTTGGCGATCCGTTTCAGTCTGCCGAACAGCAACTTGCCGCATGTCCGCTGGGCGAGGGCGCAGACGCTATCGTTATCGACTTTCATGCGGAAGCCACCAGTGAAAAACAGTGTTTTGGCCATTTCGTAGACGGTCGGGCCAGCTTCGTGGTCGGGACCCACACCCACATTCCGACCGCCGATCATCAGGTTCTGCCCGCAGGCACAGCTTACATCAGCGATGCGGGAATGTGCGGAGACTATGATTCATCAATCGGGATGGACAAGGAGGAGCCTCTCAACCGCTTCCTTACCAAACTGCCTAAAGCCCGTATGGAACCAGCCACCGGCCCGGCGACTGTGTGCGGTGTGTTGGTTGTCACCGACGATTCAACCGGCCTTGCAACAGCTATAGAGCCGGTTAGAACCGGCGGACGGTTAAGCGAAATCTGGCCCGGGATTTAAAGCAGCGTCCGTTCAACAGTCCACCACATCCCCATCAGCGCGATGGCCAGCGAGGCAGGTATGGTGATACGGGCACGGTACCATGGCTTTGAGATAAACCAGCCAACTACCGCGAAGGCCAGCAAGATAACCGCCAGCTGTCCAAGTTCCACACCCACGTTGAAGGCGATCAGTCCGATCACAAAATCTGAAGGCTGCAGGCCAACCTCAGCCAGCACACCTGCAAACCCAAGACCATGAAGCAGACCAAAGGCAAACACGATGAGGGGTCGCCATGCGTGCAGTTTGCGCGTGAAGATATTCTCCACCGCCACATAGACAATCGACAGGGCAATCAACGGTTCCACGATGGCCGGTGAGATGTTCACAACCCCATAAAGGCCCAGTGCCAGCGTCACAGAATGGGCGAGCGTGAAGGCTGTCACCTGGGCCAGTAACGGCCGCCATTGTGCAGACAGAAGAAATAATCCAAGCACGAACAGAATATGATCCAGCCCCTTGGGTAGAATATGAGTGAACCCGATCACCACATAATCAACAGAGGTTTGCCACCAGCTGCGTGGCGCAGCGGCACCAATATCAAACGGCTGACTCACATCGCCGGGTGCAAAAAACTGAGCCTGCATCTCCTGCCCCGGGCGCTCGATACGCAGCACCGTCGCGCCATTTTCTTCAGGATAACCCCAGACAAATCTGGATGTGTTTTCGGGAATAATGCCCTGAACGATGATTGTGGAATCACGCGCAAGGTCAGTATCACCGACCTCCGGCACTTTGATGTCAGTTATTTTCAGATTGGCGGGTTTGCCATCGAACTCAAGCAGAATGCCGGTCAGCCAGTCAGCCTGCAGTTTTTGAAACCGTTCAACGAGACCCTCAGGAGGCAATTTTCGCAGCTCATCATAAAGTGCCGCCCCAGGCGCCTCATCCGTATCCTCATGCTCTGGCCCGATTTCGGCAATAAACGCCTCGGCATTGGTCTCGAAAGTCAGTTCAAACCGGCTCTGTCCGTCAAATTTCAGAGTTGCGATTGAAGGTTTGGTTTCATGGGCCGCCGCAAAGGTTGCAGCAAGAAGAAACAGGAAACCTGCAAGAATGGGAATACGTATCATCCGCAGCAGCCTTTCAAACCGCACAAAGTGACCAGCAATGGTCTTTCAACATTTACTGCGTTACGGCACAATATCCAAAGGGCGTCAATCTCGCGCAATATCAACCATCATTTCACAAGAAAGGAAATGCTTGTGAACCGGCCCAGCATTGTAATCATTGCCGTTTTCGTTGCACTGGCAGCCCGATCTGCATCAGCGCACGAGTATTATCTGATGCCGGACAGCTTCACACCGGCAGTCGGCACAGAAGTCGCGGTGGACCATCGCCTTGGTCAGAAGTTCAAGGGAAACAGACTTCCCTACATTGGGACCTGGAACCTGCGTTCAGAAATTTGGGAAGAAGGAAAGAAGCGCGAAGTCGCCGGTCAGGATGGCGATCGGCCTGCTTTGAAAATCACGTCTTCCAGCAAGCAGATGTATTCGGTTATCCATCAAAGCAATGTGGATTTTCTGACGTTCAAGACCTGGGAAAAGTTCCAGACTTATACAAAGAAGGAAGGGCTTGAATATGCGCTTGCCGACAGTGAAAACGGCACCAAACCGAAGATTGGGTTGTTAGAAGGGTATTCCCGGTTCGCAAAGACCCTGATCGCCCCTAACGGTACAGTTGAGGGAGAAGACGTTCCAACCGGCTTGAAAATTGAATTGATTGCTCTGGCCAACCCGATGACTTTGAAAACAGGAGAAGCGCTGCCAGTGCAGCTTCTCTATCAGGGCAAGCCGCTTGCCGGGGCCACCGTTAAAGTCTTTGTTGGCGTTGGCAATGAATTTACCCATCGGCTGATCTCGAACGGGGATGGCAAGGTTGAAATCCCCGGCGAAGGCCCCGGGCCATACCTTCTTAACGCTATTCACATGACTGAGCCGCAAAGTGCCGAAGCAAAAGGAAAGGGTGCTCATTGGGAAAGTTTCTGGGCGTCACTTACCTATAGGCGTAATCAGTAGTTTTACTGGTACTTGAACAGTCGGATAAGCCAATAATGCGTCATACCGTCCCCTTGCTCCTGCTGCTCGCCGCTGTCTGTTTTGGCCTTGGTATCAGCCTGCCGATTGTTCGTTTTCAGAAACTCTATTTTTTCAACGATACCCCGTCTCTGATCAACCTGTTTAGCGGGCTTTGGGTGGAGGGGAATTGGATTATTGCATTTGCTGTTATGATCTTCTCCGTCCTGTTTCCGGTTCTCAAACTTGCAATCGTTTTCATCACGGCTTTCGCGCCGGAAACGAATTTTGCAAAGTCACCAATCACGCAATGGGCTGGTGTACTTTCAAAATGGTCGATGATGGATGTGCTGCTGGTTGCGCTCGTTATTTTTGCCGCGAAATCTTCAGGCCTTGCCGATGCCTTTGCGCAACCCGGCTTGTGGTTTTACGCCACAAGCGCAATCAGCGGGGCGGTTGCTGCCGGTCTTCTAAAGCGAAACGCCACTCCTCCAGTGTTGATGGAGAAAGGGGAACAGGGTTCCCAACCCTAAGAGCCGCTTTGGTTCGCGTTATGCGGTCGAGCGCCGGCCACCCCATCCAGACCTGGTCAGTTGAAAGCAGGCTGAGAGGGTTTTGACCTCAAGTTTTCGGCAATGCAGGAGCTTTAAGCTGGCACCCGGTCAACGAAAAACTGAAATTCAGGAGGGCAGGCGTCTGCCCGGCTCGTAGGCGTTTAATTGAGCCAGCAGGGCTTCTTCATCTTTCCGGCTCATACGGCCGGTGCGTGCAGGAACATCGGCTGCATCATTGTAGCGCAGCAGCTTGTTGCGCAAAGTGCGAACGGAAATGCCGAGAATGTCGGAGGCCCAGGTGCGGTTACCGCCACAACGCGCCAGAGTGGACAGGATCAGATCACGCTCCACATCATCCAGTTTGCGACCCACATGGGGTTCAATGTCGAATTGCGATCTACCTGCCAGATTGTTTTGGCTCATATTTCCGGTGGTCCCTGTTGCCTTTATTGCCATGGGGAAAGCGGACGAGCTTTTGCATCGTGTCAGTGACAATGCCAAGTCGCCCGGCCAAGTCGCCCGGTTCGTCCCATCACTGTGACCGTTTATGGTAAACCGGCGGTTAAGCCTGCAAAAATAAACACGAAAAATCGCATCTCCACCATCGGGAACCTGAAGATGGAAGAAATGTATTATCTACAGAGCCTGTGTTGCTGGCTGGCTGCCAGGCAACAGGCTTAGTGTCGATATTGCTGAATACGGGTGGTCCGCAATCCGGCCAGGCCATGATCTTCAATAGATGCCTGCCATGAAAGAAATTCTTCAACCGTCAGCGTATAGCGCTGACAGGCTTCATCGAGGCTCAGCAAGCCACCACGAACAGCGGCAACCACCTCCGCCTTACGGCGAATGACCCAGCGGCGGGTCGAGGATGGCGGAAGGTCCGCAATCGTCAGGGGGCTACCATCCGGGCCGATGACATATTTAACCCTTGGGCGCATTTGATCGGTCATATTACTCTCTACTCAATACAAAAACCTGTCTGACCAGACAGACCCAACTTATGCCTTATGACTTAAAAATTGCTGAAAGCCCGGTTAGGGATTTGGTAGGAGTTGAGCCCGGCAGAGCGGCGTTGTGTAAAGCTGCTGCTATTTCATATCGCTGAACCGACGAGATAGTTCATCAACCTGCGCGTTGTTGAGGTGACGAACCTTCTGCCCCCTGAGCGTGACGAGCAGTTTTGCGGTTTCCTCCAGTTCTTCGGCGGCATAGACAGCAGAATGAAGGTCCTTCCCGCTTACCACCGGGCCATGATTTGCCAGAAGCACAGCGGCTGCATCTCCGTTCAGATTGCGGATATGATCCCCCATCGCCTCATCGCCCGGCGGCTCGTAGGGTAGCAACCGCACCTTACCCACCCGCATCACAACATAGGGTGTGATTGGTGGTATGCAGTCGTTTGGATCGGTATCCTCCAGACAGGAAAGTGCCGTAGCAAAAGTCGAATGCAGGTGAACCACCGCTCCGGCCTGGGGTCGTGTCTGATAAAAGGCGCGGTGCAGGAAGACTTCTTTTGATGGCTTGTCGCCGCTGACCAGATTGCCTTTGTCATCGAGCCTGCTGATGCGATCGGCCTCAAGCGCCCCAAGCGATGAGTTGGTGGGCGTCATCAACAAACCATTTTCCAGGCGAACCGAAATATTTCCGGCTGTTCCAACGCTGAAACCACGCTCAAAGAGCGAACGAGCCAGCCGCACCATCTCGCTGCGCAGGGATGCTTCATCCATCATGATTGCCCGGCCAACAGTTTCGCCGCCTTCTCGAAAAAATCGACGGTTCCAAAATTTCCTGACTTTAGCGCGACAACAAGATCAGATCCCGCCCGCAACGCAGGAACGCCGGGGTCGATCTCCGGACCGATTTCAAATTGCTCAACCGCCAGTCCCTCAACCACCGCACCGGAAGTCTCTCCACCTGCCACGATCAGTCGCTCAACACCTGCTGAAACGAGAAGCCGGGCAGTGTCTGAAAAAAATCTCTCCAGTGCTTCTGCTGATTTTTCGCGGCCGAATTTTTTCTGTATCTGTTTGACCGCTCCGGGATCGGCCGAACTGTAAATTACCGGCAGACTATCCGCCTTCATGGCCCAGTCCACCACTGCCTCGGGTACAAGTGCACCGGACATGACTTCTGTGACTGAAATCTCATAGCCGGGATGATCGCGCTGATGTTTTTCCAGCTGGCCTCGTGTCGCAATCGAGCAGGAACCCGATAGTATGACGCAAGATCCCCGTTGCCCTGTCCACGGGGTCGGGGATTGGTTCGCCAGGCCTTTTCTGTGAAAATTGGCGGGCAATCCAAGTGCCACCCCTGAGGCGCCGGTGACGAGGGGCAATCCATCTGCCGCCGCTCCTATTTCACGCAAATCCGCGTCGCGCAGGGCATCAACCACGATCAAACGCTTTCCCGCCTCAGCTTCATTATCAAGCGCGGTCAAAATGGCATCTCGGCCCCGCAAAACGATGTCTGCAGCCACGTGACCGACGTCCAAGGCGGTCTGATGAGTGAGCCAGCGGCGTATATCGGGGTCGGTCATGGGCGTTATGGGATGATTTTCCATCCCCGATTTGTTCAATAAGACATCGTTGACAAACAGATGTCCCTGATAGACCGAGCGGTTTGTTCCGGGAAATGCCGGACAGACAATCACCTTTTCAGCCCCTAGCGCCTTTGCCAGCGCCTCGGCTACCGGGCCGATATTTCCTTCTTTCGTGGAATCAAATGTCGAGCAATACTTAAAGAAAAACTGCACACATCCCTGCGCTTGCAACCACCGCAAAGCCTGCAGGGAAAGGCGGACTGCCTGCGCAGGATCGATTGACCTGGACTTCAGGGAAATCACGCCAGCCTCGACATCATCACTGGCCGGACCGTCAGGTATGCCGGTGTACTGAACAACGTTCAGCCCTTCCTTGGCCAGCGTATTGGCCAGATCACTGGAGCCCGTGAAATCATCCCCTATGCAGCCGAGTAACATCGGATGCCTCCAATATATTCCTACATAATTTCAGGCACTTTTGGACGCAGACCTGGCAATTGGCAAGCGCGGGTGGCCGTGCTTTGAACCGGGGGCCGCAGCCAGGCTTGTGCTTGCCGGTTGTGCAGACTTGTGGCAAACCGAACACGTTTTGAACAACGAGCAGTGCAAACCATGGCCGTGAACTCTCTAGGCTTTGATAAATCCCCCGATGATACCCGTGTGGTCGTTGCCATGTCGGGCGGCGTGGATTCGTCCGTGGTTGCCTGCCTGTTGAAACGCCAGGGTTATGATGTTGTGGGCATGACCCTTCAACTCTATGACAATGGTGCTGCAGTACACCGCAAGGGTGCCTGTTGTGCGGGTCAGGATATTCATGATGCGCGCCGGGTTTCGGAACAGATGGGTTTCCCTCACTATGTTCTGGACTACGAGCAGCGCTTTCGTGAACAGGTCATCGACCCTTTTGCAAATGCCTATATCGACGGCGAAACGCCGATACCTTGCGTTGCGTGTAACCAGACCGTCAAGTTTTCAGATCTGTTGACGACCGCCCGCGAACTGGGCGCTGATTGTCTTGCGACAGGGCATTATATTGTCAGCCGACAGGGCGACAACGGCCATCGTCAGCTGTTCCGCCCGGCTGATTCAGATAAAGACCAGAGCTATTTTCTGTTTGCCACGACGCAAGAACAACTCGATTTTCTTCGTTTCCCTCTAGGCGAAATACCAAAGGCCGAAACGCGGGCCATGGCCGAAGAAATGGAGCTTTCCGTCGCGGCGAAGTCTGACAGTCAGGATATCTGTTTTGTGCCAAAAGGAAGCTATGCGGATATCATCGCCAAGCTTCGGCCCGAAGCAGGAACACCGGGAGATATCGTCCATGTGGATGGACGTATTCTGGGCCGTCATGACGGTATCATTCACTACACAATTGGCCAGCGTCGGGGCATCGGCGTGGCGACGGGTGATCCTCTCTATGTCGTCAATCTCAATGCCGACAGCGCCACCGTTACGGTTGGTCCGCGCCAAGCTCTGGCCACGCGCCGTATCATATTGCGGGATGTCAATTGGTTGGATGACACGCCACTTGATAATCTTCCCCGGGACGGGCTGGCTCTTTACGTGCGGGTCCGTTCCACCCGTCCGCCGGTCCCGGCTGTTCTGACGTTGGAAAATGATGATGCTGTCATCACACTGGCCGATAACGAGGATGGTATTTCACCGGGGCAGGCCTGTGTCTTTTATCAAAACGGCGATCAGCGGTCGCGGGTTTTGGGTGGTGGCTGGATCAAATCCGCCGACCATGACTTCGCTGCGGTTCGTAATCACGAAATGGCTGCTGAGCCAGCTGCGATTACCTGATTGTTCCAACAGTCAACGGGACTGATGAAGCTGCAAGATACGCTGTTGACAGTAAGCCGCCGCCGACCCTATATCCCGTGCGGTTGAAGCAGCCAAAGTGCCCTTCACACCGGCCGCACTTCATGGGCATCGCCCACGAAACTGCAGCAATGTCCATCCGGACCACCCTGTGGCGGGGTAGCTCAGCTGGTTAGAGCAGCGGAATCATAATCCGCGTGTCGGGGGTTCAAGTCCCTCTCCCGCTACCAACAAAATCAATAACTTACAGTAATTTCAGATTTTGCCAAATGCTCTTAGGCACGCATTAGGCACGCAAATATTTTGGCGGCATGTTTTTTATGCTTTGAACTTTTGCTGAGAAGGGAAGAGGGAAGTAGCGGCCTGCTTCTAGCTTCAATATTTGAAATTGGTTTCCAATTTGATCGAATATCAAATTTGGCCCTTGAATAATAGCAAGAGTGGTTAGCAGATTCTCGAGTTATATTCTCTGGTTAAAAGCGTGAGTTCGAATCTCAAATCTACATCTCATCGCCCGCTCCAATTTCTCTTCTCATACATTCTCATAAATCACCTAAAACCCTTACAAAACAAGGGTTTTTGTGTTATCGTGCTTCTCATTGCAGAACATGGAAAACCATAAAATTCCGTCCATTTGTTGTACAAGTGTTGTACAATTTCTCAAATTCTCGGAATTTTGTTGTACAGCGAGAGAATGGCACTCACAGACGCTCAAATTCGTGGCTTTAAGCCGGAAGGAAAACGCTACCGAAAATCGGATGCAAATGGCCTTTATCTGGAGGTCATGCCTACCGGGGGAAAGTTCTTCCGGTTGGCTTGTCGGCTTGATGGAAAACAGCGAACATTCTTTATCGGCGAGTATCCTGACATGCGTCTGGCAGATGCGAGGCTAAAAGCCGCTGAATACAAGCGCAGCGCTAAAGAGGGAAAAGACCCTACAGCAGACCAGAAAGAAGAGAAAGCCGAGAGAGAAAAAGTTGATCCGCTCTGGAAAGATATCGCCCAGGATTACCTCATGCTTCGCCAGCGAAGTGGCGCCGCGCAACGGACACTTCAGAAACTACATCGACAAATTCAGGTTACGATAGACGCGTTGGGGGATAGGGAAGTCACAGACATTACAGCAGAGGATGTGCTCGATGTGGTCAATCCGATTGCAGACGCAGGACATGTCGAAAACGCCCATGAGATACGATCACGGTTTTCGCAAGTGTTTCGCTATGCTGCTGCAAGGGGACTGGTGAAACACGACCCAGCATCCATGACCATCGACGCTATGGTCCCTAGAAAGAGAGGGGAGTTCGCAGGCCTTACCGATCCAAAAGAAGTGGGTCAGTTAATGAAAGACATTCATGCATATCGCGAACGCTATTTCTGGGTTGGTTCTGCATTGCTTCTTTCAGCCTATCTGTTTCCTCGTAATTCCGAACTGCGCGGCATGCGCTGGGATGAAATTGACTGGAAAGAAAAGCTCTGGGAAATTCCAGCTGAGCGCATGAAAATGAAACGGGAGCACATTGTGCCTCTACCGAAGCAAGCAATAAAAGTGCTGAAGGAAGTCAAGAAAATTCATCTTGGAGCTGAGTTGGTTTTCCCGGCTCCTCGTGATCCAACTCGAATGATGTCTGACGCCACTTTCGGAAAAGCACTACGCTCGATGGGATACTCAAGCGATCGCCATGTCCACCATGGTTTCCGAACTACTGCCAGCACACTGCTTAACGAAATGGGCTGGAACTCTGATTGGATCGAGCGACAACTTGCGCACGTTCAACAGAACCGCGTCAGAGCCAGCTACAACAAGGCAGAATATCTGGAAGGCCGAAGGGAAATGATGCAGGCCTATGCAGACAGAACAGATGAGTTGGGTGGTATGATCACGAAAACGTGATCAAAAAACATTCCGTACCATCCAAACAAATAGAAAACATTGCTGAACATGCTGCTCGGTGACAGCGTGTGAAGTGTGATTAAATTAGGTGTCCTCAACAACAGAGGATATTTAAAAATGCAAACACCTAGATCATTTGCAATGAAGGCCAACCAATCTCAACTTCCGAAATCGGGGAGCTGAGATATGTCAAAGTTTCTAATAACCAAGCGATCACAAAACCGGGTTACCGGCCCGATTATGGTCACAACCAGCCCTCGCAAAACATGCCCAAGCGCATGTCCATTCAGAAAAACTTCTGATAGCGACCAGGCCGGACTCTGTTATGCTGAACATGGAATGTTAGGTGGCTTCCTATGGACAAAACTTGATGATTTACTGGTCGGTGGATCATTCCAAAACGGTGCTATCAAAGTTCATTCTTTAGAAGAGCTCTGCAATTCTATCCGGTCGTTACCCAAGGGTACAATCTGGCGGCATAATCAAGCCGGTGATCTACCAACAAAAGATGGGGAAACGATTGACGTAGCAGAACTGGACTGTTTGGTGGCTGCGAATGATAATAAGCAAGGTTTCACCTACACCCACTTTGACGTGATCAATAACGAAAACAACTGCGAGGCCGTAAAGTCAGCTAACGACAACGGCTTTACGATAAACCTGAGCGCAAATGATTTAGAACATGCTGACCAGTTGTCTGAAACAAATGCAGGGCCTGTGACAGTTGTTGTACCAGCTTCCCAAACTATGAACACTCTGACGCCCAATGGGGTAAAAGTAGTTGTCTGTCCTGCTCGGGTACGGGAAAACGTAACATGCGCAACCTGCCGCTTATGTGCACGTCAGCGTGATTTTGTGATCGGGTTCCCTGCATTGGGCCGCAATCAACACAAACTTAAGGCAGCGAATGACAATGCGTGAACGGTAAGGCTTCCTAATGATAGCTAGTTCCTTGCTCAATGACATGGACTGGAACGCAGATTGAATCCGATCGGCAACTCGCTCATGTTTATCAGAACCTTATCCAAGCTAGCTACAACAAGGCCGCATCTGACAAATTGCAAATTAATTAAAAAGGGCTTGCAAAAAGGGAGCCATCCACACAGGACAAAGTGACCAATTTAGTTTTGGTGCTTTGTTCTGGTTCCGACTCTCATCAGTTAACTACGTTGCACAACTAGGATCATTTGTGCCTTATTATGAACGATATTCATGCCTATGTAGCACTATCGATATATGCCAGACTACTTGGCTTCTTCGCCCATCGTTGATGGCTGCGCACAACTCAGGCTCTCCCATAATAATCGACTTTTAGCAGGACACGCAAAACACGTGTGCTTCTGTATGTGCAATCCATTGGTGAAAGGAATTACAATGACCAACGGCACCGCAAATTTTATAACGGACAAAAAGGCTTCGGCTTTATTCAACCCGAAGATGAAAGCAATGATGTTTTCGTTCACGCGACCGCTCTTGAGAGAGCCGGCATCAGCGGATTGGCTGAAGGGCAAAAGGTTACCTTCGAAACTGAGGTCGATAGCCGCTCAGGCAAAACAGCAGTCAGCACGATTGAAATTGCCTAGTACTTGAAAAATTAAGAGGCTGACCACGGATGTACTGGCAGCTTTGACCGGAGACTTGCTCTCCGGAACGAAAGGCGGGGTAGCTCCCCGCTTTTTTGCATTTTCAACCCGCGCCCATTCAAACGAGCAACTTTTCCTAAGGTCAGTGGCAAACTTTACCGATTTGAAACTGATGATCCAATGACATTCTTTGGAAGTATGAGCGTCGCTCTACGCCGAAGTAGAGGGCAAAGAAATGACAAGGGATCGTGCGTCGTAAATTGTGATCCTTCACGACTACTTTAGTTCGAGAGCTTGTCTTGCAGCTTTTTTTGCTGCGGCAAGGGTTTCCTCTTTACCACGTTCATCATGGGGTACGCCCTCGGATTTTGGTGGACCAAAAATTGTCCATTCAAAAAATCGTCCAACGTAGATCAGTGCCACCCGATCGGATTTGCTACACTCGAGGACGTAGCTTGTGTGTAACGAGTTTGATCCGCGCAATTTCCAGGTACGAGGTGCATTTGAATTAGATGCCATGAGTAACAGCGGTGTTCATATTTAAAAATCTGTTGTTTTGAGCGTGTAGGTCGTCCCACTACTTCTGGAGTACACTTTGCGAGCAGCGTTGTGAATCAAGTCTATTTGAGCATCAAAAGCTGATAAACAATCACTTTGAGAGTATTCACCGCCAACAGCCTTAGCTAAAGCACCGGCATCGACATAAAAATTTACCACGAACAAATCATCATATCCTACAAAACCGACGGCGTTGCGGGTGCTGTCAAAATTGCGTGACGGGTTTGGGAACGATATCGTCACTTCTGTGCACCAGAGACCTTTGTGCTTCTGTTCTTTGGCGCGATTGATACGTCAGGTAGTTTACCAAAGGTTTGCTCGATAAGAGCATCATGTTCACTCGCCTGAGACACACCTGCCTGTTGAATCAGTTCCTGAGTAATTACGCGCTCATGATGTTCAAACTGATTTTGAATTCGGTATTGCGGCGAGTTTCCTCTCAGTGGAAGCGTGGCGGTGATGCGGTAAGTCTCAGTTTCGGCAGTTGCTGTTTTCCCTTTTATAAGCACATTCTGTCCAACCGAAAAAATATGCGTCGAGCTATTTCTGTTTTTGTTTTGGGATACATTATTCACGGCAATTTTTTCCTTTTTCAGTAGCTTTAACGCTGGTAACTGATTTCAATTCTTACTTTCCCGGAAACTAAATTCTTGTTCCTAAAGTCTGGAGGTTCACTTTTGCCGAACACAATCTCCATTTGTGTTCCGAAACCCGCGATTGCATTCCCAGTCATTGCCTGTTCGGTTCAAATGGGCGTTGATGGGAACGTCGATCGAATTACAAGTATTATTGCCAGTGGAGTAACCGCGTTCGCATATCCAACCAGGGCCATAAGACGCATCATCAAAATATGCGTTCTCGGGAATGACAATTTCGGCGCACGTATCATCCGTCACCCTGTAGCCGCGGTCGCAGGTCCATGGCTGTCCATATTTTTTTGAGTTCAAGTGGGCGTTTTCAGGGACGACAATCAGAACGCATGTATCAGGTTCCTGTTCGTATCCGCGCTTGCATAACCATCCAGGCCCATAATTGTCATTTGTCAGATAGGCGTGTGCGGGTAGAGCTATCTCCTCGCAGCCATCGTCGACCGCGCGATACCGGCGCAAGCAGCGCCATCTGTTGCCATCAGCATCCAGGTAAGCATTTTTGGGTAACACAACCTCAATGCATTTTGTCCCATCCACTTCTTTATATCCGTGAAGACATTCCCAACCCCTGCCAAATGGTTGGTCAGTAGGATGTGCATTTTCCGGAACTATTACTGCAGAGCAAGTATCGTTTTTAGCCCTAAAGCCAAGATCGCACTCCCAGCCGCTACCATAGTTTTTGGCGTGCGCGTTATCCGGAATCGAACTGGTTTGGGCAGATGCCGGAGTTAATAATGAACTGATTGTAACCAATAGGATGAAAATTGCACTGCAGAATCTTGATGCCGGCCACTCAAATATGATCATTACAAACCTTCCTGCGGAGGTAGCACCGCTTCGCTTTTTTCAAATTTTCTGGAACGTTTTCGATCGTGAGAAATCGCCAATTTTAGGTCTTTGGGATCAATCGGGTACATTTGAGTACTCCCCGGAGCCTTTTTACTCTTGACCAAAATATAAGTGGTGGTGCGTCTATAGGCCTCGAAACTTAAATTCGGTAGAAGCTCCTCATCGACTACTACTTCGTAGTCACCCGCTGGCAAGCTTGTCAGATCACCACCGATTGCAAATGGGTAGGCAAAGGACACAGTCGACTTCGTCGTGCGCGAATTCATTCGGCAGACCTCCACATAAAGGAGCTCACGCCTGAGCCCAATTCAATCAATTTTCAGGGTAGTAACTAGCTCTCGAAGCGACCTGGTTCAGGTTCTGTCGACAAGTAACGAGCAATTCCAATAAACTTATATATGGGTATAAAACGACCGAATTGCAACGCCGATCTGAAACGTTTGTATTGTGGCACGGCTAAAGGTGTCTCGAATGCGCTTCTAACCGCCGCCACCTTCAATCCAAAACACAACGGTTAACCCAGGCTTCCAGTTTGCATAAAACGTGTTTTCTGGTCCTATCGACTGATGTCCCAATTCGAGTTTATTACAAACACTGGCTTTGGTGCTGTACAAAAGGAGCAATAAGGAGCATGGTGCCCTCGTTGTTCACTATTTTTTACGTTTGTAAGTTCTGAAAGTACTTCAGGCCCGACTTTGGTAGCCACAGCCTAGCGTTTATTGGATTCCCAAAGATGTCCCGTAATTAGATTCGGCGCGGCGGGTTCGCTGAGGATTAAACAACAGCCTAAATCTTAAATGATTCCTTCCTTTGCATGATTCTTTCTAGAACGCGAAGGCAGTAAATTTTGCACGTTCTGGCGATATCCGTCGGCGTTACCCATAGGAGCCAACATGGCTGTAATTCCCTTTACCAAAACACTGAAAACCAAGAACTTAACTCCGGTGCCGATCGAGGTAGATGCTCCGGTTCTGTTTCCGAGAAAGGATCCGCAACCACCGCGCTCGAAAACCTCAACCGCAATTGTCTATTGCGAAGGCAATTTTGGCCAGATTGATGGCAAAACGGCAAATGGATTGGTACGACATTCCGAGAAGTACGAAGTTCTATCGGTGATCGATAGCACCCAATCAGGCGGTGATGCCGGTGAAGTATTGGGCGATGTAGGGAGTGGAATACCCATTCTAGCCAGTCTTGATGCAGCGGTTGCTGCCGCAAAGTGCAAACCAGAATATTTTATTTATGGGATGGCTCCAGCAACGGGGATGCTGTCGATTTCAGAACGAAAGATTGTTCTGGATGCAATGTCACACGGTATGAATGTGGTCAACGGTCTTCATGAATTTCTTAACGATGACCCGGAGTTTGCAGCTTCGCGCGATGCCAATATGGTCGAAATCATCGATATCAGAAAACCCCGCGCCAAGAACGAACTAAGATTGTTCAGCGGTGACATCCACAACGTTACCTGTCCACGTATTGCAGTCCTTGGCACTGATTGTGCGATCGGAAAAAGGACGACCGCCAGCATACTAACCAGAGCACTGGTCGAGCAAGGCGTTCATGCAGTTTTGGTGACGACCGGTCAAACTGGACTAATACAGGGCTCACGGCATGGTGTCGCACTTGATGCTGTACCATCACAATTTTGCTGCGGTGAGCTGGAGGCCACAATTATTGAGGCATTCGAGGATGATAATCCAGACGTCATTATTGTCGAAGGACAGGGTGCATTGAGTCATCCAGCATTCTGCACGTCTGCATTCATTCTAAGAGGTGCCGCACCTGACGGGGTTATTTTGCAGCATGCGCCCAAACGCGAGCACCGTTGTGATTTCCCAGACATGAAGATGCCCGTGCCAGAAACAGAAATTCGCCTGATTGAGGCTTTTTCAAATACCAACGTGATCGGGCTGACAATCAACCATGAGGGTATGGCAGATAGCGATATTGATTTTTATATATCCGATTACCAAAAGCATCTGGATATCCCAGTTACGGACGCGCTAGCTCGCCCTGTTAAAGAACTTGTCGAAATGGTGTTGTCCTCATTTCCAGAACTTGTGGAGAAGCTGTCCAATAGCACAAGATGAGCACTCCGCGATTGCAAATTGATCTCGACAAGATTTTCCACAATGCCGCTACATTGGTTACGCGGTTGAAGGCTATTGGCGTTTCGGTGACTGCAGTCACGAAGGGATTTCTCGGCGCACCCCAAATTGCACAAACTATGTTAAGCGCCGGTATCACTTCTCTTGGTGATTCCCGCATCGAAAATATTGAGCGTATGCGGCGATCAGGAATAGACGCGCAGATGGTGCTAATTAGGGCGCCACTGATAAGCCAAGCAGATCGCGTAGTAGCAGCCGCCGACATCAGTTTAAACACAGAACTAAAGACCCTGACAGCTCTGTCCGTTGCCGCTTCAAGAGCCTGCAAAACTCATGGTGTCTTGCTGATGGTCGAGTTGGGAGACTTACGTGAGGGTATCATGCCACCAGATGTTGGAAGTATTGTACAGTCCGTTCGCAAATTACCCGGCATCAGGTTCATGGGTTTGGGATCGAATCTCGCGTGTCGCAGCGGTGTTTCACCGGACAATCGGAACATGGCTGAACTTTCAAACTTAGCAAGCCGTTTTACAACATCTGAGTGTTCTACATTACTTACCGTGTCAGGCGGGAATTCCAGTAATCTTGATTGGATTTTTGCAGGTGGTGAAATTGGTGGGATCAATAATCTGCGTCTTGGTGAAGCCATCTTGTTCGGTAGAGAACCCTTGCGACGCACTCCCATTTCAGGTCTGCATACAAATGCAATCAGTCTAATCGCTGAGGTGATCGAGAGTAAAAGCAAGCCCTCAAAGCCTTGGGGCACCCTTGCACAATCGGCATTTAATGACGCGCCTGTCCGATATGACCAAGGTGATATCAACCAGGTAATTGTTGCGATCGGCAGACAAGATGTTGATCACGACGGGCTCACTCCACCTGACGGGATTAATATTCTCGATGCCAGCAGCGACCATCTCGTGCTTAACGCCGGAAAAAGAAAAATTTCGGTTGGATCATCCATTTCATTCCAACTTAATTACAGCGCTTTTTTACGGGCGATGACATCGCCGCATGTCGGTCAAAAGCTTATTGAAAAAGGTGTGAAAGCTCTACCATATCAGGGAGTTACTGTCTTGCCGCATGCAGCTTAAAGTTCTTATTCGCCTGATGAACACACCAACGGCTCACACAATACCAGAAACCAACTCAAAAGGACGCTGAACCATGATCAATTATAAAGAGAAGAACAAATTACCCAAACAAGCTGAAGATAACCGCTTTAAACAAATTAAAGAAGCAGCGGCAGACAAAAGGACAAAAGGGGAAACCAAGCCCTCGGCCGATAACACCCCTATCGATGAGGACACGAAAAACTGACCTAATGAAAAGTCCTGATTCAGGAAAAGCTCAAAAACAGCCGTTGATATTTGACGGCCATAATGATGTGCTTTCAAAGATGTATCGGGATTCCGGCCCACACTCAATTGATTCATTTGTAATCGGTAGGAGCGGAGCTGTTGATCTTCCAAAGGCCGTTTCCGGGGGGTTTGGCGGAGGTCTTTTTGCAGTTTATGTACCATCACTTCCTTCTGGTATCGATAACCATAGCAAAATGAATATGCCGAGTTACGAAATGGCGCTTCCCGAAATGCTTGTTACGGCAGACGCGGAACTGGTAGCACATTCCCAGATTGCCATTCTGACCGGTTTGCAAGATCGAGGCGCATTAGAAATTTGTACGACAACAAAGCAACTCAACAATTGCTTTGGAAGCAACAAGTTAGCTGCTGTAATGCATATGGAAGGTGCTGATGCCATCGATGTTGATCTGGCTGCACTTGACGTTTTCTATTCGGCAGGGCTGCGATCATTAGGCCCCGTGTGGAGTCGTCCTACGCTGTTCGGGTACGGCGTTCCATTCAAATTTCCAGGTAATGGAGATATTGGACCTGGCCTCACGGCTCCTGGCCAAAGGCTGGTTCACCGCTGTAATCAACTGGGCGTTATGCTTGACCTTTCCCATTTGAATGAAGCAGGGTTTTGGGATGTAGCCAAACTTAGCCACGCGCCGCTCGTTGCCACCCATTCAAATGCTCACAGCCTGTGCCCCAGTTCTCGAAATCTGACTGACTGCCAATTGGCCGCGATTGCAGATAGTGATGGATTGGTTGGGTTGAATTTCTCCGCAGCTTTCTTGCGAGCCGATGGGCAAAGGGATGGGAATGTTTCCCTGGAACCAATACTTCGGCACCTTGACCATCTCATAGATATTTTAGGCGAGGATCGCGTTGGATTTGGCTCAGACTATGACGGCGCGATAGTGCCCGATGAAATCTCCTCAATTGCAGAATTGCCTCGATTACGGCAAGAATTACGCGCCCACGGGTACAATGAGCAATTGATAGAAAAATTATGCTTCCGCAATTGGTTTCGGGTGCTTGAATTAACCTGGGGTGAATAACTGCGTTTGAGCAAACGAAATTATGCGCAGGACTGCATTAGTCAAATTACCGGTTACACAAGCTGATATACGGCATGAAATTGTTGTCTGCTTTGGTCTTATTCTGTTGAAAAAGGCTGCCTTATTGATGGCGTTTTGAGTTGATTCAGTTTCCTGAATGATTTGGGAGATTGATGATTATGATGGGGTCAAAGAAGGAATGTCAGGCAGCCCTGTTTTATGAGTTTTGCCTTGAAGATCACGTCCCTTCTGATCATTTGTTGCGGTCGATAGATCGGTTTGTTGGTCTTGATGATATCCGTAAATATCTGGCGCCATTTTATAGCGATATAGGCCGTCCGTCGATTGATCCAGAATTGATGATCCGCATGTTATTGATCGGCTATATCATGGGTATCCGATCGGAGCGGCGGTTGTGCGAGGAAGTCCATCTCAATCTGGCTTATCGATGGTTCTGCCGTTTGGATTTGAGTGATGCAGTTCCCGATCATTCTACTTTTTCAAAGAACCGGCATAGACGCTTTCGTGACAGTGATCTTCTTCGTTATGTGTTTGTGACGGTGGTTACTCGCTGCATTACTGAAGGCCTTGTCATTGGACAACGGTTTGCTGTGGATGCCAGCCTGACTGAAGCAGATACCAACCGCCAGAACTCAACCTCGAAGGGGGAGTGGAGCCGGAAACTATCAATCCAGACGAAGCTCGGCGTACAGTTCGAGAGTATTTGGAGACACTAGATGAAGAAGCGTTTGGCGCAGCAACTCCAGTGCAGCCAAAGTTCACTTCCCACTCAGACCCCGCATCACAATGGACGGCAGCCCACAAAGGGCCAGCCTATTTTGCGTACTCTGCCAACTACATGATTGATACGGACAATGCTGTCATCCTTGATGTGGAAGCTTCGCGGTCTGTGCGTCAGGCCGAAGTGGGTGCTGCCGGCACGATGATTGATCGCATTACAAACTCTTTCAATCTTCATCCCGAACGTTTGATTGCGGATACGGTTTATGGCTCTGCTCTTATGCTGGATTGGCTTGTCGAGCAACGAGGTATCGCACCTCATATTCCCGTCATCGACAATTCTGGCCGAAAGGATGGAACCTTCGAGCGTTCTGACTTTACCTATGATCCAGCCGATGATGCTTATACATGCCTAGGATGCAAGAAACTCCGCCAATTCCGGTGCCGCTACAAGGTTCCGCGTTCCGGTGCCAACAAAGATGGAACTATGCGCTATCGTGCACGAAAAACAGATTGCGATACTTGCGGGCTGAAGACCGTATGCACGCCAAAAGAGCCACAGCGGAAAATCCTGCGCTCAATCTATGAACCCTCAAGGGATGTGGCGCGCAACATCACCCAAACAATTGACTACGCAATCTCATGCAAGCTCCGCAAAAAGGTAGAAATGCTCTTCGCCCACCTAAAGCGCATCCTCAAACTCGACCGGCTCCGATTAAGAGGACCATGCGGAGCTAAAGACGAGTTCCATTTAGCGGCAACCGCCCAGAACCTCCGAAAACTGGCCAAATTGATCCCAACCAACAAACCAATCAGCAAAAATGCCTGAACAAAGGCAAAGAGCCAACTCGACCTAAAGAAAACAGCCGCTAAATCAAAGCCTTTTTCAACAGTATAGGCTCAGAACGGACATTGATCAAATTTTGTATGTCTAACAAGATTGCGATTGTCGCGATCCAGATATTCTGCGACACACTTCCCAAGCCGCTGAAACCATTCAATAAATTTGCGCGACTGCCAAGTATTTGATATAATTTGGTAATCGGTCGGGTGTTCCCGTCTGATCTTTTCCAAACATTGTTGAAAACTTTTCAAGGAGAAATGCTCATGCCTTCCATTGGACGCGTGACCAAACAGCCTGACGGCTCATTTCGTGGATATCTGGCAACTTTGTCGATCCGCAAAAACATTGAATTCGTTGCAAACGAAAAAACCAAGGATCATCAGCCTGACTATCTGGTTCTCGCCGGTGATGTTGAAGTTGGTGCTGCGTGGAACAAGAAAGGTCAAGCCAGCGGAAACGACTATGTATCCGTTTCATTGGCTGCCCCTGAATTTGGCGATCGAACGATCTATGCCAATCTTGGCCGCGCTGCAGGTTCTGAAAACGAAAATGAGTTTGCACTCATCTGGAACCCGAATTCGTGACTTGATCTTTCAAGCCCAACGGAATGCGTCAGCGTCACTGATGGCGCATTCCTTTTTGCTTGTTGGAAATTCTGCTCTCTCCCCCACCGACTTTTCTCCCGTTCGTCGTTCTCGCGGCGCGCATGATTGCACTCGTGTGTGCCGCTGAAACGATGAATTTCAAGGAGAGATTTCAATGGAAGACAGAGAGAAACACGCGGCCAGAATCCGCAAACTGAACGACCAGTTTCGGAGGGGTTTGCCTTCCCCATCAAGAGTTCCCGGTCGTGTCGTTATGACCCAAGGCATTCAGGAATTAACCGATGATCCGGCTGAACCGGGCAAGCATCTTGCTTCCCTGTTTGAAGTGGTTCGCACGTTTGAAGCGTTTGATGAAACCAATGATCCCTATGGCGAGCATGATTTCGGGGCATTTGATTTTCTGGGGCAACGAGTGTTCTGGAAGATCGATTATTACGCTCCTGACATGCTGCATGGATCGGAAGACCCGACAGATCTGGAAAGCACCGTTCGGGTTTTGACCGTGATGCTTGCTCATGAATATTGAGGCAGCGAAGACGGTACTTTCCCAAAAAGACCGTGAAGTAGTTTTCCGGATTGCCACGAAGGGTTTGGTTCATTTTCATGGAAGTCGATTTGCGGACGGTATGACGGACAAAGAACTCGAAGACGCATTGGTTTCCAGTCTTGGCATCTTTGGCGGTTCTGGCGGCCCTGATCGCTTGTCTGTCTCTTTTAAAGGAGCGGGACTAAAAATCTGGGGTGGTTGGGATGTGGTCAATCACGTTACCAAGCCTCCCCTGTTTCAGGGGCGTGAAACCATCGCAATGGCTCGGGAGATTTATTCGATCCCTGATCCGGACAAATCGCAAATGCAGCTCTTTTAAAAACCAGCCTCGCAGGACTTGCTTGCGGGGCTTTTGATTTGGGTAAAACTGAAGGATCGATTACACTGGGTTTATCATGAAGAATGATTCACAACCTGATGGCCTACCAAATGCTGAACTTGCAGCTACCTGCTTAATCCTTGAGACGGGCATGGCGCTGATTGCTAGGGAAAGATCTGGTATCAGGTCTGAAGCAATTCACCGCTGGTTGCGCGCAAATGATGATCAACCTTTCCCTAAAGCGAAATGATTTGGGATCAATATGAATTCAAAACTCAACGCTATACCCACTGGCGAGAATGAAATCACCATTTTGCGAACTTTAATCGAAGAGGGTCTTGCGAGTGGTGAGGCCGTGCCTGTTTCAAAAGACATGTTTGATGCGATGCGATCAAAGATACTGTGCAGACAAGAATGCTGACTTTCGCTTCAATCTGTGTTATTGAGTGCTTACCGGAGGATTGGTGCCAAAAGTTGTTTCGACGCTGCGGGGCCACCTCCAACTTTAACGGGCAACCAAACAAGGCGGCTTTTTGAGCCGTGAGCCTGACGCACCTCCAAAAAGAGGTTTCCACCGATCGGTGGTCATAAACAAGACGGCTTGTGTGCCCCAGCCTCGGCTGGGGTTGTCGTCCTTAGGGGCGCTAAACTTGCAATTTCCGATTTTTTTTGCTATATATAGGGTAATTGAGGATCACGTCCCGACAGTGCTTTTGTCACTTAGGCACGCCCTCAACACAATTCGAGAAACGTCCCAAAGACACTTTTGTTGTCGCGGGGCGTTTTTTTATGACCTGTCTTCAAACTTACCAATCAATTCTGGCACATAGGCAATTCGGCCCCCACTGCAACGTCTCAAAAGTGCAGAGCAATAATTTCGGTCTTGCGGACTGATGATACCGCCGAATTTGTCATCACGTTTGAGGCGCTCTGCAAGATCAAAAAAGTCCCCGTCACTGGTAACCAGCCAAGCCCTGTCAAAGTCATTCCATTGATCCATCGCGGAAATTGTTAGGCAAATATCGACATTGGCCTTGGTTTTCCCCTGGTGGTATTCAACGTCTCTGAACACCAGATCAAAACCACACTTCTCCAAGTGGTCGTAGTGCTTTTGCTGGCTTCTCAAATACCCAAAATACATGATTGCTCTGGTGACGCCATACTTCCGGTTGAGCCACAGTCGAAACCGCTTGTAATCAATTTTTCGGTCAATCGCGTGAACGGATTTTTTGAGGTTCTGGCTGTCAATAAATGCGTAATTATTCATTCCAATATTCTATCAGATTCGCCTCAAACCGCACTGACTGATTGGAAATGGGTTACACCCATTCGCTGATCACAATGGGTTGTCCTGCAGCATTTTTATATTCCACGGATAGCGGATCGAAGGTCTCGAGTTTCTCGCGGGACACGAAGAGACATGCATTCGCCGGATAGCCTTGCGCGATATAATGCTGACCTGCGTCTTTCAGTATGTTTGCGATGTGCCGTTCGGTTGTAGTGACGAAAATCGTTCTTAAGTTTGACAGCCCAAGCTTTTCTTCGATGATCCCTCGCTTATGCGCTTCACCGTAAGCGATCATGGTTTTGAGAATGGATTTCTGATCCCAGAAATTAGCCCATCTGATATTGCTTTCCGTATCCTGATCAATTTCAAGTGCGAAGAATTTCTCTGCCCGGTCTGTTGGCAAATTTGGCAGGACAATCGAGAAATACCCGTCCGGCTCGATTGTGATCGGTCGGTGTTCTCGTTTCCAGACCGCAAGTGAGGGAAACGAAATCGTCTCCGTATAGGGTTTGCCTAAGAGTTCATCCTGATGGCGCATCGTAAGCCCTGAACTCTTCCCCACCGCGCGTATCGCTGTTTCCAGTTCCACCAGAAAATCCGACCGGTTGAGGTCATGGAGGATCGCGTTGAAGCTTCTGTGTCGCCGGTATCGTTCGCGGTGCACAGTCGGATCAATCCGATAGCCTTTTGATGCGAGCACATCCGCGCCTTTGGTCGTGAGTGCTGTAATCCAGTGAATGCCAGTACAAACCGCTCTGAGCGGAATTTGCACGTCAGGATGATAGATCAGCCCTGCTCTTGTGAGTTCGAGTTCGCGGTGCGTTTTGCGCGGATATCCGAAAAGGAGCTTTTCGAGATGCGTTTCATCGAGGAGACCAAACCGCCATCCGTAGAAAAGACGATCCAGCGTTCGCTGGGTGAAGTTTACTCGTCTGGTGGGTTCGGGTTTTGCAAATCGTGGATTGATCGATGCGGGATCGCGTTTCTGGCGTTTCATGAAATTAAAAATTATGCGCGTGCGCTGAATATCAGGTCACCCAGTGCTTTGAGGTCATCTGGGTCACTTGCCTCTTCGGCTTTGCGTTTCACTCGTGCTGTGCGGTTCTGGTGGTTGACCTTCGTTCGAGCTTTGCTGACCTCTGAAAATTTCGATTGCCAGATGATTTTCTCTTCTGGCTTCAGACCACCATTGCTTGCGAGAATCTGGTACTCTGCTCTTAGCCGCTCCGTTCCAAACCGTTCCCGTGTGAAGTTCCGTGCGGATTGAGATTTTGCGCGTCCGTGATCCCGTCTTCGAATTGCAATTGGCGATGATGCCGGTGCCTGGGGTTTTCCGTCTTTGGTCAATCGCAACAGCGCTTCCCCATTGCCAAGGTTGCGAATGACATCAAGGCTTCGCTCGCGATGTTGCGCTTCAAGATCATCGACAATTGCTTCCGCATCCTTGTTCCCCACTGCAAAGACTGCGAGCGATCCACATCCGTTTCGAAGGACACTGGAAATTTTGGGATCAAATTGATCAAGGTGCTGATGCGCAATCCGCGCAAACAATCCTGAATGACGTCCTTGCGTGATGATCTTCGTGAGTTCCATTGTTGGAAAAGAATGCGCTTCATCAATTGACAGGGTGAACGGTTGAGTTGGGTTCCCCACTTTCGCTGCAGCCTGACGAATTCTCGAGATGATCAACATTCCGATAAAGGCTGCATTATCGAGGCCGATTTTGTTTTGATTGAGATTGACGACGAGGATTTGTTTGCGGCGGATGATCTCTTCGAAATCGAGACTGCATCGGGGTTGGCCAATGATATTGCGAATGAGAGGATCGAGGGACAGCGCATCAATTTTGTTGAGAACCGGCTCCACCCATTCCCGTCTCGTTCGTTCATGAAGGTCATGGCGATCAAACCGGAAGTCCCACCAGTCTAAAAGTTGCCGATTGGCGATGTCGGTTTTTGCGCGTTTGCGGAAATCTTCGTCGAGCAGCAATCGGAATACGGACAATAGACTGGGCCTCATGCAATGGGGGTTTTCGATGAGGGTGTGGAGTGCTGCTCGGAAGATCGATTCCATTCGCGGGCCCCATCCTGTGTCATGCCAGATGCTTGCAAACATTTGCAGGATATCTGATACCGCTCGCGGTCGGTCTTCCGGTGCGATGTTGTAAAGCGGATTGATCCCGATCGGGAATTCGGTATCTGCGCAATCGATATAGATCACATCCTTGTCCCGGCTTTCTCTACTCCCCTCCCTTTCTCCTTCACCCGTTTCATTCTGAAAGGAAGCTTCGCGCTTTGACCTGTTCGATCGCGTTTCGCCGCGACTTTTAGATGTGTCACTGTTTCGTGACGTGTCGCGACCGGTCGGGACGCACTGTGTAGGAATATGTGAGAGCAGAGATTCTGCTGCTGTTCCGATCGGGTCTATGAAACAAAGACCGTTGCCGAGTTCCATGTCTGCGATTGCAAGTTCTGTCAGAAGGTTGGTTTTACCCGTTCCTGATCTTCCGATGATGTAGAAATGCTCGTTCAGGTCTTCAGAGTAGATATGGAATTCCTGATCCAGTCCTTTGGCAAGCGGAATAGAACCGAGTGTGATGGCCTCGGGGAATTGTTGATTGGCATTGTCTCGGTTTCGTTCAGGCATACGCGAAAACTGACACATCCCATCCTGAAGCGGGGTTTGGTTATGCTCCGCCCTTGGGCTGTTTTGATTGCAAGAGACGTTTTCCATGTCTGACGGTGCTGTGGAACGCGTGTCAGATTGGAATTATCCTGCGGTTATGGCTCAGGTAGAGGATGCGCTGTTTTGGAATATGCCCATTATACCAGAGATTGTTTTATTGAGATTTGAAAATGCGCTTGAGTTTGGCGATCTGCCAATCTTGCGTATCCCAATCACTTCTCTCTAGGTTGTTTGCGGGCCTTCCGGCTCAGACCCGGCTGGTCGCCGGGCCAACTTATAGGGTAGCGAATTTTTGACGAAAAGTCAAAATTCGGTATAATTTACAGGATGATAGCGGAAGTTCGGTTCGTTTATGAGCTGACGAAAGTTTTCGCTTTCTGATCTTTCAAAACAATCAAATGGCAATGCTCTGGATGTTTCATTCGGAGCGGATCGCTTCGTTTGAACTGGCTGTGCCTCATTTTACGAAAGGAGGCAGCAATGCCTGATTCAAACAAACAAACTAACCGATCCAGGAAAGAATGGATCAGCAGGGATTCGGTCTTTACTGCGCTCAGCATGAAGGATGTTCTTGATCATTATGGAATAGAAACCGGTTCTGGCGACAGTTACCGCATTCATTGTCCGTTTCATGATGATGATCGTCCGTCTTGTTCAATCAACGAACCAAAAAAAATCTTCAACTGCTTTGCCTGTGGTGAACAGGGCAATGTGTTGGATTTCATAGGCGGGATGGAGGGCTATGATCCGAAAAAGGACTTCCGCAAGATTCTGGAGAAAGCGGTTGCCATCATGGGCCATAACCCGACACCCGAACGCAAGTCTCGCCAGTCCCAACCGGCTGATACAGAGAAACAAGAAACACAAGAAGCGACGCCACAAACCAAACCGGTGAAAACCAAGGTCAAAAACCCAAAGTCAAAGAAGAAGCTCAAACCAGAAACGGGAAAAACCACTGCAAAGAAAACGAAGAGCGACAAGACTCTTGATCTCGAGCCAAACCGTGTTCTGGGCGCTCCAGCCTTTCCGTTAAAGCTTGATCCGACCCATCCGTGGTTGGTTGATCGATTGTCTGCAATCGGTCTTTCGTCAGATGATGCCAAGGAACTTGGCATTGGCTATGAGACGAGAAGCAATGCGTTGATGGCGGGTCGGGTTTGTTTTCCGGTCCATAATGCGGAGGGTGGTCTCGTCGCTTATTCTGGCCGCTGGGCCAGTGATGACGTTAATGATCGCGGGTTGTTTGTTGATGATAAGGGCCGCGATCAGGATCGTTACAAGCTGCCGAAGGATTTCAGGAAGCAGCTGGAGCTTTATAACCTCCACCGCGTTCTCGAAAACCGCACCCGTTCAGCAACCCCAGACAATGGCACACTGGTCATTGTCGAAGGGTTCTGGTCCTCGCTCCGCCTTTCTTCTCTCACCATTCCGGTTGTCGCCCTGATGGGTCACACGATGTCGGGTGCGCAGATTGATCTTTTGAAGCGTCATCGCTTCTCCAATCTGGTTTTGATGCTGGATGGCGATAAACAAGGAAGGAAAGCGTCAGACCATCTGATGGAAGTTCTTTCAAGAGACTTCTTTGTGAAGGTGATTGATCTTGAAGACGGCATCAAACCGGATTCTGTTGACGAAAGGGTTCTGCTCGATCTCAGAGATCAATTGCAATCTCCAACGGAAAACAGAACGCCAGACAAAACCCAACAAAACGAAGAACAACACTCAACCCAGAACCCGTTTGGTTCCTTCGGCCATTCTTATGTGATCCGATCCAAGGGTGTGACTGATCAGTCACGCCCACAAGCCTGATCCATCACTAAGAAACGCCATTTCCCCTCCTTTTCGAAGGAGGGGTTTTCATATTCCAACTCAGGAAATCGCCGCCGTTCAAAGGTCTGGCCGCTATGCCAAGGTCTACGCGCATGCCGATTCTGTTATTCAGAATCGTCCACAGCATGCGCGTAGACCTTGGCGCGGCCAGTCTGTTTTCCCCGTTGCCCATAATCCCGTTCGGGAACCGTCGCCGTCTGCCCCGACAAGCGCATGAAGACCCAACAATCAAAGAAGGTCAGTGGGCAGATTAGAAAGGCGACCCAAATCTCTTCGAGGTGGCGCGCTTTGTCGGGCCAGTCCATTTTTGATGGGCAACGGGGAGATTTGGGTCGCGTTTCCAACTGCGACGGTTCCCGGTTCGATTATGGGCACAATTGTCGCCAGAATGTCCCATATCTGGCGCACCCATTTCCAACCGGTCTCTTGCAAAACCCGTCATCGTCTCATGACGGTTTTTTGCAAAGTTCGATCTATTGGGATCAATCAAAAAACACCGCATTCGGTGTTTCTGAAATCCAACAGTTTAATCTAAATTCCGCTCTGACATATCCAATGAATCGCTGTTGATTGATCGTTTGCCTGCTTCTGGCAGCGCCATCAGTCTCTGCAGATTCTGTATCAACACATTGGTTTCATGGTCTCGTTCCAGCATTGTATTGATCTGCTCATCTTTCATTTCGATTTGCTTGTTTGCAATGTCGAGCTGGGATTTGAGAAAGGTTATCTGATCATCCTTGATTCCGATGATCTCTTGCATGTGTGATCGATCATGATTGTCATTGGGTTGAGACTGAGTGCTTGTCGATTGAACAGATTGTCCAACAGAGATATTGCTCTCCATCTCCCCACGACCTGGTCCACTTGGCATCATCTGATTGTGCCGCTCGACGAATTCATGAATGGATCCCCGTTCAACCAGATATCGCGTTCCGTTTTCGGTGGGCACCAATCGCGCTTCGAGATCACCGCGTTTACACATTCTCTGAATGGTTCGGATCGTCCGCGTTACCCCTTCCTCCCGTAGGATATCGCAGGTCGTTTCGATATCCACCCAATCTGCAAAGGGTCGTTGCTCCTCTGCATCATCGCTTTCCAACGTATCCGGTTGATTGGTTTCGCCAGAAGCGGTTTGATTAATGGTAGCTGTGACCGCTTCCGCTTCACCAACACTACCGTCATGTCGTGTACTGTCGCGACCTGTCTCGACAACGCGCGTATCGTCCTGACCTGACGCGGTATGACCCGACGGTTCGCGATTTGTCACGGTATGTCGCGTCAAGTCGTTAGACCTGTTTTGGGACAAAGATGATTGTGGTTCTTGCCTAGCAACTTCAACAATATCTATATCTCTGCTGGGTTCTGACATCCCGTCCTGTCGGGGCGTGTCGTGTATGGTCGCGGGTTGCCGCGAACCGTCGCCACTGGCCGCGACGATTGTATTGTTTGTGTCGTTCATCTTCTGATTATATCAGCAGCAAATCCATCGATGGGGGAGATGTCCACACCCGATGAGATCGATTAATCCCGATTGAGAACCCAGAAGTTTTCACCTTTCTCAAAACTAAGCCGTGAGATATCTTCGTACCGACCTGCTGGAACTGTTCGCATTCCATCATTGTTGATGCCCATGATTCTGATGCATCCCTTTGCACTTACACAAACGCCACGAAATGGTTCTTTGATGTGCACGACGCTTTTGAAGGTTGCCTCCAAAACCTTGATCCCAAACACGCTGGTTTCTTCCTTTTTAATTATTTCAATCGACTGAACCACGATGTTGTCCTTGTAGAACTCATGCCATCGCTTTTCCACGAGCGCTTCAATTCCGGAGAATTTCCCAGCAGCCACGGCCTTTCCAGCATTATTTACTGTCGTGCCTGTCTTGGCCTCTGCAACTTGCGGATCATCGGGATGAAAGATGCAGAAGAGATTGTCGCTTTTGGTATTCAGAACACAGGAATGATCCGCAATTGCATTCGGTGAAAATGCACGATGACCATTAATACGGATAGGCTGAGTATGATACTTGTCTGAGTATTCAACAATCGTTTTGGAGCCTGACGGCCACTGAAACGCAACAGGGCATGATTGCTCTCCGTTTACTTCTCTGCATACCAATTCGAGTCTTGTGCACGGCTCCTGATCTAGCACTGTGAAGTTCTGAAAAACCCCGCCTGATTGCACACGACATATAAACGGCTCTCCAAATTCTTCCGGCCCCGGTTCATTTTCATCATATGCATTCGCAGTAGTTGGAATTAGCGTTGATAAAATTACGAAATATATTGATAGAAAATTTCTTAAACTATTCATCGTTCAACCCCACGTAGTTCGATAAGAATTATGTAATACTCAATTCGATAATTATTCAATTCATTAAACAAGAAACCCCACACCATGTTGCGAATGGGCGGGGTTCAAACCAAAGGAAATTGGAGCGCGCAGCTTAGTGGAAAATCATCATAACCGTGATGATCGTTCCCACGTGTAGCTTCCATCGTATTTCTTGTTCAGGCACCAGAACCGCGTCTTGTATTCCGGCGAGAAGATATTCTTGTATTGTGGGTTCGCTTTCAGATCGTCCTGATAGAATGCGGAGAACATTGTTGGCTTATAATTCTTGAACCAGGGCGTGAAGACGATATCGCATGTCAGTCCAGAACCACTGTCATATCCACCTATGTTGACTTCTTCGATCCCAAGGAAGTCCTGGCGGGTGAGCGGTATCGTAACCTTGTCCACGAAGTCTTCCATTGATCGAACTTCGATATCCATTTGCTTCCATCGATGATGCAGCGCTTCCGCAAAGCTCGTGATTTCGTAGACACATGAATAATCAAACGCGGATGCCCACGGATCATCCTTCACGATTTTCACTTTCGCCAGTTTCTCCTTGAGCAAAATGTAAAAAGGCGTCGGCAGCGTTTTGACGGTATCCTTTGTTTTGCAACTTCCACGGCGAATTGTAGTGCCGATTTGCTGACCTATTTCATACTCAGCGGCAACCAGATGATTGGCGGGTAGTTGTTGTTGTAGGTAGACTTCCAGATCATCCTTCGTTTTGATTTCGTCAGCGGATACTGACAATCCCAGAAGGAGTAGCGGAATTGAAAGAACCGCACCAAGCGGTTTGAATGAAGATTTGCTCATCGCACATAGAACCTTTCGGGTTCCGGCCTTGTTGATGATGCAATATACAGGCATCATTCAAGCAAGATCCGTTGCAACACTATTGGCAATTGTGTTGCAACCCTTGATCCTAAAGGGAATATTAGCTTGCGAAGGCAAATTCGTGTGCTAAAATTCTGATTATCAGCCGAGGAAAAGCATTGATTTTCCTCACTCTTTCAACCCCTGCAACACAATTGCCAATTCAGTTGCATGGTGGATGGGAGAAAGGCTGCGTTTTCTTCCATGCCTAAACACAATTCTGAAATGCGGTTGTATTCAACCCGCGATGAAAGACTGTACCTCAATCGATCTGAACGGGAGATGTACAAAAAGTCTGCACTTCGACAATCAGAGCAAACGCGACTTCTATGTCTTATCCTGTTTTACACAGGCTGCCGTATATCGGAAGCTCTCAACATCAGCTGGTCTGACATTCAATGGGATGAAGGAATCATCGCTATCCGTAGCCTCAAGAAACGAGAAAAGCATCACGTTCGCGAAATTCCTGTACCGCCAGAACTAATCAAAATTCTGAAATCGCAACATAGGAAGCAGAGCGAACACTCCGTTTTTCAACATGATCGAACCACCGGCTGGCGGCGGGTTTCTGAAACCATGAAAACTGCTGACATAACTGGCATTCATGCAACGCCCAAAGGTCTCAGACATTCCTTCGCAATGTGGTGCGCATACAATGCTATCCCGATCACGCTTTGCCAAAAATGGATGGGACACTCGAGTATAAAAACTACAGCAATTTACTACCAGGTTGTCGGCAAAGAGGAGTTGGAGCTTGCAGAAAAGTTATGGGGGTAATGGCAGCATCAATGTGGGAAACCCGAAGCAGACATTCGACATGTTTGCATGATATCTGAGGATCCATTCTATTTCCCCGTTCGCGCTCTCTAGCGACGTTTCGGTCGCAATTGGAAAGTGACATAGAAACGAATTCATGATCCAGTGTAGATAGTGTTCCGGCAATGAATAGTCATGCCGTGGGCCACTTTCGGAAAACTAGAATGTCCAAAGTCGTACTGGATAATCCCGACTTACGACCCCGTGCAGTGGAGGGGGTGAGCTGCATCATGCTGGGCATGATGTTATTCGTGGCCCAGGACGGCATGATGAAGTCGCTGTTGGAAGTCTATCCGATCTGGATGCTCATTGGTGTGCGGGGTGTTATGGCACTGATGATTCTCGGGCCTATCATTCTCTATCTTGGTGGACCCCATCGCCTTTTTTCACCTTTATGGCCTCTACATCTCCTTCGCGCCGCATTATTTGCTTCGGGCTTTACCTGTTTCTACACAGCCTTTCCGTTTATGGGGTTGGCTGAGATTTCAACAATCTTCTTCTCCGCTCCCCTGATCATTGCATTGATGGCTGCGGTCTTCCTTGGAGAGAGGATCGGGCTATACCGGATCGGCTGCCTTGTCGTCGGTTTCATCGGTGTCGTAATTGCCATGAATCCAACCAGCGACGCTTTTCAATGGATTGCGCTACTCCCACTCTTCTGCGCCTTGACCTATGCGATGTCACAGATCATAGCGCGCCAGATTGGCGACCGTGAGACCACGTTGACCTTGGGGCTTTACACAATTTTCTTCGCAAGTGTCATGGTGGTTCCCTCTGGATGGCTGATCAACGAGCTTTATCCTTTCGGCCCGGATTTCCACCATCTGCGGTGGGAATTGCCGATTCCGACAACTTCCGAGGTAATCAAACTAGGTGCCCTCGGCGCCATTGGTATGGTGGGCTATATGCTTCTTTCTCGTGCTTATCAGATCGCCAGCGCCAGCTTGATCGCGCCGTTCGACTACAGTTACCTACCCATGGCTACGCTGATGGCATATATGTTATGGGGCGAAATTCCATCAAATGCCACGTTGATCGGTATGGTGTTGATTGTTGGCAGTGGGCTTTATCTGGGGTACCGGGAGTTACGGAGTCCGCACCAGACCGTGGAGCCGAGACCTGTGGCAGAGGCGGTCATTGCTCCCGGCAATCCTGTTGCGCCGATGTCACTTGGTGCTGAGATTGATGGTGAAGATGAAACTCGAAGCTAATCCATCCATTGCTGGCACGAAAAGTGCAGTCTTTAGAGACAATCGGATGACCGCTGTTCGGTTCAAGTCATCTATGCCAAATAGGAATGGATTATAAAGCTTGAAGCTCTGGGCTTCTTGCTTCTATCTGGACAGGTTCTGTTCTTTCGGAGGCGTGTAATGCAGGAAGATCACCCAACACTCGCTGCATCAATAATGGTTGTTTCGCTGTTTTTACTGGCTTTGCAAGACTCACTTGTGAAGTTGGCCAGTACGGATATCTCGCTTTGGCAGTTCCAGATGATGCGTGCGGGATTTAATCTGGCAATGTTAGGATTGTTGGCACGATTTATCTGGCAGGATAAAAGCCCGCGGCCCAAGCGTCTTTGGGCCGTTGTTCTGCGTAGTACGTTTCTAATTGGCGCCATGATTTGCTTCTTCGGTGCTATCCCATTTTTGAGTCTGTCTCAGGTTGCCGCTGGGCTCTACGTGTTTCCCCTGTTTGTGACCGTCCTTTCAATATTGATACTTGGAGAGACAGTCGGGCCTCGGCGCATTGTTGCGGTAGTCGCTGGTTTCAGTGGGACACTGTTAATCCTCAAACCTTGGTCGGACACATTTCAATGGTACTTTCTAGTACCCGTTCTAGCGGGCCTTTTTTATGCAGCTACTGTTTTAACAACACGGAAATCCTGCCGGGAGGAAAGTCCTGCCACGCTTGCACTAGGCGTATCCGTGGCATTCATCCTGGTTGGGGCGTTGGGGATTGCTGTCATGGAGGTAGTTGAGAATGACGAATTGGCTCATGAATTGCCCTATCTTTTCGAAGGATGGAATACCCTAACCTGGTATATCACCGGCTTGATCCTTGCCTGTTCCGTATTGAACCTTACTGCCAACATCGGACTTGCCAAAGCGTACCAGAGCGCGGAGTCGAGCTGGCTTGCGCCATTTGACTACAGCTATCTTGTGTTTGCCACTTTCTGGAGCGTTGTCATGTGGAATGATGTTCCCGACTTTGCCTCTTTCGTCGGAATGGCACTGATAGCCGCCTCGGGCTGTTATGTTGCTTGGCGCGAGCGTAAAGACAAGCAACTGGAATTGGCGGATTACAATCGAGCTCTTAGGTAATCCCGCGGATCTTTGGATCATTTAAGGGATGTGGCTTGCTTATCTCGATTTCGCAGTCTGATCGTTATGATGGCAACACCCAGCAGGATCACCAATCCACCAGCCAGTTTCTCAATCCCTGGTTGTTCTCCAAGAAACAGCATCCCGCCAATAATTGAGAACACCGGCAACAACAGGAGGAAGGGTGCAACCGTGCCGACCTCGTGCCTTCTGATGAGTGTGTTCCACAAGAAGTAACCAAAGGCAGTCATGACGACGCCAAGGTAGATGACCGCGCCCCAGACAACAGAGTCCGCGTTTCGGACTGCGTCAATCTGACCGCTCTCAAAGACTAAGGACATTACAAATAGCTGAGGTGCAGCAAAAACAGCTACCCAAGTGGTAACCTGCAATCCGTGAATGTCGCTTAAGTTCCGGATCATCACCTGGCCAAGTGCCCAGAAAAAGGCTCCACCTATTACCAGCAGAACCGAAACGAGGCTTGCACCGAAATCCCCCTGAAATGCCATCAATCCCATCCCTGCAAATGCGATCGCAATACCGAGCCATTTGCGCAAACCCGGTTGTTCTCCGAGAAACACCGCACCCAACAGAACGAGAAAGGGAACTTCAAGCTGAACAATCAATGCAGCAATTCCTGCATCCAGTCCTTTTAAGCCAGTAAACGTCAAGCTGTATTGGATAGCTGCTGCGACGATGGCGATGACGAACAATTGCCTCAAATTTCCGCGCGGTATCTGCGTAAACCAAACAAGCACGATTGCAGTGAGTGAAAAACGCAATGCCATCAGCAATATCGGCGGAAAGTGAGCAATAGCAGCCTTAGCAAATACAAACCCCATGCCCCAGATCAAAGGCACACTAAGAGCCATAATGATTTCCGACGATCTCATCCGTCCCAATGCTTCCTCCCGAGCTACCCGTGCGGGCGACTGAAGGAATCAGCAACTGGCGCGGCAGACCTGACTGTCTTTATACCAATCTGAGAGGTTGAGGTAGCAGCAAATTCTGCGGATTGCGCCAAACTTTGCTGCCTTTTGATGTGGTTATGTTTTCCGCTTAATAACAAATCAGAACCGATTTCTACTAACGTTCTCGGTGTTGAAGAGAAACTAGATTTTTGTTTCGGCCACTGATGGTGTGATCTGTTTTTTTGCGATCTGCAATTCTCGATGAGAAATGTAAGTGATCGCTGAAACAATAACGGCGCCACCTAACAGAACAAAGGGGTCTACAGCCTCACCGAACAAAAAGATCCCGATTAAAACGGCCCAGACAAGTTGCAGGTAGCTGATAGGTTGGGTGACTGTTATTGGAGCAACGGCAAATGCTTTGGTAAGCGTGTAGTGTCCGACTGTTGCCAGCAAGGCAGTCAGTGCCAGCCACGTCAATTCTTCAAAGGTTGGATTTCGCCATTGTAGAACAGCTCCCGGAAAGAGCACAATCGTACAGAACAGCGAGAGCATCGCAACAATTTCCATAGGTGACGATCGCCCGGTAAACTGTTTTGCCAAGAGAAAGGAAATTGCAAAAAGTGGCGCCGCAGAAAGCTGCGCCAGTTGTCCAAGCCCAACTTCCTGAAAGCCAGGCCGGATGATGATAATGACCCCCACAAGCCCCACTACTACTGCCAGGATGCGGTGAATATGCAAGCGCTCACCCAGAAACAGCGCAGCACCAATGGTGACAAAAATAGGTGCCGTATAACCGATTGCTGTAACCTCCGCCATGGGTATGCGAGCCATGGCATAGAACCACAATATGACGCCAATGCCATGCACCATGCCGCGAATTGCATAAAGCTTGAGATTGGTCTTGTAACTGCCCGATGCCACAGCCGAATAGAGGAAAGGCAGGATCATGATAAGGCCAATGAGATAGCGGATGAAGGCTGCTTCTATAGCAGGCATATCAGAGCCCAAGTGCCTCACAATTCCGGTCACTCCTGCAAATAGCATACCGGTGAGGGCCATCCAGCCGATCCCCTTCAGGGTTTTCTGGAATTGCGGCGTGGTGGTGGCAATCACTGAGACTCCAGTCTGAAATAGAGATTTGCAGGAAGTTACTTAGATCACAGTTGTCGCACCTTTAGAAGATTGAAATTGCAATCTTCCAACCGCCATTCAAGGCAACGCAATCGGAGCCGGTTTGCGCCGGATACCAGAAACTGCATTGCCGACAATCGCCAACAGCAGAATGCATCCGCCGATCAGGGTAAATCTTGTGATGGTTTCACCAAGAAATAACCAAACCCAAAACGGTCCCAGCAGTACTTCCGCGAGAGAAAGTAATGTCAACTCAGTTGCCGGAACTGTTTTTGAGCCGAGCGTATATAACACCAGCCCCGCCCCGACCTGAAAAACACCCATACAAAAAGCAATGCCCATATCATTTGATGAAAGAACCAGTGGTAAACCCACGAACAGGCAGATTGCTGATGTTATAAGAATTGCAAAAATACCGGATAGAAAGACAGCAGGCAACATCTCATTGGATTTGCCCCACCGCAATGCGATTGTGAAAATGGCGAACCCGAATGCGGAGCCAAGCGCGGCGAGATTACCCGCAATCGCGCTCTCACCGGCCTTGTCCGCAACCATCACCGCGATGCCAACTAATGCAACTACTATAGCGATCCAGGTGGCTGGTCGCACACTCTCGCGCAATATGACCCAACTCAGGATGGCAGTCATGAAAGGGGCTGAGGCAAATAACAACATCGCATTTGCAACTGATGTCGTTTGGATCGCATAAATTCCGCCGGAATATGCTCCAACCAGCGCCAACCCACCAATGATGGCAGGAACACCAGCCTGGCGTACTTTTCTTATGGGATTTTCACCGGTTCGCAACAGTATCACTAAGAACAAGAAGCCCGAGAGACTGATAGATCGGTATAGCAGGATTTGCCAAACCGTCGCGTCCTCAATCAATCGGATTCCCAACCCAACAGTCGACCAAAGCACACCCGCTGTAAATACAAACAGTAGGCCCCGATGGGAGTTGGATGCACTAGGCAGGTTCAAGGTGTTATCGGACATTTGGTTGCCTAATCGGATTGTTGAAAATTCATCTTACTCGTATCGAGGTTTAATCCAATGTCGTAATTTGACAATTGAATTGGCCAGATTGGGTTTCTAAGTCCGCACACCAGCCGTTCGTTGAATTTTGAACTCTCACAGTTTCAGAAGGATCTTTAGGTGCGGACTTTTCTTTACATGAAAATTTTTCGCCATTTATCGAATTTTTACAACATCCCTTTCCAAGCCTCTTCCAAGAGGACAAAACTTTACACCCTGTGGATTGCTATTCTGACCGCTGTCGATCACCTGATTATTGTATGAATCTTATAATAAGGAGGAGTGTCATCTGTTCGTCCGAACCTTGGGACATTTTGATGACACCTGTGCAAGATATCCCCACCATCTAAGCTTAGTTTTCCACACTATGCAGAGGACAAATATTTACATCCCTTGGTATAATCTGGAGGACATTTCTTTACACGGATGTTTCTGATGATGTTTCAAGCTCCAGGACAATTCTTTACATCGGTGCAACGTGGCTGAAGTGTCTTAACCGGACATTTATGAGACAATTGAACTGCATCATTTCGGATTATCCCTCGAAACTGAAGGATGCCGACGACATTACACTGCGTGGATATGTGCAAATGCCCCGCGTAATTTTATACTCAGGAAACATTTCCGATGGCGACAAGGTGGTTCATCTGCTTTTGCTGTCATTTGCATGGCAACAGCCAAGCTGCTTTCCATCCCAGGCAAGCCTGGGTGATATGCGTGGCAAGACTGTCCGGCAGATGCGCCGTAATCTCAAAAGTCTCTCTGACAATGGTTACATCAACATCATTCAGAATGGCTCTGCTCGAGCCAACACTTATGAGATCCTCTGCCGCGTGGCAAAAGGTGGCCACGTTATCAATCCAGTTAAAGGTGGAGAAATCGCCCCGATCGATCGGCAAGACGCTGACGACTTTTCTATCGGAGGCTTTACTCCAGTCCCGGTTGCACTTCTTGAAGATAAGGAACTCAGCGATGGTGCAATTTTAACGTACGCATTGATTGCAGATCAGGGAACAGGCGCGCCTAGTCAGTCAGAAATGGCGGAAGCCAGAGGCATTTCGAGACCCGCGTTTTCTGTTCATGTGAATGAGCTTGTTAAGCGAGGCTATCTGGATGTGAAAAAAGAAGGGTGGGGTAATACGCTTACCTATACACTGCGCTACAAATTCAAGAACAAACGCATCGCTTGATTCGACTGCTAAATTTGCAAATTCAACAATCTGGAATTTCTTGCGGTTAGCATGTTCCGGTATGCGCTGATATTTTGAGAATGGCTAACACTACGTGTTGCGCAGTAAAATGCTCCTCATGCAGTGGTATCTCGTTACAAAGAATATTGGTGGCCGACGGTATCATTATCGGCAACGCACCTATCGCGAAGGCGGCAAGATCCGCACGCAGTGCAAGTATGTTGGCCCAGCCACCGATAGTGCAGTTTCATCAAATCCATTCCTGAATGCTCAAAAGGAACTGCAGCCAGCGAAGCCAACACAATCTGATATCGCAGAACCTGAAGAGGCACAGATTCCGGAACCGCCTGAGCCAGGTCAGTTACCCATCGATTGGTCAAAAAGCAGCAATCCATTCTGGCCATCAATTAGGCGGATGAATGCGAATGGAGCACGTGAACCCATCAAACGATCGGGCGTGTCAATAAGTGCCATGAAAGGGGAGTATTCACGCGTCTGGAAACACATTGACCAACTGGGCTTTTATTCCAATCTGCTTGCCAGTATTCGATTGTTGGAAGGCAAGAAGTCTGGCTGGAAACGCAAAGGAAAATCCCATGAGGTGACACTGGCTTCTGACAAAAGAGGCTCAGGGCGCAATCGGTTCAAGCGCACCTATCGATTGGCATTAGCCCACGCAATGTTGGATGTCATTGAGACTCAAAGTCCAACGCTTTACGATAGGTTTCGAACCATCATGGATCAGTCTTGGTTCAATACGAAGATGATCGTTACAGGGCAAATTCTCAAATCCAACGAACCCCATAAAGCATGGCTCACATTTCAGTTTCTTTGGTCAGGAACTTTACCAAGAGCACTTGAAAAAAAATTGGGCAAACAAGCATACCAAAAGCTCCAACCTTACAAACCTGGAACTTGGCGAGATGAAGCTGCGAATTTGATCGCTGATGTAATCCAGCGTGGTTACAAACCATCGATTGCCCGCGCATCAAAGGATCGCGCAAGAGCAAAGGCCAATGCCAAACGAGCATTGACTGCCTATCGCAAACTCAACCCGATTGAACGATGGACAAAAAAGGGCAGAAAGAAGTGGCAAGCGTACAAAAAGCACGAAGCAAAATTTCTGCTGGCTCATCACAAGAAGTCACGGTTGGAAATGCTCTCTCCATTTCTCGCTGATTTCCATCAGTGAGCTCTTGTCATCATCGATTGGTTTGATCAGCAGACGATTACGTTCTTCATCTGACCAGACCTGCGCTGACAATATCTGAATTGCCTCCAGTTTAGGCTGGGTGTCGGTTGCAAATATCACATAGAGATTGGGAAGAGACAGTTCTTTGCGGGCGGTGTCGTTATTCAGAATCTGTTTGTAGGCGAGAAGCTTTTTCAGGGTACTGGTCTTTTCAGGCGTTCTGCGTATCAGTGGGCTCTTCAGTTCCATTTCCAGCGCGTAAAACCGATAAAGAAGCTTACCATTATCGTTTGTTTCCACCGCAAACAAGGCATCGGGTAAAGCGTGGGTTGAGTGTGCTTTCTGCTGCCTTGGCATGTATGGGGAACAGGGAAGTGTCGCGGAAAGGGATGGCCTTGTGATTTCTTTACCGAGCTTCATGCTCGCCTTTGCCAAGATCTCTGCTTCAAACAGTATGCGTTTGTTTTGTGATGCTCGAATAGACAATTCCAAATCGAAAATTGCATGTGAGATTTCTAAAGCATGATGAAACTGCCGGATTTCTTGTGGGCGAAATCCTGCATGCGAAACCGCAGGCATAGGAAGTGTCAGATCACAGCAATGATCCAGCAGCGCATCCATACCATTTTTAGTGAGCTCATACGCGAATGGTTTCATGCCTGCGTTCAGGTCGCTCCACTGTGCTTCAATTCGATTGATAAAATGGCATTCGTGATAAAGATCACCCAATCGCTCAATCAATCTATTTTTGCTGCAGGGGGAACACCATTTCAGAATACGATCGGCGCGCAGGTATCGATATCGATACAGTAGCTTGAATAGTTCGATATCCCGATGTGTCAGAACAATCTGTTTGCCAGTAGGCTGACGCTTGTAGCGTGATCGCCTTCCAAGGCTATCTTTCTTAAGTGTCCCAAGCGAAGCCATGTCCATGACTTAGCCCCTCGGGAACAACCCCTCAACGGTTGCTATTTTCTTCTATGGTTGTCAGTTTTGAACTATGACGCGAAATGTTCGGAGCAAAAAAGTTGCACTAAGCGCGAATTTTTTTACGCTGAGGAAAGAACGGACTTTACATATTCAAAAATGCGCACCATTGCTAGCGTATCACGCTCACAATACGCCAAGAGATCTTTGCGTAACTTTGCCTTAGCGTCGCTGTCTTTTTCAGCAACCATTTTTGCCCACGCATCCATGGCCGCTGTTCCTTCTGCGATATCCATTCCCTCATAGGTCAAATCCGGCACGATCACTGGCAGCACCCTTTTAATGGAAGACGATCCGCCAAAGGCAATGTCTACGTAGCCAGTCTTGAACACATCTTCCAAATCCTTTGTCCGTTCAACAAGTCCCAGAA
This sequence comes from uncultured Rhizobiaceae group bacterium, assembly GCA_937930635.1. Taxonomy (GTDB): domain Bacteria; phylum Pseudomonadota; class Alphaproteobacteria; order Rhizobiales; family Rhizobiaceae; genus Pseudahrensia. Next base: position 150,259 of record CALHCF010000013.1, read on the forward strand.
GAAATTCTTCGTGCTGCGGATAAAGTTTGGCCAGATGTTTGTTACGCTCATTTTCATAGGTCTTATGCCATGCGATGATCGATCCAGATCCACCAATATTTTGTACCAGTGCATCAACGAGCTTCTCAGGCAATTTCATTTCTTCGGCGAGATATTCCACATGAGAAACACTGCCATCCGCTTGCATGATGTGAAGTGAAAACTGAAACGGCAGGTGATCATGTGGGCTTAGTCCATCAATCATGGGAATAGCTGACCCGTAGGCTTCATAATCGAAAAAATGGAGCGGATATTCGAGGGTATCGAAAAAGTTTTGAATGTCAGCGCGGTCTATAAACTGTCCTCCGTTTTGGAATGCGGCCAAAACTGGTTTCTGCTGATTGGTTACCTCATCCAGCTCAATATTGGACAATTCCAGCCTGCCTTCAGTCACAAAGGTTTCAAGCCGCTTCCCCCACAAGCTTGGCAGATTATAAATGGAGGGATCGGGTAAATCAGGATTGAAATATTCGAAGCTGTTGCAATGATGTCCTTTGCTTAACAACAAGCATCTGCATGACGATCGGTCGATTTGATCAGCCTGAAGAAGGTCCAGAGCCTCGTCCATTTGCTTTTCAATCTTAGGCAAAATATTTGAAACACGATCAGTCACGTCACTAACTGAAACCATGTGTTCCGGGTTGATCGAACCCTCGCGGACATACTTTTTGTTGAGATGAACGATATAGACTTCCGTTACGGTTTCACCGGCCCGTGTTGCTACCACCGTTTGAAAAGCTGCATCTTCAAGATGATGATGTTTTTTGTCCGTTTTCACTTCTGTGGATGATTTGATCTCATAAAGCGCAATGCTTCCATCTGCATTTTTCCGAATGATATCTGCTCGAGCGAGCAGCCCGTCGTCCGTTTTATAGGTCGCCTGAAACTCAAAATCAGACGCGTTTTCAAAGGAAGAAAACAACGCTTTTACATGGCCTTCAAATTCATACCCTTCCCGAATGAGCTTCTGATCAAAGTCCGAAATCGGCGATTCTGGATATTTCTCAGGATCCTTATGCATTAGCCAGACGGACTTTGGGCAGTTCAGAAATTGAATAAAATCAGTTTTTGTAAGCTGCATAGGTTCTCTCAAGAGGTGATCAATGATTATATCAAATCAGACAAAATCATTTTACCAGCTTTCCGGTTCATCCGGGTATTTCTTGTCATATGGGCCGTTGCCTGGAGGGTTCCCGTCTTTGCTAACACTACTTTCCGGTTCGCTTTCCTCGTCTGCCACACTGTCACTATCCGCCATATCATCTGTGTTCTGTGCTTCAGTATAATGAACGCAATAATGTTTGCGCATATGTTCCTGCTGCAATCGCTTTTCTTTTTCACTCAATGTTGCCAACCGTTCCATCTGACCTGGTTCGATATCGATAGTGACAGAATGTTGTGTGGTTCCCCGAACGAATGCCGCTAAAGACAGTTTTTTCTGGCTTTCTATGAAACCAGCATCTGTTCTCATTTCGCTGGCTAGAGCTCGTGCATCCTTGGAAGAGACGCCACCTGCAAATCGTATCGATGTATTCGTAAAGACTGCTTCCTGAAGTTTACTGTCCATTTGTCCAAGATATTGGTGCGCCAAGATCATGCCCACTTTGTATTTTCGCGCCTGGCTCAGAATGATGCCGATATTACGATCAAAGTAATCTGCTGCTTCATCGATATAGACATATGTTGGCATTCGATCATTGCTATGGATAACACTACGTTCTTGGGCTGCTTGAGCAATCATCGCAATAAAGAACCGACCAAAGATTTCGGTTCCGTCCTCCTTGAGCAAATCCTTGGCTGTGTTGATAAGGATAATTTTTCCAGCGTTCATTTCGGAGAATAGGTCAAGTTTGTTCCTTGGGTGCAGGAACATTCGTTCAAAGCTTTGATTTTCGAGAATTCCCCAAAGCCGTCGCAAGACCTGCTTCTTTGTTTGAACAAATTCTTTGCTATCAAATTCGGTTTCAAAGAATGATCGGGCAGACCCCTGAAGCTTATTGATGTGTTCGCGATACTTGTCTGCGCCGCCTTCTTCAAGCAGTTCTCGTAATGTGGCGATTGTCGCATTCGGTATCTGAATCATCAGCCGTGTAATGTAACGGAAGATCACTGATTGCTTCTGCGTCATCTCCGCCGCCAATAAGGAGCCCAAAACGAAATCGTAGAGTTCGAGAATCCCATTGACCATCTTCTCCCGGTCAAGTTGGGAATACTCATTGATCCGATCCATTTTTACATCGAACAGATTGAGCGCAACCGGGTATTCCACATCGGTCGGATCAACAACAACGAGCTTGTCAAACAAGGGACTGCCTGGTCGGAAGATTGCTAGATCGGATATGTTTCTAATCAGTTCGCCCTGGCTATCGATTACGATAACCGATGCCTTACCTTTGATCACTGATTTAAGGTCATGCAAGATCAACTGTTGAATGGTTTGGGTCTTGCCGTGGCCAGAACCCGCAACAATGTGTTGGTGCTCAAAACGGGTCGATTGCGAAATTTTTACCGGAACCTTCATATTGAAGAACGCCTCGAACGCAGTTCCCGATAAAAACGAGTCAATCAGTTCGGTCGGGCCCAGATTTGGATGCTTGGTCGGCAGCTTTGCTTTGCTCAATGCATTGGGATCATTGAGTGTGCCACCTGATGCTAACACTACATTGTATTCAAGTCGTGCTCTTGTGTTCAGAGCGTGTCCCAACTCATCAAATTCTGGCGCGAAGGGAATTGTTACCATTCGCTCCACTGCTTGATGCAAATCCTGCATCATGTGCGGCACATCTACATTAAAATAGAGGTCATCCGAATTCACATAAGCCGCTTGCAAAACCTGTGGGAACTGCTCGATAACTGGTGACGCAAACCAACGAAACATTTGCGCGACATCACCAAGCACTGAATCCAGATTGATCAGTATATCGCAGGTTCGTTGCATTCTGGCTTCCAATTGCCAAAGCGCAGATCGTGTCTCGACGGGTTCAATGAGATGCTCACCCGGTATTTCAAACAACCCTTCGCTCAGGAGATAAGACGCAATATGCGCTTTAAGATGTTTGTGAAAATAAAGGGAATCCAGATCAACAATATTCTCCTCGAAACTTCTCAGGATATCTTCAGCAATAATTCCACCAAGCACGATGACGCCATCTTTGCTATCAAGACCCAGGTGCTTGAGTTCTGCACTAACACTACGAACGGTTGGCTGCAGTTGTCCTGCATCACTTTGCAGTCGAGCATTCGCGAATGCACCCTTCACCAAGCTTTTCAACCAGGTTCGATTGCCCCAACCTTTGTAAACTGGATCATACATCAGCTAAGCCCTTGTTGATTATTCATGTCCATCACCTCAACCATCTTCAGACGGCGGCTTGGGTGCAAAGGGATGCGACTGTGTATTGGGACTATCTGCTCCTGGTTTTGGGTCGTTTACCGGAGGGGGTGTCGTGACCGAGGGTCTCGCTTCTGATGGTGGAGCTTCATTTTTGGTTTTTGCCGATTGAAAACTTGTTCTTGTCGTCGTCGACTTTGAGTCATTCCGTTGATTGGCCGACCCTTCTTCCACTATTGATTTTTCTGCTGCGTTTTTTGGAACCGAATTGAGAACGTTTCGAACAGTTCGACCTGCAGATTCCATCGCTTTTTCAATCAGGGATTTTCGCTGGTTATATTCTTGATCAGAGAGATAGAGTATTTCACCTTCTGGGATCGGGTTGAGTTCACGGCCACCCCAATTCTTAGCTTTTTCCAAGGTGATGTGAAACTTATGCGCAAGGTCTTTGAGCTCTCGCTCATGCTCATCCAACTCGACCACGCTGTGACAGTAAAAGGTCCGCCCACCATTTAGCATCTGGTCGACCGTTACAAACTTGCGAAGGGAAAAGAAGTATACGGTCGTCATGATCAACACCGTTGCGATTCCTGAAATCGGAACAGCAATGACCTTTTTGATGACGCTATCAAACCCTTGGCCCCAAGGCTCATAAAACAGCGCAACCAAAATCATTACCATCAACCCAAGGTACCATGAGGGGGTAAAGGCGTTTCGCAAGTCCACCATAAAGTCGGTATAAATCAGCGTTGCATTTGTGAAGCCGTATTTCTTTGTCAGCGCGTGCTCTTCTTCATCAAGCTCAAATTCTGCGTTTAGCTTGAACGTAACCACTCCACCAATTTTAAGAGGTACCAGCGAAAAGAACGACGCTTTTTCCTGTGACCGAGTAAGCAATAGGTTCATTCAAATTCCTCCCACACCAAGGCAAAATTTCTAAAATATAGAAATAGAAAAACACAAATTACATTCTTGTTTCAAGAAATAATGGGAAATGAATTCAGATAATCTATGGATTGCTTCAAGATTGGGTGGACATAATTGAAGGGTGGGTATTTTGTTTGATTAAACAGAATAATCATTTTCTTCAATGAATTGCAGACTGACTGATATAGCCAGTCATGTTCTGCTATGGATAGGGGATAGAATTCAAACGAGTTGGGGATAGGGAAACCCCATGCTTATCCCCATCATTCAAAGCGGATATACCCAACAAAAAAGAGGACTGATTTTTCAACCAGCCCTCTTCGCTCTCACCTGTGAAGGAGAGATCAGAGTTTTTCGTCTCGTTCGTCAATCTTGGCTTGCATCCAGTCAAGCACTTCCTGCTCTATCCATCCCACTCTGCAGTCACCTAGCTGTACCCTCTTGGGGAATTGGCCTGCTGCCTCCAGTCGTGCAATGTGTTGTGCCGAGTACAAGACCATCGCTATAACCTGACGTTTTGACAAAAATTTCATCATGAAGACTCCTCAAATGCGAGGAGCATCATGATGCCCTCAGGGTTGAATTTCCCTAGGGTATCGGCAGAATAGCAGAAGCTTTGCAATTCGAACAATAAGAATTCAACCTGATTAATGATTCAAAGAAATAAGTAGTTCAATCTAATTTTGAATTTTCGTTCTCGCAGGGAATCGCTGTATAGTTGAGCTATTGAATTTTGGAATTTCATTTAGGAAAAAAGTTGCCCGCATCTTACGCTCATTTTCATTCAAAATATCATGCAACGAAAATCACCTTAGCTGGAGTCGATGATGATGCGTTCGCCCGTTCGCTGGTTTCGTCAAGAGTGGAGATGAACCCTCACCAAGTGAACGCAGCACTGTTTGCGTTAAAGTCCCCCCTAGCAAAAGGCGTGTTGCTGGCTGATGAAGTTGGCTTGGGTAAAACAATCGAAGCTGGATTGGTGATCTCTCAGAAATGGGCCGAGCACAAACGCAGAATTTTACTCATAGTTCCTGCGTCATTGAGAAAACAATGGGAGCTTGAGCTTTTCGAAAAATTCTCGCTACCCAGCACAATACTTGAAGCGGCAACATATAAGGCAATGGAGAAAGATGGGCATATCCGTCCATTTGAAACTGCCACAGGCATAGTAATTGCGTCTTATGAGTTCGCCGCGAGAAGAGCTGATGAGCTCAAACTAGCTGGGTGGGATTTGGTGATTTTTGACGAAGCACACAGGCTTCGAAATGTTTACAAAAAAAACGGTTCACAGCGAGCAAAAGACTTGCGAGACGCGCTGATCGATCCTTTTAAGATACTGCTTACCGCAACACCTTTACAAAATTCCTTGATGGAATTGTACGGAATCGTTTCGATCATTGATGATCAGCATTTCGGAGGCGAAAGCGCATTCAAAGCCCAGTACATAGGGGCTGGTACTTCCAGCACTTCGCTAGATATTCTCAGAGATAGATTGACTCCGATATGCCACCGTACGTTAAGACGTCAAGTCCAGCAGGCTGGACATATCAATTTCAGAAAGCGGCACGCAAAAACCTTTAGTTTTGATCCTTCAAGCTCTGAAACTGAACTCTACGAACGTCTTTCCGCATTCCTGAAACGAAAAGATACGATTGCTTATGGCGATCGCGCCAACCAGCTAGTTGTTTTGCAAATCAGAAAAATCCTGGGTTCTTCCACATTCGCAGTATCCCAGTATTTGAATACACTCATTGCGCGCCTGAAATTGAAACAGACGGCGTCATTGTCCATGACCGATGATGTAGAGGACTTTGCCAGTAGCCTAGATGAAGAGGACAGTCCTGATGGAGAAGAACCATCGGAGCTGATTGATCCGCAAAAATTAGAAGATGAAATTCAGGAGCTATGCGAAATATTTGCTCTGGCGAATTCAATTGGTGAGAACGCTAAAGGGGAAAAACTTCTCAGCCAACTTCCAGAGGTTTTCACAGAGATCGAAAGTAAGGGTGGAAAGAGAAAGGCAGTCATTTTCACAGAAAGCGTTCGAACCCAGAAATATCTCGCCGAACTGTTAGCGCAGAACGGATATGCTGGACAGATTGTTTTGATGAATGGTTCAAACTCCGATCCGGAAAGCAAGGCGCTTTATGCTAGTTGGAAAGAACGTCACGCTGGCACGGACAGAATTTCCGGTTCGAAATCAGCGGACATGAAAGCTGCGATAGTTGAAGCATTCAAGAGTGATGAGAAGGCAATTCTCATTGCCACCGAAAGTGGCGCAGAGGGTATCAACCTTCAGTTCTGCTCATTATTGATCAACTACGATCTTCCGTGGAATCCGCAGCGTGTTGAGCAGCGTATCGGAAGGTGCCATCGATATGGTCAGCTCATTGATGTCACCGTCGTCAATATGCTCAATCTAAAAAACAAGACTGAGGCGCGGATTCATGAGCTACTAAGCGAGAAATTCCATCTATTCGATGGTGTCTTTGGTGCCAGTGACGAAGTTCTTGGATCACTTATGAGCGGACTGGATTTTGAAAAGGAAGTCCTTCGTATCGTTCAGGAATGCCGCACGGAGGAAGAGGCCGAAAGAGAATTCGATCAATTGAAAACTTCAATTCAAGACAGCATCGATGAGGATATGTTGTCTGCTCGCAAACAGGCCTTAGAGTCTTTGGACGCTGATGTAATTTCGAAATTGCATAGTCGAGGCGATGCACTCGCCAACATTCTCCCAGAATTCCGGCAACGATTGCTTATGATTGCAAAAGCGGAATTACCTCAAGCTGAATTCCATTCTGACGCTTCCGAACGGTTCGACTTTGAAGGCAAAACTTACACGACAGAATGGCCTGTTGCAGATGATAAGGATTGGCAATTTTTCAGAATAAATGATGGATTAGGCGAGAAGTTGATTGAAGAGGCCCGAAACAGAAATCATACAGAAGAGCCTGTTCATATTGAGTTTCATCCTGATGAATATCCCTACACGGGCCAACTAGGAGCTGTTCAGGATTTGTCAGGTCAGTCCGGTTGGATGAAGGTCGTAAAAGCAATTATGCCTACACCAAAGGCCCTAAGAGAAGAGATATTAATTGCGTGTAAGTCAGATAGCGGCGAGGTTATCAATGTCGATGTCGCCGACAAAATGTTCATGTGCCCTGGCGTTGCTGTTCCCTTGGATACTCAGCCAAACGAACAAAACCTCAATCAATTGATGGATGATGAGTTCGGTCTGTTTTCCGACCGTGTGAAACAGGAAAACTTCGAATGGATCGAGGCAGAGGAAACTAGATTAGACCGTTACGCACAGGACGTGGAAATTGAACTCGACGCACAAATTGACGCCATGGAAAGTCAGATAAAGGAACTGCAAAAAGAACGGCGTTCACCAGACTTGTCAATGGAAGACAAACTTTCACTGAGCCGTAAGATCAAGAACATGGAAGCTGATCTGGACGATATGAAGCTTTCAAAATTTGAACAGCGAAAAAAGATCCGGAGAGAAGTCAGCGATAAACTGGATGAGTTTGCAGACAGCCTGAACCTTCAACCCACAATCGAACCAATGTTCACCCTGAGGTGGAGCGTTGCCGGATAGTAGGAAGGTCAAGATGTGTGGGGATCAAAAGGGAATTATGCAACGCTGACCGATTTTGGGGCATTGCCGGTCGCCATAGATTTCTATCTTTCAAGCTATCCTGGCCCTGCTCGAGAAGTTCGTGGCCTGAGACACAAGCAAGGTTGGTTGATGCTTGCGGAAGTCAGCCTTGAAACGCTCGTTAGCAATCATTCCAGAACAATCGTTGCTTGCAGTGATTTGGACGGCAATGAAATATCGTCTTGGTTGGGTTCTAAATTGCTCGACATGCGATGCTCATTGCCAGCTGAAAGCCATTACCTGCCACCATCCGAACTCGATGACATTGCGGATGCGCTGTATTGGGATTTTCTTGGAACCTGCGACCTGGAAAATCTAAAAACACTCGAACATCTTGAAAGCGAAACAACCAGCAAGATCGACAAGCTGGAAGAGCGTCACCAAGATTTGTCGAGCAGGGCTTACCAATTCATATTTCGTCTGCAGAGAGATCGGCGAAAGCCTTATTGTGACGTTGAAACGAAGCGAAAGATCAATGCGAAAATTGACACGATCGAAGACCATCTAGAGCGCTATGAAAAATGGCTCCTGAAGCAAACACAACAAATTCGATCCAGTGCCTACGAACTTGAGCTGGACATATTGGACAGCCTGAAAATGGAAGGATCTATGCGTCCTCTCTATATCGTGCAGTGGCGAACCAGAACATCTCGTCGCGGCATGGAGTTGAAACTGCCACTTCAACAGGAAGAACGCAGAAATCCGGGAATTGATTCATATTCTGAGGAGGCGGTTCGCGCTGAAGCTGCCATGCGAGAATCTCAGATGCGCCAACGTAACAACTTGCAGAAAGATGGAGAGCCCACGCCACCGGTTACATGGAAAGTGAAGCTGAAGAAAATCATAAAGGAGGATCAAGACCGTGAGGTTGATCATGAAAAAATCAGTGCTATGCTGACCGCTTCACTTGGTTTCTCCGGATCGTGATGTGAGCTTACACGCCCTGTGCTTTTCCGGGAGCGGCCAAGATTACTGGAAGTCGATCATGGCAGAATGTCTCAAACGTCCGGATCATTGCTTCGTCTACACCGGTGAAAAACTCACCGCCTTGGGAAGTGAATTTTTGCGCAAACACTGATTTCAATTCTTCCTCAAGCTCACTTGCTATGTCTGCATCTGGAAACTTCTGATGTCGCAATAGCTCCCATTTGAATATCGCAGGCTTTGGAAACCCCGCGTTTATTTCTCCAAGTCGTCTGGACGTATTGTTTGATCGGCCAACCTTGGCCAACGCTTTGCCTTTGTGTTTTCCTGTTGGGCCCATGAGAACATCAGCTGTCCCGTTAAACACCATCAAATAAAGCCAGCATTCTGAATCTTTATGATTTGAGGTTCGTGTCCCAAAACTCGGCGGAATGCCTTTTGAAGGTTTGAGCAGTTCGCCCATTTGCCCCTTCTCAAGGTCTGCTTCAGGAATTTGTGGCTCTCCAAAAACGTTGCACTGAACCACTGGATGACTAAGAGCGAGTTTACGTTCGTCCGGATTAAGAATGATTGCACGCTTCGTTCGTTCAAAGCGGTTCTTATTGTTATATGCTTCCGGAGCAACTGTACGCACATGAACCCGATTGCGAACGCGCCACGCTCGCTTTACAATTAGTCCATAGCTCCATCGATCAGAAAAACCCTGTTGATGTTTCCAATCAATCTGCTCCTGAGCTGATCTATCGTTGGCATCACATAGTTCTCGACTAACTTCCAGAAATCCTAATATCTGGCTTTTGGCATCGCGATCCGTAATCTCGTCTACGGCACCGTAGATAAGAACCAGATCGCCATCGCGTAATTTGGATAATACTGATTCTCGATCACCCTCGTGAGTAAATCCCAAAAAGCCGGAGCCTTCCGGTCCAAAACCATAGAACGCACGAAGCCAGACCTGCCGGTCTTGAGGCAGTTCATCAACCACTTTTCACCTCAGGCATTTTCATAACTCTTTTCGAAGAGTGGTTTTGCTTTTTCCAGATCATCAGTGGATCGGATGGTTATCTCCAGATCACCCGTGCCGAAGTGACCGATAGTGCGAACATCGCGCGTAAAGCCATCTTGCAATTCGATTTTGTCAGGATTGATTTTGACATGCACAATCAGTTTTCGCTCCTGGGTTTTAACCTCAACACAAGCAAAGTTTTTGATCCGTTTGAAAGCAAAGTAAAAACGGAGCGGCTTGAATTGAACGTCATCACCGATCGCTTCCAGATGGTCTTTTAAACTGTCAAAGAGCGCACGAAGTTCATCATCCGCACTTTCCAGGTATTGTGAAACCGTCTTGTATTTCTGTTTCGGCTTGTCGCTAGCTACCGTACCATTGGTGGCACTCATAACTGTGCTGGATGCAGGCGCAGAAACTGCATTCACTTGCTCCAGCAACAAGAGATCATTGTCGAACTTTACGTAGCGGATGAGTTCGATGTTGTGGTTCATTTGCTTGATGGCATGTTCGTCATATTTGGAAAAGTCGCCCGCGATACAAATCAGGCGTGGCGCTGACCATTCAACGGTTTTGGCTGCATCCTCGCCGAACTGTTTTAACACCAGCATTTCGAAGTCACCCCGATGGGTAACAAGCCAATCGAGATAGAACAATCCCTGATTGATGACGTTCATGTTGGACGAACGCTTGTACTCAATGATCACCGGGCACATGTTTTCATCGATGCCGAGCGTATCCATGCGCCCGCCATGTTCGCGGCCTGTTGAGAATTCTGAAGCCAGAAACCGTACACCCAGAAAGGTCTCAAGATTTTGCTCAATCAGGGTCTGGAGAGATTTTTCAAGTGCCAGAGACGAGCCCTGAATTTCGCATACATCGTCATTAGCGTTTTCGGCGCCAATGCGAAACAATTTCAAGTCACTCATTTCATACCCTCAATTCGATTCTCCATGGCTCGTAAATCATCCCGGAATCATTCTATACTCCGTAAACAAACACAATGGTTGCATTGGGCGTGGGTTTCCCGCAAGTATTGTTTTGATTTTCAATAGTATATTTCAGCAAGTGGCCCCGGATAACGATAAAATGGCAGGAAGAAAAAAACAAAAACTCGAACTTGTCTGGCCGGGAAAAGAAGATCGCCCAAAGCTTGAGCCGCGCATCCTGATCGAAGACTCGGACAAGAGCTACCACGCTAGCGCCCGGCAGTCAGAAAATGACCAATTCGATAATATGTTGATCAAGGGCGATAACCTGCTCGCACTTAAGGCGTTAGAGGCGGATTATGCAGGCAAGGTAAAATGTATTTATATTGATCCGCCGTTCAATACTGGAGCCGCATTCGAACATTACGATGATGGTTTAGAACACTCAATTTGGTTGTCACTCATGGAACAGCGGTTTGAGATTTTAAAGAACCTTCTTTCTAATGATGGAGCCATCTTTGTTCATTTAGATGACAATGAAACTGATTATTGCCGTGTACTAATGGATCAAGTTTTTGGGCGGAAAAATTTTATCAACAGAATTACAATCGATGCCCGCGCTCCTTCGGCATTTAGTACAGTGAACCCTGGGGTTTTCAAAGCATCGGAGTATATACTTTGGTATGCTCGTGACCGCTCTGCTTTTCAGGAAAATAGTGGGCGTGTTAAACGTGAGCCGGACTATGCCTACAATCGCTGGTTGCTAAACCCTGATGACGAACCTTCTAATTGGCGATTGGGTAGCTTGATAGACGCCTACGATATGGAGCCGATTGGTCGATCTAATCACCCACGGGCTGTTTTAGAGCGTTTCAACCAATTCATCATAAACAATGCAGATCGAGTGTGTAGGCTAGCCTCTATAAGTGATTCAGGGGCTGGTCAGACCATCGTTAACTTGAAGAAAAAATCATTAGAATCCAAGGGAGAAGTGTTGCATCTCATTAGAGAAGATGGACTCGACGACGTGTATGTTCTCGATGGTCAACAGCTAATTTTCTACAAGAAGAATGTTGCCGAAATAGATGGTGATAAAGCTGCTACAAAGCTCTTAACAAATATTTGGGCAGATATTGCATGGGAAGGCATTGCAAAAGAAGGGGGCGTTAGATTCCCAAAAGGAAAGAAACCAGAGCGCCTTTTAAGAAGATGTTTGGACCTAACTACCAACCCCGGTGACCTCGTCCTGGATTCCTTCGCGGGTTCAGGCACCACAGGCGCAGTTGCCCAAAAGATGGGGCGCAAGTGGATCATGGTTGAAATTGGTGACCATGCTGACACTCATATCGTTCCGCGGCTGCAAAAAGTGATCGATGGGGAAGATCAGGGTGGGATTTCCAAAGCAGTTGGGTGGAAAGGTGGTGGCGGCTTTCGCTATTACACATTAGCACCATCCCTGCTGGAAGAAGACAAATATGGCAATTGGGTTATCTCGAAAGACTATAATCCTCCCATGCTGGCTGAGGCCATGTGCAAACATATGGGATTTGCCTATGAGCCTTCACAGGAAGCTGATGAATACTGGAAACATGGGGCGTCGACTGAAAGCGATTTCATCTATGTCACGACACAATCGCTAACCCATGAAGCTTGCCGAAAAATTTCAGAAGATGTGGGGCCAGATCGCTCACTTCTCATTTGCTGCAAGGCTTATTCTGCCAATGCGGAAAGCTTTGAAAACCTGACTCTGGTCAAAATCCCGACCGCCATTCTCTCCAAGTGTGAATGGGGACGCGACGATTATTCCCTCAACATTGCCAATCTTCCCTTTGCTGAAGAGGAAGAGGATGAAGCCGAGGTAGAAGGGCCGGAGGGTCTGCCACTCTTTGGTGGTAAGGGGGACAGCAATGCTTGAGACCCTGAACCCCGAACGCATCAAACGTCAGATTGCCCAACGTCTTTCGCTCCGGCGGCCGCAGGAAGAAGCGCTCGACATCCTTGTTGAAGTTCTTTCGCACATGGATTTTGAAAGCGAAGTTGATCTCGACGCCTTGCTTGCCGAAATTCAGAAATCCTGGCCAAGTGTTGTGGACTTCGAACGAGACTTTCCATCACTTTGCTTTGCGCTTGCGACCGGCGTGGGTAAAACCCGCCTCATGGGTGCCTTCGTTGCCTATCTTTATCGCACAGACCGCTCAAAGAACTTCTTCGTTCTCGCGCCCAATACAACCATCTATCAAAAACTGATTGATGATTTTTCCAAACAAGCTTCACCCAAATATGTGTTTCGGGGCATCGCGGAATTTGCCCAAAATCCGCCAATCATTGTGACAGGGGACACTTGGGAAGAAGGGCGCGGTGTGCGTGGTGCTGACCTGTTCGGCAATGAAGCGGTAATCAACATCTTCAATGTCCAGAAGATTGCTCGCGAAGAGGGTAGAATCAGATCGTTCCGAGAAACAATTGGCGAAAGCTATTTCGATTATCTGTCTGATTTGCCTGATCTGGTGATGATGATGGATGAAGCGCATAGATACAGGGCAAGGGCCGGATTTAACGCTATTGCTGAGCTTAAACCGAAGCTGGGTCTTGAACTAACAGCCACCCCGAAGACCGTTGGTGCAAATCCAAAGGACTTCAAGAACGTCATTTACAACTATGGCCTCGGCAATGCCATGGCAGATGGCTATGTAAAAGAGCCAGCCGTTGCGACACGTGCTGATTTTCGCGCTTCAGACTATTCAGCAGATCAGCTTGAACAAATCATGCTTGAGGATGGCGTACATTACCACGAGAAGGTGAATACAGAACTTGAGCTCTATGCCCGCCAAACCGGTCGCAGGCGCGTGTATCCGTTCATGCTGGTCGTTGCACAGGATACCACCCACGCCAAGACATTGCGGGAACGCATAGAAAGCGATGAGTTCTTTAAAGGTGCCTATAAAGACCGCGTGGCGGAAGTACATTCCAAACAATCCGGTGTGGAGAGTGATGAAGCGGCAGAGCGTCTCGTCACACTGGAAACCACCAATGATACGGACATTGTCATCCATGTGAACAAGCTGAAGGAAGGTTGGGACGTTACCAATCTTTATACGATAGTTCCGCTCCGAGCATCTGCTTCTGACATTCTCACCGAGCAAACTCTTGGGCGTGGTCTTCGCCTTCCTTATGGAGAGCGCACTGGAAACGAATATGTCGATACGCTTACGGTTATCGCGCATGACCGTTTTGACGATGTGATCAAAAAGGCCCGCGAAGACGACTCCGTTTTGAAGGTCAAAGAATTCACGATTGGTGAAGGTGGCGACATTTCTGCAGAACGCCAGGAAGTGATCGAAGTTCCCACAACGATTGAAACACAACTCACCGGCAGACCTTCAGGGGGTATGGCTGAAGGTGCGCAGACAAAATACGTTTTTGAGGCCCCGAGGGAACAAGAACTTGCGCGGACAACAATTGCTTTGGTTCGTGAAAAGTATGAACGAGAACTCAAGGGCGGATTGAAAGACCTCAAGAAGCCTGAAGTTCAAAAGGCTATCGCAGAAGATGTTCGCCGCATTTCCAAACCAGCACAAGGCACGTTGGATGGTGTTGTCGATGAGCCCGATGTGGAGAAGCTGGTGGCAGAGGTCGCTGTCAGCATTGCTGAGAATACCATCGAGATACCGGAGATTGTTGTCATACCGAGCAGGGAAGTGAATTTCTGGTTTGATGATTTTGATTTGTCCAGCCTTTCTGAAGTCCGCTATCAGCCAATATCTGATCGTTTGTTAATCAGAAACCTACGGGATGAAAGCCAACGCGAATTGGCACGTTCACTGGAAGGCCCACGAGAAGAAGTTATCGAAAATTACATTGTGAAGTTTCTGATCGATTACCCTGAAGTCGATTACGACAGTCAATCAGGCTTGCTCTACAAGCTGGCGGGGCAAATGGTAGGGCACCTGAGAAGTTACCTTTCTTCTGAAGAAGACGTGGAGAATGTGGCCCTTGCCCACGGCAAAGCGCTGGCTGCATTTATCTTCTCGCAGATGAAAGATCACTACCGGCAGACACCAGCCGACTATCAGGCGCGTAAGGTTCGTTCATTCAGACAATTAAAGCCGCAGCAATTCGGTTACACGCCTTCAAAACTGCTGCCAATCAACCAGGCTGCATCACCGTTGTCTTCAACCCCCAGCTATGTGTTCAACGGGACAGTGAAAAGCCCTTATCAACAGCACAAGTTTCATTCTGATCCCGAGCGTCGTTTTGCAGTGATGATTGACAGTGAATTTGAAAGCGATGTCATTCGCTGGCTAAAGCCCGGACGTGGACAGTTCAAGATCGAGTACGAACCCGGCAAACCTTACGAGCCAGATTTTGTCGTAGAAACGGATTCAGAAAAACTCATTGTTGAAGTGAAAGCCGCCAATGAGATGGATGATCCTGTTGTTCAAATTAAAGCGCGCGCTGCCGTAGAGTGGATCAAGCACGCAAATTCATTTGCTGAAGAGGGTGATGGCAAGCAATGGCGTTATGCTCTGATCCCAGATAATGCGATTACAGAGTCAGCTACTTTGCAGGGCCTGTTGGCGGCATATTCAGTCCAAAATCAGGAGACGTGAAAATAGTAAGAGTACCTCGTCCATTTGTTGTACGGGAAATTTTTTAGCGGTAAACAATTGAAATGATTGAGTTTCCTAATCTCACTTTGCGCTCCATTTTTCGAAATTTGTGCATTGCACAAAAATACCTTAACATATTGAAATATATAGGAAATATGTGATATAGTGGGACATGGAAAAACACTGATTTTCACGTTTTTGTTGTACATCCGTTGTACAATTGTCTTCTTTTTCGTAAATACATTGAAATCATTATATTAAATGATCTCATCGCCAGAACATATGTGCACATAATTGAACATATGAGAGTTGCGATTCGAACTCGCGCTTCTGCAGATTGAATTCTGGTGCCGCTAATCTAGCCGAACATATTCAGACTGCATCTTCCTCGTGAGTTTCAAGCGTTTCCAAGTAAGTCTCATAATTTATGACCGCTTCTCGCATCTCATCCAGATAGGAATATCGGTTATAAATTGCAGCTACACCACTGAAAGAACCAGATACATGGTTCAATAATTTCTCGGTGATATGAATAGGCGTGCCAATCTTGGCATGGGTGGTGCTGAAAGATCTGCGTAAATCGTGGAGAGTGTAGTGGGCAACATTCTCAAGCTGATCATCAAACCGCTTTTTGCATTTACCCCAGCCGTTAAAAGTTTTGCTGCTTTCAGTGCTGCCAGGAAATACATATTGATCAAACTGGGGGAGGGCTTCCAAAAGTGCTTTGGTTAAATCGCCAAATGGAACGGTATGAGTTCGGCCATTTTTCACATGAGCTCCTGGCCACGTTATTGTTTGTTCATCAAGGTCAATCCACTTCCATTCTAACATCGCAATTTCTCCGCGACGTTGCCCGGTCAGAATACAAAGAGCCACAATTGCACCATATGGCCAACCTTCTTCCGATGCTCTCGAAAAGACTTGCAGTAATTCCCGTTCATCTAATACCCGTTCTCTGGATGGTAAGCGTTTCGGTTTTTGCAATCGGTCAGCTGGATTTTGATCGATCAGTTCTTCTCGATACGCCCAGTTGAAAAATATCCGTATGGCAACATAGGCATGCTTGTATTCAGATGGGGTTTTGTGAAGTCTGGAGAGGGCTTTCTGTAAATCAAGGCGGGTGATTTCATTGAGCCGCTTTCCTTTGAACTTGAAATGTCTATTGAGCAGACGGTTGTAATCTCGGTAGGTGCGGGGACGATTACGTTCCTTTGAGAGCTCCAGAAATTCGGTGCGTGCATCTGTGAACAACACAGATTGCTTAGGTGGATCCTCAACAACACCAAGAGCTAGGCCTGCCAAAAGTTTCTTAGCTTCATCACGTGCATCTTTAAGGCTGGTAACCGGATATTTGCCAACGACCTTGCGTCTGCGTGCTTCCCGAGGGCCATACATAACAATGAATGTCTTTTGCCCGCCTTGTGAGACGCGGCAACCAAATCCAGAAAGTTTACTATCCCAGTAGGTTTCTTGACCGTTGGGAGGAGGGTTCAGGGCTTTGAGCGCAAGGTCTGTTAGCTGAAGCTTGGGCATAATCTTAGGCACGCATTAGGCACGCAAAATAGGCGTGTAGGGGTGATTTTCAATGTTCAGCTATATCATAAAAATCATAGTTAGTACATTGTTTTTATTAATCAATTTGTTGATCTATGTTCATCTATGAGAAGCTGTCAAAAAGAAATCATAATCCGCGTGTCGGGGGTTCAAGTCCCTCTCCCGCTACCATTTTCAAGAAGATCAATGACTTAGACCTCAAGAGTTGAGTGTGACACGAAAGTGAGACACGAACGGCATGAGGCATTGTTCTTTTCTATCAATTTCCCGTCATGGAATTTTCTATTTTCGATTTCCATTCACTAGTGAGAGTTGCGGTAAGCGGAATTCAATCAAGCTGTCGCTAAAAACCAGATGCCCCAAAGCAGCAAAGGCTTACGCACTTCAATTAGGAGCGTATTGCACCTCGATAAGCAGCAATGGTATTTGCGATATCATGGAAGCAAATAGACTTAGAAAATTGATAGCAGAATATTTTAACGAAATTCAAAGGCGTGGCATAGAATTTATCAATCGAGACGGATTTTCTGCTGACACGAGACAGTCCTACCGTGATGCTATCCGGCATTTGAAATCTGACATAAATGCCAAAGCAAACAATGCCAACGATGTTTATACGCCTGTTGACCTGAGACCCAACTCTCCTCCAGTCATTTGGAGAATCCGTCGGTTTGCTTTTGGCCTTATGCGGCCAGTTTTTCCAGTGCCATTTTCATAACGAATTCGTTGGGCGTGACATTGCCCAATGAAGAGTGTGGTCTCTCTGCGT
>CALHCF010000014.1 GCA_937930635.1 uncultured Rhizobiaceae group bacterium
GCCTTGTCTCCGGCGATGACATTTTCCAGAATATCCCAGTCACCGCCCGTTAGTCCTTTGGCAAAATCTGCCCGGGTAACAACGGCCTTCACGCCTTTCAGCGCCTCCGCTTTCGACGCATCAATGCCTTTGATCTTGGCATGGGCATGGGGCGAACGCACAATGGCGGCATGCAACATGCCGGGCATGGAGGTGTCTGCCCCAAAAAGGGCACGGCCCGTTACCTTGTCGACGCCGTCAGGCCGATTGGGCCGTGTGCCGACAACTTTAAAACCATTGGCCTTTTGTTCTTCGTAGGCCATCAGGATGCCTTTCTCAAATCTGCAGCCGTATCCATGACGGCGCGAATGATCTTGTCATAACCGGTGCAGCGGCAAAGGTTTCCCGCAAGCCAATAGCGCACCTGAGTTTCAGTTGGATCGGGGTGTTTTTCCAGCAATGCCTTGGTCGCCACCAGAATACCCGGGGTACAAATGCCACACTGCAGGGCTGCATATTCGATGAACTTTTCCTGTAACGGATGCAACGTATCGCCCTCGGCAATGCCTTCTACGGTCCCGATGGATTTTCCTTCAGCTTCCGCACCAAGCATCAGACAGGAACAGACCAACCGGCCATCCACCGTTACGGAACAGGCACCACAGTCGCCTGTGCCACAGCCTTCCTTTGCGCCGGTCAGCGACAACCGGTCGCGCAAAACATCAAGCAGCGTTTCGCGAGGATCACACAGAAACTCGGTTTCATCGCCGTTTACAGTCGTGGTGACGTGGATCATGTTCATTGTGAAGCCCTCGCGCGATCATAAGCAATTCTGGCAGAACGGCGCGCCAATACGCCGGCAACATGGGTGCGAAATGCAATAGTTCCCCGTTTGTCATCAATAGGGTTGCAAGCCGCAGATGCCGCCGCCGCAAGGGCATCCATAGTACCGTCATCCAGAGATGTTCCAACAATTGCGGAAGCACCATCCGCCACCAAAACAGCGGTTGGAGCAACAGCACCAAGGCAGATCCGCGCGTCGCTTATCACGTCTCCATCCAGTTGGAGATTGATCCCGCAGCCCACCACGGCAATATCCATTTCGGTGCGCGGGATAAAGCGCAGGTAGGCATCACCGCCCCCTGCCCGGCGTGTCGGGATATGGACGTGGCTGACGATCTCACCTTTCTTTAGGCTCGTTTTGCCAGGTCCCGTAGGAATGTCTTCAACGGCAATCTGTCTTTCCCCTTCTGGCCCCACCACAGTCACCCTGACACCAGCTGCAATCATGGCCGGAACGCTGTCGGCAGCAGGAGAACCGTTGCAAAGATTACCAACGAGCGTCGCGCGCCCCTGAATCTGCGTTGACCCAATAAGGTCCATGGCTTCAACCAGCCCCGGCCACTGCGCCTTGAGCGCGCTGTGCTCGTTCATCCGCGCACCGCAAACAGCAGCGCCAATGGTCCAGCCGTTTTCGTCCTGTCGAATCTCGTCAGCGCCCTCAATTTTCTTGATATCAATCAGAACGTCGGGAGTGACGATGTCGGAGCGCAATTGCACCAGGACGTCGGTTCCTCCCGCCAGA
This sequence comes from uncultured Rhizobiaceae group bacterium, assembly GCA_937930635.1. Taxonomy (GTDB): domain Bacteria; phylum Pseudomonadota; class Alphaproteobacteria; order Rhizobiales; family Rhizobiaceae; genus Pseudahrensia. The sequence goes on from CALHCF010000014.1 coordinate 1,565, forward strand.
AAGCGGGTAACTCCCTGCGCCTCTGCGGCCAGGGCGACAGCATCTTTGAAACTGTCGGGACAATGGTACTGCATTCATGATCCTTCCGATAATCCAACGGACTGTTTTGTCCGGCGATAAGACAACATTACTGCCCTGTCACGCCAAGGCAATCGCTTTTGGTGTGTGAAAGCAAATTGTTTGTTTGAGGCACAACAAATGCGACCCCCACGTCGTATTCCAACGCCCCGATTAGTGCGCAGGGCGTCCTATCCACCAAAATGGTTCAGGCACTCGGAAACTTGATAATACAAATCGTGTTGACATCAAAGAAGATGTGCCCGGCTCAAGGACCGGCATCTGCTGGCTGACGCATAGCACACGCCCTCCACACGCCTTAACGGCTGACGGCCCCTTGACGACACGCAACGGGCATTTTAGCTACCGCAAGCAGCAATCAAGAACTGCCGTGCCGCTTTAGCTCAGCTGGTAGAGCATCGCATTCGTAATGCGGAGGTCACGTGTTCGAGTCACGTAAGCGGCACCACTATGCAAAGCCACCCTCGAATTGCTCTGTTCCCGTCAGTTCGAAGGCATGGCCCATATGAACGGGCACGAACATATTGCCGCAAAGTGACCAAGGGCATTTTTCTTACCTATATAGAGGCTCGAAGCCTTCGCAGGCGAGATGACGACGAGGAAGACGACAGTCATCGATCGCGGTTCTCAACTGGCATTCGACGACCACAGCAAATTGCAATTGGATTTCCCGATAGCCGCCGTTCACGTATTGGGTCGTTGATCGCGGTCAATGACGGCACAGCGGACCTTGCTGCCCTTTGGTTTCAACTGACGAACGGCAGCTTAAGATTGCGTGAAATTCCCAGCTCAGCCGGCGCGAACCTTTTCGGACAGTCCTTGAAGGTTCGCGTCGATGATCTTGCCCATCATCATCTTCATCATTGTCTGCCCCATTAGCCACCCAAGCGGTCCGTATTTGACGCGATATTCAAACGTCCATGTGACCTTCGATTTCCTGCCTGTCGGCGTGATACGGATTTCGGAATTGGCTTTGTGCAACGGCATCGCCGCCATGTCTGACAATTTGACAGTATAGCCGCTACCAGGCTTCCAAGTCGTCACTTCTTCAACCACGGACGTACCATTCGCAAAATGGTTGCGGCGTTTTGAACCCACACCAACTTCGCCATCCGTCAGGGCATCGACCGACGTGATCTGCGGCGCGAACTCATTGATATGCATGTATTGGCTTAGCACCGCCCAAACGGCTTCTGGGGTTGCGTCGATAGTCAGGTTGCGTTCGTGGTGGATCATTTTCGGCTCCGTTTGATTGCGTTTTCGATTTCCGAGCCTGTAATACAACTATCCTCCTCTCACCGTTATGATAGGAATGTGAGAGGAGGATCGAAAAATGCGTCGCACAGAACGGCTGTTCCAGATTATCCAGATATTGCGATCAACTCGGTCGCCGTTAACTGGACAGGAGCTTGCTGATGAACTGGAAATCTCAATCGCCACTCTTTACCGCGACATGGCAGAGCTTCATGCACAACGAATTCCGATCAGAGGAGAAGCCGGTGTCGGCTATGTGCTTGACGATGGTTATGACATGCCGCCGCTGATGCTAACGGCAGACGAATTGGAAGCAGCAGCACTAGGGGCGGCTTGGGTTGCGCAAGAAGCCGACCCATCTTTAGCGCGCGCCGCCCGCGATCTGGTCTCAAAGCTCTCCTCCGCCATCCCCAAGGAACTGCGACCCATTGTGCTCGATGCAAGTTCCAAAGCAATTCAGACCCGGACTAGAGTATCTGAGCGTTTTGACAGTGCTTTGCTGCGCCACGCCATTCGCGAGCGTTACAGACTGCAACTGATTTACAAAGATCGGGATGGCACTATGAGTGACCGTATAGTCTGGCCATTGCTAATCGCCTTTCTGGACCGCACACGATATCTAGTTGCATGGTGCGAGAGGAAAGAAGATTACCGGCACTTCAAGACCGAAAGAGTTCAGGAATTGAAGGTGCTCGCGAAAAAGTATCCGAGTCGACGGGCTGCATTGCTAAAAGGATGGGAGGAAGCAACAGCAAGACGCAACCAAAGCTGACATTGGTTCATTCACAAAACTTGGTAAAGATGGGCTCGGATCTGCCTTAACCAAAATTCGGCATATCAGCTGCGTCAACGACGGCAAAGCGACCAAGTTCAAAATTGGCTTTAAGGCCGCGAATGAGCGGAAAGCCGACATTGGAGGGCTTTTTGATACCCCTTTTGAACCAATCGATTTTGATAAGCAGGTATCATAGGTTTTTCGCAGATTAGGTCGCGGCTAAGCCGCGACCTCAGGTTCTGCAACCATTTTGTTGACGCCGACAAAATCGACTTTCCCTGTACCCAGAACAGGCACCTGATCAACGGCCCAGACCTCAGCTGGGGTCATAAGATCTTGTGCGCCTTTGACTTTAACATAGGCGAGGAATTCAGCGCGGGTCGCACCATCACGATCTGTCACCATGATCAGTTTTTCACCCTTTTTAGCATCTTTCACCGCTGCGACTGCGGTCAGACTACCGGGCCAGAGATCTCCAGCCAGAGCTTCAACAGCTGCCAAGGAGACCATCTCGCCGCCAATCTTGGCGAAACGTTTGGCTCGACCTTTGATGCTGATGAAGCCATCTTCATCAATATCTACAATGTCTCCTGTGTCGTGCCAGCCATCCTCTAATGGCTGCAAAACACCCGGATTATCAGCCAGCAAATACCCAATCATCACATTGGGGCCTTTGACGTGCAAGCGACCACCTTCATCGACACCCGGCACTTTCTCAAGACGTGTTTCCATACCCGGCATCAACTTGCCCACTGTATTGGGCTTGTTGAACATGGGCGTATTGATGGAGATGACGGGGGCAGTTTCTGTCACACCATAGCCCTCTAAAATGCGCAATCCAAAGCGATCCATGAAAGTTGCGCGGGTGGATGGCTTGACTGGTTCAGCACCAGCAAAACAGTAACGAACCGAGCGGAAATCATAGGGGTGCGCCATACGGGCGTAACCATTCAAGAACGTGTCCGTCCCAAACAGAATCGTGGCATTGGACGCATAAACCAATTCTGGAATAATGCGGTAGTGCAACGGTGTTGGATAGAAATAGACCGGCACGCCTGAGATCAACGGCAGCACGGTGCCGGCAGTTAAGCCAAACGAGTGAAACACCGGCAGTACATTGAACACCTTGTCATTGGCGGTGAAATCAATACGGGCTGCAGCCTGTGCCGCATTGGCCAGAATGTTGCGATGGGTAAGCACCACACCTTTTGGTGTGCCCTCTGAGCCCGATGTAAACAGAATAACGGCTTCATCATCGATATTGCTTTCAACACGAATTTTGGAGCGCATGAACAGACCGATCAACTTGTCCTTCAAACCAATGGTTTCGCGCAAATCATCCATCCAGATGATTTTCACCTCACGAGATAAAGCTTCAATCACAGGTTCCAACTTGCCCTGTTCCACGAACGCGCGAGATGTCAGGACAGTCTTTAGATCTGCCGTCTTGCAAGCTGAGACAAGACTGGCTGGCCCAGCGGTGAAGTTCAGCATGGCAGGCACTTTACCGGCAGACATGAGGCCAAAAACTGTGGCGACAACGCCATTGGCATTGGGCAACATCACGCCTACCCGTGTTTCTCCTGCGAGTATTCCCTCAAACTTGCAAGCCAGAACGCGGGCGCCGGTAAGCAGCTTGCCGTAGGACAGGCGCCCGGTAAGCGGATCTTCGACGGCAAGCTTGCCCATGCCGCGGTAATCAGCCGTGTCGATCAAACGTTGCAGAATGGTCTTGTTGACATCGAGAGATGTTTCAAACACGAGGTTGGACATCACTTTGTAAAGCTCAGCCCCGGCGGTGGCACGGCGTTTGCGACCACGTAGGTCTTCGTTGATCTCCAACTTTTGTGGCGGAAGAATTTTTACCCGCACTTTAGGGAATAATGAACGGCGGCCATGTTCAGGACCCAGGCGCGACATGAACGAGCGCTCCAGACCTTCGATGCGGATCGGTAAAATCTGTGAACCGGTTTTGTCAGCAACCATGGCTGCGCCGTCATAAACCTTCATCAAACCGCCGGTCACAGTGATGCGGCCTTCTGGAAAAATCACCAGCGGCTCGCCATTTTGAACAACCCTGATCAGGGTGCGCGTTGCCATCGGCTTGGCCGGATTCAACGGTAGCGCGTTGCACAATTTCAAAAATGGCTTTACCCACCAGCGCTCCGCGATATCCGCATCAATTGCGAAAGTTGGCTCTTCATCAGTCAAGGTCAGAGCCAGAGGACCATCTAAAAAACTGACATGGTTGAGCGCCAAAATCGGTGCTTTACCTGCCTTTTCGATATTCTCCATACCTTCAATTTCCAGACGATGGAACGCGCGGAAAAGGATGGAAACAAAATCGCGAAACGCATTTGCAGGCAAGAATTTCAACATGAAATAGGCCGCGGCAACATTCATCAATGCCATACCAATCAAAATAATGGGCACAGTCGCACCAGCAGCTTGCAAACCAGCAAGTGCGCCACCACCAACAGCCATCACACCGGCATTCAAAGCATTGTTTGCGGCAACGGCACGAGCACGACGCTCCTTTGGCGCCCAGCTCTGCAGTGCCGTGAAGCTTGGAACAACGAGAAAGGAACCGGCAATAGCCAAGCCTGCCATGTCTACAGCCACACGAATGGTGTTGTTCATGGAAAAGAACTCAACCATGGATGTTGCAGTGTTTGCTGGGTTTGCGCCCAAAAGCGCAAACGCAAGGTCGAAGCAGAAAAAGCCCATCAAAAGCGTACCAACAGGTGCTGGAAGCAGGATGATACGTCCCGCAGACATCCAGGCAGCGATGGCAGAACCTACGGCAACGGCGATGGCAAATACGGCGAGATAGAAAGTCACGGCCATTTCGTGACCACCTAAAAGGTCTTTGACGATCACAGGCAGAATAGACATGAACAATGCGCCAATCAGCCAAAACCATGAAACCATGAGTGCCGCGCGCCACATGCGGGAATTGCTGTGCAAATCACCAATCAGTTTTTTGGTTGAACGCAGAACATTTTTATCGATCTGCAAATCGGGAGCGCCGCTTCCGGTTTTGGGAATATAGCGGCTGCACAGCCAACAACCGACGGCAAGTGCCATCATCATCGGCCCAAAAATAATGATGGAGCCACCTTGCGCGAAAGCCAGGCCACCAACGATGGTTCCACCCAAAATGGCAAGAAACGTTGCGGCTTCAATCCATGCATTGGCCTTGGGCAGCTCATGCTGCTCAAGATGGTCGGGCAAAATCCCATACTTAATCGGACCAAAAAGCGCGGAGATAACGCCGAACAGGAACAAAGCTGTAAAAAGAACCGGAACCGAGGAAAGTCCCATGCCCAAAACGGCAATAACTGCAGCGCCAATTTCGGCCAGTTTTAATTTTTCAGCGAGAACCGCCTTATCGTACCGATCCGCCAATTCTCCACCAAGAGAGGAAAGGAACAAGAATGGAGCAATAAAGATGGCTCCCGCCAATGTGATCAGCATACCAGAGTCCTCAGACCCCAATTGGAACAAGATCAAGAAGACGAGAGCGTTCTTGAGGAAATTGTCGTTGAACGCTGACAAAAATTGCGTCCAAAACAAGGGCGCAAAGCGCTTCGATGTTATGAGTGAGTTGGTCATATTTCTCCCCTCAAATCCAAATATCGATCCGCGCAAAAGTTGGATTTCAGAAATTTCGATTTCTTTTCGATTTGCTTATATCTTGCGAAATCTACGGTTTAGATAAGTGTAATCCCAAATTTCTCTTAAAAAACTGAATTCATCCATGTGCATAAATATTTCAAAAAAGCTCAACCAGTCATTATCTCCGATCAGGCGGTATAGGCCAGCAGGCGCGAGTGCGATGCAGGAGAAGCCAAATCTAAATGACGTTTCAGGCTCAGTGTCTGACTGCAACCTGGCGATGCTTTTATTTCTATCGGTGGACATTTCAGTGGTCTCATTTTTCGGTCTTGAAACCGTCAGCCCGCTGAGGCTGACGGTTGTTAAATCCGTGGTTAGCCGTTGATATCCATTAAAAGCTTTTCCGTTTTTGCTTCCTCAATCTTGTTGATCATTTTTGAAGCCTCGTGATTATCGCGCAACGTTTTTGTGGCCGAGACGGAGGTATGCACCAGCATCAATGCGCTCATGGCGTAGAACCCTTTGGCGGCAAAACTTGCCTCCATAAAGAAGATGCCTCCGGCCATCATGCCAGCAGCAATAACGAAGCTGACTACGTTGAATTGTGTCCAGGCGGGAGATTGGTTGAATGCAGTTATATCGTTCATTTTGATTTTCCTTTTTGAAGTTTTTAGGTTCGATTGGTTTGCTCAAGCCGCAGATTTCTTGGATTTGGCCCGCTTAGACGCTTTGGTTTTCAGTCGCTCCAAAACATCATCTGCGCTCGTGGTTTGCGGCTTGCCACAACCAGCTTCGGCCATTTTTTTGGCCATAGCTTCCGGATTGCCGGTCGCATCGAGTTCAGCAATTGCCTGTTCGGTCAGATCCATCTCTTGCTGACGCCGACGAAGACGATTGAGCGTGTCCTCTGCATCCCTTAGAGATGATTGAGCGCTGCCGGCTGTTTTGCTGCGCAGGTCCTGCGTTTTCTGTGTTGCCGTGGCGAGGCGCTGCCCCCGTTGCAGTTCGCGGAACTTGCTTTCCGCCACTTGAACATTGGCTTTAAGGCGGGCGATTTCAGTTTCAAACTGCGCTTGCGCAGCCTGAGATGTATCCCGCTCCGCTTCCATATAGGCAATGGTTTGGGCAGCTTCCGATGCAAGGGCAGTCTTTCCCTGCTCCAATGCGTCAAGAGCGCGGCTCTCAATATCATCAAGACGCTCCACAAGCTTCTGGTATTGCTCCTGCTCCTGCTTGTTCTGCGCTATAGCAATGGCAACAGCTTTACGCGCCGCGTTTACTTCATGGCCGGCATCTCGCATGTGCTGTTGAAGCAATTGATGCGCATTGGCATCTTTGAAGCTTTCTTCCACATTGTCAGCTGCACCGCGGAAGAGGGTGACGATTGTTTTGAACATTTCATTCTTCCCTTTTGGATTTGGTTAGGTTACTGTTTTTGTGAACAACGTTCATGTATGCAAAATACACAATCGTGAACATTGTTCAAGAAAAAAGTGAACGTCGTTCGCGATTTTTTTTGAAACAGGACATTCCACATGGGTGAAAAACGAGACACAATTCGTCGCGAGTTGACTGAGAAAATACTCAAAGCAGCTGAAAAACGCATTGAAAAACATGGGCTTGAGGCATTGCGAGTCCGAGATGTCACCCATGATGCCGGTTGCGGCCTTGGCACCATTTACAAATGCTTTGCAGATCTCGACGACGTGATAATTCACGTCAATTCAATCACATTGGTGCGCTTGCGTGGGCATTTGAGCCAAGCAGTGAATGGAATTGAAGCCCCAATTGATGTGCTCAAAACGCTGGCGATCAGCTATCTGGATTTTGCGGAAAACAACATAAATTTGTGGTCGGCGCTGTTCAAACACACATTACCAGAAGGGCAATCAATCCCCCAATGGCACAAGCTGGAAAATGAAGAACTGCTCAGAGAGATCGAGGCCCCTGTATCGACCCTTGAGCCCGCTTTGGATAAAAATCAACTGGCAGCAAGAAGCCGGACCTACTTCGCTGCAATCCACGGCATCGTAACACTCGCCCTGGAAGACAGATTTGTCAGCCTGGAGAAAACAATTCTACGAGAAGAAATCAAACATTTGGTGGAACGCATGACGGCGCTAAAATAGAAAAATGCAAAAACTTCGATTCGGCATTCGCCTCGCAGGCCAACTGAATGAACAAGAGGCCCTCCGGACCCTTTTTGACGGTCATAAGATTGATGAGACTTTGCGCCAGCGCATGTCCACCCGCGCCATAGAACTGGTCGAGCGTATCCGCACCGACAGCGATCCAAGCATGATGGAATTGTTTTTGGGCGAATATGGTCTCTCAAGCGACGAGGGTGTTGCACTCATGTGTCTGGCCGAGGCTCTGCTGCGCGTTCCCGATGGAGCAACAATGGATGCTCTGATTGAAGACAAGATTGCACCCAGTGAGTGGGACCAACATCTGGGGCAGTCTCACTCTTCACTCATCAACGCATCGACATGGGCTTTGTTTATTACGGGCAAAGTGCTCAACGACGAACACAATGGAGGCATCATAGGCACCCTTCGCGCTGCCGTAAAACGACTGGGCGAACCTGTTATTCGCCATGCCGTAACGCGCGTCATGAAAGAACTGGGTCAGCAGTTTGTGCTGGGCGAAAATATCGAAGCGGCGATTGAGCGGGCTAAGGAAAACGAAAATGAGGGTTTCACCCATTCCTATGACATGCTCGGTGAAGCAGCCCGCACAGAAGCGGATGCCCGTCGATACTATCTGTCATACAGCGAGGCGATCGGGCAAATTGCAAAGGCCAGCGTCAGCGACGATATTCGCGACAATCCGGGCATTTCCGTAAAGCTTTCCGCACTTCACCCCCGTTACGAAACATTACAGAAAACGCGCGTGATGGAAGAACTCATGCCCCGCGCCCGTTCTCTCCCCATACTGGCAAAATCGGCGGGGATCGGCTTGAACATTGATGCCGAGGAAGCGGGCCGGCTCGAGATATCCCTGGATGTGATTGAGGCGGTTTTGAGTGACCCGGCCCTGAAAGGCTGGGAAGGGTTTGGCGTGGTTGTACAAGCCTATGGGTTGCGCGCCTCTGCGACTATCGACTGGCTTTATGGGCTGGCCCAAAAATATGACCGCAAGATCATGGTACGTCTGGTCAAGGGAGCCTATTGGGACACGGAAATAAAACATGCACAGGTGATGGGACACCGCAACTTCCCGGTATTTACGCGCAAGGAAGCAACCGATGTGAGCTATATCTGTTGCGCTCAAAAGTTGCTGAGCATGACGGATCGCCTTTACCCGCAGTTTGCCACCCACAACGCCCACACGGTCGCAGCCATCCTGGAAATGGCCGACGACAAGCAGGCCTTTGAATTTCAGCGGCTTCACGGCATGGGAGAGGCATTGCACAACACGGTCTTACGCAGACAATCAACCCGTTGCCGCATCTATGCACCAGTCGGAGCCCACGAAGATCTTCTGGCCTATCTTGTGCGGAGGTTGCTGGAAAATGGCGCCAATTCCTCCTTTGTCAATCAGATCGTCGATGAAAGCGTCCCGTCTGATGAAGTGGCGGCTGATCCATTCGCGAAGGTCTTGAGTGATCAGGACTCTGCCAAAAGAAAAAGCATAAAACAGCCTTCGGACTTGTTTGAACCCATGCGAAAAAATTCCATGGGGTGGAATCTGGAGGATCCTTACGCGCTGGATGAACTTCGTGCCGGTATTGCTGAATTCGCCGAAAAACAATGGAAGGTCGAAGGCGGTTCCGGCAAGGTGATTACAAGTACCAATCCGGCTTCGGATTCGCCTGTTGGTAAGGTTGCGACCTCGACAGCTGAAGATGTCGAAGGGGCCATCAAGGTGCTTCAGCCATGGACTGAGTGTCATGCTAAGCAGCGTGCCAATATCCTGCGCAAGGCGGCCGATCTTTATGAAGAAAACTCTTTTGAGTTTTTTGCACTGATCGCGCGCGAAGCCGGAAAAACACTTCTGGATTGCGTCGGTGAGTTACGGGAAGCCGTGGATTTTCTTCGCTTCTATGCAGCCGAAGCAGAGAAAATTACAGCGGAACCGGCGGGCATCTTTGCTTGCATCTCACCATGGAACTTTCCACTCGCGATTTTCACCGGGCAAATCTCAGCAGCACTTGCGTCCGGAAATGCCGTTATCGCAAAGCCGGCGGAATCAACACCGCTGATTGCATCGCTGGGCATCCGTTTGATGAAACAAGCGGGAGTTCCAGAGAGTGCGTTGCAACTGCTTTGCGGCACCGGCGCAGAAGTGGGTGGGGCGATGACATCAAACCCCGCAGTCTCCGGCGTATGTTTCACAGGCTCCATCGCAACAGCCCAGCGCATCAACAGGGTCATGGCAAAGCAACTGGCGGCACACGCCCCCCTGATAGCGGAAACCGGCGGGCTGAACGCCATGATCGTGGACAGTACGGCGCTTCCCGAACAGGCTGTTGGTGACATTATTGCCTCCGCATTTCAATCTGCCGGACAACGCTGCAGCGCCCTTCGTATTCTCTATTTGCAGGAAGACATCGCAGCCAACTTCATGGCTATGCTCTGCGGTGCAACGGATGAACTGTCTGTCGGGGACCCGACCGATTTTAGGACAGATATTGGCCCAGTGATCGACGAGGCCGCAAAAGATAAAATCACAAAGCACATCGAAGCAGCACGCGCACAAGATCGCCTGATCATGCAGCTTGATGCCTCGCAACCGGGCACTTTCGTCGGCCCGGCCATTTTGAAAGTGGACGGCATTCAGGATCTTCAGGAAGAAATTTTCGGCCCTGTGCTTCACGTCGCGACCTATAAGCAATCCGAGTTCGCAAGGGTTATCGAAGACATCAATGCAGCAGGTTACGGCCTCACTTTCGGGATGCACAGCCGCATAGACGAGCGGGTGCAATTCGCCCTCGATCATATTGAAGCGGGCAATATTTATATCAATCGCAACCAGATAGGTGCCGTCGTAGGCTCTCAACCTTTCGGTGGCGATGGGTTGAGCGGCACAGGGCCAAAGGCAGGCGGCCCCAAATACCTGAGCCGGTTTTCGAAGGTTGAACCGATGCAACATTCACAACCGGTTGGCAGCGAAGTGAGTGCTAAAACAATCAATCGGGCATTTGAAAAAATGGAAGCCGGTTCGCATCGTAGTCAAAGGGAGGGAAATCACCTCATTCAGGAATTACCTGGCCCAACCGGAGAATCCAATCGTTACTCTGAAAGGCCGCGCAAGCGTGTTTTGTGTCTGGGACCTACAGCCAAGGATGCACAACAACAGGCACAACAGGTCAAAGCTGCGGGCTGTATTGCATTGGCCGTCGCTCCAGATGTTGAATCGGGATTGAGCGGCGTGGTCTGCGAAAGCGCTTTGCTCGAGATCGATAAACTGGAAGTGGTCATTTCATGGTCAAAAGATGCATCGGCACTTCGACAAACCTTGTCGAAACGTGATGGCGCCCTTGTCCCGCTCTATACAGATGCCAATTTTGCAAAGTGGCTTTCAATGGAACGACACATTTGCATAGACACAACAGCAGCCGGAGGAAATGCTGCACTGCTGGCTGAATAAACGGAGTTGCAGCCCCCACTCTGACGAGCGCTTTATCAAAAAAGCAATGGAGTGCGCACCCAAATGACGAGTCCGGCAATTGATGCTACAACCAAAGCCATCTCGCCTCAACCTCCTAATTATACCTTTAAAATATTGATTCATAACAATTTATCTGCCTCACCAAAGACATATGACCTAGGGTGGCGTTGACTTTCGCTCTCCTCCGTCATTAACTTTTCAAGCCTCGGTCATCCACACCCCCCGTTGGAATGATCGTAGAAATTGGGAGGAAATCCAGCAATGAAGAACCTATTATTTGCCTCAGTCGCCACATTTGCCCTCATAGCAGCAGCCCCGTCAGCGCTTGCAGGGTCTGCGGAAGCAGAGAAATGGATCAACGATGAATTCCAGCCCTCCGTCCTGTCAAAAGACGAACAGAAGGCCGAGATGGAATGGTTTATCAATGCGGCCAAACCTTATGTCGGCATGGAGATTAACGTCCTGTCCGAAGGGATCCCGACCCACGGATATGAGTCAAAGACGCTGACAAAGGCCTTTGAAGAAATCACCGGCATCAAGGTCAATCACCAGATTCTGGGTGAAGGTGAAGTTGTGCAGGCCGTGCAAACACAGATGCAGACCGGCCGAAATCTTTATGATGCCTACGTCAACGATTCCGACCTCATCGGCACGCATTCGCGCCTTCAACTGGCTGTCAATCTGACCAAGTTCATGGCTGGTGAGGGTAAGGATGTAACCTCTCCCACGCTTGATCTGAAAGACTTCATGGGAATTCAGTTCACCACCGGCCCAGATGGTGATCTGTACCAACTTCCCGATCAGCAATTTGCCAATCTCTACTGGTTCCGGAAGGACTGGTTTGATCGCAAGGACTTACAGGACAAATTCAAAGCCAAATATGGCTACGACCTGGGCGTTCCGGTCAACTGGTCTGCCTACGAGGATATCGCCGAGTTTTTCTCAGAAGACGTGAAGGAAATCGACGGAACCCGTATCTTCGGCCATATGGACTACGGCAAACGGGCCCCCGACCTTGGTTGGCGCATGACTGACGCCTGGCTTTCCATGGCCGGTGCCGGTTCTCCAGGAGAACCAAATGGCATCCCGATTGATGAGTGGGGCATCCGTATGGAAGCCGGCTCCTGCAATCCTTCGGGCGCATCCGTCACCAGAGGTGGTGGCACCAATGGTCCGGCTGCCGTTTATGCAATTCGCAAATGGGACGAATGGCTGCGCAAATACGCTCCGCCTGCCGCCGCAGACTATGATTTCTATCAGTCTTTGCCCGCCCTCTCCCAGGGCAATGTTGCGCAACAGATTTTCTGGTACACAGCCTTCACCGCAGACATGGTGAAGCCAAAATCAGAGGGCAACAATACGGTCGATGACGCCGGCAATCCACAATGGCGCATGGCCCCTTCTCCGCACGGCCCTTATTGGCAAAAGGGACAGAAGGTCGGCTACCAGGATGTCGGTTCCTGGACGATCCTGAAATCCACTCCCCTGGAACGGGCAAAGGCTGCATGGCTGTATGCTCAGTTCGTCACCTCCAAAACGGTGGATGTGAAAAAATCACAGGTGGGCCTCACATTTGCCCGTGATTCTACCGTGCGTCATGAGAGTTTCACCGAACGTGCCCCCAAGCTGGGTGGTCTGGTGGAATTTTACAGATCACCGGACCGGGTGCGCTGGTCACCAACCGGCATCAATGTACCGGATTACCCAAAGCTGGCCCAGCTGTGGTGGCAACAAATCGGTGATGTGAACTCTGGTGCCTTCACACCTCAGCAAGCGATGGACCGGCTCGCCAGCGAGATGGACACCATCATGGTACGGATGCAACGGGCCGATGAAGCCAACAAGACTTATGGTGGCTGTGGCCCGCGGCTGAACGAGGAAAAAGAGGCCTCGGAATGGCTCGGTAAGGGTGGCGCGAAGGCAAAACTCGAGAATGAGAAACCACAGGGTCAGACCGTCAACTATGACGAGCTGATTAAACAATGGGCTGCGAACTAGCGCTCTAAATGACCATTAATCTGGTCTGCAATCCGGGATGTTCAGGCATCCCGGATCGCTTATTTTACACTATTATCCATTTCTCTTGGAATTCCTGGAACGGCGCAGCGCATGTCATTGCAGCTTAAAGGTGTTGGAAAAACCATCGGCGCCGACACGCATATTTTTCCAACCGATCTTGAACTTGAACCTGGCACGTTCAACACGCTGCTTGGCACCACTCTGGCTGGCAAGACCACCCTTATGCAATTGATGGCCGGTCTGGAAATCCCCACACAGGGCGAAATCTGGTTCGACGGTAAAAATGTAACCGGCACAGCGGTACAAAGCCGCAATGTCTCGATGGTCTACCAGCAGTTCATCAACTATCCCATGTTGTCTGTGTTTGAAAATATCGCCTCGCCGCTGCGCGTGGGGCGTTATCCCAGACAGGAAATAAAGCGTCGGGTGGGTGAAATTGCCGAATTGCTGCGCATCTCTCCAATGCTGAACCGCAAACCATCAGAACTTTCAGGTGGACAACAGCAGCGCTGCGCCATGGCAAGGGCACTGGTAAAGGAATCCGATCTCATTTTGCTTGATGAGCCTCTGGCCAATCTTGATTTCAAATTGCGTGAAGAATTGCGCGATGAATTGCCAAAACTGTTTGCAGAACGCGAATGCGTGGTGGTTTATGCAACCACAGAACCCTCAGAGGCCCTCTTGCTTGGTGGGCAGACCGCTGCCATGCATGAGGGGCGTATCGTACAGTTTGGCGTGTCCAGCGAGATTTATGAAACACCCAATACGCTCAAGAGCGCGCAGGTATTCTCCGAACCACCCATCAATCTCGTCAATGTGGTCAAGCGCGGTACCAAAATCCACCTGGGGGAAGCCACCAAGTGGACAGCACCCAAAGGCATTCCTAATTTTGTCGATGGTGAATACATATTCGCCATCCGGCCTCACCACGTGACACCGACCCGACCCAGCACAACAGCCGCTATTATCTATGGCATAGTAGACGTTGCAGAGCTTAGCGGGTCTGAAAGCATCATCCATTTTCAGGCCCATGACAGGCCCTGGATATCCCTGTCACACGGCGTTCATCCCTTCGCCGCTGGTACGAAAGCAAAACTGTATGCAGATGTGGTCAATGGTCTGTATTTCACACCAAATGGCCAATTGGTGACATCATGAGCAGCGTATCGGATACTGCCCATGGCTAAGATTACGCTTTCGGACCTGCGGCACAGTTACTTCACCAAGCCCAAGACACCTGATGACTGGGCGTTAAAGCAGCTTGATATTGAATGGGAAGATGGCGGTGCCTATGCGCTGCTTGGCCCATCAGGGTGCGGCAAAAGCACATTGCTCAACATCATCTCCGGCTTGCTGGTCCCCAGTCACGGACGCGTCTTATTCAATGAACTGGATGTAACACACGCCAGCACCGCCGACCGGAAGATCGCGCAGGTTTTCCAGTTCCCGGTGGTCTACGATTCCATGACGGTGTTCGACAATCTGGCTTTTCCCTTGCGTAACCGTGGCGTGGCCGAAGACGAAGTAACAAAGCGCGTTCATGAGGTGGCGGAGATGACCGATCTCACCGCCATGTTAAAAAACCGGGCGTCGGGTCTTACAGCTGACGGCAAACAGAAGATCTCGCTCGGTCGCGGGTTGGTACGCACGGATGTCAATGCAATCCTGTTCGATGAACCGCTGACGGTCATCGATCCGCATCTGAAATTCCTGCTGCGCGCCAAGCTGAAGGAATTGCATCAGCGGGTAAACAACACGATGATTTACGTGACCCATGATCAGACTGAGGCCCTCACCTTCGCTGATCAGGTGGTGGTGATGAATGTCGGTGAAGTGGTGCAGATTGGAACGCCGGTGGAGCTTTTTGAAGAGCCACAACATACTTTCGTTGGCCATTTTATTGGCTCGCCCGGCATGAATGTGGTGCCCTGTACCATTGAGTCAGGTTCGGCAATTTTTGGTGGTCGCAAGATCAAAACTGCCAACAAGGTCACCGCAACAACGGTAAAGACCGAGTTGGGCGTTCGCCCGGAGTTTGTAAGTTTTGCGAAGACCGGGGTCGCGGCACGTGTGGTCAAGGTTGCCGATGCCGGGCGTTTCAACATTGTCGAAACGAACTGCCAGGGGCACCGTGTCTATCTGTTGTCGGCCAAAGGAGAACCCATTCCTTCCGGCGCAGCAAAACTGGCTTTCGACCCGGAAAATACACGCATTTATCTTGACGGATGGCTTGGTGGACGGAGAGTTGGATCATGAACAAGCCTGTTAATCAGAAAGCCTGGTTCTTTGTTCTGCCCGTGCTGTTGCTTGTTGCCTTTAACGCAATCGTGCCTCTCATGACGGTTGTGAATTACTCGGTGCAGGAGACGTTTGGAAATAACGAGTTCTTCTGGTCCGGTGTGATCTGGTTTGAAGAACTGATGCGCAATCCGCGCTTCCACGATTCCCTTGGGCGACAGTTCACCTTCACTCTGACCATTCTGGCAATCGAAATTCCACTGGGAGTGATTATTGCACTGGCTATGCCACGCAAAGGTATCTGGGTGTCAGTCTGTCTTGTGCTCATGGCCCTGCCCTTGCTGATCCCATGGAATGTCGTTGGTGCAATGTGGAATATCTTCGCCCTGCCGGAGATTGGCTTGCTTGGGAAAACGCTGAACACACTGGGCTTTGACTATAATTATACCCGACAGACCGGCGCGGCGTGGTTTACGCTGATCACGATGGATGTATGGCACTGGACCTCGCTGGTTGTGCTTCTGTCTTATGCCGGACTGGTTTCCATTCCCGACGCCTATTATCAGGCGGCGCGCATTGATGGTGCCAGTCCCTGGGCAATCTTTCGCTACATTCAATTGCCCAAGATGAAACGGGTGCTTACCATCGCGATCCTGCTGCGCTTCATGGATTCCTTCAACATCTACACCGAGCCACTGGTCTTGACCGGCGGTGGGCCGGGCAATTCCACCACACTTCTATCCATCGACCTGGCAAAAAAAGCGTTGGGGGAATTCGACCTTGGCCCGGCGGCAGCCATGTCGTTGATCTATTTCCTCGTCATCCTGCTGACCAGCTGGATATTCTATACCCTGATGATGCGTAACGAGGAGCAATGAGATGAAGCGTTACGCCTGGCTGATCCCGACCATTTACATCATATTTCTGATGCTGCCGATTTATTGGCTGGTGACAATGTCATTCAAGACAACCAACGAAATCCTCGGCTCCTTCACGCTCTTCCCACAGCGTTTCACTCTGGATAATTACCGCACCATCTTTACCGATCCGACCTGGTACTGGGGCTATATCAACTCCATCATCTATGTTTCGCTGAACACGGTGATCTCCGTTGCGGCGGCCCTGCCAGCCGCTTATGCATTTTCGCGCTACCGCTTTTTGGGCGACAAGCATTTGTTCTTCTGGTTGCTGACCAACCGCATGGCCCCGGCAGCTGTCTTTGCCCTGCCCTTTTTCCAGCTATATTCAGCCATCGAATTATTTGACACCCATATCGCCGTCGCGCTGGCGCATACCCTTTTCAATATTCCTCTTGCAGTATGGATTCTTGAAGGGTTCATGTCCGGTGTACCCAGACAGCTTGACGAAACGGCCTATGTGGACGGCTATTCATTCCCCGCATTCTTCACAAAGATCTTCATCCCCACCATTGGCGCAGGTATCGGCGTTGCCGCCTTTTTCTGCTTCATGTTCTCCTGGGTCGAACTTCTCCTCGCCAAAACGCTGACCGCCGTTTACGCCAAGCCGATCGCGGCCACCATGACAAAAACCGCATCGACTTCCGGCTACGAGCTGGGCCTGCTTGCCGCAGCCGGCACATTGACCATTATCCCAGGCGCCATCGTCATCTGGTTTGTACGCAACTACATCGCCAAGGGCTTTGCCCTTGGGCGGGTTTAAGGGAGCGCGCCGATGGATTTCCTTTTTGACGCACAATGGTGGACCCAGCCCCTTGGCACATGGATGGCCTGGACAAGAGCGACAGCAGCCTTTTTCATCTTCATCGCAGCCGCCATCACGACGATGGGACTTGTTGAACGGGCTTATCCAGGCGGTTCACCAAGGCGCGGGATTTTTGCTATCGACACAACACGGGGCGACCGCCTCTTCATCACCCTTCTGGGCAGTGCCTTTATATTCCTCGGCTGGCTGTTCTTTTTTGGAACACCGCTCTGGTGGCCGCTGGTTATCTGCCTGATCTGGGGAGCGTTCGTCTTTCTCTTTGTATGAATGGTCGAACTCACCATTCTTAAGCGCAACAATGCCTATTCGCGCACAACACCATCCAGAGTTGCCAGTGTCGAATACAAGTCCGGGCGACGGTCCCGGAACAAACCCCAAAAACTGCGGCTCTCCGCAATGGCATCAAAATCAAAGTGATGAACCAGAACGGCTTCTGTGCTGTTGTCTGCCTCAGCAACAAGGGCTCCGGTCTCATCAGTAATGAACGATGATCCGTAAAATGTGAGTTCTGTCCCGGCTTTTCCCGGTTCGGTCCCAATGCGATTGGATGTAACGAGAGGAATGAGGTTTGCCCCGGCATGTCCTTGCATGACCCGTCGCCAATGGGCTGACGAATCCATCGACGGATCAAGAAGTTCCGAGCCAATGGCTGTGGGGTACAACAAAACCTCAGCACCCATGAGCGCCATGCTTCTGGCACATTCGGGAAACCATTGATCCCAGCATATACCGACGCCAATTTTCCCAAAGGCAGTGTCCCAAACTTTAAATCCTGTGTTACCGGGAGAGAAATAATATTTCTCCTGATAGCCTGAACCATGAGGAATATGGCTTTTGCGATAGGTGCCCAGAACCGCACCATCTGCATCAATGACGGCAATCGAGTTGAAAAACACATTATGTGCTTTTTCAAAAAAACTGATGGGCAAGACGACACCAAGTTCACGAGCCAAAGCCTGGAAGTGTTCAATCGTTGGATGACCCTCCACCGGTTTTGCCAGACGAAAAACCGCCGGGTCTTCATCCTGGCAAAAGTAATTTCCATCGAAAAGTTCCTGTAGAAGAATGACATTCCCGCCGCACGCCGCGGCTTCCCGAACCAGGCGTTCCGCATTCGCTATATTGGAATCGTAAGCACCTGTGCTCGCCATCTGAATAGCTGCAAGACCGACATTGCGCATGACACCAAATCCCGGAAAAATTCTGGATCGATCAATGTCGACCACCCTTCAACAGCAAACTTGTAGAGATATTGTTCAGACAGCGAAAGCGTCACAACAATAGTGCTGCATCGCAGGATCAGTAGAAGGAATTTCGGTTCCTGGGTGGCTTCGATGGTTTTCGCACCACTGCATGAAGTTGAAAAACGTCACGCAAGGCAAACTTTCTGCGAGGCTTGGGGATGATATAGTTATACACCCTTAGCCCGGAATTCGGTTGCAGTGCGCGGCTGACAATATCATCGGGAACGATGGCATACCGCCCGCTAGTATATCGGGTGGGCAATTCCAGCTCCGGAAAGACCTCTGCGATTACCTCCATGCAAGTCAGGCGTGATGTGTTTCTCAGATCAAAATTATAATCGAACGGCTTGCCCAAATTCGACAGCAGAGCTTTGTAGATTTCTCTTGGTGGGCGGCTTTGAGCATCAGACAGCCTCAATACGACCAGTTCATCGGTGTTGATGATCTGATCGACCTTCGACAGCCTCACTTCGTCACCCGCCGACTCAAAAACAGTTGCCCCTGAGCGGATTTTTTCAAGGTCAGAATTGGAAAGGCCGTCTTCAAGTACACCACTGCCTGACACCTCGTCCGGACTGCCCAGCCAGATCATCGCGTGTGTGAAATGGCTGGGTATGGCCAGTCGTGTCAGCGCGGGGCGAGACCGAATAAGCAGAATGTCAAACGGCCTGAGGTTTCGTTTAAGGTAGGCTGGCAAACCACGGGAGAATCTCAGTTTGCCATATTTGGCGGCCAAATTGCGCACGATTGGCGAAAATGCAGCGCCGAAGGTTTCAGTGGTGGCAAGTCTTATGTCTTTGTGACCATTTTGAATTCTGATCGGCGCATCCTGTTCGTTGTAAAAACGGGGCGTTCCAAGGCAACCGGCAAGCAACAACAAACAAGCAAACCAGATGGGAAGCTTTTGACGGCAAGTCAGACGACCGGTTGCACTTCTCACCAACAAGCCACCTCACCTTCCGTATGTGTTATCTATGCAAACCCTTTGCCTGCGTCCCGAGGTTTCATCCGCACCAGGCGGGACGTCTTCACTGCGGCCTGACGATGATAAACAACGGCCTGATAATCAGGGTCATAGACCATATCAAGAAACGCCTGCCCGGTGGGGTAACGCGCAACGAATGCAATATCCCACCGTTCCTCAGACGGACCAATGAGCATGAATTGCGGTTCGGCAGACCAGATAATTTCCCCGCCGACTTTTCGAAATATCGGCCCACTCTCTTGCCCATAAGCGGCATAGGCCTGAGCACCCGTTGCCTCCCGCCCGTCCTGGTACAACGCGACATCGCGCAAGGATATCAGGTTGAGCATATCGACCGGATGGTCCATCGGCAGCTTTTTCAACTGCGCGAACGTTTCACGCGTTGGATCGAGATAATCATCTACCGTCGCCAATTCAGGAACCTCCCGCCACTCTCATGCATTCAAAAGCCAGCGTGGCAAAAAAAAGGCCCGTGGGAAAGACCACGGGCCAATCAAGCCGCAACTCCGGGAGGAAGAGTGCGCTTGGGATATGAAAAAGCCTCATCAGCATTGATGCGAGTAGGTAAATACCAGCGTATCGTTAGCCCAGCGGCCCGTAGGCTGGCATTTCTTATAGATCTGCCGTTGCCCTTTTACGGTTACTTTCGTCTGGCTGGAAGAAACCGGGCCCTCGACACTGTATTCAAGTGGAGTGCCGGGGCAAAATTTGGAAAAACGGCGAGCAGTTCCAGAATACCAGTCACCACTCTTGTTGCCATTAAATAACAGGGTCCCCCGGCGTACACCGGCCCGTTGCAACACCGCTTTGGGATTCCAGTACCGAAATTCACGATAATTACCGGATGCCGACAATTGCATGATTGAACCATTGTGATTCCAGCAACTTGCCGCATCCGCCGTATTGATGACAGTCAGCATGCCAAGAGCTGTTCCAACAACCGCAGCGGCCATAACGGTAAATGGCCCCCTGATTATTCTACCCAGTGCCGGGAACATTGATTCTCTCCTGATTCAATCATTCGTATTCGTCTTGATTCATTCAACATGAATGACTGCAAAACTTCTGTGCTGAAACGCACAAGAAAACAGACAGGTGAGAATAAATATCAGGAATGCAAAACACGCTTCTGTGAGTCCAGAACGCTCTCATGCATCATTTCCGACAGTGTTGGATGCGGGAACACCGCATCAATCAGTTCCTGTTCCGTTGTCTCAAGGTTCATCGCCACCACAAAACCCTGGATCAACTCAGTCACTTCAGCACCCACGAGATGGGCACCAAGCAATTGCCCCGTTTCTTCATCAAAAATGGTCTTGATCAGCCCTTCCGGCTCTCCCAATGCGATAGCTTTCCCGTTTCCTGCAAAGGGAAAGCGTCCAACCTTGACTTTCTTTCCTGCAGATTTGGCGTCACGCTCGGTCATGCCGACGCTTGCAACCTGTGGGTTACAATAGGTGCAGCCAGGAATTTTTGCCTTGTCCATTACGTGAGGATGCTGGCCTGCAATCTTTTCAACGCAGATCACCCCTTCATGCTCGGCCTTGTGAGCCAGCATAGGGGCGCCAGCAACATCGCCAATCGCGTAAATGCCGCCAACACCGGTCGCGCCATAGGCATCGACCTCTATGACACCACGTTCCATCTTCACACCAAGCTCTTCAAGACCCAGATTTTCCGTGTTGCCAATAACACCAACCGCAGAAATCAGTTTTTCAGCGGAAATCTTTTCAACCTTGCCATCCTTGGTTTCTATGTGGGCGGTGATGCCGTTTTTTTGTTTTTCAACTTTCGCAACCTTGGCTTCCAGAAGAATTTTCATGCCCTGCTTTTCGAAACGCTTTTGCGCATGAGTGGCGATCTCGGTATCCTCCACCGGCATGACCTGTCCCATCAGTTCGACCACCGTCACTTCGGCACCCATGGTCCGGTAGAACGAGGCAAATTCGATGCCAATAGCGCCGGACCCCATAACGACAACTGACTTCGGCATGGTTTTGGGCACCATCGCTTCGAAATAGGACCAGATAAGCTCGCCGTCCGGCTCCATGCCGGGAAGTGCCCGTGGACGGGCACCTGTCGCGACAATGATATGCTTTGCAGAATAGGTTCCCTCAGCCAGTGTACCTTTGGGCAGAGGGTGTTGAGGTTGACGAACCTGGTTGGTTGGTGTGGTGACGACAACCTCTCCCGGTTTCGATATCTTTGCCTCTCCCCAGATCACATCCACCTTGTTCTTCTTGAGCAAGAACCCAACACCACCATTCAACTGACCCGAAATACCGCGTGACCGTTTGACGATTTTTTCAATATCGTAGGAGAAGTCCTTCGCGGACAGGCCAAAACTGTCAGCATGTCCAAAATGATCGTAGATTTCCGCCGAACGCAGCAACGCCTTGGTGGGAATACACCCCCAGTTGAGACAAATACCGCCCAGATGTTCGCGCTCAATGACCGCAGTTTTCAACCCAAGTTGGGCCGCGCGGATGGCCGCAACATATCCGCCGGGGCCGGAACCAATGATGAGTACGTCATAGGAAGTCGTCATAGGTTGTGCTTTCTATTTGATGGGGGCTGAAAGAAGCAGCCAGTTTTTCGTTTCACTGGCAGAACCGAAGGTGATGTAGGGGCGGCTGTCACGTCTTTCAAAGCCGCGCGAATGATATAGCGCAAGTGCCGCTGTGTTTGCGTCTTCGACCACAAGACTTACGCGTTGGGCATCAACGGCCCGTCCACGTGCAAGGCAGTCATCCAGCAGAACGCCACCAACCCCCTGCCCCCGAACTTGCGAATAAACTGCCAGACTATCGACAAACCAGTCACCAACGGCACAGTTAAACAGATCAAATATCGGCACGAATGGAGGTGGGTTGCGTTTTTCCTCTTCCGGGTCTGCATCTGGCATCAGATAACTGTTTGCACTCCCGGCAATATCTCCGTCACACGTCGCAATAATCGAGTTGGACCATCCAAACAACGCCTTGTCATCGGCCATGCGGCTTCGGCCCCAATCATAGGCATCGGTAGCTTTGCCCATTTCGACTGCCTTTTGCCAAAACCACTGCGATATTCCGTGCCCGGCAATATTCTCCAGAATGGCAAGATCGGCCGCGTCGTTACGGCGAGCGGGCCGCAATTCTATATTGCTGCTCATCACCTCTTGTCCTGCCCGTCACAAGGCGCGATAGAGAGAGGATCAAGTCTGTTGTATCGGTGCGGTTTATGCAGTTCTTTCAATCTTTCCATTCGCTTGGTTATTCAGCCATCAATCTGGTGATCGTCTTCTCGATTGCAGTTGCCATCCTTTATCGCGTCCTGGGCCTTCAGAAGCGAGGTTTGCATCTCAAGCTGCTCTACCTTCTGGTTATGCTGGTGCCTTTTGTCTTTGCCACCAACTTCCTTGCCGATCAGAACCGCATTCTAAATGATTCTATTCGTGAAGAAGGCGGCCTCAAAAGAACCAACAAGCGCTAAACCAACATGCCCAGGGGGTTCTCGACAAAACCTTTAAATGCAGCCGCCAGTTCCGCTCCCAATGCTCCGTCGATGGCACGGTGATCAAATGCAAATGTTGCAGCCATCATGGTTGCGGCAGCCAACGCTCCGTCCTTGACGATTGCCCGTTTCTCACCCGCACCAATAGAGACAATCGAGGCATGGGGAGGGTTGATGATGGAAGTAAACTCCTTCACCCCGAACATGCCGAGATTGGAAACCGCTGTACAACCGCCCTGGTATTCTTCTGGCTTGAGTTTTCGCTCCCGCGCCCGTCCGGCCATATCCTTCACCTCGGCGGAGATAACGGACAGCGACTTTCCTTCGGCTTTTCTGACAATGGGCGTGAACAAGCCATCCTCAACCGCCACCGCGACACCAATGTCGGCATGAGTGTGGTAAATCCGGTCGGTTGAAGTCCATGAAACATTGGCCATGGGAACAGCTTTGAGTGCCATCGCCATGGCTTTGATGATGAAGTCATTGACCGAAATTTTGTAGACCGGCTTGCCGTCAACTTCCGGTGCCGCGCCGTTCATTTGCGAGCGAAGAGCCAGCAGCGCGTCAAGTTCGCATTCCATCGTTACGAAATAGGCCGGAACGGTCTGTGCACTCTGGGTCAGCCGTTCGGCAATGATCCTGCGCATACCGTCATGCGGTTTCTTCTCGTATTTTCCTTCTTCAAACAGTGCCAGAACCGCGTCATCCGCCATGGAGGCCATGGGTGCAGCCATCGCAGCGGCGGCGGGAGCTGTTGCCGGTTTGGATGCCCCGCCTGAAATTGCAGCGTCCACATCGGCCTTTATCACCCGACCCTGCGGGCCGCTGCCGGCAATCGATGCAATATCCAGCCCGTTCTGATCTGCGATGCGGCGGGCCAGAGGAGTGGCAAAAACCCGGTCCTGTGGCGTGGCAGGGGCTGGAGCAGCGGCAACCTCAACCGGCTTTGCTGTTTCAGCAACCATGGGCGCTGGAGCTTCTGCCGGCGGCATCGGGGCAGATACGGGTTCTTTCGCCTGTTCTACGGGCGCTTCAACCGCACTGGCATCTTCTCCGTCTTCGGCAAGGATGGCGATCGCCGTATTGACCTTTACGCCCTCTGAACCCTCGGCAACAAGAATCTTGGCAATGGTGCCCTCATCGACGGCCTCGACCTCCATCGTTGCCTTATCAGTTTCGATTTCGGCAATCACATCTCCAGATGCAACGGAGTCCCCCTCCTTCACCAACCACTTGGTAAGGTTGCCTTCCTCCATAGTGGGAGAGAGTGCAGGCATGGTGATGTTGATACTCATACAGGTTCTCCCAAATAGATCGGGCCGCTGTCGTCCGGTCCATCATCATAAGGTTCAACTGCCCACGAACGGCTGTTCATAATTCCAGCTGTAATGGTAATCACGTTGTCATGGGCAGGCGTGGCATTGGCGACAGCGCGCAACAGGGCCGTTTCATCAGCTGCGGCCTCAACCGCTTCTTCCGGTGAAAGTTTGCGATTCAGCCAGCTTTCAAGCGCTTCAATCGATACGGCAACCTGATTGATTCCGGCAGGCATGATCACAGCGCCCCGGAACTTGTCCCAGACAGCGCCCCGGGCATCGAGTGGAGGAAGACCGCTCATCGATAGGTTACCGCTTTGGCGGCGGCTACAATTTCTTCCACATTGGGCAGCGCCAGCTTCTCCAGATTGGCGGCATAAGGCATTGGAACGTCTTTCCCGGTAATGCGGATCACCGGAGCGTCCAGATAATCAAATGCGTTTTCCATGATCTGAGCTGAGATTTCCGCACCAACACCGGATTGCGGAAACCCTTCCTCCACGGTGATGCAGCGGTTGGTCTTTTTTACTGAAGTCATGACGGTTTCGAGATCCATGGGGCGAATGGTGCGCAGGTCGATCACCTCAACATCAATCCCCTCCCCGGCCAGAGCATCAGCGGCTTCTGTCGCATAACGCATACCCATTCCAAAGCTCACAAAAGTGACATCCTTGCCGCTGCGGTGTATCCGCGCTTTTCCGATCGGCAACACGAAATCATCGACCTTCGGCACATCGAAGGACTGCCCGTAAAGCACCTCATTTTCGAGGAAAATAACAGGATTGGGATCACGTATTGCCGCCTTGAGCAGCCCCTTGGCATCGGCAGCACCATAGGGCATCACCACCTTGAGGCCTGGAATATGGCTGTACCACGCCGCATAACACTGGCTGTGCTGCGCCGCCACGCGAGAAGCGGCACCGTTGGGGCCCCTGAACACCATCGGGGCTCCCATCTGTCCGCCTGACATATACAGTGTCTTGGCTGCCGAGTTGATAATCTGGTCGATCGCCTGCATTGCAAAATTAAATGTCATGAATTCCACAATGGGCCGAAGCCCTGCCATAGCCGCGCCAACACCAACCCCGGCAAAACCATGCTCTGTTATGGGTGTATCGATGACACGTCGGGCGCCAAATTCATCAAGCAGTCCCTGCGTGATTTTGTACGCCCCTTGATATTCCGCAACCTCCTCGCCCATCACAAAAACCCTGTCATCGGCGCGCATTTCCTCCGCCATCGCGTCACGCAAAGCTTCCCGAACGGTGGTTGAAACCATTTCCGTACCCGCAGGGATATCCGGATCGGCGGGAATCTCGGCCTGAGGAGCAGCAGGAGCGGCCGGTACGGTTTCCGGTTCAACGGTCGGACTGGCTGGTACGGGCGCTTCAGCAACCACAGGCGCGCTCTTCGCCGGTTCGGCGTCGTCTGCGCTCTCGCCTTCCTCAAGCAGCGTGGCGATCACAGCATTGACCTTGACGCCTTCCGTGCCTTCATCAACCGCGATTGCCCCTATCGTCCCTTCGTCGACGGCTTCCACTTCCATAGTAGCCTTATCGGTTTCGATCTCGGCAATTACATCACCCGCTGAAATGCTATCTCCCTCCTTCACAAGCCACTTGGCGAGGGTACCTTCCTCCATGGTTGGAGACAGAGCGGGCATCAGGATATCAATGGCCATGACTAAACTCCCGCCGGTTCAGCAGTGGTGGGCAACAAAATGTCGGTAAAAAGCTCGCTGGCTGCCGGTTCGGGAGTTGTTTGAGCAAACTCTGCCGCCTCAGCCACCACCGCCCGCACCTCTTTGTCGATTGCCTTGAGGTTGTCCTCATCAGCCCACTTCTTTTCAGTCAGTCGTTGCTTGACCCGCTCTATAGGATCGTTCTCGGCCCGCATTCTCTGGACTTCATCCTTGGTACGGTATTTGGCAGGATCAGACATGGAATGACCGCGATAACGGTAAGTCTGCATATCCAGAATGATCGGCCCCTTGCCGGAGCGACACCATTTCACGGCGAGCTCTCCCGCAGCCTGAACCGCACGCACATCCATGCCGTCCACCTCAATACCGGGAATATTAAACGAGCAGCCTCTGCGGGAAAACTCCGTCAAAGCAGAGGAGCGCTGAACCGATGTTCCCATCGCATAGCGGTTGTTCTCGATTATGAAGATGACCGGCAGGTTCCACAGCTTTGCCATATTGAAGCTCTCATAGACCTGTCCCTGGTTGGACGCTCCATCACCAAAATAGGTGCAAGAGACATTGCCGTTATCTTGGTATTTGTTGTTAAACGCCAACCCGGTTCCAAGAGAAACCTGCGCACCAACGATGCCATGGCCGCCATAAAAATGCTTCTCCTTGGAGAACATATGCATGGAACCACCCTTGCCGCGAGAGTATCCAGCCTCGCGACCGGTCAGCTCAGCCATAACTCCTTTGGGGTCCATGCCGCAGGCCAACATGTGTCCATGATCACGGTAGGCGGTGATAACCTGGTCTCCGTCCTGTAGACAGGCTTGCATGCCGACCACAACGGCCTCTTGCCCAATGTAGAGATGGCAGAACCCTCCAATGAAACCCATGCCGTAAAGCTGACCCGCTTTCTCTTCGAAGCGGCGGATCATCAACATTTCACGATAGGCCACCAACTCCTGATCTTTTGTAAGAGAAAGTGGGGGTGGGGTTTTTGGCGCCCGCGGGTTCACCGGTTTTGATGTCTTGGATTTGGCTTTGGTGGAACTTGCTGATTTCGCCAAAGGGTGTTCCTCACCTGTGTGAATATGGATAATCGCGGCAACGCGGGAACGTCACCCTCTAGCACCTAAGATACGGTATGTTGAGGCGAAAACAACGAAAAATTGACGCAGCATTTTCAGCGCCAACAATTGAATTAAGTGAGGAATTTCGATTTTAACTGATATTCAGTTAAACGGCGTATCGTCCAACATCAAGACAACTTCATCATCGCGCGCCATGTTGAGCTGGCTTCGAACATATTGGTCTACCATGTCTTTTTCCATGGTGCCCTGGCGCAGCAATGCCACCCGTGCTTCCAGCTTCCTGCGCACAGCTGTCCGTTCAGCAAGGCGGTCTTCAAGCTTAACCATCTGAGCCTTCATGGCCAGATTGGCGCGAATGCCATATTGCCCATTGAGGGCATGAAAACCGAAATAGCCAAGGATCATCAGCGTCGCAAGCGGCGCAATGAAACGGGTCAACGGGAGACGTTTTCTGGAACGAACGGCCATGCCGTCACCATGAGGGATTCGCAGTTAATGGCACGTTAACCCCTATCTTTATCACCACGAGAATTTCGCAGCATTGTCGCCGAGGCAGTCCGCTATTTGCCAGAAACCGGGCGCCGATCAGAATTTACCGACAGGTCAGAATTTTCCAACAAGATTGACGAAAACACCGCCATCGTCCTGCCTGATATCCGCAACATTATCGGAAAAACGTCCGAAGTTGTAACCAACGCCAATTTTGAAATTATTGCCGATATGACGGTAAACCGCCGCGACCGCACCGAAGTCTGTCGTATCAAGCTCGGGCGTATGCAACACCCGTCCCTCCGCCAGAATATCCCAGTTCTTGACGACATGATAATCAACGCGCGCAATGCCAAGGTGAGCGGAGGATGCGACGAAATCATCCTGACCACGCGTCTGCGACACCTCGCCGATACGGAACCCGTATTTGGCACCCAGCGTTAGCCGCTGAGTTGCATCATAACTGACATCAGCAGTTAGAATGTGGCTCTGCTGCGCCGGATCAAGAATTGATCCCGATACGGAAATCTGATCAGGACCGGGAACGTCATAGAGATAGGAGTATTTGAACAACGCATTGAGACGATCATTATCGACTGGCCGGTAGGCATAGCCAATACTTGCTTCAACAAAGCGGCCATTGAGGATGCTTGTCTGATCAGAGTTGGAAATCGCTGCGTCAAACGCTGTGATCAGGCGCCAGTTTTCATTGTGTTTCATGGAAACACCGCCTTTGACCAGATAGGTATCGCGATCCTTTCTTGGATCAGCGGAGTCCTCGAAGCGTGCTTCGCCTTTCAGGTACCAGCTGAGTGCGTCCTCATCCTTGTATCCAACTGATGCTGATACCGCGACACGTTCAAGGTCCTGCCCACCAACCGGGTCTTCGACATCGCCATATTCAAGGGCGCCATCCAAAGTCCATTTGCTTGTTGGCGTATAAACAACGCCATAGGTGGTGGTCAGCGAACGGCGGCGGCCAAAGATGTCATAGCTGTTCTCCGCATAGGCAGACAATTCGTCGTTGAGCTTGCGGCGCGTACCGATGACCAGATTGCCAAGATCGCTCCCGCTAAGGTTATAGGGGCTGTCATAGGCGCGGTTTGGATCCAGCTTATAGCCAATGTAATAGTGATCATCGGCTGTTGGGTCATATGTAACGGCTGCCAGACCACCCCAACCCAATGTGCCGTAAGACAGTTCCGCACTGACGCCGAGTTTTTCAGTAAGTCGCTTCTCGACACCAACACCAATTCTGTCGTTTCGACGCAGGTTTCCGCCGCGATGAACGGTCCCCTGGCCAAAGATATAGTAAGACTGATCCTCGTCGGGACTGTATGTGAATTTCACGCCGACATCGGTGCGGTCGCCATCTCTTAATGCCAGACCAACATTGCCCAGATGAGTATGTTTGACACCAATGCTAACCGACCATTTTTCATTGAGGTCCACGTCTAACTGCGCATCGCCTTCGCGCTTGCGCTGTCCTCTGGCATCTTTGAAGTCTTCATATTTGAGAAGGAAGCTCGTATAGGCGCTCAATTCTACTTTCGCCTGCACTCCAAATGAACGCTGGGTGATCGCTGTATTGTAGCCCAATGAGGAAAAACCTTCTTCCTTGCGCTCAAAATACGCATCCACCGCCCCTTTCAGATCGAGCGACAGGTCCTGAAGGTCCAGATGCAGCTTGGCTCTGTAGGCGTGGGCCGTGCGGTTGCGACGACCAGCCGTTGGGTCGAGGTCAATTGTCAGACCGCCATTAATCGAATTCGATGTATCAAAACCCGGCCCCCTGCTGCGGGCAACCTCAGCCTCCGCGTAGGAGTTCTCGCCAAGCCGGAGGCGGACATCAACTGCGGTAATCTCCTGATCCGCTGTACCGGTATTTTCGCTGATACCGGAAGCACCAACGCGAACAACGTCATTCAACCAGACCTGAGCTCTTCCCCCAAACGAATAGCCATCCACATCACCCACTGCAGGCGTGTATTCATACTGCGCGGTCAAAAACTGTTCGTTGCCGCCCAGGGAACCCGGCGTAATAATGGTCTCACTGGAACCGGTCGATGTAAGCGGGCGACGCAGGATGATGACACCCTGAACATAGTTGATCTCATAATCCTCGCCATATCGCAGAACCCGGCGCGACAGTATGGTTCCCGTGACACGGTCCCGGATCTCAATCGTCACGGTTTCAGACCCGCGATTGATATCCTGCCGGGTCAGAAAATAGACAGAACCGCCCGTTCCGCGCAGATTGTCTCGCTGTGGCAATGTACCAGGCTGTGATGCGTAGGCTTCGACCTCCACCCTCGGCTCACCAGCGCTGGTAACACGGGCAGACTTGTATCGGCCGTGGGCGCCATAGAGCGCTCGTTCATTGCGCGCCAATTCGGTGTTGCGCATGGAGGTCTTGTAGTTGCCCCACATGATATGACCGCGCTTGCCTTCCAGACGGACATAGAATTTCCCGCTTGTGGGAGCATCCTCGATAGCAGTCGAGTCATCGCCATACACGGGATAATATTTATCCGGATCAACGCGGCGCAAAAGCTGTCTGGGATCCTTTGAATCAAGGTTCCTGAACAGGTTGTCGATGTCATCTTCCTGCGTATCAGCTGCCGCAGTCAAAATGTACCGGCCTTTGATCTTCCCTTTGAGATAAAAGGCAAGTCGCCCTTTCGTGTAGGTTCTGTCGAACTCGCCTTCACTGGCCTCAATGAACTTATCACTGCCGATGCGGCGGCCAACTGTCAGATCAGCAAGTCCGACATAAAACCATTCGTTGCGGGGGATGCTGACATCGCGCTCAAAATCAATGGCGCGCCCCGAAATATCTGTGACCGCCACATCAACGACATGGTCACCCGGCGGCAGGATTTGTTGCCGCACAAAGCTTCCGTCGGGATCAACGGGCACTTTCTTGCCGATGGCACGAACCTGATAACCTGCCGGAACATTTTGACCAAATACAGTGATCGCTCCACCATAAACCGGGATATTGCTGATGGCGGTTCTGTCATCGCCCTCACCGGATGCAACAGGTTCCCCCTCCCCAACCGTCTCATGACGTTCAAATGCTCTCGTGGTTCTTTGCAGACCAAGCGGCACTGTCTCGTTATAGCGCCCCTCTGCATCATAGACCCGCAGGACATAGAGATATTTATCGGGTCCTTCATCCGGCATGCGCCAGACAACAGGTTCCACGAAAGACGCATCAACAACCTGGACAGGTCGCGATCTCACACCAAAATCTGCATCATGGATGCGCAATTCGGCCCGCGTGATCCAGGCCTGATAGTTGGTCGACGCATTGAAGCGAATCTGCTGGTTCGCCTGATAGCTGTGGCGCGTATCATCGGTCGTGATGTTGAGCGTGGGATTGACACCCAGACCATCAAATTTGACCTGTATGTCAACCGCGCTGAGGTCAATGTCGGTTTTTCGCTGTCCAGCGACAGGTGCTGGGTTGGCGGCGATCGGCCCGTCATCAAATGTAATCGAAAACCCGGCCGCACCGGGATCGGCAGTCTCGCTGGACTTCTCTGTGTTCCTGCCCGCCGGTATGGTTGTTGCTGTACCCGCCCCAGGATATTCCTGTGCACTGAGACCATCCAAACCGCCATCACATTGTTGTTCAACACAATCGGCCGTCTGTGCCTGCGCCGACATCACATCAGTGCAAGCCATCAGCACAGCAATCGCAGTTGACGATAGAAGCATGGTGCGGATCCAACGGCCACTGCTATTTTCAAAACCCATATCGCGAAGGCGATTTTTTAAAATAATCATCGACTTAGCGCCCCGTCACAATTCTGGTTTCGATATCAAGGCGATATCCTCCGCGGGATCTTTTCCAGGATCTCGTCAACAGACGTCTGACGGATCGCAGACGCTTTTTGGCCAGGGTTCGCTGATTTTTGGACGCGTGATAGCTGAAGCGAACAACCGCGGGTTTGCCCCTCTTCAGTTTCCTGACAAGGTCCGTAATTCCGCCGCGAAGTCCCTTGTTTGGTTCAATCGTTGATCCAACAAATGCGCGCCCGTTTAGATTGATGCGCACAACCCGCGTAATCGAGGCTCCGAAATTGAGCTTTGTGACCTTGCCCCTGGTCAGGCGAACCACACGCGGGTTTTCGGTTGTCACCCGATAACCGCTGGGCAGAGTTCGGGTATCGAGTTTCATGATGAAGTTTGAACCGATCTCCTGATCGGGAATGTCCGCACATGCCACATGGAAACGCCCGTGCTTGTCGGAAGTAACCAGCACACCCTTCACGGTTGCCATGCGAACACCGGGGAGCCCCGGTTCGCCCTTGTTCTGGTAACCGTCGCGATTCCTGTCATCGAAAACCTTGCCAATGATCTCGCCACAATCAAAGACATGTTCAAATTCTCGCCGGACCTTGGCAGTCCCAACGGTCGATATTCTTCTGCCGGAAAACGGGTCTTCAACCCAGGCGCGGTTAATGAACTCCTCACCCGTTGCACCGGCTCCAACACCCAGATTGAACTGTAAAGTCACTGTTCCGTTGGCAGGAATGGTCTGTCCGGCCCATTCAAGCCGCCGGCCACTGCGCCTGACCGGCTCAACTGCGACGGTGTCGATGGTTGCGCTGTCCGGTCTGTAGGTGAAACCATTGGGGATCACATCCACGAGCGTGACATTTGTCCGTGCGATCGTGTCCAGGTTGGTAACAGTAATCCTATAGGGGATCACATCGCCGATCCGCGCAGTAGATTTCGACGCGACCTTCTCGACAACAAGGCTGTTTTGCGAGGCTGCCGGGGCGATATCCAGACTGACAACTGCCGTCGATGACGGTATCGCCGCCCCAGTCAGCGGTGATGTACCGGCTGCTTCGAGTGTGTTCTGGAAATTGCCGGCCACTTGCGGATCCGTGACCATCGTCATTTCCACAACGACAACACCGCCCGGGTCCAGCCATCCTCCAGGCGTCAGAGTATTGATGATCGCCGAACCGTTAAATCCGGTATTTGCTGTAAGTCCGCTGCTGTTTGTTGGCGAAACCAGACGGGTTGACGATACAGTGTAATTACCGGCACCAAACACGGCATCCAGATCATCATTCAGTGCCAGATCAGTTACCCGGGTCGTCCCGGTATTTTGAGCCTGGAGCGAGAAGGTCAGTTGTGTGCCGCCATTGGCCAGACGGATCGGAGTTTCAGAAATCTGTTTCTGCGCTGTTAGTTCCGGTGACCCGCAGAATCTCAGTGGAATATTGTTGTTAAACAGATTTGGATCACCGGCTTCGATGTCGAAGATAACATGGAAGGGATTGGCTGGCGCTGAAAAGTCATTCAGCAAACCAGTAGATCCAACTTGACCAGCCCCTAAAATTGCCGGGTCCGTGGGAAGGAAACCCGTCAGATCAACAGGACCAGCCGGCAAACGATCAACACTGGCCACACCAGTTGGCGGAAGAGTGTAATTGAGAACATACCGGCCCGGCGCCGAAACATGGAACTGGAACTCACCGGACGATCCGTCCCGAACAATGGTAATGTTTGAAGAGGTTCCAACTCCGGTTTGGGTTCCCAGCGGACCGGTCACCGAAATCAGGGCGCCTGGGATTATGCGGCCATCTTCTTCACAGTAAAAATATCCGGTCGGATCGTAGTCGCGTGCATCAGGAACACCGTCACCGTCGCGGTCGGCGCTGTCGGACTCGTTTGAATCCGGCGCACCATCATTGTCTTCATCTGAGACCGGCGAAGGCGTCGGGTTTGTATCGCCTTGATCACCCGGCGTTACGGACTCATCATCAGAGGGAACCGGCCCGGTTGTTTCATTGGAACTGCCGTTTGCCGTATTCCCGCCCACCGGATAGCCATCATCGAACGAGGCGGTCACAACAAGCGTTATGTTTCCAGTCTGCCCCGGGGCAAGCCGGGGGTCCGCTGTAAGGAGTTCGGTATCCGATACACCATCAAATGCGGCATTGGTTGCAGGTGTCCCGGAAAATCCGCTGATTGCTATCGTCGGGGCCTGAGTTTGAGAGCCCGGTTGGAGAGCGGCACCCAGGTCATCTTCCACGCGAATGCCGGTTTGGGTGGTATTGCCCGTGTTCTCGACATCAATCGAGTAGGTAATCTCGTAGACAAAGGGGAAAAGCTTACGGGTGGAACTGATACTTTTGGTGAGCCGCAACGCTGATGATTGCGGTATTGCTGTAAGGGTCGGGTCATCTGGATCAGTTGAAGGATTGTCAGGATCATCAGATAAATCAGTCACCGGAGGTCCGGTTGGCGGATTACCGGTAACCTCGGCCTGATTATTGACAATGCCTGTATCAATATCTTCCTGTGTCAGGACATGCACAGCCGTGAATGTTGTTGAATCAGCCGCTCCTGGAGGAAGAGACGCCAGTGGTCCGCCCGAAACAACTGCATTCGCGTCAGCAACCGACACGTTCGATAAGGTTACGTTACCCGTGTTGCGCACCTCAAAAATGTAAGACACCTCATCGCCAACAACAGGCGGACTCGACAAACCACTGATGTCGCCCCGCTTTGTTATTTCAATCGAGGGTACGGCGCTCAACGACG
Source organism: uncultured Rhizobiaceae group bacterium (assembly GCA_937930635.1). GTDB lineage: Bacteria > Pseudomonadota > Alphaproteobacteria > Rhizobiales > Rhizobiaceae > Pseudahrensia. Next base: position 35,783 of record CALHCF010000014.1, read on the forward strand.
TTACGGTGGGATCGTCAGGCCCCGTATCTGAGGGGTCCGGATTATCGGAGACATCGCTTACTGGACCACCCGGTGAACTGCCTGTTGCAGTCGCACTATTGGTGAATGATCCTGAATCAACATCTGCCTGGGTGAGCAGGTACCGCCCCGTTATTGTTGTCGCGTCACTATTATTTGGGGCAAGCGAAACAATGGGGCCACCGCTAACAACAACCGCCGGGTTGGCATCGCTAACAGTGATATTGGTCAGCGTCACATTGCCCGTGTTGCGAACCTCAAAAACATAGTCGATGGCGTCACCAACATCCATACGACCGTCACCACCATCGTCCAAAGTGGCTGATTTAATCAACTCCATTGCCGGAGCCTGAGGCAACACCATAATTGTGGGGTCGTCTGGATTACCGTCTCCATCGGGATCAACATTGTTCGGATTTGTGGGGTCGTCCGATTGATCGGTAACAGGCGGCCCGGTCGGTGGCTGGCCTGTCACGGTCGCAATATTTTCAAAGCTTCCGGCGTCGATATCCTGCTGGGTTAGGGTATGGGTGGCAGAATATGTCGAACTATCCACGGCAGCCGGGTCCAGACTGCCAATCGGGCCGCCATCAACAGCAACATTTGGATCATCAATGGTTATGTCCGTCAGCGTAACATTGCCGGTATTGCGCACCGTGAAGCTGTAGGTAATCGTATCTCCCGGTTGTACGCCGTCACCCCCGTCATTCAGCGTTGCCAGTTTCTCCAGTTCAATGGCTGGGGCAGCGGGAAGCGGTGTTACTGTCGGGTCCGCATTGCCGGGGCCATCTGCAGGATTGGTGCTGTCAGAAACATCACCAACCAGGGCGCCATCGGGATCCGCGCCTGAAACCGTTGCCGAGTTCAAGAAACTCCCGGCATTGATGTCATCCTGATTAAGAGTGTAGCTGCCCGTGAACGTTGCTGTATCAACTGCGCCGGATGCCAGTGAAATCGGTCCGCCACTCACTGAAACAACGGGGTCGTTGATGGTTATGTTGGAGATTGTGACATTGCCGGTATTGCGTACGGAGAAGCTGTAGTTGATCACGTCCCCCACATCTGCCCGACCGTCACCATTATCATCCAGCGTTGCGGATTTCAGAAGTTCGAGCCCCCGTTCCTGATCAAACGAAACCACCGTTGGGTCATTGGCACCAGTCGGGTCTACGGGATCATCCGAGAGATCCGTAACAGCTGTGCCGACAGGTGGTGTGCCCGTTGCCGTGGCCTGGTTGGAGAACGTTCCGGTATCGAGATCCCCCTGCGTTATGGAGTAGGTTCCCCTGATGGTTGTTGTATCTTGCTCATCAGGCGCAAGCGTTGCGATTGGCGAACCGGTAATCGTGGCATCAGGGTCGGTAACCGTGACATTGGTGAGCGTCACATTGCCGGTGTTTTGAACAAAGAACCGATAAACAATCTCATCGCCAATTTGCGGTGGAGAAGAAAGACCCGATGTGTCCGCAACCTTCACAAGCTCCAGGCTTGGCGCAGGCACCACATTGATTGAGTTATTTGCGTTTGCGGGGTTGAGTGTTCCTCTTGCCGGGGTTGCTGTTGCCTGTGCGGAGTTGTTGACGACACCGGCATCGATTTCGGGTTGGGTGACGGTGTGGGAGCAGCTGTAGGTCCATGTTTCACCGACATTGAGTTCGCCGGTCGGGAACAGATCGCCGCCCGTAAGAACAGGCGGGACATCACACTGGGCATCGGCCAGCACAACACCGCTCAGCGTGACATTGCCCCTGTTTTCCAGAGTG
>CALHCF010000015.1 GCA_937930635.1 uncultured Rhizobiaceae group bacterium
CCGCAGTCGGAATTCCAGCCTCCTATTCCTTGATCATGCCGATGATCTGTTCGTCGCTGAACCGTGATTGTCTCATTTGTTCGTCTCCTTCTAAGGGACGAATTCTACTCAAAATTGGATGAAGAAACGGGGCTCAGGTCACAGACCAAAGAGTTACGGCCAATCAGCAGTCCAAAGTGGGTCCTTGCGATTTGGGGAGACCTGGACCAGCTCAATCAGGTAGCTAAGTTTGAAATTCAGATACCTTCACGACGTCCACCGCTGTTTCGATACCCGATCTCATCATCACAGGTTTATTTTCCCAGTTTCCAAACGGATTTGACCTCAGATGGTATTTGGCCGCCGAGTTCGGTTGTGATGTCATTTGCGGTGGTCCAAAGGGCGCGAATAAATTGATGTTTGGCATCATCGTTCATCCGGGTGGTTGGAACCGCGATTGCAATAGCTCCCTTCGCGAAAATTCCGTCCGAGAAGAAGGGAACTGCAATGGAATGGATTTCGGCTTCGAAGCATTGATCACATTCAGAAAACCCAATGGACCGCACTTCTGCGGCACGTTGCTTTAAAATGTCGCTGTCGACGATTGTATTTTGCGTAAATCGCTGAAGCTCTTTTGAAGTTGTCGCCTTCAAGACCGATGGGGAACCGAAAGCGAGAGCTGCAATGCCGGAGGCTGTGGCATGGGTGGGAAGCAATTGAGCTTCATTGAAATATACTCTGGTTCCTCCATCCCCATAATCCTTGAAGTATAATGGCGACATGAAGCTGCCCTGGACCAGAGAGGCGTGGACCAGTTCCTTGAACCGGGCAGACAGTTTATCAACATGGTGCTCCACCACACTGCGCATTGGAAACGTACGCTCCCGCACAGAGGCAAGTCTGAGAATTGCTGCCCCAAGGCGGTATTTTCTTGTGTTGGGGTTTTGTTCAACGAAACCGGTTTTCTCAAGTTCAACAAGATGACGATAAACGGTTGCCTTGTTGAGATCGGACAGACGTTGAAATTCGCTGAGCCCAATCTCCGGTGTGCTCTGAGAAAAATGGTCCAAAAGGTACAGCGCCTTACTTATGGTTCCCATACCACTATCATCAAAGCCCGTGAGAAATTGAAGCAAGCGGAACTTGCCTTGACGTTCATAGGTTTGCATAGCAAGATTTAGATTGCAATTGATGGTTCATTAATTGAACCGACGCCTGGGAGGAAAATATGAAATCAATTATCAAGTTTGCTTTGGCAGCTGCGGCTGGCATTGGCATATGCACATCCACGCCTTCATTCGCTGAGTATCCGGAGAAACCGGTAGAATTTGTTGTTCCGTGGGGACCGGGCGACCTTGAAGATGTACTCACGCGGATGATCGCTGAGGACTTTCAGAAGAAATATGGTTCACCGGCTGCTGTTGTTAACAAGCCGGGTGGCGGCGGTGGCCCGTTCCCTGGTGCGATTTATACCGCATCAAAACCAGGTGACGGTTACACGGTGGGGTCATTCGTGATTGCTGTTCCCGTGCTCGGTCATAAAATTGGTATTCCTGAACTGGCACCTGCAAAGTTCGATCCGCTTGGAATTTTCCTGACCTATCCGTTTGTCATCGTTGCTGGAGAAAATGCTCCTTATGACGATATTGACGGCCTGGCGGCCCATGCGAAAACCAATGACGTTGCGCTGGGACATTTCGGTGCACCCTTGCCCCCAACAAAGGTGACCCTCGCTCTGGCAAAAGTGAAGGGATTTAAATTCGCCTCCGATGCGGCTTTTGACAATCTGGATTGTAACAGCCTCGCCTCAGGCGATGTGGACGTTATGAACACAACACTTCAGTTGGTTCTGCCATGCCTCGACAAAGTCAAAGTGCTTGCGTCAATTGGTGGTCAGCGCATTCCTCTGACACCTGATACGCCGACCGTGGCAGAAATTGCTCCCGAGCTTAATCTCTCCCTTTGGAACGGCCTGTTCGTCAAGAAGGACACACCGGCAGATGTTCGCGAAAAAATCATTGCGGTGGCCAAAGAAACGATTGCCTCCGACCGGGCAAAGGCGCTCGCAAAGAAGACCGGCGCGCTGATTTACTGGCAGGATGCAGCTGAATCAAATGCCCGCATCGAGAAAGATGCGGCTACATTTGGCAAGATCAACGGCATGCTCGAATAGAGTCTGGTTTTAGGAAAACGGGGCAGCACCACTGGTATTGCCCTGCTTTTTACGGGGAGATGATGGGGGTTGATGGCTCAACAAATACAGACCCTCAAGCAGATGTTCCAACGCTACCGCCGTCCGGGGAACTTCTTCTTCGCCTCTTTCTTTCTGTTTGTTTCACTCGCCCTGTGCACTCAACTGGGCAGTCAGGCAAAATGGTTGGATGGTACCAAATGGTCTTCTCAGCCGGCTCTTTGGCCAAACATTGCCATCATAGGAATGACCATTTTTGCCGGACTGAACTGGATCAGCGCCTTCGTTTCAGAAAAAATTGACGGGCGTTGGGCTGAAATATCGATCTGGCTGCGCTCCTTTGAATTTGTCCTCTGGTTCATGGGCTATGTGGTTCTGGTGCCGAAGCTTGGTTACCTTCCATCGACAATCATATTCGGCTTAGCCCTGTCTGTGCGCATGGGGTACCGGTCACGCAAAATGCTTGCAGTATCGGTCCTGACTTCAAGCGCCATCGTCGTGACGTTCAAGTCGTTTCTTCAAGTCAGAGTTCCAGGCGGGGCGGCTTACGAATTTTTGCCTGATGCAATGCGATCATTCATGCTGACATACTTGTAGGGGCGACGGTGCAGGATCTCGTCTCAGCATTTGGACTGTTGGCACGTATTGATGTGCTGATTGCACTGTTCATCGGCTCGATTGGCGGCGTGATTATTGGCGCGATCCCGGGGGTCGGTGCCGCAGTTGCCATCGCGATACTTCTGCCTGCGACATTCTCGCTGGAGCCACTGGTCGGCCTCACAATGCTTCTGGGCATCTATGGTTCGTCCATGTATGGCGGCTCCATTCCGGCAATTTTGATCAACACACCGGGAACTGCTGTTAATGCACTAACGACCTATGACGGCTATCCCATGACGAAAGTGGGGGAAGCCAGGCGGGCGATATCGCTTGCTTATTCGGCATCCTTTTTTGGAGGTGTCTTTGGCATACTCTGCCTCATACTGTTGTCACCTGTTCTGGCCTGGATCGCTCCGCAATTTGGCAGTCGTGAGATATTTCTGGCGTCCTTGCTCGGCATAATTCTGGTCGTCCTTGCCCATCGTGGTCAGATATTTGCCGCCGGAATGCTCGCATTTTTCGGCGTTCTGATAAACACGGTTGGTTTGGAGCCTATCAAATACACCCAACGTTTCACGTTTGGACAAGCCTGGCTGGCATCGGGATTCGATCTGATCGTCGTTGTGCTGGGCCTGTTTGCCTTGTCGCAAGCCTTTCTTCTGCTGACCGAAAAAGACAACAGTCCAAAGGCTCAGCCCCTGACCGGGTCTCTTTTCTCGGGCATGAAAGAATTGCTTCGACACAAACGCGTTGCTTCTGCCGCATCCGGTTTTGGTGTGATAATGGGCATGATCCCCGGCGTCGGTGAGTTCACGGCACAATTCATGTCGTACACGTATGCGCAAAAGACTTCCAAAAAGCCGGAATTGTTTGGCAAAGGTTCACCTGAAGGGCTGATCGCTTCCGAAGCTGCCAACAACGCTGTTCCTTCTGCTGCGATGATCCCCTTGCTGGCGTTAGGCATTCCCGGCGAAGCGCTGACGGCAATGATGCTCTCCGTGTTTTACGTGCACAATGTGATACCGGGGCCGCAGCTTTTTCAAAACAACATTGAGTTTGTCTATGCGCTGTATCTGGCGATGTTGATTTTGAACGTCATTGTTTTGGTCTTCCTGCTTTCCTCGACAAACCTGTTGACCAGGATCATTCAAATACCCACCCGCTTCCTGGGAATTGTGATCCTGATCCTTGGGTTTGTGGGAGTGTATTCTCTGCGTAACTCGACCGTTGACTGTGCAATCGCCGCTGGCTTTGGCGTCTTTGGATTGATTCTCAAACGTCAGAATCTGCCTATCGTACCCATCGTTCTGGGAATGGTGCTCGGTGGTATCATGGAGACCAAGCTGCGCAGCGCGATGGCGCGCGTAAAGACACCTTTGGATTTCATCGATCGACCAATAGCAGCCATTTTGTTTGGTCTCATCCTGTTGGTCGTAGCGCTGCATGTTCGAACACTCATTATGGAGCATAAAAAGCGCAGACATGAGCCCGATCACGAAATGCACGACGGTCAACAACGTTAGCGATTTGCAAAGCAGCAGGACAAATTTTCAATGAGTGCCAAATTACCTGAATCTGCTCCAGTCATCATCATTGGCGGTGGCATTATTGGCCTCTCAACACTCTACCATTTAGCGCACGGGGGGGTGTCGGCTGTTTTGCTGGAGCGCAAAAAAATAGCCAGCGGGACAACCTGGCACGCTGCGGGAATTGTTGGCCAGTTGCGCGACAGCACCGCCCAGACTGAACTGGGTAAATACACCGCAAAACTATTCCGCGACCTAGAGGAAGAAACCGGACAGGCGACGGGCTATAAATCAAACGGGACGATAAACCTTGCATTGAGCGATGTGCGTCACGAGCAATTGCTGCGAACCCATGATCATGCCGTTCGCATGGAAGTGCCTTCACAAATCCTGTCGCGGGAAGAGGTTGCAGAAAAGTGGCCCTGGATTGGTACGGACGACGTTCAGTCCGGTTTGTTCGTGCCTTCCAATGGTCAGGTCAATCCGTTGGACGTGTCAATCGCATTGGACAAAGGCGCAAGACAATTGGGTGCCCTGCGTTACGAAGGCATTGAGGTTGAAAACCTCATTATCAGGAACGGCAAGGTTGTGGGTGTTGCCACTGATCAAGGCGAAATCGCCAGCGAAAAGGTGCTGATTGCTGGTGGCATGTGGAGCCATCTGTTTGCCAAAGCGCAGGGCATCACCCTGCCTCTTCATGCTGTCGAGCACTACTACATCGTCACTGAACCCATAGCTGATTTGCCTCGTGATCAGCCGATTTTAAACATTGTGGAAGAGCGCACCTATTGGAAGGAGGATGCCGGAAAACTGCTGATTGGAGCTTTTGAGGCGAGGGGCAAACCATGGGCTGCTGATGGCATTCCCAAAGAATTTGAGTTCGATGAACTGCCCTTCGATATGGAGCATGTGGAGAACGAACTCGAAGTCATGTTCGCTCGCATGCCTATGCTTGGCGAATTGGGCATTCAGACATTCTTCAACGGACCGGAGAGTTTTACACCAGACGGCAAGCCGTATCTTGGCCCGGCTCCTGAAGTTGAAGGTGTGTTCATTGCATCAGGCATGAATTCCAACGGCATTTTGAATTCTGGCGGAGTTGGTTTGACCATGGCTGAATGGATGCTGGACGGGGCTCCGTCGCGCTCGATGGGGGCGCTCATGACATCCCGTGCGCAACCGTTTCAGGCGAATACAAAATATGTCCATGACCGAAGCGCAGAAGCGATTGGTTTTCATTATGGGACACCATGGCAAGGCCGGCAGGTTTGCACGACACGTAACGTTCGCAAGGTTCCGTTACATGACAGGCTGGCAGAAGCTGGAGCCGTCTTTGCCGAGCGCGTCGGCTGGGAAGTGCCGATGTATTTTGACTCAGAAAATCCGGTCTGGGGTGATGTGCCTGCCATGGGGTGGAAGCCCTGGTCGAAACGGGTGAAGATTGAATCTCTTGCTGCACGCGACAACGTGGTATTGATCGATCAATCCATGTACGCGAAAATTCTTGTGCAGGGAGGTGATGCCGTGAAGGCCCTTAACCGGGTTTGCGGAGCGGAAATGGACGTCGCTGTTGGAACTTCCGTCTACACACAATTTCTGAACCAGGCCGGTGGGATCGAGGCCGATGTTACGATCACGCGCATCGCCAATGAAGAGTTTATGGTCATCACAGGCCATCCATCACAAACTCGGGATAAAGCATGGATCAAACGGCATGCCGAACCTGATTGGCAATTTCAGATTTTTGATGCCACATCTGGCTACGGTTTGCTGACCATTCATGGCCCAAAATCGCGCACTGTTCTTTCGGCGATTTCCGGCGATGATCTTTCAAACGAAGCCTTCCCATTTGGCTCAGCGCGCGAAATTGATATGGGCTATGCGCGTGGTTGGGCGATCAGGCGATCGTTTCTGGGTGAGCTTGGCTACGAATTGATGATGCCTTGCGAGTTCACCCAGGGCGTCTATGACGCCCTTATGCTGGCGGGTGAAGCACATGGCCTCTCGCACATGGGTATGTTCGCGATGAACGCCTGTCGTTTGGAAAAGGGCTTTCGGCATTTCGGCCATGACATCGGCGAAGACGATACACCTTTCGAAACCGGTCTGGGGTTTGCAGTAAAGCTTGATAAAGAAGATGATTTTCTTGGCAAAGCCGCACTGGCCGCACAAAGGGCAAACGGTTTAGCCACAAAATACCGAACGGTATCCGTGATGGTTGAAAGCGTGACAGCCGCTGCAGGCCCATGGTTGAGCCACAACGAACCCGTTTGGAAAAATGGTGAAATTGTCGGTCATGTGACGTCGGGAGATTTCGGATTCCGCCTCAATAAGATGGTTGGTCTTGCAAGCCTTTATAAAGAGGACGGTGTGAGCAAAGCGTGGATTGATGAGGGAAATTTCGACGTACAAATTGCAGGGAAACTGTATCCGCTGACTGTGCAGGTCGCACCGTTTTATGACGCAAAGGGAGACCTGATGCGCGGTTGACGTTGCCGCCATCCGGGGAGGAAGTAATGACAGAAAAGACAATCCTGGTTGTTGGAACTTACGACACAAAAAATGACGAACTGGAATATATGGTCAGTCGTATTGCTGCGATGGGTGGCAGAACGCTGACGATGGATGTGAGCGTGTTGGGCGACCCGCAAAACCCGACAGATATTTCCAAACATGATGTCGCTGAAGCAGCGGACAGCACCATTCAAGCTGTGATCGATAGCGGCGACGAAAACAGCGCCATGCAGATTATGGCAAATGGGGCGAGCAGGCTTACGAAACAGAAATTTGAAAATGACGAGTTCGACGGTGTTGTGATCCTGGGTGGCACGATGGGCACCGATCTGGCGCTCGACGTTTGCCGTTCCTTACCGATTGGCGTGCCGAAATATGTGGTATCAACCGTTTCCTTTTCTCCGCTCATTCCGCCGGAAAGGCTGTCTGCCGATATTCAGATGATCCTGTGGGCTGGAGGTCTTTATGGACTCAACTCACTGTGCAAATCATCATTGAGCCAAGCAGCAGGTGCGGTTTTGGGTGCTGCGCAGGCTGTTGAAGTTCCCCAAGGCAAAACTCCTATCATTGGCATGACAGCCCTTGGAACATCGTGTCTGCGCTATCAGAAAATCCTCAAGCCGGAATTGGAAAACCGCGGTTTTGAAGTTGCCGTTTTTCATGCAACGGGCATGGGCGGCATGGCCTTTGAAAGTGTTGCGGCAGAGGGTGGTTTTGCCTGCGTGATGGATTTTGCCTTGCCGGAATTGGGCAATCTGCTGGCCGGGTCTGTCGTCAATGGCGGGGCGGACAGGATGCTCAATGCCGGCAGAGCAGGCATTCCACAACTGGTCGCTCCCGGTTGTCTTGATCTGATCGACTTTGCCGGATGGCAGGAGATCCCGGATCGCTATCAGGACAGACCCTTTCACGCTCACAATCGTCTTATCAAGTCTTCCGGATTGAACGGTGAGGAACGGCGCGAGACCGCGCGTGAGATGTCAAAACGCCTGGCCAAAAGCAAAGGACCCGTACATGTTTTGATGCCAAACGAGGGTATTGAAGAATGGGACCGTGAAGGCGGCGATGCCTATGACCCCGACGCTTTCGCCGAGTTTCTCGATGAGATGCGCAAGACTTTCAAAGAGCCTGTAAAATATCAGGAACTTGATTGTCACATCAACGATGAAGCATTTGCGCGGGCCGCACTCACGGTACTGGATCGCTGGATTGCGGATGGAACGGTCAAAACAGATGTCTGACCTGAGCAACACACCTGATCCTTTCAAGATTCTGTTTGAGCCGGTTAAGATCGGCCCTGTCACCGCGCCCAATCGCTTTTTTGCAGTTCCCCACGCCACGGGCCATTCACCGCTTATGCCCAATGGGTCAATCGCCATGCGTGAGATGAAAGCCATGGGCGGTTGGGGAACCGTGTGTATGCAGCTGGCTGAAATCGACCCGACTTCCGACATTTGCGACTTACCTATTGAAAAGTTCTGGGACGATCAGGACATTGCCTCTCATCGTATCTTGACAGAACGTCTACGGGCGCAGGGTGCGTTGTCTGCCATAGAGCTTGCTCATACGGGAATTCGCGGGCGCGGCATGGGGACCGGTATGCCCGTTTGGGGGCCATCCAATCTGCCCTGCCTGAAACCCCAGGTGCCGGTGCAATCCAAAGCCATGGATAAATCCGATATCAAAGCGTTGCGACAAAGCTATCGCGCGGCTGTTCGTCGGTCCCGCGAAGCTGGCTATGATATCGTCTATGTCTACGCGGCCCATGATGCGTCGATCCTGTGGCACTTTCTTTCGCCCACCTATAATCACCGCACCGATGAATATGGTGGCAGTTTTGAAAACCGTTTACGGCTGATGCGGGAGGTTCTCGAAGAGACGGTCGATGAAGCGAAGGGGGAGATGGCCGTCGCAATCCGTCTGGCCGTTCATGAAGTGGGTGGGCGCAGCAAGATCAGCCATGACGGTGAGGGCCGTGATGTCGTGGAAGCTCTCGCCGAACTTCCGGACCTTTGGGACGTCAACATCGCCACCTGGCCACACGACAGCGGCACATCGCGGTTTGACGATGAAGGATGGCAGGAAGAGTTCACTTCTTTCGTCAAGAACGTAACTTCAAAGCCTGTTGTTGGTGTAGGGCGTTTCACTTCACCCGATACGATGGTGAGTCAGATCAAGCGCGGTGTTCTCGATTTTATCGGCGGCGCACGCCCTTCAATCGCAGATCCTTTCCTGCCAAACAAAATCCGCGAGGGCCGGATTGAAGACATCCGCGAGTGCATCGGGTGCAATATTTGCGTGTCATCTGATGCCTTCTCAATCCCCTTGAGCTGCACACAAAATCCAACAATTAGCCAGGAATGGAAACGGGGGTGGCATCCCGAAATCGTGCCCGCTGCGGCATCGCGCAAGTCAGTATTGATTGCCGGTTCCGGACCCGCAGGGCTAGAGACCGCACTCGTGCTCGCTCGCGCCGGGCACGAAGTCACTGTGGCCGAGCAGGCTGCCGAGTTTGGTGGGAGGTGTTTGCGTGAAAGCAGGATCTCCGGTCTTGCGGCCTGGAGCAGGGTTGCGGACTACCGTCTTTATCAGTTGCGTCAGATAAGCAACGTCTCGCTTTACACAGACAGCGAAGTCACGGCAGAAACAGCGGCTGAATTTGAAGCGGATCACATCTTCGTTGCGACCGGTGCTAAGTGGCAATCTAACGGTCTTGGACGCACACACTTTGAACCCGTTGCCGGGTTTAGCGATACAACCCTTACCGTAGACGCTATGTTGGACGGTATTCAGCCATCTGGCCCTGTGGTGATTTATGATGATGAGCATTATTACATGGGCAATGCATTGGCAGCCCATCTCGCGCGTTCAGGTCATGAAGTCACGTTGGTAACGCCCCAGCCCTATATCGCGGGGTGGATGGGATACACGCTTGAACAGCCTCGCGTCACCAAACAGATGAATGCGCTGGGTGTGCGGGTGATTCAAAACGCTGTGGCGACCAGCTTTGACGGTCGCCTCCATTTGACAGACGCCAATACCGCAGAAACCCTGCCCGCAATAGAAGGTGTGCTTCTTCCTGTTGGATTGAGAGAACCAGATTTGTCACTGTGGAGAGAGCTGGAAACCACAGCCGAAAAAACACTGGTTGGCGATGCGGTGGCTCCAGGTATCATACAGGCCGCAGTTTTCAGCGGTCACCGGCTGTCGCGAAATTTCTTGAACGGCGGCATTGATGAGATGATGAAGCGTGAACGCCCGGTTCTGTTTGCAGGATAACGCTATCCGGTTTCTCAAGTGGGTATTTTAGCGGGCTGACCGAGTTTGACGGGTTGCTGATCCCACCTTCCGTTGCGTCATTTCGCCGCAGACCGGGCGGAATGGTAACGGACAGCAGGGTCCCAGATTGGCATTGATACCCCGATCTGGCGGGGAGAGTTTGCCAAATAACGGCGAGCAATTTGGGTTTCAAAGTAGTAGGCCGAAGCCGAAAAAACCTGGATCATCAAGCCGATTGTCAGGTGTGTGGACTGGTGGAGCGTGTTGCTCCGCCGACAACCGATCCACAGTCCGCACTCAATATTCCAGTTATAAATAACGTACAAAGAAGAGAAACGTCTCCTCAAAAAAGGAGAACAGAGGCTCTAAATTGAATTTTAACTAAAGTCCCGAATGGTGCCTCGAATAATGTTGTCGAAATTCGCCCTTTCGACGCATCAGGGGAAGCAGTTTAGTATGGAAGAGTTGCGAGGGGCAATAGACCCCGCGGTCGTCGTGGCGGATATGGGCATCACGACCATCAAAGAAATCTGGCTGCTGACAGCTACCATCATGGTCATGTTTATGCAGGCTGGCTTCCTCATGTTGGAAGCCGGGTCTGTTCGATCCAAAAACACGATCAATGTCGCGCAAAAGAACATTGCGGACTTTATCGTGTGTGGTTGTGTTTTTCTGATAATTGGTGGGCCAATTATGTTGGGCACATCCATTGCGGGTACATTTGGCATCCTGGGTTGGGGTGGTCTCGACTTTGGAGACAGCACAGTCCGGCTCCAGTTTCTCTATCAATTTGCATTTTGCGCCACGGCTGCGACCATCATATCCGGCGCTGTTGCCGAACGTATGACTTTCAACGCCTATGTGTGTACCACGGTCCTGATCGCTGCATTTGTATATCCGATTTTTGGCCATCTCGCCTGGGGCAACGCCATTATCCCAGACAACCCATCGTTCCTTGCTGATCTGGGTTTTCTGGACTACGCGGGCTCCACAGTTGTGCATACAATTGGCGGCATGGCGGCTCTTGCAGCTGTATGTGTTGTCGGGTCACGACACGGTCGGTTCGATGAAAACGGGAAGCCAGTCGTCATCCGCGGTCACTCAACAGTGCTCAGTAATTTTGGCACCATGGTTTTGATGTTTGGATGGATCGGGTTTAACGCCGGTGCTGCCGACCCAACGAGCGGTCTCGTTTCCAAAATCGTACTGAACACCATCATCGCCATGACTTTCGGTGGCTGTGCCGGAATGCTTTACGGCTTGTGGAAATCCAAAGGCAAAACTCATCCCAAAGTTTCCGCAAACGGTATTCTGGGCGGCCTGGTCGCCATGACCGCGGGCTGCGCCTACTACGATCCTTACACTTCAGCACTTGTTGGCCTGTTGGGTGGGCTTGTTGCTGTTGGGCTGGGAGATATCATGCTGCACAAGTTCAAACTCGATGATCCGATTGACGCAATCTCGGTTCATGCTGGCAGTGGGATATTGGGTACTCTTTTGATTGCTGGCCTTGCTGAAGAGCAATTCCTGAATGGCTCACGGCTCGAGCAGTTTGTTGTGCAGCTTATGGGTGTCGCACTGGCGTGTACGTTCGCCTTTATCACCGTCTTTGTGTTTATGAAGGTGTTGTCGAAGGTCTTGCGCGTGCGGGTGTCCGTTCTCGAAGAAGAGCTTGGATTGAACCTGTCCGAACACGACGATGAGTTCGACGTTACAGAAGCGGAGTCCGTACTCGCTGTAAAATCGGATGAAGAAGATCTGTCCAAAGGTATTGGAGAGACCATTGGTGAAGCTCTGGGCGACTCAAACCAGCAAATCGGCACTTTGAGCAGAATTGTCAAAGGCGCAAACATCACACAGCTGAGGATTCTTGAAGCAGAGGATGAGATTGTCAATCTGGCGACCAGAGATCAATTGACTGGCCTCCATAACCGCAGGGCCTTCAAGGAAGAAATTCTCAATCTGAAAGATTCTTCCAATGGAGACGAAACCGGTTTTGCCGTTCTTTATATTGATCTGGATGGCTTCAAGAGCATCAATGACGGGTTTGGTCACAATGTTGGTGACGAGATCCTGAGAGTAGTGAGCCAGCGCCTTGTTGATGCGGCACAAGATGGAGCTGTTGTATCCCGTTTTGGCGGCGACGAGTTTGTGGTGAAGTTGCCGGTGGATTCGGTCGATCAGTCAGATCACTGGAAAGATGTTACGAGTGAAATAATATCTTCCATCAGCGAGAAAATAGAGCTGGACAATTTGGAACTGTATGTCGGTGCCTCGGTTGGTGTTTCGCTTTACCCTGATCACGATAGAAGGCTCGATGAACTGATCCTCAAATCAGATATGGCCCTCTATGAGGCAAAATCCACTGGTAAGGGTAAATGGGTCGTATTTGACAGATCGATGGAAGACCGGGCCATGCGTCGCAAGGAACTTGAGGCCGATATGCGTGCCGGTATGGAACGCGATGAATTCTTTGTTGAATACCAGCCCCAGGTATCGATCTCTGAAGGTTCACTGGTTGGTTTTGAAGCACTCATGCGCTGGCGTCATCCCGTTCATGGCTTGATCTCACCGATGGAATTTATTCCAATTGCTGAAGAAACCGGTCTGATAGTTCCGTTGAGTGAAAGTCTCGTGGAAACCGCTTGTGCCGCCGCCAGAGATTGGCCGCTTGTCAGAGGCAAGCGTTGTACAGTTGGGGTCAATATCTCACCAAGTCAGTTTACCCGCTCAGACGTTTATTCCAGTCTCAAACAAATACTGGAACGTACCGGATTGCCGGCTGAATGCCTTGAAATTGAGGTGACCGAGAGCATGTTGGTGACCAATATGCAGGAAACCAAGGCCACGCTGGAGCAAATACGGTCTTTGGGTGTGAAGATAGCGATTGATGATTTCGGAACAGGATATTCATCCCTGAGCTACCTGCAGGAATTCCCGATTGATCGCCTGAAGGTGGACCGCAGCTTTGTCAGGGAGATTGAAAACAGCGCATCTGATCAGCGCATTGCCAAAGCAATCGTTGATCTTGGTAAGAGCCTTGGTCTTAGCGTTATCGCAGAAGGTGTGGAAACCGAAGGGCAAAGACAGTTCCTGGAAGAACTGTGCTGTGATCAGCTTCAAGGGTTCCTCTATTCCCCTCCTGTATCGCTGGTCAAAACTCTAAGCCTGATTACACGAGCCAATATGATCAATGACCGGCGCGCAGACAAGGAAGTCAGCGCAACCAGATTTGTATCATCAAACCCAACGGGTTGAGTTGTACCTGACAGCGATACCGTTTGTGGCTTAAAGGTATCAAAAAAGGGCATTGAAGTTTGCTTTGAAGAATAGGGAGCTTCATGCCCTGACGGGCTCAACACGCCGATTGTTGCAACGGGCTGCGCGTCGCCTTTAAAGCTCGCGGCCCTAGCGATATTCGCCGGGCGCTTTCCCAAACACCTCACGGAAGCGCCGGTTGAAATAGGAAATATCGGAAAACCCGGACCGAAATGCGATTGTACTGATGAGTATCGGATTGTCGGCCTTCGCGTTTTCCAGAAGGTTCTGGCGTGCAAATTCCAATCTCTTGGCCAACAGGTATTTTGTTGCCGTTGTTCCAAGGGATTTGAATCCGCGCTGAACGTGGTGCGTGGGTATTCCAAGATCCTGAGCGATCATGTGCGGCGCAAAATCAGGGTCCCGGAACCGGGTTTCAACATAAGCGATGGCGCGGCCAAGCACTGTTTCGTCATTGGGCCCCACCGCGTGGTCGGTTGCCGGGCCGCTATCTTTGTGTTCCAGCAGAAACACGCCAACAAGGTTCAGCAATGCCTCTTGCAGGTGAGCGCCGCCTTCCTGAGTACCGCGACTTTTGGCAATAATTGCATGGATTGCCATGGCCGTGGGGTCATTGCGTGTCATGCCAACCCCGCCAGGAATATTGGGGCCGAACCGTTCTTCGAGATCCACACGCGGCAGGTGAAGGGATATCTGACGGCTGCGGTCACCAAAGAATGTGAACTCTGAAGGGCGTGCACTGTCGATAAGCGCCATATCGCCCGGGTGCAGCACCGCGAACTTCTCGTCCTGGCCCATCAGGGCACGGCCTTCTTCCTGTACGATGAGAAAATAATTTTCGCCGTCATCCTGACGGATATTCTTGGAAGTTCGCAGAATTTGCTGCATGTCCGTGGCAACAAGGGCCATGTCCAGCCCCATGTTTTCAAAGCCGAGAACACCACCCCACGCCTCATCTTTTCCCGCAGAAGGGCGTGGATCAAAGCAGCCGCAGACGTCCAAAAGACTATCTGTAAAGCTCTCAACCGGAAGAGTTTCTGTTCTAAACTGCAAGTCCATGTTGATACCTTAGTGGCTGCTTCATGCTTATCAAAAGCATATTTTCGTGTGTCGCTAGAATCCAAAGATCTTGTTGCTCATGTCCAAGACACGGCGCAATTTTTCTTCTTTGTTAAGGAAATTGCAAAGGAGAGTCTAATGACAACATTGGGAATGTGCATCAACGGTGTGGCGGTATCTGGTACAGATACTTTTGCGGTCAACAATCCATCGACCGGGGAAACTGCCGGCTATGCACCCAATGCAACCTTGTCTGATTTGGACAACGCTGTCGCCGCTGCACATGAGGCTTTTAAGAGCTGGTCGCTGAAATCCGACGAGGAACTGGCCAGTTATTGCGGCCAGGTGACTGAAAAGATTGGTGAACATGCCGAAGAACTGGCCACCCTTTTAACCGCCGAACAAGGCAAGCCATTAAACGGTCTTGGGTCGCGCTGGGAAATGGGCGGCTCCCAGGCCTGGGCAGAATATACAACAGGTCTGTCCCTTCCGATGAAGGTGTTGCAGGACAATAATGAAGGCAAGGTAGAGTTGTTCCGCAAGCCTATCGGTGTTGTCGGATCGATCACGCCGTGGAATTTTCCCGTGATGATCGCGATCTGGCACATCATGCCCGCGCTGCGTACCGGTAATACGGTGGTGATCAAGCCATCTCCCCTGACTCCGCTGGCAACACTGCGTCTTGTTGAAATCATGAACGAGGTCCTGCCCGCCGGTGTGGTCAATATAGTGACTTCCGATGACAGCGGCGACAACATTGGTGCGGCAATGTCAGCCCACCCGGATATCCGCAAGATCATATTTACGGGGTCCTGTGCGACCGGCAAAAAGGTTGCGGCCAGTGCGGTTGAAACCGTCAAACGCATGACCCTTGAGATGAGCGGCAACGATGCCGCAATCGTGCTGCCAGATGTGGACGCCAAAGCCATCGCAGAGGGTTTGTTTTGGGGCGGGTTCATAAATAACGGCCAGACATGTGCTTGTATGAAACGGCTTTATGTTCACGAAGACGTTTATGACGATGTCTGTTCGGCCCTGGTGGATTTTGCCAGGAATATTCCTGTCGGTGACGGGATGAGCGAAGACAGTATTCTCGGTCCTGTGCAGAACAAGATGCAGTTCGAGAAGGTCGCGCGACTGGTCGAGGCGAGCAAAACCAAGGGTCGCGTATTGCTTGGCGGCACCCCGGGCGAAGGGCTTTTCTTCCCGCCGACGATTATCGCTGACCTTGAAAATGGTGATCCGCTGGTGGACGAAGAACAGTTCGGTCCGGTGCTGCCAATCATCAAATACAGCAATATTGAAGATGTCATTGTTGCCGCAAATGATAACCCAACAGGTCTGGGCGGTTCGGTCTGGTCCTCAGATATCGAGGCAGCCAAGAAAATCGGTGCCCGTATGGAATGTGGGTCGGTGTGGATCAACAAACATGGGGCGATCCAGCCAAATGCACCTTTTGGCGGTGTGAAATCTTCAGGCATCGGTGTGGAATTTGGCGAGGAAGGTCTTGCCGAATACACCGACATTCAGGTGATGTTCTCATGAGTGAAGAATTTGACTACATTATTGTTGGTGGTGGTTCATCCGGTTGTGTCGTTGCATCGCGCCTGAGCGAGGATCGCGGCGTCAAGGTCTTGATGATCGAGAGTGGCCGCAAGGACACCAACAAATGGATCCACATCCCCGCTACCTTTTTCAAGGTTCTTGAGGGCGGCAAAGACGTTACCGCTTATGTCAGCGCGCCATCGGACGCGCTGAACGGTCGTCCCAATGTAGTGCCGCAGGGACATGTGTTGGGGGGCGGGTCGTCTGTGAACGCGATGCTTTATGTCCGCGGTCAATCCGAAGACTATGATAACTGGGGCCAGCTGGGTCTGCGTGGCTGGGCTTATAAAGACGTGCTTCCGGTATTTTCCGATCTGGAAAGCAACATGGTTTTCTCCGATGAATTCCACGGGATTGACGGAGAATTAAGCGTCTCGGAAAAGCGCTATGGTCATCCTCTGAGCCGTGCGTTCATCCGCGCCGCGCAGGAAGCCGGGCTGCCCTATAACGAAGATTTCAACGGTGCCAAACAAGAGGGTGTCGGGTTTTATCAGACCACAACCAAAGACGGGCGCCGCTGGAGTGCTGCGCAGGCATTCATCCGTAAAGCGGAAGGCCGCAAGAACCTCAAGATCATGACCGAAACGCGCGTCGCGCGTGTGACCTTTGATGGGACAAAAGCAACTGGTGTTGAACTTGAAGATGGCACCAGGATTGTCTGCAAGGGTGAGGTGGTTATGTGCGCAGGTGCGATTGAAACACCGCGGCTGCTGCAATTGTCCGGTATTGGAAATGCCGAAGAACTTCGCGGTCACGGCATCGATGTTGTGCATGACCTTCCAGGAGTGGGCGAGAATTACCAGGACCACATGGAAACCACTGTGCAGGGTGAAACCAAAGACCCGATCTCGATTATGGGTCAGGATAAAGGTCTCAAAGCCGTACGCCACATGGCCGAATACATGCTCAACCGGAGCGGATTGTTGACATCGAATGTGGTGGAATGCGGCGGCTTTGCCGATGTTTCTGACGGCGGTATTCCCGATCTTCAGTTTCATGTTCTGCCATTCATGGTCGGCGGTCTCGATCGCGATGCCATAGAAAAGCACGGTATTGCGATTGGTCCGTGCTTCCTGAGACCCTATTCACGCGGTTCTGTAAAGCTGGCGTCCAGCAACCCCAAAGATGCGGCCGCTTTTGACAGTGGCGCGCTAACCGATCAACGCGATGTCGATGTTCTGAAACGGGGCGTCAAACTGGCTATCAATATTCTCGACACTCCGTCGCTGGCCAAGTTGATCACCCGCAGGCACCTGCCTGAACCGGGGGTCGAAGAAGACGACGCCAAACTGGATGACTATGTGCGTCAGACAGCCAAAACGGTGTTCCATCCCTCATCCACGGTGAAAATGGGTACTGCCAACGACAAGATGGCTTGCCTTGATGAAGAGCTGCGTGTGCGCGGAACGCAGGGCCTTCGGGTCTGCGATGCTTCGGCCATGCCCAACCTTGTTAGCGGCAACACCAACGCACCGACAATGATGATCGCGGAACGTTGTACGCGCTTCATGCGCGGACAGGAAACTTTGCAAACAACAGTCACTTAATTTGTACCAATTGGGAGGAAAATAAATGAAACATCTGATTTTAGCCGGCTTAACTGCCGTGGGCCTTGCGGGGCTGAGTGCAACAAATGCGGCGGCTGATGGCCATGCAGCAAAGTGCGGTATGGGCACAGGCGTACAGGCCACTGGCGAACCGATTAAGGTCGGCGGCATCCACGGCAACGCGGCACCTGGCGATTTTTCGTCGTCAACTGATGCGGCTGCGGCATATTTTTCATGCGTGAACGCCAATGGTGGCATCCATGGTCGCCCAATCGAATATCTGGTCGAAAATGATCAGTGGAACCCGGAATTGGCTGGCCAGGCTGCGTTGAAACTGTTGGTCGATGAAAAAGTTGTCGCCATGGTTGGCAACGGCTCATTCCTTGAAATGGCCGTGAACGCGGGCACCTACGCGGAGCAGGGCATCATGACGATGGCATCTGCCTGTGCTGTGTCAGAATGTTTTGAAAGTTCAAATATTGTTTCAACAAACCAGGGGCCGTTGGCGTCCAACATTGGAGCCGCACAATTTGCCCAGGAGGAATTAGGTTCCAAAAGCGTCGCCTGTATCGGTCTTGCGATCCCCAACGTGGGTACATGGTCCTGCGATCAGGTAACAAAGCTGATGGAATCCCGTGGGGGTGCAGGTCATTCGATCTTCCTGAACCCGGCCGCACCCGACGTGAACTCTGCCCTTCTTGAGGCGGTGGCAACAGGCGCAGATACCATGCTGCTGAATCTGCCTGCAGGTTTGGGCATTGCTGTGCTTAAAGCTGCCGAAGAGCAAGATCTGCGCGATGCATATAAATGGATCGCACCAACGCCACTTTATGATCTTTCAGTGCCTGAGGCGATTGGCAAGTATTGGGATGGTGCTGTCTATGTGAACGCTGAACTGGCACCATTCACCGATGGCGGTGCTGACAACAAAAACTGGATCAAGGTAATGGACAGCTATGCCAAGGCTGACGATCCACGCGATTCATTCTCGCAGTCGGGTTATCTGTCTGCACGTTTCTTTGTCGACACATTGTTGGCCATGGATGCAGCCGATGTCGGAGACCGCACCAAGGTCAATGCCGCGATTACTGCAATCAGCGGCTATAAGAGCGATCTGCTATGTGGGCCATATTATGTGGGCAAAGCCGATTTCCACATGCCGAACCACGCAGGGCATATGGTGCTGATCAAGGATGGTGGATTTGAAGTTGTCCGCGACTGTTACGACTATGACAGCGCCTATTTCAAACCCCATTTTGCCATTGAAAAAGAACTTGGCCTGCGCTGAAGTTATACCATTGTGCCGCCCTTCGCGGCGGCACAATGGAGCATGATTTCCAATGAAAATTGATCGCACACTCGCTCTGTCTTTCGCGGCCTACGTCATCATTATGGCGTTGGCTGTTGTCTGGCTGACATGGGGCAAACCCGCGACCGTGATCGGCCTTTTTGCTGTGTCGGGTCTGGCGACAGGGTCGCTTTACGCGCTTGGCGGAATTGGGCTTGTCGTTCTTTATCGCGCGACGGGTGTGCTGAACCTTGCCAATGGCGCAATGGGTGCCGCCGGTGTCATGTTTGCCTGGCAGTTGGTGCAATGGGGAACACCCGGCCCTGCTGCGTGGGCGATTGGTATTTTACTGACAACCGGTTTGTCGCTTGGATATGGGCGCGGAATAGCGCCGCATCTGGCCTATCAACCGCCCGTTGTTAAAGCCGCTGCGACCCTGGGGGCGGCATTGATCATCCTTGGGTTGATCAATTTTTTCTGGATCGAAGACGCACGAAAATTCTCGTTTCCAACAGATGCGATCGGGGTCAAGATCCTTGGGCTTCGTGTAACAGGAACACGGCTGATTGCCCTGTTGGCGGCTATCGGTGTTGTGGTTGCGACGCAGATATATCTGACCCGGTCTGTTCGGGGGCTTCAGATGCGCTCGCTTGCTGACAATCGCGATCTTTCCGCGTTGATTGGTATTCCGATACTGCGTGTCGAAACCCTGGCCTGGGGCATTTCCGGCCTGCTGGCCGGGTTCGCTGGTTTGATGTTTGGCAACCTGATCCGGCTGGAGCCAACGGTTATTACTTTCATGGTCATTCCGTCCATTGCAGCCGCAATCTGTGGCCGTCTGGAAAATCTGTGGCTGGTATTGATCGGCGGGCTGTCGATTGGCTTGCTGGAATCTCTTCTTACTTTCTCGCCGTTGTTGAAGGGCGTACGCCCGATGACGCCGTTCGTGATTGCAGCCCTCGCCATGCTTTGGATGCAGCGCGGTCAGCGCCTGACATTTGCAGGGTCAGATTAAGATGGACCGGCTCGCGATCTTCATGCCTAAAACTGCGTCTGCACGGCAGGCGATTGTTTTCTCCTTGCTGGCCTTTTTTGTCCTGCCGTCGGTAATCGGCGCGCAATGGACGAACATCCTCACATCGGCTGCATGCTTTGCGGTCGCAGCCGCCGGTGTCGCGTTCCTCTATGGACGTGTGGGAATGGTCAGCCTGACCCAGGTGGGGCTAATGGGTGTTGGCGGCTGGGTGATGTTGCGTCTCAGCCACGGTACGGACCTGCCGTTCGAGATCAACCTGATCCTGGCAGGCGGCGTCACGATGGTCTTTGGTGCCATTCTGGCCTTTCCGGCGTTGCGCCTGCGCGGTCTTTACCTTGCGCTGATCACGCTGATGGCTGCGGGTGGCTTTGAGATACTCTTTGCGACCTATCAGTTCCCAAATGGGGGCGAGGGTTTTTGGGGTGTGCAAACCGGCACCGAAGTTGGCGTGCGTCGCCCGACAATTGCAACAAGTGATACCGGGTATCTGAGGTTCACCATTGCGGTTTCTATTGCTTGTTTCCTGCTAATCGAATGGAACCGCCGCAGCAAGCCGGGTCGTGCGTGGGCCATGTTGCGCCAGTCCGAGGCGGCCGCGATGGCTGCCTCTGTAAATGTTGTGTTTCACAAACTCTGGGCCTTTGCCCTGTCCGGATTGATTGCCGGATTTGCGGGCGCGCTTTTGGCGGGCAGTATCGGATTGCTCGACCCATCCACTTTCCGCGCCAGCGAAAGTATCCTGTTGTTTGCCCTTGCTATCGTCGGGGGTGCTAGGTTCTGGCAGGGCGCACTTATTGCGGCAGTCCTGTATCGTATTCTGCCGGCGCTGCTGAATGATTGGGGGCTGGATCCGGATCTCGCATTCATAATTTTTGGTGCGGGTCTCCTGCATGCATTGATCACCGCACCAGACGGAATCGCCGGGCAAATTTTCGGCAACCGCGCTGTCGCAAAAGGTTCAACGGATGGCGGTCTGTCGATTGCGGGCTTGTCAGTGCGCTACGGCGGGGTCGTTGCACTGGAACCGCTCGACGTTTCTTTTACCAAACCCGTCGTCGGTATTATCGGACCAAATGGTGCAGGTAAAACCACCCTGATGAATGCATTTTCGGGCTTTGTGTCGAGTACCGGCCACATCGATGCGGGCGGCACTCGCCTGTCCAGTTTGGCCCCCCACAAACGCAGTCAGTGGGGTTTGCGCAGGTCGTTCCAAAAGGCTGAGATTGCTGAAGATCTCAGTGTGCGGCAAAACATTCAGGTACAGCTTGATGGAGCCAAAATTTCTGCGTCAGAACGCGATAAGGCCATTTCCATTGCGCTGGATTTCGTCGGGTTAGATGGTCAACAAGATACTCTTGCCGGACAGCTTTCCGGCTTTGAGCGCCGCCTGGTCGATCTGGCGAAAGCCGTTGTCGGCAGCCCGCGTATTGTCATGCTGGACGAGCCTGCTGGCGGGTTATCCAGTGATGAGACGGAAAAACTGGGTGATCTGATCCTTGGCATCCATGCCCATTGCGGCGCACAAACGCTTTTGATCGATCATGACGTTGATCTGGTAAAACGGGTGTGCGGTGAAACACTGGTTCTGAATTTTGGCCGCAAGATTGCATTTGGTCCGGTGCAGGAAGTGTTTACGCATCCCGATGTTGTTGCGGCTTATTTGGGTGGGTCGGAAAAATAAATGGCACTGACAGTCCAATCCCTGACAATCGAAAATGACGGCAAGACGCTGGTGTCCGAGGTCTCGCTTTCTGTTGCCGCAGGGCGAATGACAGCGATACTTGGCGCCAATGGTGCAGGTAAATCAGAGCTTGTTCTTGGTATTGCGGGAATGCTTCCTGCCTCCGCGGGCCGGGTTTTGGTTGATGGAACAGACATCACCAACAAGACACCGGAGATCATTCGTCGTGCCGGTGTCGCCGTTGTTCCTGAAGGTCATCAGGTCTTGAGCCACCTGTCCGTGAAGGACAATTTGCGAGCGGCAGGAAGTATCTTTGGTAATATGGAGGAGGGGCAGCAGAAGGTGTTGCACATCTTCCCCGAACTGGAGGTTTTGCAGGATCAGACAGCAGGCACGCTGTCGGGAGGGCAACAACAGATGGTGGCTCTGGGTCATGCACTCATGGCACGCCCAAAGTACCTGATCCTTGATGAGATGTCGCTTGGTCTCGCTCCGGTTGTGGTCAATCGTTTAATGACCGCGATACGGCAATTGTGCGACGACGGTGTCGGGGTTTTGCTGATCGAGCAATTTACAGACCTTGCGTTGCAGAACGCGGATTTTCTCACCGTTTTGCGCCAGGGGTCAGTTGCCTTCACAGGTGCGCCTGCAGATATCCGTCGCGATGACAGCATTTTGCAATCGGCCTATTTTGGTTGAAACGATGTTTCTCCAAAGTATTGACCACGATATCCGGTCGGCCAGGTCCTGCTTGAAGTGCCGATTTGTTCAATTTTTCAGAGGGGCCGCGCAGTCCGCGGTTTTCTAGGTTTGGACACGACTATCAAATGCATCACGGGCCTTCTCAATATCAGAGCGTTTTTGCAGAGCCCATTTTGAGAGAGAGGCCAACGGGTCGAGTAGAGATTTCCCAAGATCCGTCATTTCGTAATCGACGCGGGGCGGGATTGTCGGGGTCATCGTTCGCAGCACCAGACCGTCGCGTTCCAGTTTGCGTAGTGTTTGCGTCAACATCCGCTGAGAAATGTCAGGGATTGCCCCTTGCAGTTCTGAAAATCGATGGGATCCAAATGTCAGATGGGTGATTATCAGCAAACTCCATTTGTCACCAATCTGGCCCAGAACAGACCGAACCGGGCAAAGCTCAACTTTGTAATAGGCGTCAGGGGCCTTGTTTGGTGACTTTTTCATGTATTTTACAATTTTTCTTAGGTTACTAAAAAGTGCCTACTTCCGAAAAGTAACCACATATCCCTATATGGTCAATAAGGTCGGCAGTTGGGCACATACAGGAGCAGTTTCCTGCTCATTCAAATGGAAGGCGTTTCCATCGCCAACCGTTAAAGTTTTGCGATCTATTCCGGGTTGAAGGAAGCAGCATGGTTCAACGTCGGGGTGTCGTTCAGAAAATCCCCTTAGCCGCTAATACGTGCCGGTAAGGCCCTAATCAGAAGGACAAAAAGATGACAGATTCAACACGGCTTGTTTATGGCTATGACGCTATTTGTGGGTGGTGCTTTGGTTTCGTTCCCGCAATGCGAAAGTTTGCTGAGACACATCCAGATGTCGCGATTGATGTTGTCCCTGGCGGGTTGTTTTCGGGCGATCGCGCCTGTCATTACACGCAGCTCGTTGATCATATCGTCCATGCATTTCCCAGAATTACCTCGATTACAGGGCAGAAACCCTGCGACGGATTCTGGGACCTGATCAAGCAGCCGGGTGGTGCTGTGGCAAACTCAACTGTGCCCAATATGGCTGTTGCGATGATGGCTGAAAAAGCTCCTGAACGTTCCCTTGAATACGCCCATCGGCTGCAGGAAATTCACTTCCTGGAAGCTGCTGATTTCAATGTTGCTGAAACCTATGAGACACTACAGAACCGGCACGGTTTTCCTGAACTTGATTTATCGGCCATAATTGGCGCAACAGATGACAGTCCTGAGGTTGCAAAGGCCTATGCGCGGTCCAGGCGGTTGCAGATATCGTCATATCCGACCGTGTTGCTGGTAGATGACAAAGACACCGTTCTGTCGGTCCTGCCGAGCACTTACGATCCCGCTGGATTTGAGCAGGCTTATTTTGCAGCGCTGAGCGTGCCTGCACATGAACCAAATCCGATCTGATAGCCGTTTCCCCGAGCCGCGCCCCGCAGGGTCAGCGTGTCTCCATCTTCAACAAAACTCCGCCGCAGACCCTCATTCAGTTCAATGGGTTCCTTGCCGCCCCAGGATAACTCCACAAGCGAACCCAGACTGTTTTTTTCGGCTCCTGAGATGGTTCCTGAACCAATCAGATCACCAATACGCATGGGGCAGCCACTGGACGTGTGTTGTGCCAGTTGCTGCGCGGCGGAATAGTACATCTCGTTGTAGTTCGTTCGGCAAATCACGGTTTCCGAATTATCTTGCGGTCGCAAACCCACTTCAAGCTCGATGTCATAAAGCATCGGACCCGGTTCCTGAAGATAGGCCAGAAGTTCCTTTTCCCGTTCGGGGGTAGAACAGCGAAAAGGTTCAAGGGCAAGCGCGGTTACAATCCACGCACTGATGGTCGTTGCCGTTGCTTTAGCCTGAAATGGCCCAAGCGGCTGATATTCCCACGCCTGGATATCGCGGGCTGACCAGTCATTGAGCAGGACGTATCCAAAAATATTGTTAAAGGCCTGTTGTACACTGATCGGCCCCCGTGACCTCTGCCCCACAATCGCCCCCAGTTCCAACTCGATATCAAAACGCTGCGAAGGGCCAAATCTGGGAACTTCGTCATCGGGTCCCTTGAGCTGGCCATGGGGTCTTTGGATATCCGTGCCGGAAACAACGACTGATGATGCGCGTCCATTGTAACCGATGGGCAGGTGCAGCCAGTTCGGTGGCAGGGCGTTGTCGGCCCCTCGAAACATGGTTCCAATATTAGTGGCGTGATGTCTGCCCGAATAGAAATCGGTAAACTCAGCCACTTCAAAGGGCATGTGTAGCGCGGCTTCTTTCAGCGGCACCAGATAAGGTTCAATATCGGCTTGCCTGTCGCTGTCTTCCGCCAGAAGTCCCGTCAACTCATGGCGTAATCTGCGCCAGTGAGATTGCCCCAGTGCCATGAACGAATTCCAGATGCCGGACTGTAACGTACCGTCGAAAGAAATGATTCCAGCACTTTCCAATCCGGCCACGTCCAGAATCCTGTCGCCAATAGCCACGCCGCATCGATGTGGCCCGGCACCAATGGAAAAGACGCCATAGGGCAGGTTGTTGAGTGGAAACTGGCATGTAGCGCTGTTGGCGCTGTCCACCCAACTTCGTTTCAGATCGGTCATGTTCTGGCTCTCAAGTGTTGCGTCAGATTATATTTCCGGCCCTGCGTCGACAAATCCCGGGAGCGTGGGACACAGCGCTTGGGTGGGGTTGGGCGCGTAAAGTTTCCCTGTCCGGTTTGCAAACGCATCGAGCAAGTGTCTCGTTTCTTCCAGATTGAATGCAATTGCTGCGCGATACACGGTCATGGGTCATCGAGAAGAACAGGGTCTTACTTCTGGCCCGGTGTGCCATCGAAGTGCTTTTCCATATCTGCCCATACGTCGATATAATCCTGCTGGAGCGGCGCTTCCTTTGCTGCGAATTCCGTAAGATGCTGAGGAAACCGGGTTTCGAACATGAACGACATTGTGTTGTCGAGTTTGCTGGGTTCCAGTTTTGCGTTGGTCGCGCCTTCATACGCGTCCTTGTCCGGGCCGTGAGGCAGCATCATGTTGTGCAGCGACAAACCGCCGGGAACGAAACCTTCGGGTTTGGCGTCGTAGATGCCATAGATATTGCCCATCAGTTCCGACATGATGTTCTTGTGATACCAGGGCGGCCGAAACGTATCCTCCGCCACCAGCCAGCGTTCGCGAAACAGGACAAAATCAATATTTGCCGTTCCAGGATTGCCAGATGGCGCAGACAACACTGTAAAAATAGATGGATCGGGATGATCAAATAACACGGACCCGACTGGGCAGTAGCTGGACAGATCGTATTTATAGGGTGCGTAGTTCCCGTGCCACGCCACCACATCCAGCGGTGATTGGCCAATTTCGGTTTTGTGGAACTGACCGCACCATTTGATTGTCACCGTTGATGAAGTCTCACGATCTTCAAACGCGGCAACGGGGGCCTTGAAATCCCGTGGATTTGCGAGGCAGTTGGCCCCGATGGGGCCGCGAGCCGGTAGCTCAAATTTTTGACCGTAGTTTTCACAAACAAACCCGCGCGCCACCTCGTCCAGTAATTCCACCCTGTAAACAAGCCCGCGCGGAATGATGGCGATTTCTGTCGGCTCAAGGTCGAGGATGCCAAGTTCCGTGTGGAAACGAAGACGCCCCTGCTGAGGAACGACCAGAAGCTCGCTGTCAGCAGAGTAGAAATAGTCATCCACCATTGACTCGGTGACAAGATACACATGACTTGCCATCCCGGTTTGCGTATTCACATCACCGGCTGTGGTGATGGTGCGCATCCCGCTGACCCATGTGAGCGGCTTGTCTGAGACCTCCATTGGATTCCAGCGATACTGACCCAGGCTCGCCACGTTTTCGATGATGTTGGGAGCGGACTTCCAATAGAGGACTTCCACTCTTGTGTAACGGGCTGAATGTTTGACAGACGGCCGAATGCGATAGCACCACGTGCGTTCAGGTGGGTGTGCGGTGAACGCGGTCCCTGAAAGCTGCTCTGCATAGAGGCCATAATTGCATTTTTGAGGGCTGTTCATGCCTTGCGGCAGCGCTTCCGGCAAAGCCTCGGTCTCATGATTGTTGCCAAACCCAGGCATATAGCCGGGTGTGGTTGCGTTTGTTGAAAGCTGTTGAACGATTGCTCTGTTCTGGGTTGAGTTCATTGGAAACCCCTGTGATCTGAAAGTCCGGCGAACAAAATAGATATCTCCAATATGCAGCTGGTGATGCGTAGGCTGGCAATGACCGGCCGTCTTGTAAAGCAATCCTGATTGAGCAGATTACGCCGGCTCTATGACACGCCTGCAACTGGATTTGTATCGCGTCTGGGTAAAAAGCAGGCCAAAATCAGCGCACTTCCAATCATGGTTGCAAGGCTGGCAAAGGCAATGTCGTAGCTGCCCGTTCTGTCAAATACCTGGCCCGCGAAGATGGGTCCGATCGCGCCCCCGGTCGTACCGAAGAAGACAATCACGCCAAAAATGGAACCATGGGCCCGGGTGCCGAAAAGCTCAGCAATGGTTGGTGCAACAACCACGAAAAGCCCGCCATGTGCTGCGCCGTAGAGGGCCATGAGAGCAAACATCAACTGATGGTCTCGCACAAAAACCAGCAATGTCAGTGCTGTTATCATGGGTGCCAGACATAGAAGATAGGCGGTGCGTCCTCCAAGCCGGTCAAAGAACGCCCCAATGCTGAGCCGCCCGACAACGGATGAAGCCCCAATGACTGACAAAAGACCCGCCGCCGTGGCCTGAGACATTCCAAGATCCATCCCGTGTACGGCGGTGTGTAGAGGAACGGTCATCAAGGCGGGGAAAAACAGAAGCTGCATTACACAAAGTGTCCAAAAGCCCCGGGTGCGCCTTACCTGTGCAAACGACAGGCCAGCGGCTGGCGTTGAATTGCCAGTATCTGGTTCAGGTGGAACCCGCATGAATTGAGCGCCCACAACGAGCAGCAGGGCAGCGCCAATCCCCAGAAATTGCATGGCATGAGCCCAGCCATAGGTTGCGATCAGTATCGCTGCGACCGGGGGCAGGATCACCTGACCGGCAGCTGTGCCAGATTTCACGATGCCGGTCATCATCCCTTTGCGGTTTGGAAACCATCGGGCAATAGCGCCCAACGTCACGACATCATGGGTGCCCATCCCAAGACCAAGAAACAGGCCGCAGATTACATATAAGTGCCACGGTTCTGAAATCAGAGATATCGAAGCGTAGCCAAGACCGTAGAGCAGACCGGAGCATGTAAGCACAACGCGCGGCCCGAAAAGATCACTCAGTCTTCCACCTATAATGGCGTATCCGCCCATAAGCAGGCCGGCAATAGAAGCCCCGATGGACAGAACCGTCCGTGACCAACCAAATTCCAGCTCCAGTTCCTTGATCAGAAGCGAATAGATGAAGAACAGCCCGATTACTAAAAACTGGGTCATTATCGCGCCCAGCACCACAAGGTAACGTCGATCCATATCTCTCAATTCTAGGAGTCTGACTTGTCAGCGAAGCCAAGTCACATCAGAGGCCAGTCATCGGGTCAAGCGCCAGCCGGGGAAACATCCAGAACCGACACCGGGTTTGGCGTGATCAAAAGAGATCGGCGCCTTTCCATGATGCTGGTCCGGTTCAACGTTGTCTTGCCGGGCTGTCTTGTTGCCAGTGCGAAGAAATTGAGTGCTCGTGGAGCAACACGCCGAGGACAATATGCTGCCCGATGCCACCACCGTTCGGTGAATGCGGCATGAGATAAACAAAAGTTAGGTGGATCACGCCGCTGGCAGCGATAATTTTCCAGCGGCCCTGGTTGACCTCGCCGTTTGATTTCTAGCGGCGGCGGCGTCGTTCGCTTGGCGGTTGATAGGCCAGTTTCGAGTGAAACTCGCAATAGGGTTTCTCGTCCTTGCTCTTGTGGCCGCAAAACGAGAAGCCCGGCATTGTCGGGTCGCCCGTTGGCCATTTGCAGGTCGATTCCGTGAGCTGAAGAAGATCGAGCTTGCGAGAGATCGGAAGGACAACGTCCTCAACCGGTTTTTCCACCGGCCGGAAATTGACTTCGGCCTCAAGCCCCATATCCATTTTCAGGGCCGCGTTGCCAATGCTGCCGCCTGCGGACCGGCTGGAGGCACGGGCATAGGTGCTCCCTGTGCGGGAACCGCCACCACCGCCGGTCGACCGGGTCTTGGTGGTTTTGCGACGGGCTGCTCCACCGGACTTGCCTGCAGGTTTGGCCCGGCCGGAAAGGCCCAGCCTGTGTACCTTGCCGATTACGGCATTGCGGGTAACACCACCAAGGTCAGCAGCGATCTGGCTTGCGCTCAAGCCGTCGGCCCACAATTTAGACAATCGCGCTACGCGCTCGTCGGTCCAGGACATGGATTTCTCCCCGTTTCAAATTTGTGGAGCCGGAAACGCTGCACAAGACCTGGAATCAAGCGCGCAAAAACCTGTGGTTGGCCAAGAAGGCAAACTCAAAAACCTCCGCAGAATACGGGGTTGGTACACAGGATTTTAGCCGCTCAGGTCGTCCGGCAAACTCTGGCTGGAAGCTACAATGAGGCTGGACTCGCGAGCAAGAGTCTGCACAGGCACTCGAATCTTTTTTTCACTTTGTCCCCAAGTGAGAGAATCAATATTCTCATGAAATGCGGAAACTGGGGACAAAAGAGCAAAATTAATCCCCTAGTAACTTTTGAGCCACTGTTTTGGGGCTTCTTTAAATACCGAATACGGGTTTGTCTTTGTTAATTGACAGTATCCGGTCGATGCATAGAATGGCTGCTCGCTCCGCCAACAGGTGGTTTTTCGTTTCCCTCGACCAGCTTTATCCGCGGCATCAGGCGCGGTGTTCGTCTTACTATTGGCGATAGCTGTTACAGCCTTTCAGGAACCAGATAATGTCCTCCGGTGAAAAGACCACTCAGCTCTTCGATGCATTTGCCCGCGCGCCGCTGCATTTTGAACGAGGTGAAGGTGTGCGTCTGTACACCAGTGAAGGCGATGAGTTTCTGGATTTTGCTGCAGGTATTGCGGTCAATTCCCTTGGCCATTGCCATCCGCATCTGGTTGAAGCGCTGACCAAACAGGCTGAGACATTGTGGCATGTTTCAAACCTTTATGAGAGCCCTCAACAGGAGTCGCTGGCCAGGCGCTTGTGCGACAACAGTTTCGCTGACCGCGTTTTCTTCACCAATTCCGGGTCGGAATCAATGGAATGCGCCTTCAAGACGGCGCGGCGGTGGCATCATGACAATGGCGCACCGCAGCGCGTGGATATCATCACCTTCGAAGGTGCTTTTCATGGACGCACCCTTGCGGCCATCGCTGCGGGCGGGAATGAAAAATATATGACGGGGTTTGGACCCAAGGCCCCCGGATTCCCGCAGATTCCCTTTGGTGATCACGAGGCCCTCAAGGCGGCTATTGGTGAGACCACAGCTGCCGTGCTGATTGAGCCGATTCAGGGCGAGGGTGGTATCCGCCCGGTGCCGCATCAGTGCCTGCGTGGCTTGCGCGACTTGTGCGATGAACACGGCATCTTTCTTATCTATGATGAAGTGCAGTGTGGTATTGGCCGTACCGGCAAGTTGTTCGCGCATCAATGGATTGAGGGTGCGGAGCCCGATATCATGGCTATTGCCAAGGGTATCGGCGGCGGATTTCCAGTGGGGGCGTGCCTTGCAACTGAAAAGGCGGCCTCCGGCATGCAGCCCGGTTCTCATGGCACGACTTATGGGGGCAATCCACTGGCCATGGCTGTGGGCAACGCTGTTCTCGATATCGTTCTTGAAGATGGGTTTTTGGAGAAGGTGCAGGACCGGGCCATTTTCATGCGCCAGCGGCTTGCAGAACTCGCAGACAGTCATAGCGAGCTGATTGAAGGGGTTCGTGGTGAAGGTTTGATGCAGGGCCTGAAATGCAAAGCTTCGAATTTGGACGTTGTTGCTGCGTTGCGTGAAGAACGCCTCTTGTCGGTTCCGGCCGGCGATAATGTTGTGCGGCTTATCCCGCCGCTCACAGTCGAGGACGACGAAATTCGCGAGGCGCTGGACAAAGTGGATGTAGCGCTCACCCGCATGAAAAAGGCGGGATGACGCCATGGCCCGACATTTTTTGGACATTAGTGCCGTTGAGGGCGGTCAGCTTCGGGGGATTCTCGATTCTGCATCTGATATGAAGCAGGCGCTTGCCGCCGGAACCACGTCAAAGCCTTTGGAAGGCAAGGTGCTTGCCATGATCTTTGACAAGCCATCGACGCGCACCCGTGTCTCATTCGATGTGGGTATGCGGCAACTGGGTGGTGAGACCATTGTGCTGGAGGGCGAGTCTTCGCAGCTTGGGCGTGGTGAAACCATTGCCGATACCGCACGTGTCCTGTCGCGCTATGTCGATGCGATCATGATCCGCACCAGCGGTCATAACCGGTTGCTCGAACTGGCTGAACACGCAACAGTGCCTGTCATCAATGGGCTTACCGACGAAACCCATCCCTGCCAGATCATGGCCGACATCATGACATTTGAAGAGCACAAAGGGGCGGTTGCCGGTAAAACGCTGGCTTATACCGGCGATGGCAACAACGTCACTCACTCGCTGATGGAAGCATCGGCCCGCTTTGGTTTTTCGTTGAATGTTGCGACCCCGAAAGGGCACGGCCCCATGGAGCGCTACGCCAATTGGTCGCGTGTGGAAGGGGGAGACGTCAACCTGTTTCGCGATGCCAAAGATGCCGTGTCGGGCGCAGACTGCGTGATTACTGACACGTGGAGTTCCATGGGAATGGAAGACGATGCTGCGGGTCACAACACATTTGCGCCTTATCAGGTGAACGCCGATTTGATGGCCAGTGCCGACAAGGATGCAGTTTTCATGCACTGTCTTCCCGCGCACCGTGGCGATGAGGTTACCGACGAAGTCATGGATGGCCCGCAATCTGTCATTTTTGATGAGGCAGAAAACCGTCTGCATGCGCAAAAGGGTATCTTGATGTGGTGCCTGCAGGAGCGCTGATCTTGGTTGAGGCGTTTCCCGCTTGAATATGGTGGCATTAACAACCAGTTAGAGCGCAGCACGCGTTGCCAACCCCAAAAAACAATTCAGCAAAGATGAGACCGGCTATGGCTCAGATGCCTTCCAATACGTTGAATATTTCCTTTGCAGGACAGGATTCTGTGGTGCCTTTTCAGGTTGCACCGCTGGATGTTCGCGGCCGAGTTGTTCAGATGGGGCCGGTGATCAATGAAATTCTGGACCGTCACGCCTATCCCGAGGCTGTCAGCCGATTGCTGGCAGAGGCGATAACGCTCACAGTGCTTCTGGGCACAGTGTTGAAGTTTGACGGTAAATTTATTCTGCAGACAAAGACCGATGGTCCGGTTTCCATGCTGGTCACCGACTTTAGCACGCCTGATGCCGTACGGGCCTACGCCCGGTTTGACGAGGAAGCCGTTGCAGCCTGTGTTGACGCGGGAAATGCTGATGCGCCAAGCCTGTTGGGCAAGGGTATTTTGGCCATGACGATCGATCAGGGCCAGCATACCCAGCGCTATCAGGGCATTGTGCAGCTGGATGGTATCACGCTTGAAGAAGTTGCCCGTCGCTATTTCCGTCAATCAGAACAGATACCGACCGAGGTGCGCCTTGCCGTTGGTGAGGTTTTTACACGCCAGGAAGGTGAGGGTCCTCGTCATGACTGGACGGCGGGAGGGATGCTTTTGCAGTTTCTGCCCGATTCTGAAGAACGGATGCGGATGAAAGATCTGCATGGCGGCGATGGTGCGCCGGAGGATGATGGCTTTCTCGAAGACGATGCCTGGGCTGAGGCTCAGGCGTTGATGGGTACGATTGAAGATGTGGAACTAACCGACAAATCAGTAGAGCCGGAACGCTTGCTCTATCGGTTGTTTCATGAGCATGGGGTGCGGGTTTTTGACGCGATTGCGGTTCAGGATCAGTGTACCTGCTCCCAAACCAAGGTTCGCAACGTGCTATCCGGTCTCAGCGACACAGAACGCGCTGAAAGTGTAGAGGCAGGCGAAATTCGCGTAACTTGCGAATTTTGCAGTGAAAAATACACATTCCAACCCTCAGACCTCTCTACCGGGAATGAGGCTGCAGATTAATGGTATCTTCGCCTTAATCTTGCTCACCGGTCACCTATATGTTTCAGAAAGTTAACTTGAGGGCAAAAGACCTGACCCTATACTAGAAGTAGCAAGGGGACATTCCGTCCCGAGGAAACGCCATATGCTCGACAAGGTGGGCGAAAAACATCTGACAGTTGTCTCTGATGCCGATACTGCTGTTTTACAGCCTGCCGGTGCAGAAGAACTGGCGCGTTCGGATTTGGAAAATCCGGTACGGAATGTCTGGTATTATGTTGGCCGTTCACTGCTGGCAATTGTTCAAGCCGCCCTGATGGTTGCTGTTCTGGCTGGTGCCTACGTGATTGCTGATCGCATGATTGCGGGCAAGCCGGAACCACGCAAACGCCAGCCTTTCAAGACGGTCTATACCGTTGAAACTGTTGATGCGGTTTTGAAGGATCATCAGCCTTCTTTCACCTCCTATGGTCAGACGGTTGCTGCCAGAAACGTTGATCTGCGGGCACTTGTGTCGGGCGAAATTGTCTCCATCAGCCCAAAATTGCGGGTTGGAGAGCGGATCAATCAGGGAGAGCCTCTGGTTGAAATAAACAATTTTGAATATCGCGGCGCACTTTCGGAAGCCAAGGCCAATCTCAAGGAGGCTCAGGCGCGGCTTGCAGAAACTCAGGCGCAGATTGCGCTGGAGAAGGGCCGGCTGGAAGGCACACGTGAACAACTGGAATTTGCACAGGCTGACGTTGTACGTGCCGAAACCCTGCTCAAGCGGCGTTCCACAACGCAGCAACAGCTTGAAGCTCGAAAGCTGATTGTAAGTCAGCGCAAGCAGGCGCTCGCCCAAAATCAGGATACGGTGAAAGTACAGGAAGCGCGCGAAGGTCAGATGCAGGCTTCCATGGACCGCCTGCAATGGCGTGTCGAACAGGCCCAGCGCAACCTCAATTCAACCACCCTCGTCGCGCCGTTCAGCGGGGTTGTGCGGGTTGCATCGGCAGAGATTGGCCGTGTCGTCACCGCTAATGATGTGGTCGTTTCGCTTTATGAAGCCGACACACTTGAAGTTCGTTTTACCCTCAATGACTCGCAATATGGACGCCTGCAAACAGACAGGGATGGTCTGATTGGCCGGAAAGTCGATGTGGTCTGGGTGGTCGGTGGTCGTGAATGGATCTATCCCGCAACCATTGAACGGCTGGGAGCCGAAATCACCTCCAATCGCGGTGGCGTCGAAGTCTTTGCCCGGGTTGGCGAGACCGACAATGCCGTTGCCATCCGCCCGGGTGCTTTTGTTGAAGTACGGGTGCCTGATGTGGTCTTTGCCAACAGTGTGTCTGTTCCCGACACGGCCATCTACGGCACCGATACTGTTTATGTGGAAGTCGATGGAAAACTGGTCGAAAAGACCGTGAAGATAGCCGCCTTCGAGGGTGAAAGGGTCATTGTTGCATCCGGCCTGGAAAGCGGTGAGAAGGTGCTAATCACCCGCATAAGCGAAGTTAGCGAAGGTCTCGCCGTGAGGCGTGAGGGCGATCCTGTCGCGCCACCCAAGGCAAAAGGAAAGTCTAACGGAAAAACTGCTGCATCCGGTCCACCCTCAGAAGTGGAAATGACGGCCATCGCAAAGGCGAACAAGATAACGCTTGTTCAGTTCCGTGCTCTGCCCACGGAAGAACGCCGTAAATTGGTACGCAGCTACCGTTCAGCGAACCGGTAGGAAAGACCTGTGGTACCGCGCTCCGTATCCTCCCGTTTCGGTATGGTGAGCCTGTTTGTACGGCACCGCAATGCTGCCAATCTGGTCATGATCCTGATGATCATTTTTGGTGTCTTCGCCATGGGGCGTATCAACACCCAGTTTTTCCCAACCACCGAAATCCCGGTCGTGAGTGTCAGTGTTTCCTGGCCAGGAGCCAGTGCTGACGATGTTGAATCCAACATTCTGGAAGTGATGGAACCGGAACTGCGCTTTCTGGATGGCGTGGAGCGCGTAACATCGCGGGCACGCGAGGGGGTTGCCTCCATTGGGCTGGAATACGCTCCCGGCACCGACATGAAGGAAGCGGAACGTGAAGTTGAGACGGTTGCAAAGGGTGTTCAAAATCTGCCGGAAGATTCCGAGACGCCGGAAATCCGCCAGAGTGCGTTCTTTGACCGTGTGGCTCGTCTGGCTGTCACTGGGCCGGTGTCTGAAAAAGCGCTGCGCTTCTATGCCAAGAAAATTCGTGATGATCTGATTGAGAGAGGGATCGACAAGGTCTCGTTTACCGGCATGCGCTCTCGCGAGATTCACATTGATGTGCCGGAGCGTGAGCTACGCCGTATCGGTCAGACAGTGGGTGATATCTCAACCACCATCCAGCGCAATTCCCGTGACCTGCCATCCGGGCAAATGGATGGCAATGTCGAAAAACAGCTCCGCACCCTTGCCAACAAAAAGACGCCCCAGACAATTGGCGAAATCGAGATTGCGGCCTTCGCCACCGGAGAAAAGGTCCGCCTCAATGAAATTGCCAGTGTCAAAGATGGCTTCAACGCCAATGAACCTCGGGGTTTCATGAACGGTCAGCCTGCCATTCAATTAGATGTGCAACGCGCTGAAACGGCGGATACGCTGGCCACTAACGAGATCCTGAACCGCTACCTGAAGGATATCGAAAATGCGCTTCCGGCAGGTCTGGAAGTCAAGAAATACGATGTGCGGGCTGACCCGTTACAGAAACGAATCCTCCTCTTGGTCACCAACGGGCTTGGCGGTCTGGTTCTGGTTGTTGGCATCCTGTTCATTTTTCTCAATGCCCGTATCGCCTTTTGGGTTGCCGCGGGAATACCCGTGGCGATGCTTGCAACCATCGGGCTGATGTGGGTTTCGGGGCAGACGATCAACATGATCTCGCTCTTTGCGCTTATCATGATGCTGGGAATTATTGTTGATGACGCCATAGTGGTGGGAGAGCATACGGCGACCCGTTTTGAACAGGGAGACGAGCCCTATGCGGCGGCTGAAAATGGGGCGGGTCGTATGATCATGCCGGTGAGTGCCGCCATGATTACGACGATTGCAGCCTTTGGTCCCATGCTCGTGATCGGTGATGTGCTTGGCCAGATTATCGGTGTTATGCCCTTCGTTGTAATCGCAGTGGTGATTGCAAGCCTGGTGGAGTGCTTCCTCATCCTGCCGGGCCATCTCGCGCATACTTTGCAGCCACGCCGTAAGCGGCGCTGGTCCTATTGGCGCCAATTTGCCGTGGCTTTGACCATCGGCGTATTTGCCGTGTCGGTTGCGGATACGGGAAAGGGTGGCTGGTTTGTCGAACTGACGAATGGCCTGATGGCACTGGTGCGCAGTTATGTGGATGTGCCACCAATTCCGGTGTCACCGGAAGCGATTGTCGCATTTATTCAACAACAGCGTGAAGCAGCAGGTTCCTTCAGTCGCTTTGTCGTGGCTCTCGCGATCATTTCATACGTGGCATCGGTTTTGATTGAAGCTGTGATCGCCCTCTATGTGACCTGGCGGCGGCGTGGCAAGTCTGAGGCTGCCGTTCTTGGAGACGGATGGTTCAGGCGCAATTTTGATGCCGGTTTCAACTGGTTTCGTGACAAGCCCTTCAACGCACTGGTTAGTTGGTCTTTCTCAGCGCGATACCTCACGATTGCACTGGCGGTCGCTGCCGCCATGGTTGGTGCCTGGGGCATGGTCATGAGCGGCAAGGTAGGGTTTGTTTTCTTCCCTTCGACAGAAGCCGAAAATATCAATGCCCGTCTCGTGTTCAATGCCGGTCTTCCCGAAGCGAAGGCCATCGAAGCGATGGGGCGGGTTGAGGCTGCACTGCGCAAAACCGAACAGGATCTGACCGATGGTGATGAAAAACTCATCATTGCCGCCTTTACCACACTGGGCAGGGCGGGGCGTTCGACCGGCGACAACGTTGCTGAAATCCGGGTTCAGCTCACCACCTCGGAAGAGCGTACTGTGCGGACGCCCACCATTGTTCGAGCCTGGCGCAAAGCCATTCCCAACATGGCCGGGGTTCGCAGAGTGTCTCTTGCGCAATCACGCGGCGGACCTCCGGGACGCGACATCGATATTCAGTTGCAAGGCCCTGACATTGCTGTTTTGAAACAGGCTGCCACAGCCATCGTACCTCTTGTTGATGCGATAGCGGGCACGTCAGGCGTGTCTGATGATTTGCCCTATGGCAAGCCGGAACTGACGA
This sequence comes from uncultured Rhizobiaceae group bacterium, assembly GCA_937930635.1. GTDB lineage: Bacteria > Pseudomonadota > Alphaproteobacteria > Rhizobiales > Rhizobiaceae > Pseudahrensia. The sequence continues at coordinate 36,619 of CALHCF010000015.1, forward strand.
TGCAGCTCACTCCCAGAGGGGCCGCGCTGGGCTTTTCTATAGAAGATGTTGGCCGCCAGTTACGCAACGCTTTTGAGGGGGCTATCCCACGCCGCTTTGCCGATGGTGATGATGAAATTACCGTGCGTGTTTCCAAAATTGCGCGAAATTCCGGAACCGCCGCATTGCGCAATTTCGAGCTGCGGAGTGCGGCAGGAGATTTTGTTCCCCTTTCGCAGGTTGTTGAGATCAGCGAGCAACAGGGCTTTGCCGCTATAGAGCGCATTGACGGCAAAGCCACTGTATCTGTGGGGGCTGATATTGATGATAAAATCAACACAACTGAAAAGGCGATTGAAAGCCTTGAAGTTTCTGGTCTGCCCGAGCTCGTGTCCAAGTTTGGTATCACGTACAAATATTCAGGCCGTGATCAGGAGCGTCGTCGCGCTTTTGCCGACCTGCAGATTGGCGCACTGATCGCACTTGCCGTTATCTACATCGTTCTTGCCTGGGTCTTTGCAAGCTACTGGCGACCGTTTGCTGTCATGCTGATCATACCCTTTGGTATAGTTGGTGCTGTGCTTGGTCATTGGTTGATCGGGCTGAAGCTGACAATTCTATCGGTTATTGGTCTGCTTGGTCTGGCCGGAATTCTGGTCAATGATTCCATTATTCTGGTCAGTCGGCTCGATGAACGGCTCAAGCAGGGGAACAGTATGCGCGAAGCTGCGATAGGTGCCAGTCGTGACAGATTGCGGGCCGTATTGCTGACCTCGCTGACCACAATTGGTGGCCTTGTGCCGCTGATGTTCGAAAAGAGCCTGCAAGCCCAGTTTTTGCTTCCCATGGCGACAACCATGGTGTTCGGCCTGGCCTCCGCCACATTGCTTGTCTTGTTTCTCGTACCGGCCTTTGTGGGCGTGGGAGATGATATCGGCCGTACCTTCCGGGTCCTTTTTGGCACAACAAAAATGCCAGCGAAAAGCTCGGAACTTCAGCCAGCTGAATAGATGGCCGATGATGTGAAGGCCCGGATGGACGCCGAAGCGATTAGATGAGTTTCAGGTCGCTTGGATCATAGACGTGACGACCGGTTTCCGAAGGCAACGCAATTTTCTTCGCCCAAACCCTGCGAACGTCATCCATACTTAAGCTGGGATTGTCGGAAAGAAAATCACGGGTGTATTGATTGAACTGGTTGTGGCCCTTGATTTCAGTTTTGTACCCGGGAGACTTTTCCCGATCCCTGATTGCCACATAGGCGGTGCAGGCATCTTCCAGGGTCCGTCCCTCATTAGACTTCATCCATTCCATGAACGCGATGTTGAAGCGGAAATGCTCGCCAATAGCTTCTTTGAAAAAGCGCCGGACATTTTGTGTGTTCTTGTACGAATCTGTAATAACACTGGCTTTGGTCAGCTTCTCTTTGTGCCAATCAAAATTTGATCGTTTGGATTTACGCTGATCACCAGGAAAGGCCGTTTCGCCTGTATCCAGGAAATGGGCAATACGTTCCAAAATGACAAACTTGCCAGAAGTTGTCTTGATGCCCAGCGTCCGGGCGCGGGCAACAAGCTCATCCTTGCGCCAGTACCAGCGTTTCAACTCTGCCCCATCAGCAATCTGATCAATACTCGGGCGTATCTCTAAATTGCTTTTATCGGGCATCGAATAACGTTCCACACAGGTTCAGCCTACATGCGCCAGAATCGGGGCGAAAGCAGCACCAGGACAGTGAACAGCTCCAGCCGGCCGACCAACATGGTAACGGCAAGTATCCATTTTGGTAAATCACCAAGCGGCTGATAGTTGCCGGCCGGACCAATGATTGCCCCCAGTCCCGGTCCCACATTGGAAATCGCGGAACCTGCACCAGAAAGGGCGGTTATGGGGTCAAGCCCCGCAAAGGACAAAGCCATGGCCGAGATGGCAAAGGTTAACATGTAGAGGAAGAAGAAACTCATGACAGCGGAGGTAACATCCTCGCTGATCGGTCGTCCGTTAAACCGCTGCGTAAAAATGCCATTGGGATAAAGAATGCTGGCAAGGTGCTGGCGGACATTTTGAAACAGCACCTGAAAGCGGAAAATCTTGATGCCGCAGGAAGTGGACCCGGCGCAACCGCCAATAAACATGATGAAGAAGAAAAACCCGACTGCCACAGGCCCCCAGCCATCATAATTGGTGGTGGCATAGCCCGTTCCGGTCAGAATTGATGTCACGTTGACCACCGCAAAACGCAGTGCATCGGTTCCGGCCCGGATACCGGAGGTTTCCTCAATGATCCAGGCAAACAAAATGACTCCGCCCAACAGCAGCAAGAAAGTGCGTACCTGACCATCGCGGAAAAGCGGGCGAAACTGACCCTGCAAAGCCTGTACATACAGCAGGAAAGGCAGCGATCCGATGATCATGAAAACGGTGGCAATGGCATCAACCGACACATTTTCGAAATATCCAAGAGACGCGTCATGGGTGGAAAATCCACCGGTCGCAACAGTGGTCATGGCATGAACCGTTGCATCGAGCAGGTTCATGCCGGCGAGCAGATAGCACATGAGGCAAAGGGCTGTGATGTTCAAAAAGATAAGAGTGATGAACCCTGAAATCTGAGTGGCCCTTGGCAGGATTTTTTCCGATGTTTCAAAGGCCTCCACCTTGAAAAGCTGCATACCTCCGATTTGCAGCATCGGCAGGACCGAAACCGCCATAACGATGATCCCAAGTCCACCCAGCCATTGCAGAATTCCACGCCATAAGAGAATGCCGGGGGGCATGGTATCCAGTCCGCTCATGACCGTGGCGCCTGTCGTCGTCAGGCCGGAAATCGATTCAAAAAAGGCATCGGTATAGGTGGGGACAAGCCCGGACAGGTAGATCGGCAATGCCCCAAAGGCAGACAGAGTAACCCAGACAACCACGGTCATGACAAAGGCCTGCCGCGTGGTGAGGGATCGCCCGCCGCCTCTGGTTGTCAAAAACATCAGCGAGCCGCTCGCGGTTGTCACCAATGCCGAAACGGCGAAGGCCTCCCAGTCTCGATTGTCCGCCGCAAAATCTACCAGCAAAGGAACGAGCATCGCCGTTCCCAGCATAACCAGCAAAACACCTGCCACCAGAATAATCGGGCGGGGGTCAAGAAAAATACGAAGTGGAACAGCGGTCATCGACGTCCAGTCTAGTTCACGCTTTTGGGTGTGCCGGGAATATCGAGCGAGAAAGCGGGAATATCCACCTCAAAAACCTCCCCACCTTCGGAGACCATCGTGTATCGCCCAACCATAAAGCCTGAAGAGGTGGTGAGCGGACACCCGCTGGTATAATGAAAGGCATCACCTGGGTTGAGTATGGGTTGTTCCCCGACCACGCCCGGTCCACGCACCTTTTCGACTTTGCCGTTGGCATCCGTGATATCCCAGGCCCTGTCGCGCAGCTGTACCGTCATGTCGCTGTCATTGATGATCTCCACCTGATAAGCCCATACAAAGCGGTTTGCGTGAGGGTCGGACTGCTCCTCAAGGTAGTGGGGTTGAACATTCACACAAATACCTCGGGTAATGGACTGGTAGTGGTCGCCATTCATCCTATCTGAGGTAGGTCTCTTTGCCACGCCATTCACCGCCTGTTGTCTTGTCGCGCACGTCACGCATGGTTAGACACTCTTATCGTATCGAACCCTAATCTCACAATCGGTCCTCTTATGTTCGATTCCACACTTAGAACCATTATTGACCCGGTTCTCAATCCGGTTGGAAGGGTTCTTGCCAGTTGGGGCGTTGGTGCCAATGCGCTTTCCTGGTTGGGGTTTGGGGTTGGTTGCCTTGCTGCATTTGCCATTGCAACCGAGCATTATATCTGGGGGGTCGTCCTGTTGTTGATTTCCCGTTTGTTTGACGGGCTTGACGGAGCCGTGGCACGCGCCAACCGGAAAACTGACCTGGGTGGATTCTTGGACATTGTTCTCGATTTTGCCTTTTACGGTATGATTCCATTCGCCTTCATCGTTGCTGATCCGCAAACAAACGCGGTGGCTGGAGGGCTGTTGTTGCTGGTGTTTTATGTTAACGGCGCAAGCTTTCTGACCTATGCACTAATGGCGGAAAAACAGGGTATCACGGAGCAGGATCGCGGATCAAAATCCCTGCTCTATACAACCGGTCTTGCAGAGGCATCGGAAACGATCATTGTCTTCTGCATCCTGTGCCTGTTCCCGCACTGGTTCTGCGCTGTTGCCTATGTTTACGCGCCCATCGTCGCAGTGACGACTGCCAGCCGGTTTGCACTGGCCTATAAAAATTTCGACTAAAACGGCAGTTTCATCCCTGGTGGCAAGGGCAAACCGGATGTGAGCTCGGCAGTTTTCTCACGGGTGATTTCCTCAGCACGCTCCTTGGCCGAATTATGGGCTGCAATCAGCAGATCTTCCAATATTTCGACATCGTCTTCCTTGAACAGGGAAGGATCAATCTTAACGCTTCGCATGACGCCTTTGCCGGAAAGCGTGACAGTTACCATACCACCTCCGGCAACACCTTCGGCTTCAAGTTCTTCGAGTTCGGCCTGCATGCCTTCCATCTTGGCCTGCATTTCCTTCACTTTGCCCATCATGCCCATAAGGTCTTTCATCGCACTTCCTGTCGTCCTTCTAATTGAAGTAATCATCCAGCCCGGTCGCGCCGGGATCGGTATCATCACCAGCGCCGTCTTCGCTGTCGGGATCATCGAGGCCCGCAACCAGAGCTGTGGCTTCATCCAGTCCATCAGCACCGGCGCTGGGTAACCGAACGTCCAGAATCCTAGACTTGGGGAATGTTTTTAAAACCGCTGCAACAACAGGGTCTGCTTCCGCATCCAAGACCAATTCAGCGCGCTCGGTCTCTTCGCGTTCTTTGACTGTTGCCTGACCTGGATCTTCACTCTTGATAATCTCCCATGCTTCGCCGGTCCATTCCCGCAATTTGGTCTGCAATTGCTGGGTAATGTCTGCAGGTGCAGTGCCCACAGGATTGAACTCAATGCGACCCGGTTGGAATGAAATCTCGCTGAAATTATTGCGCAACATAAGCTTGAAGCGAATGTCCCGCTTCTTTTCGGCAAGCGCCAGTAAATCCGCAAAAGTCTCGACTTTATCATGCACCGGTTGCAGAACCTGAGGAGGCTGCGCAACGTCGGCGTCGGACACCTGTTCTGGATTATCGATCACCAGTGTCGGCCCGTTAGCAACCTGGTGCAGGGTTGCGCCTCCGCCCTCATGGGCTGAGCTTCGCGCTATTTCCGCACCGGTCGCATTTGTTTGCTGCGCGGGTTCCGCACTGCCGGAAGACGGGAGTGACGCTGATGAGGTTTGCCTGGCTGCGGGCGGATCATCCTGATTACTCAGGGTTTTCAACAAATCTTCCGGCGACGGCAGGTCGGCTGCGTGGGTCAGACGAACAAGCACCATGTCTGCGGCCGCGAGAGGGCGGGGCGAAGCCTGTACTTCGTTGATACCTTTCAGCAGCATCTGCCAGGTCCGGCCCAGAATACGAGGAGACAACGTATCAGCAAAATCCTTGCCCCGCGTCTTTTCTTCCTGACTGAGAGACGGGTCATCAAGTGCTGTATCCACGTAACGAACGCGGGTAACAAAATGAACAAACTCGGCCAGATCTGTCAGAATTGTCGCTGGATTGGCACCAATATCGTACTGCTCCTTCAACTCGGCGAGGGCGGCAGCGATATCCCCCTTCATGATCTGTTCAAACAGATCAATGACCCGCGCCCGGTCGGCGAGACCCAGCATGGACCGCACGTCATCAGCCAAGACCTTGTCACCACCGGCACCGGCGCTGTGGGCAATGGCCTGGTCCAGCAGAGACAAGGCATCCCGTACCGAACCCTCGCCCGCCCGGGCAATCATTGCCAACGCCTCATCCTCGGCCTCTATGCCCTCAGCCTTACCTATTTTTTGCAGGTGAGCAGTCAGTTCGCCCGCTTCAATACGGCGTAAATCGAAACGCTGGCAGCGTGACAGCACCGTGATGGGCACCTTGCGGATCTCAGTTGTCGCAAAAATGAACTTCACATGCTCAGGAGGTTCTTCCAGCGTCTTCAACAGCCCGTTGAAGGCCGCCGTTGAAAGCATGTGAACCTCGTCAATAATATAGACCTTGTAACGTGCCGAAACGGGTTTGTAGCGCACCGCCGCTATGATTTCGCGAATATCGCCGATGCCCGTATGGGAAGCTGCATCCATTTCGATTACATCAACATGGCTTCCTTCCATAATGGCCTGGCAATGATCTCCAGGTGTGCTGAGGTCCAGATTTGGTTCAGCCACGCTGCCGGATTCATAATTCAGAGCGCGCGCCAGAATGCGAGCCGTGGTGGTTTTGCCAACCCCGCGTACGCCCGTCAGCATATAAGCCTGTGCGATACGGTTGCTGGCGAACGCATTGGTCAGCGTCCGCACCATCGGCTCCTGTCCAATCAGATCGTCGAACGAGGAAGGGCGGTACTTGCGCGCAAGCACTCGATACTCGACATCATCTTTCTTATCGGATGTCGTTGGTTTGCTCATGTCTACCGGTTGCTTGAGAAACAGGTGGAAGACTGGCTTAGCGTGACCCGATCCGGAATCTCGTTGGGGCTGCTTCGTTCCCGATCTGACCCGGTTGGCGAGTGGATCGTCCACAAACCAGCCTTCCAAGAAAGATCATATCATGTGTGTATGGGATAAAAGCAAGCGCAACTGCGGCAAAAGTTCTGGTAGATTTGTCGAATGGACAAAAAACCCTTCAATCTGGATGCACGCCTGAGTGCTGATACGTTTTTGCTTCGACGCGATGATGATTTTCAAACGCTGTTGATGAACGATAATCGTTGGCCGTGGATCATCGTGGTCCCCTGCATGGCAGATATGGAGGACATTGATGATCTGCCGCACCAGCAGCGTGACGCGCTGTTCCGTTATGCTGCACTTCTCTCCCAAACCCTTAAAGCCATGGATGTTGCGGAATCCACCAATGTTGCAACTTTGGGCAATGCGGTGCGCCAATTCCATTTGCACGTTGTCGGCCGCAATTCGGGCGATCCAAACTGGCCGGGACCCGTATGGGGGTTTGAGACGGCAAGGAGTTATGATGTCAGCGCATCAGCAAAGTTCATTGATGACTTCAATTTGGCCTTGAAAAAGCTTGTTCCCGACTCCGACCCCGTGAGAGGATAGAAGCATTCAGATTATCCAGCGGTCATCTTTATGAAACGATCTTTTATCGATTCTGGCTATTTACCGCCGGAAACCAGTAGCAGACTTGTTTACAGCGGCGGTCGGCTTGACCGATTTTCGGAGGAGCGGAATGAAAACTGCATCGCCGATGCACTGGCGGATCCATCAACCCGTCTGATCGGCATGGCGCGCGGGCGCGCACTGGTCCGCCTCGGCGAAGAGAAGACCGATCTGCTTTTTACACGCGAAGAATTGGCGCCATTTCAACCCAAGATGCAGCAAACGATCCTTCTTGGAGAAGAAGAGGGAGCGCATCGGCTGGCGGTACCCCTGAACATCAACCCGGATGAAGAGGGGTTTGCGCTTCCAGAACCTTTTAAAGCCATCGATTTTCGGTCGTTGGCCTTCCAGAGCTTGCTGTCACATAGCGAATTTGGTCTGGTTGCCTATGCCGGATCCTTGCTTGCATGGCATGCGACCAACCGGTTTTGCGCACGCTGTGGCAATCCAAGTGAATTGCGGGAAGGAGGTGCAAAAAGAGTTTGCTCATCCTGCGGGAAAGAGCATTTTCCGCGCACTGACCCGGTGGTGATCATGCTCACGGTATCCGGTGATAAATGCCTGCTGGGTCGTTCGCATCACTTCCCGCCGGGCATGTATTCGGCACTGGCGGGTTTTGTTGAACCGGGCGAAACCATGGAGAGCGCTGTACGGCGCGAGACGTTTGAAGAATCCGGTATTCGCGTGGGCAAGGTCTCCTATCACGCCACCCAGCCCTGGCCGTTTCCTCACTCCCTGATGATCGGCTGCTATGGTGAGGCGCTGGAAGACACAATTGTGAAAGATGAACAGGAACTGGATGATTGCCGTTGGTTTGCCCGCGCGGAAATTCTGGCCATCTTGGCGGGTGAGGGCGAAAAGAACGAAGACGGCACCGACAAGATTTTCCTTCCGCCCCGCATGGCTATCGCCTCCTGCCTCGTGAACGACTGGGCGAAGGGCCATGTCACTATTTGACGGCCAGGCCCATCAGCGCGCCAAAATTTCCATCAACCATGAACCGAGCCATCTCCTCAGCGACCACGGGTGCGCGCAGATAACCGGCACCGGCATGGCTGAGGCTGTAATAGATCTGTGGATTCTCGCTGGACCGGCCAAGCCTCAGATTGCCATCCCCGATCTTGGCCCTCAGGCCAGCTGTAACGCCCAGTAAAGGCAATTGACGCACCGTTGGCAGAATTGGTTCGGCATTGGCCAGGAGCCGTTCAATCACATCGCTTGAAGGGTCAAGCGATGTTTCGCCCGGTTCGTAGGTCGTTCCAACAATAAGGTGGCGGTCGCCGCGTGGGCACAAATTTCCCCGGTGATGTTTGATCATGTGACGCAGCGGTTTTTGCAGCGCCGTCATGTCCAGATTGAGATTGACCCCACGGACCGCCCGACAAGGTCCGATATCTGCAGGCAGCCCATTGATTGGATGGCTGCCCGTACCTGTACACAACAAGATGGCATCACAGTCGATTGCCCGACCGTCAGAGAGGGTTGCGCGGCAGTTTTTGCCATCCTGACCAATCTCGCTCAGTGCGGTCTCCTGGATTATTTCACCATCGGCCTGCACGATTATCCTGGCGAGAGCCTCACAGACTTTCTGCCCGTTGACCCACCGGATATCGGGCAAAAAACAACCCGCCGCGATTTCTTTTGACAGCGCTGGTTCCAGTCGGTTGAGGTCGTCTTGTTTGAGTGGCTCAACCCTCCACCCGTCATTGCATCGTGTTGTCTGATCCTTTTCAAACCGGGCGAGGTTATCACTGATTGCAACGCGGATTTGCCCTTCGGTGCGAAATTGAACACTGATACCACTGTCTTGTTCCAAAGCGGCGACGAATTCCGGCCAGCGCCGCAAAGCCTCCCATTCGACCTTGCGCATGGGCGTTGTTCCAAGCCGCGGTTCCAGATAGCTGGTCGCCACGCCGCTGGCACCACAGGCGATCTTTCCCGCCTCCACAACCGTAACCTGCGCCCCTCGTGCCAATAATGCATGAGCCGTCGATAATCCTGCTATTCCGGCACCAACAACCAGAATCATTGTTTGATTCCTGCAATCATCTCGCGCTTGGTTCCAAATCCGGGCAGTTTTTTCATAACAAAACCTGCCGATTCCAGATTGCGCCGAACCCAGCCCGCAGCAGTATAGCTGGCGCAGGTACCGCGTATCTTGGTCTTGTCGGCAACTGCCTGCATAAGCTCGCCCGACCACATTTCGGGGTTTTTTGCGGGGGAAAATCCATCAAGAAACCAGGCGTCGGCAGGTTTTTTGAAATCGTGCAAAGCCTGGTCTGCCGGTTTTGCGATCACCTGCAGAGTGGTTTGAGCGTCGAGCAGAACCGTTTCATTTCCCAGCCTTTCCCAGTTTTCCAGCAGGATCCTGGTCAGCGGTGCCAGATCTTCCCAGCCTGATAGCGCGCGTTCCGCTTCACTGGCTTCAATTGGAAAAGCTTCGATAGAAATGTAATCCAGCATCTGTCTTTTTGTGCGGGTCTGTTGCCAGTTGGCCCAGGTTTCAAGAAAATTCAACCCGGTGCCGAACCCAAGTTCTCCTATCGTGAAATTCTCTTGCTCCAGCCAGCGCTGCGGCAGGTCATTTCCTCCCAAAAACACATGGGCACATTCGCGCCGACCGTCATGGCGCGAGTAATAGTAATCTCCAAAACGGGTTGAGAAGGGAAGATCGTCTTCATGCCAAAGAAGCGCTTCTTCGGTTGTGGAACCAGTATCATTCATGCCGTTTTGAGCCGTAGCGGGCGTTTTCATGGTTGCCGCGGTGCGACAAATGCCAATTGGAGTCAATCTCTGACTTGTCACTGCCAGACTGCGGCACTATCAAACACCCTTATATACATGTGGTTCGGCAAACAGGGAAAATAGCATGGCGCTCGATATCGACATGGTTCTGGACAGGCGGTTGTTGCGGCGGCGTCTGACATTCTGGCGGATTGGCGCGCTCGTTGCGATTGCCATTGCGGCCATCGCGTTTCTTGGCGCAACCGGCGTTTTCGAGAATGTGGGCAAACCCGGTGAGCATATTGCCCGTGTCACTATCAACGGCATGATCACGGAAGACCGACCATTGCTGAAGATGCTCGATAAAATCAGCAAGGATGATTCTGTAAAGGGCGTGATCCTGTCGATTGATTCACCAGGCGGCACTACGGTTGGCGGAGAAGCAATATTTGAGGCGGTCCGCAAAGTGGCCAAGGAGAAACCCACAACCGCCAGTGTTGGAACTCTGGCCGCTTCTGCCGGCTACATGATCGCGTCTGGCAGCGACCATATCGTCGCCCGCAGGTCATCCATTGTCGGTTCCATCGGCGTCATCTTTCAATATCCGCAGGCATCGGAACTGCTCGACAAGATTGGTGTGCAGTTAAAAGAGATCAAATCGTCACCGCTCAAGGCAGAGCCTTCTCCCTTCCATGCTCCGCCACCAGGAGCCGAGGCCGTCATCGAAGAATTGATCGACGACAGCTACAATTGGTTTGTTGATCTGGTAACTGACCGCCGCCCACTCAACCGGGCACAAGTGCTCAAGCTGGCGGACGGGCGTATTTATTCAGGACAAAAGGGGCTGGAAACCAAGCTCATCGACGCGCTGGGCGGTGAAGATATTGCCAAGGCCTGGCTGGTGAAGGAGAAGGGTGTTTCGAAAGATCTCAAAACCCTCGACTGGACACCCCAAAGACCTCGCCGCGGCGGATTGTTTGCCAACACATTCACGCGTTGGCTGCTGGGGAAATCTGATGCCTCCTTAAGAGATATTTCGGCAGATGATCTTCCGGCTGTTATTCCGCGCAGACTGTTTCTTGACGGCCTGCTGTCGATTTGGCACGGTCGCTGAGGCTTGGCGGGAATTCGTGGCAAAAAGAACATGTGGGGTTGTTCTCTTTGCCAAAAACGAGGAAGTAAAGGCGGTGGTAAGGCTGCGTAGAACAGCAACACTATCGGTAGGAGAGGAATTGACCGTAAATGATTAAGTCGGAGCTGGTTCAGATTGTTGCTGAACAGAACCCCCATTTATTTCAGCGCGATGTCGAGAATATTATTAATGCGATATTGGACGAAATTTCAGAAGCACTCGCAAATGGCGACCGGGTAGAGTTGCGCGGTTTCGGTGCGTTCTCGGTAAAAAATCGTAGCGCGCGTGTTGGAAGAAACCCGCGTACCGGTGAACGCGTTGAAGTTGAAGAAAAGTGGGTGCCGTTTTTCAAAACAGGTAAAGATCTGCGCGAACGGTTGAACGTGTAGGCACTCTGCTGCCATTTATGTTTGATGGTTATTGAGGTAGCGGGTGACAATTTGCCCGCAAAAGGGCAGATTGTGCCTTTATCACTCTTTTCGTTTGCAATCTGAGGATTGAGAATTCGATGTTGAAGCGACTGGCTACTGTTTTTGTTATTGTTCCAATCGGGCTGATTGTGATCACTCTTGCCGTTGCCAACCGGCAGCCGGTTACCCTTGTGGTCCCGCCACAGATAGGTGACACCTTCTTCCTGTCCCTGACAGTCCCGCTCTTTGTGCTGGTCTTTGCATCGCTGCTGGTTGGAATGTTCCTGGGCGGATTTGTGACATGGGTCCGTCAGGGAAAATATCGCAAACAGGCGCGTGAAAGCCGTTCCGAAGTTGTGAAACAGGCGTTTGAGGTTCAAAAGCAAAAAAACCGGGCCGATGAGCTGGCCCAGCAAAATGCTGAACAGGCTCCTGTTGCCGGAAAGGCCATTGGCCTGCTTGCATCATCAAAGGCTGCCTGACAGCACTTTTAAATCTGAGCGCGCCGCGCCAGCCCTTTTGCTTCAATCGCGATGGCCAGCAGGGCTGTGGACGTCAATGGAACAGCCAGAGCTGCGCTTGTCCGCGTCTCAAGAGATACTTTATCCAGCCGCGTCAGAGTGCGTTCCAGTGCAACCGAAGGCCAGATAGCAATGGCGCGGGAAAGTTTATCGCGCCTTTGAAAATTCACAGGTGGCCGCATGGCACCAACGATTGCCGATGCAGGCTGCCGTTTTGCATCCATCTGCGCCCGTGCCAGATGAAGTGTCTGGAAATGCCGTTGCAACCCGTTGACGATCTGGAAAACGGCCACACCCTGCGCAATAAGGCGTTTGAACGTGTGCTCCATAACCGCGATATCGCCTGTACTGGCTGCGTCAATCACAGTATCCACAGCAAGAGAAGAAGCATCACCCACGACCGCTTCAATATCGGCAAGGCTGATGCTTTCCTGCCCCTTGGCATACAGGCAGAGTTTTTGAACTTCACCGCGAGAGGCGAGCCTGTCGCCACCCAGTAAGGATTTGAGAACCTGCCGCGCTTCACGGTCAATCGAAAGGCCAGCCGCCTTCAGTTCTTCATCGATAATTCCGTCAATCGCCTTTGCCTGATCCTGATAGCAGGGCAGAGCAACTGATGAGGGTGATTTCTCCACCCGGGTTCGAAGCGGGGCGCTCTTCTTTAGGTCGCCCGCTTCAATCAACAAAAGGGCATCGCTGGGCGGCACATCGAGGACGGGTTGCACGGCGGCTGCCAAGTTCTTTTGCGTGCTGCCACGTATCCAGACGAGACGTTCACCACCAAACATCGAAACGGTGTGCACTTCATCTGCAATACGCGCCGGGTCAGATGCTGCATCATCAGCATCAAGACGAATGGTTGAAAACGGATCTTCCAGACTGGCACCGCTCGCTTTGGCGAAGCGTGTTGCTCGCTCTGAAACAAGGCCCTTGTCGGGCCCGTAAATCAGAATAACGCGGTGCTTGCCATCTGGTTTTGAAAGATAGCGGTCGACTTCATGGGCTTTCAATTGCGCCATGGCAAACGTTCAAATCCTAAGTGTCGGCGATTGCCTGTGCGATTGCGAGACTGATCTGGTGGGCAGCCGTCTTGGCGGCACGATTCTCGGCATCCCGTTCGGCGCGCTGGTTGGCGAAACTTTGCGGCGTTCTGTCGAAGGCGGCTATTGTCTCACGCACTCCGGCATCAATTTCCTTGCCGGTTTTTTTGTCCACCAGCGTATAATTGACGCGCATGATCACCTGGGCCGATGTTGGTGAGAGGTTATTGGCCTCTACAGAAAGACGAACAACCCGCGACAACACCACCAGGGTAACGTCATAGTCTGTGGTGTCGGGTTCCTGCCCTCCATGGAAAGCGAAAAGCAATTGGTTGCGCACCTGTTGCGCCTGTCTTGTGTTGACCTGTTTTATCCCCACACGTGACAAAGCTTCCCGCGTGGTCAATCCAAACGAACCCGCTGAAAGCTGGCCACCGGGGCGTGAGGCGTTGAGAGGTTCAACGGTACAGCCGGACACCATTGCGGCAACCGCAATCAGCACCGCCATAAGGAGTTGGTTGGGCATATTCACACCGGGCCTAAATGACCACATTGACAATTCTCCCAGGTACAACGACGACCTTTCTGGGTTGCTTACCAGAAAGGGCGTTTTGTACAAAGTCCAGAGCAAGAACTTCGTTTTCGACGCCCTCCTTGTCCATATCCTTTGCAACAGTAAGATCGCCGCGTTTTTTGCCATTAATTTGCACAGGCAGTGTAACAGTTGATTCCTCCAGCAATGAGGCATCAATTTCGGGCCATGCAGCAGAACTGATCATGCCTGTTTGGCCAATCACACCCCAGCATTCCTCTGCCAGATGCGGCATCATCGGCGCGACCATTTGCAGGGTCATGGAAATGGCTTCTTTCAAAACAGGTGGCCCGACTTTTGCGGATTTAACCGCCTGTTCGATAGCGTTGACCAGAGTATATATCTGCGCAACCGCCGAGTTGTAACGCAGCCCCGGTATCATCTCGTCAACATTGTGCAGGGCCTTATGGGCGGTCTTGCGCAATTCCAGATCAGCTTCTTTGCTTCCAGCCGTGTCATCGCCGTCTGCGATTGTATGAACCAGCCGCCACAGGCGTTGGACAAAACGATGAGCACCTTCGACACCGGCTTCGGTCCAGATTACATCGCGGTCCGGCGGTGAATCAGAGAGCACGAACCAGCGTGCTGTATCGGCACCATAGCTGTTGATGATGTCGTCTGGATCGACAGTGTTGCGTTTTGACTTCGACATTTTTTCAATGCCGCCGATGGGAACTTCCGCCCCGTTGTCTCGGCGGAATGCACGCCGCCCGTTACCGCCTTCGTCAATATCCAGCTCAGATGGCTGAAACCAGCCCATGTCCTTGTCGCCATAGGTTTCGTGAACGACCATGCCCTGGGTAAAAAGACCTCTGAACGGCTCTTTAACCTCCATGTGTCCGGTAATCTGCATCGCGCGCGCAAAGAAGCGTGAGTACAACAGATGCAGGATCGCATGTTCGATGCCGCCGATATACTGGTCGACTGGTAACCAGCGGTTTGCAGCTGTCACATTGGTCGGTGTGTTGACCGTGTTATCCGTGAAGCGGGCAAAATACCACGATGAGTCAACAAATGTGTCCATCGTGTCGGTATCGCGCTCAGCGGCCTTGCCGCAACTGGGGCAGTCCACGTATTTCCAGGTCGGGTGCACGTCCAGCGCTTTGCCGGGTTTGTCAAAATCAACATCCTCTGGCAGCACCACAGGAAGATCCTGCTCTCGAACCGGTACAGCACCACAATCATCGCAATGGATCATCGGGATCGGACAGCCCCAATAGCGCTGGCGTGAGATACCCCAGTCGCGCAAACGGTATTGCAGTTTTGCAGATCCAAGCCCCTGCTTTTCTGCCCAGTCGATCGTCGCCTCAACGCCCTCCTCGCCTGTTGTTATTTCGACCCCGGCAGGCTGGTTCACATAGCGTACCTTTTGGCTTTTAAGCGGCACAAAAGCATCGTTTGCGACCGGCGTATCATCGTCGAGAGCAAAGAAAGTATCGATTACAGGCAGGTCATATTTTCTGGCGAAATCCAGATCACGTTGATCGTGTGCCGGACAGGCAAAAACCGCCCCCGTACCATAGCCCATCACAACAAAATTCGCGACATAGACCGGCAGGGTTTGATCTTCATATAGGGGATGTTTGACCTTCAATCCGGTGTCAAATCCCAGCTTTTCGGCCTTCTCCAGCTCTTCTTCAGATGTTCCGGACCGACGTACTTCGGTATTGAACGTCGCAAGATCAGCATTGTCTTGGGCCAGCGCAATCGCGAGCGGGTGTTCTGGCGCCATGGCAATAAAACTGGCACCGGCCAGTGTGTCTGGCCGGGTTGTGAAAATTTCAATCCCATCAAAACCCAGAACCGATTCGGTCAGACCAAATGTCATCTGCAGGCCACGTGACTTGCCGATCCAGTTGGCCTGCATCAGTTTCACCTTGTCGGGCCATTGATCAAGCGTGTCGAGGCTGGTGAGCAAGTCTTCGGAAAAATCGGTAATTCGACCAAACCACTGCGTCAGGTCGCGCTGTTCCACATCGGCACCGGAACGCCAGCCCTTCCCATCGATTACCTGTTCATTGGCCAGAACGGTCATATCGACAGGATCCCAGTTCACCCGGGAGTTCTTGCGATAGACCAGCCCGGCCTCAAGAAAATCAAGAAACAGTTTTTGCTGGTGCTGATAGTAGTCAACGTCGCATGTTGCGAATTCGCGCGACCAGTCGAGCGATAGTCCCATGGACTTCAGCTGCTTTTTCATCGCCTCGATATTGGAATAGGTCCAGTCCTTGGGATTGACCTTGTTCTGCATCGCCGCATTTTCGGCAGGCAGGCCAAATGCATCCCAACCCATAGGGTGAAGCACCTCGAACCCTTTGGCCCGCTTGTAGCGGGCAATGACGTCACCCATGGCATAGTTGCGCACATGCCCCATATGAATGCGCCCGGAAGGGTAGGGGAACATCTCAAGCACGTAATAGGTTTCGCGGCCGCTTTCGGGATCGGTGACCGCCTCAAACAGTTTCGCCTCATCCCATCTCTGCTGCCATTTTGTTTCAACAGATTTTGCGTTGTAACGCTCGCTTGCCATTTCCGGGGTCTTCGTCAAAAAGGGGAGTGATTTGAGCCGGTAGTGACCAGAAATGCCCGGCATCGTCAACAGGAGATCCGGTGTGAGCGATCGTGAGAGACTAGATGAAGTTCTGAACAGGGTCTCTGTGGCGGCCGATAAGGCGGAATTGGCTGCCAATGATATTACCCTGATTGCGGTATCAAAGACTTTTGACGCGGATTCAATCCGCCCGGTTCTGAAAGCTGGTCAGCGGGTATTTGGCGAAAATCGCGTTCAGGAGAGTGAGGGCAAATGGCCCGGCCTGAAGGAGGAATTTCCAGATGCCAGGCTGCATTTGATTGGTCCGCTTCAATCAAACAAAACCCGTGAAGCTGTGGCGCTTTTCGATGCCATCCATACCGTTGACCGTGAGAAAATCGCGGTGACGCTGGCAAAGGAAATGGTGGCGCAGGGCAGAACCCTTGAGTTGTTCGTCCAGGTTAATACCGGGGAGGAGCCTCAAAAGGCAGGTATCAGCCCGCGTGAAGCGGTCGCATTTGTTGAACGGTGCAAAACCGTTCATGGCCTGAGCATCGAGGGTTTGATGTGCATTCCGCCGTTTGACGAAAATCCCGGCCCCCATTTTGCCCTGCTGCGCAAGCTGGCGCAGGAAGCCGGGTTGGAAAAACTCTCAATGGGCATGTCCGCCGACTTCGAGACCGCAATCGAGTTTGGAGCAACCCATATACGGGTGGGCAGTGCAATTTTCGGGTCACGCGGTTAGGTGCGGTAAGCAGGTCTACGAAATCTGGTCGCTGACACAGGTTGACGGCTGATCCGTATACCAGGCTCTGGCGGTCCAGCCCTGCCCAAAGCGCTTTTCATCCAGCGAAGCGATGGTGCCGCCATCCACATTCTCACTGTAAAAATCGAAACAGTTGGCGCTGCGTTTCCAGACCTCAAAACATCCTCCGGCGAATCCGCTGGTCTCACCATAATCGAAACACAGCAGGTTGCTCTTCAAGGTCATCTTGCCTGGAATGGCGATGCCGTCCTCGACATAGCTGGTTGAACCATCTCGATTGAACCGTTCCGCCCAGGACTTGCCGTTGGAATATTCACCAGTCATTGCAAATCCGAACATTGACTGGCGGATCTGCGCTGCACCAAGCGGCCCCTTCGCAAGCTGGGCATAGGCGGAATTTCCAAGCGTGACCGCAGTGGCGACCAGCAGCATGGCAACAATGTTTGACATTTTGCACCTAGTCGCTAAAAAGCCGCCCATGATTACGAAGGCCGTCAAAACAAAGACCACCTTGTAACTGCTCCCTCCCGCACTCTCCCCGGGAGAGAGTGGCTGGTTCTCTTTGCGACCAGGGAGAGAGGAGCAAAAATTATCATGGGTTATCGAATTGCTATCGTTGGAGCCACTGGAAATGTGGGCCGTGAAGTTCTGACCATCCTTGCCGAACGGGGATTTCCCGCCGATGAGGTTGTGCCACTGGCCTCGCGTCGGTCACAGGGTACAGAGATTTCCTTTGGTGATAAAGTGCTGAAAGTACGTTCACTCGATGCCCATGATTTTGGTGAGACGGATATCGCGATCATGTCGGCAGGCGGTTCAATTTCTACGGAATGGGCGCCGAAGATCGCCGCCAAGGGGTGTGTTGTCATCGATAACTCTTCGGCGTGGCGCTATGACCCTGACGTGCCTTTGATTGTTCCGGAGGTCAATGCGGATGCGGTGGAAGGTTTCCGCAAGAAGAACATTATTGCCAACCCTAACTGCTCTACTGCGCAACTGGTTGTCGCGCTCAAGCCATTGCACGACAAGGCAACCATTAAACGGGCGGTTGTCTCTACCTATCAGTCGGTTTCCGGCGGCGGCAAGGACGCGATGGATGAGCTGTTCAATCAGACCCGCGCCGTCTTTGTGGCTGATCCTATCGAACCGGAAAAATTCACCAAACGCATTGCCTTCAATTGCATTCCCCATATCGACGCCTTCATGGATTCCGGCGATACGAAAGAGGAATGGAAAGTTAATGCGGAAACCAAGAAAATTCTCGACCCGAAAATCAAGGTGACCTGTACGGCGGTTCGGGTGCCTGTTTTCGTTTCCCATTCCGAGGCCGTGAACCTGGAATTTGAGAATGAACTGTCAGCAGACGAAGCGCGCGAAATTTTGCGTCAGTCCCCCGGCTGCCTGGTCGTCGATAAGCGCGAGGATGGTGGATACGTCACGCCTTACGAGGCTGCTGGCGAAGATGCCACCTATATCTCGCGCATTCGCGAAGACCCAACAGTCGATAACGGCCTCAATATTTGGGTGGTTTCAGATAACCTGCGCAAGGGCGCGGCACTCAACACGGTTCAGATCGCCGAATTGCTGGTCAACCGTGGTTTGCTGGACAAACGTCAGGCAGCTTAAGGGCAGAACCCGACAATTTGAGATAACCGGTTAGGCGGCAACCACACAGTCGCCTAACCGAACGAATAGGCAATCACTGCAAGAATTGCACACAGGATTAGGCCCACAAAAAAGCAGGTCCAGACATTCTCCCGGTAGTCTGTTTCAGCCATAATCTACTCCTTTCATGGTCAAAGACACACTTATGCGCCGCCGACCTTCTCCGTAAAGTTGGTGAAAAACTGATTGGCCATTTTTTTGGCAGTTGAATCGATCAGGCGCGACCCCAGTTGGGCAATTTTCCCGCCAACCTTAGCATCGACCGTGTAGTCAAGCTGCGTCCCACCATCAACTTCGGTCAGTTTGACGTCTGCTCCTCCCTTGGCGAAGCCTGCAATACCGCCCTTTCCTTCACCGGAAATAGTGTAACTCTCTGGTGGATTGAGATTTTCGAGAGTGACTTCGCCCCTGAACTTGGCTTTTACCGGCCCGACCTTAGCAACAACCGTCGCAGACATTTGCGTTTCTGACTGCATGTCCAGTTCTTCGCAGCCTGGAATACACGCGCGCAGCATATCGGGGTTGTTGAGCGCCTCCCATACAGTCTGACGATCTGCTGGGATGAGGTGGCTGCCGTTCATTTCCATGTCTTGCGATACTCCGCTTGCCAATCAATATTTTTGCAATTCGTCCCTAAGTAGCAGCCGCCACAAACACCAACAAGGGGCTTGCGCCGGCCTGCGGAACCTCTAAAGCGAAGTCATGGCGAAACCGAAGTATAAACGCGAGCGCAAGAAGGCCCCTCCGTCGCGGAGCAAATCTGCCCGAAAGCCTGCTGCTGCGCCTGTGCCGGCGAAGCCATCAACGGTGGAAAAAGCACCGCTATTGCCGCCGCGCAAACGTCATAGAGGTGAACGTTTGCCGGGAAGCGCCGGAATGGTGCTGGAGTCACTGCCCTCCCGGGACTATGCATTGCTCGACAGCGGCAACGGCGAAAAGCTTGAACGTTATGGCGCGCTGACTGTGCGCAGGCCAGAGGCGCAGGCTCTGTGGCTGCCTTCATTGCCCACTTCGGCCTGGGACAATGCAGATGCCATATTCACTGGCGATACTGATGAGGAGGGGCAGGGACGTTGGCGTATGCCGAAGGGACCGCTGGAGGAAACCTGGCCACTCATGTTCGACGACCTCGCCTATCTTGGCCGTTTCACCTCATTTCGTCACACCGGCGTTTTCCCGGAACAGGCCGCCCACTGGTATGCCCTGCAAAACGTTATCCGGGCCGCATCCCGGTCATTTGACCGTCCGGTTCGCGTGCTTAATCTGTTTGGCTATACAGGTCTCGCCTCGCTGGTTGCTGTTCGTGCGGGTGCGGAAGTAACCCATGTTGATGCATCAAAGAAGGCGATTGGTTGGGCGCGAGAAAATCAGCGAGTTGCGGGTCTGGAAGACAAGCCGGTCCGTTGGATTTGCGATGATGCGGTCAAGTTTTGTGCCCGGGAAGAACGTCGCGGCCAGACCTATGATATTATCCTGCTCGATCCGCCAGCTTACGGGCGTGGCCCCAAAGGCGAGGTCTGGCAGCTCTTTGACCACCTGGCTCACATGCTCGATCTTGTGCGCAGCCTTCAAAGCGACAGGCCGCTGATGACAGTACTGACCTCGTATGCCATTCGTGCCTCTCACTTCACCTTGCATGAACTGATGCAGGAGGTCTTTGCCGGTATGAACGGTCGTCTGGAGTCCGGAGAGTTGATCCTGCGCCAGGAAGCTGAGGCGCATGGCACGGGACGTGCTCTGTCCACTTCCATGTTCTCACGGTTCGTGTCGATGGAAGCGGAATTATGAGTGAGGCGGTTTCAAAGCCGGGTCGTGTCGAGGAAATCTCGTCCACAGCCAATCCGCGCATCAAGTCGATCAAGGCCCTGGCGATGAAAAAGAACCGGGATCGTGAAAGCGTATTTCTGGTTGAGGGCGAGAAACTGGTCCATGATGCGTTGGCCAGTGGCTGGATAATCCGCACGCTGATCTATGCCCGTAAGGCACATGATGATGAACGGCTGGCGCCTCGCGTTGAAAAGCTGGCAACCCAGGTTCGTGCCCGTGGTGGTGACATCCTGATAGCAAATGACAAGGTGCTGACCTCGATCACCCGGCGTGACAATGCCCAGGCGATCGTTGCGGTTGTCCAACAGAAGCTTGTAAGCCTCGCAGATAAAATAACACCTGCCAACGAAGTCTGGTTAGGTCTGGATCGGGTTCGTGATCCTGGCAATCTTGGAACCATTATCCGCACGGCCGATGCTTCAGGGGTGAAAGGCATCTTCCTGGTAGGGGAAACCACGGACCCTTTTGCACTCGAGGCGGTGCGGGCCACAATGGGATCGCTGTTTCATGTTCCATTGATGAAGATCAATCCGGCGGATTTTCTGGCAATCATGGAGAGTGTGAAAACAGCGGGCGGGCAGGCTGTTGGAACCCACCTGAAGGGTGCCGTTGACCATCGGGCTATAGACTATTCCAACGGTCCTCAGCTTCTTTTAATGGGCAACGAGCAACAGGGATTGCCTGAAGACCTCGCAAAGGCTTGCCATCAGCTTGCTTTGATCGCTATGGACGGCGCTGCGGATTCGCTTAATCTCGCGGTCGCCACAGGCATCATGGTGTTTGAGGCGCGCAGACATGCTCTCGGTTAGGGCGACAGGGAAGGAAACAACTTGAAACCGTTTCGGTTGAAATCAACACTCTTCCTCATCGTCTTTGTCCTGGTGGCGGTTGACCAGTTGACGAAGTGGTGGGTCGAAACCCGGCTGCCCTTTGAAGAACACGTGGGGGTCGTGCCTTTTTTTGCCCTGTACCGGACCTACAATACCGGCATCGCCTTTTCGATGCTCGACTGGATGGGAAGCAACGGACTTGTGGTGCTGACAGTCCTGATCATCGGATTTCTCATTTATCTGTGGTCGCGGGTTCCGCGTGATCATCAGTTGGCCCACCTTGGATTTGCCTTCGTGATGGCTGGGGCCGTTGGAAATCTCATAGATCGGGCGTCACTTGGTTACGTGATCGACTTTCTCTTGTTTCATACCCAAAATTGGGCGTTTGCAATCTTCAACATGGCTGATGCCTTCATTACACTTGGTGCAATTGCCATCATTATCGACGAAATTTTCTCCTTGAAAGGTGGCCCTTCCGCCACCGACACTCAAAAACACACGTAAGGAATCCTGCATGTCATCCTTCAAGGCCATTCTTATTTCCCGTGATGCGGACAAGAACCAGTCTGTCGCCGTCACAGAAGTAAAAGACGAAAACCTGATGGAAGGCGACGTGACTGTCGCTGTTGAGGCAACCACCGTCAATTACAAGGATGGGCTTGCGATTACCGGCAAATCACCGGTGGTCCGCCATTGGCCCATGATTCCCGGTGTAGACCTCGCCGGCACAGTGCTGGAATCCGGTCATAAGGACTTTTCAGCCGGTGACAGCGTTATTTTGAACGGTTTCGGTGTTGGTGAGACGCATTGGGGTGCCTATGCAGAAAAGGCACGTGTCAGCGGAGACTGGTTGATCAAACGTCCTGATGGTATTTCGGCAAAACAGGCCATGGCCATAGGCACTGCTGGCTATACGGCCATGTTGTGTGTGATGGCGCTGGAAAGTCATGACATCACACCCGACCGTGGCCCAATTGCAGTAACCGGAGCCAATGGTGGTGTTGGATCAGTTGCCATCTCAATTCTATCTAAGCTGGGCTACGACGTTATTGCTTTTACCGGGCGAATGAACGAGGCGGAGTTCCTCAAAAGTCTGGGAGCCAGTGAAGTGCTCGACCGCAGTGAGTTGTCGCAAGAGGGGCGCCCGCTGGGCAAGGAACGTTGGGCTGGTGCTGTTGATGCGGTGGGGTCCTTCACCCTGGCCAACATCCTGGCGCAAACCAAATATGGTGGCGCTGTTGCCGCTTGCGGTCTGGCTCAGGGGTTTGATTTACCAACCACGGTCATGCCGTTTATTCTGCGGGGCGTCAGTCTTCTTGGTGTGGATAGTGTGATGGCTCCACTTTCTGTGCGCAAAGAGGCGTGGTCGCGTCTGGAAACCGATCTGGACATGGGCAAGCTTGAAAAGCTGACCACAGAAATCGGATTTGATGACCTCATCTCCTCGGCGCATGACATCATCGATGGCAAAATTCGCGGCCGTGTCGTCGCGGTTATCTAGAGCATTATTGATTTACGCCCCCAAAAGGGTTGCTACTTGCGGCTGGGCAGCACCCGATCAGGTGGGCGGTGCCCATCAAACAAGGCACGGATATTGATAATCACCCGTTCCCCCATTTCCATGCGCCCTTCGATGGTGGCAGACCCCATGTGAGGCAGCATGACCAGTTTGCCCTGTTCGGCAAGGCGCAACATGCGCGGTGACACGGCTGGTTCGTGCTCAAATACATCCAAAGCGGCCCCGGCAATTGATCCGTTTTCCAGGGCATCGAGCAAGGCATCTTCATTGATGATTTCACCACGCGCCGCATTGACGATATAGGCATCGGGCCGCATCAGCTTCAGCCGTCGTTCCGACAGCAAATGATAGGTTGCTGGGGTAAAAGGACAGTTGACTGACACCACATCCACCCGCGCCAGCATCTGATCAAGGCTATCCCAATGGGTCGCTTCAAGCTCAGCTTCGAGATCTGGGTGCACCTGTTTTGGGTTGTGATAGTGAATGGCCATGCCAAAGGCTTTTGCCCTGCGGGCTACAGCCGAGCCGATGCGCCCAAGGCCTACAATACCAAGCCGTTTGCCGGAGATACGGTGTCCCAGCATCCATGTCGGTGACCAGCCGGACCAGCCATCTGTGCTGGCGAGAACTTTTGCACCTTCAACAAGCCTGCGTGGTACGGCAAGCATCATGGCCATGATCATGTCTGCCGTGTCTGTGGATAGGACATTTGGCGTATTGGTGACTGCAATACCTTTTTCGCTCGCTGCTTCCACATCGATATTGTCGGTGCCGTTTCCAAAATTCGCGATCAGTTTCAGCTGATCGCCCGCCTGTTCAATAACTGCCCGAGTGATTGCGTCTGTTACGGTGGGTACAAGGACATCCGCCGTCTGCACCGCTGCCACCAGTTGTGGTTGGGTGAGGGGCTTGTCGTCGATATTCAGTTCGGTGTTGAAAAGCTCGCGCATGCGGGTTTCCACCCCATCCGGCAGCTTTCGCGTCACAACAACATGCGGCCGCTGACCGGTCATGCTGTGCAGTTCCTTTTTTGTAAGATTGTCGGTTTCATTGACCGCCTATTGCCCGTTTTCACCTCTCGCAGGTCAGTTTTACCTCCCATTAACCTTGTCTCTTTGGGGGGATTTAACCGAAATGCGAGACCCTGCTTGAACCGTACCCGCGTTGGTTCGGGACCACTTTTTTAACAGACACAAGCCGGAACGCAATGGCGGTAATGCCAGGTTCCTTGCTTGGCGGACTAGAGCGGACATTGATGTCAGTTATTCAACAACAACTATCGGTCAATCTGGCCTTTTTCAAAAAGGCGATCTTTCTCACAATACTGGTTGCTCTGGGGCTGGCCCTGGGAGCGGCATCTGTTAAAGCTCACGCGGCTGACAGCGGTGTGAGTGACGGTCAGAAACGCGGGCGGTCGACAGGCCTGCCAGTTCCCCGCTTCGTGAGCCTGAAGGCGCGGGCGGTCAATCTGCGCGTCGGCCCGGGCCGCAAATATGCGATTTCCTGGCTCTACAAGAAACGTGGCCTTCCTGTGGAAGTGATTCAGGAGTTTGATCAGTGGCGCCGTATTCGCGATTCTGAAGGTTCAACCGGCTGGGTTCTTCATTCTTTGTTGTCGAGCAAGCGCACAGCAATCGTTGCTCCATGGGACCGCGCCAACTCAAGCGATACCAACGAAGATGCTCTGCTTCTCGATGCTAAAAATGATGCAAGTGATGAAGCAGCCACGGTTGCCCGGCTTCAGGCTGGCCTGCTGGTCAATGTTGAAGAATGTGGTCAGGGATGGTGCGAAGTGGAAGTTCAAAACACCAAAGCGTGGCTAAAACAGGAATCACTGTGGGGCGTGTATCCCAACGAGCCGCTGGACGGTTAAGGCCACCGACCCTGCGAGAGCGACCTGACTAGCTCTTCTCGCGCAGACGCACAATCACATCGACACGGGCTATTTCCATACCTTCGGGAGGTTCCGGCAGGTCGGTCACGTTGATGTGGGATGCAGGCACATCCACCACCCGGTTTTCATGTTCGATGAAGAAATGATGGTGGTCGCTCGTATTTGTATCGAAATAGGTTTTGGACGATTCCACAGCAACCGCGCGCAATAGCCCGGCCTCATTGAACTGATGCAGCGTATTATAAACGGTTGCCAGAGATACCGGCACCCGCGCCAGTACGGCTTCCTCGTGAAGAGCTTCAGCACAAATATGCCGGTTGCCCTTCGAAAACAGCAGATGGGCAAGAGACAAGCGTTGCCGCGTGGGGCGCAGGCCAGCTTTGCGAAGACGCTCTC
Organism: uncultured Rhizobiaceae group bacterium; assembly: GCA_937930635.1. Lineage (GTDB taxonomy): Bacteria > Pseudomonadota > Alphaproteobacteria > Rhizobiales > Rhizobiaceae > Pseudahrensia. The sequence goes on from CALHCF010000015.1 coordinate 61,711, forward strand.
CAAGCTGGGCCGTATCGCAGGCAAAGCCATCAGCTGCCGGTTTTTGCGTGTCTCCTTCAGCGGAAGTCATGTGTAATTTCCCCTGATGAAAATTCTGCATGTTCTTACCAGCCCAGACTTTACTTCATCGCCGCAGGATGAATTTGTTACTTTCACACCCTTAGAATAGGTCAGGATCGGGTGCCCTGCAAGCGGTCCACACACATTGATGATCAGCCAGATAACCATGCGTCAAAGACCATGCTGTGGATCAACCTTCCAGACGCGATATTATTATGACGTTTAGGGCTGAATTGTGGTTGCTCAACGGGCAGAAATTCTCTGTTACCAGCGTATGACCTTCATTTGACCCCAAATCCTCTGCACGTTAAATGCATAGGGTAAGGGCGGTGCCTAATATGGGCCGCAGAAATTTGGACTGCCGTGGCGTCCGCAAGGGTAAATTCCATTCATGTTTGAACAAAAGTCCAGTTACTCACACGAAGAAGTGCTGTCTTGTGGTCGAGGGGAGCTGTTTGGCCCCGGCAACGCACAGCTTCCGCTTCCACCCATGCTGATGTTCGACCGGGTGACAGATACGTCTGAAACCGGCGGAGAATACGGCAAGGGCTATATTCGGGCAGATTTCAAGATACATAAGGATCTTTGGTTTTTCCCATGCCACTTCCAGGGCGACCCGGTGATGCCCGGGTGTCTTGGCCTTGACGCAATGTGGCAGCTTACCGGTTTCTACCTTGGCTGGCTGGGTGAACCTGGAAAGGGGCGGGCGCTTTCTACCGGAGAGGTGAAGTTTTCCGGCATGGTGGATCCCACCGTTGATCTGGTTGAATATGGCATAGACTTCAAGCGCGTCATGCGTGGTCGCTTAATTCTGGGTATTGCTGATGGCTGGATGAAAGCCGATGGCGAAGTCATCTACACCGCAAAAGACCTGCGTGTCGGGCTATTCAAGGACTCCTGATGCCGATTTCGGTTGAAAGCAGTGTACGCTTCGACCATCTTGTCGCCAGATTCTAGCTTCTCATCTAATATGATCGCAGCTTTTTAGTCCCCAAACACAAAGGGCCTCTTTATGAAACGGGTCGTGATTACCGGATTGGGGATCGTATCCTCGATAGGCAACAATTCGCAGGAAGTGTTGGCTTCACTGCGTGAAGCAAAATCCGGCATCAGCTTTTCGGAGGAATTTGACGAACACGGATTCCGGTGCCGTGTGCAGGGCGCACCTGATCTTGATCCCCAGGAGGTTCTGGATCGCCGCACCATGCGCTTCATGAGCAAGGGCACCGCCTGGAACTACATAGCTATGCAGCAGGCGATCAGCGATTCCGGGCTTGAATCTGGCGATGTGATCAACCCGCGCACGGGGATCATTATGGGTTCTGGCGGACCATCAACCAAGACCATTGTGGAGGCTGCGCAAAAAACCATTGAGACCGGCTCACCCAAGCGGATTGGTCCAACAGCGGTCCCCAAAGCCATGAGTTCAACATCCTCAGCGGTCCTGGCTACACAGTTCGAGATCAAAGGGGTCAACTATTCAATTTCATCGGCCTGCGCCACATCCAATCATTGTATCGGCAATGCTTATGAGACCATTCAACTCGGCAAGCAGGATATAATTTTCGCTGGCGGTTCTGAGGATCTTGACTGGACCATGTCCAACCTGTTCGACGCGATGGGTGCCATGAGTTCAGATTTTAACGACACGCCATCAAGCGCCTCTCGTGCCTTCGATGTCAGCCGTGATGGGTTTGTTATAGCCGGTGGGGCCGGTGTGCTGGTGTTGGAAGAACTTGAACATGCCAAGGCTCGCGGTGCCAAAATATATGGTGAACTCGTGGGTTATGGCGCAACTTCCGATGGCTACGACATGGTTGCACCATCTGGCGAAGGGGCTGTGCGCTGCATCCAGATGGCGGTTGAGGGGGTCGGTGAGAAAATCGACTATATCAACCCCCATGCGACTTCCACTGGTATCGGAGATTCCAAGGAAATCAGTGCATTGAAAGAAATTTATGGGGCCGATAACTGCCCGCCAATTTCCGCCACCAAGTCTCTGACCGGTCACTCTCTTGGTGCCACGGGCGTTCAGGAGGCGATTTATTCTCTACTCATGATGAAAAACGGTTTTATCTGCGAGAGCGCTCACATCAATGAGCTTGACCCGGAATTTGCCGATATGCCGATTGTGCTGGAGCGGCGCGACAATGTTGAGATCAACACAGTGCTTTCAAATTCCTTTGGATTTGGCGGTACCAACGCATCTCTTGTTTTTCAAAAATATCAATAAATTTTATCGGGTCAGAGAGTTCGCGAAGAACCCTGTCCGACCTGGCCTTCCGGCCATTGTGACGAGTGAGTAAGAAAGAGATACGGTAATGGTCGACCTTCAATCTAACATTATGGCTGGTAAGCGAGGCCTCATCATGGGCGTTGCGAATGACCATTCCATTGCCTGGGGTATTGCACAAACTCTGGCTGCCCACGGTGCCGAGATTGCCTTTACGTATCAGGGAGACGGTTTTGGCCGCAGGCTCAAGCCGCTTGCCGACTCTATCGGTTCGACCCTGCTTATGCCCTGCGATGTGGAAGATTTGGAATCGGTCGATAATGTCTTCGCAACGTTGGAAAAGGAGTGGGGCAAGCTTGATTTCTTCGTTCATGCCATTGGTTTTTCCGACAAGCGTGAATTGAAGGGGGCCTATGCTGATACCACACGAGAGAATTTCTCCCGTACAATGGTCATCTCCTGCTTCTCTTTTACAGAAACCGCCAAGCGTGCTGCGGCATTGATGAAAGATGGCGGGTCGATGGTCACGCTCACCTATGGTGGAGCGACCCGCGTTATGCCCAACTACAACGTCATGGGTGTCGCCAAGGCAGCCCTGGAAGCAAGTGTGCGCTATCTGGCGACCGATTTTGGTCCGGCTGGTGTGCGGGTAAACGCAATTTCTGCAGGTCCGATGCGTACTCTGGCCGGGGCTGGCATTTCCGATGCCCGCGCAATGTTCAATTATCAGAAACGCAACGCCCCGTTGCGTCGCACCGTGTCGCTGGAAGATGTCGGTGGTTCAGGGCTGTATCTGTTGTCTGATCTGTCAGCAGGCGTGACCGGCGAAGTCCATTTCGTGGATTCTGGTTATTCCACCATTTCCATGCCACGCCTTGAAGAGCTGAAGGCGACCGACAAAGACTGAGGTATGTGGCTTTATTGGCAACCGAAACCTGATCACCGGATTCAGATTTACTGAACCAGCTTCAGTTTTTTCCCCTGAAACTCGAACCGTTCAAGTCGGTTTAGAAAATTCATGCCGAGCAGCGTTGTTTCGAGTGCTTGGTCGCTTAACACGGCAGCGGTGACACGTCGCACCACGATCCCGTCAATGCGGATTTCATCAATGACACCTTTGGCATATTTAGCAATGCCGTTGGCGGTTCTGATATTGTGACGGAAGTCCTTGGCCCGTACTCGAAGGCCGATGCGGCGGGCTGTTGACCAGTTTATGGCCACGTAAGAAGCGCCTGTATCGACAAGCGTGTTGATACTTTTGCCGTTAAAATCAGCATTGAAGCTGTAGTGACCGGATCTGTCCTGCCAGGATTCGGCTGTCCCGCTCAATTTCCCTTGCTGGGCAACAGACAAGTGTTGTTGATCGCTGCCTTCACGGGATGAGCCGAGAAATTCCGGCACCAGAACGGCAAGCACACAGCAGGCAACTGCGATGGTGACAATTGATTTCAACGTGCGGCTCCAGGGGCGTTGGAACTTCAAGATTGCAGCAAAATCAGTAACTGAATCGCTAAGAGCGTACGAAAGCCGACAGGAGGGTGAACAGTTCCTTAAACCCAACCACCATCGATGATATAGCTTTGATTGGTACAGGCCGCAGCTTCATCAGAAGCGAAAAAGAGAACAGGTCTGGCGATGTCTTCCGGCACCAAAAAACGCTTCAGACACTGGTTCTTGAAAATATCGGCTTCGCCTTGCGGTGTCAGCCAGAGGTTTTTCTGGCGCTCAGTCATGATCCATCCCGGTGCGATTGAATTGACCCGAATGTTAAACGGACCCAGATCAGCCGCCAATGAACGGGTCAGCCCCAGGACTGCAGATTTTGAGGCGGTGTAACCCGCCATGCCGCCCAAACCCAACATCCAGGATGTAGATCCCATATTGATAATCGAGCCACCACCGAGCGATTTCATATCGTCGGCCACGGCCTGAGCAGCGAAAAAATGATGTTTGAGATTCACGGCAATGCGTTCGTCCCAGTATTGCGGGGTCACTTCTTCCAGCTTGTGACGCTGGTCATGTGCTGCATTGTTCACCAGCACACCGACCGGCCCCAATTCGCGGCTGATTTCAGCAATCGCGGCTTGCAGAACGGAAGTATCGGTGACATCGCAATGGACATAGCGAGCCGCATGTCCGGCGGCGGCAAGGCTGGTTTCGAGCGCAGTTCCGGCTTCATCTGCAATATCCAGAATACCCACCTTTGCATCCTGTTGTGCGAAGTGGGTGGTGATGGATTCACCAATCCCGCTTGCGCCACCGGTTACGATAACAACTTTGCCGGCCAGACTTGGGTAGCGCGCAATTTCGCTCAAAACATGCTTCCCTATTTTGTGCCGTACATGCGGTCACCGGCATCGCCCAATCCGGGCACGATGTAGCCTTTTTCATTGAGGTGGCTGTCGATTGCGGCGGTGTAAATGGGGACGTCCGGCAGCCGTTTCCTAAAGTTTTCAATGCCTTCCGGTGCGGCCAGAAGACAGAGAAAGCGAATATCTTTTGCGCCGCTTTGCTTTAGTTTTTCGATTGCTGCTGTTGCGGAGTTGGCCGTTGCGAGCATCGGATCAACTGCAATGACCAGCCGGTCGCTGAGGTCGCCAGGCGCTTTGTAATAATATTCAATGGCTTCCAGCGTTTCATGGTCACGATACAGCCCCACATGGGCCACACGTGCTGATGGCACAAGATCCAGCATCCCCTCCAGCAAACCGTTGCCTGCCCGCAAAATCGAGGCAAAGACCAGTTTTTTCCCCTTGAGCACTGGAGCCTGCATTTCCTCCATAGGCGTTTCAATAGAGACTGCTGTCAGTTCAAGATCGCGCGTCACCTCATAGCAAAGCAGGAGAGATATCTCACGCAGCAGACGTCGAAAACTTGCTGTCGACGTGTTCTTGTCGCGCATGATGCTGAGCTTGTGTTGAACAAGCGGATGTTGGACCACGGTGACATTGTCCATGATCGGCTCCTGAAAACTACGGGGTTTGGGATCACCCTAAAGCCAACGCCCCATCAGGCAAGACCTTGTCAGCATCCAGGCGAAATTAGGCGGCGTTATCCAGTCGTTTCAACAGGCTTTCGCGTGTTGGCTCATCAACAAAGGCCGCTTCAATTGCGGTACGGGTGAAATCATTGATTGTTGCATCATCAAATCCGAACTCCTTTTTCGCAATCTCATATTCCCGCTCGATGGATGTGTGGAAATAGGGTGGATCGTCGGAGTTGATCGTTACGCGAACTCCTTCGGCAAACAGCTTGGGTAAGGGGTGACTTGCGAAATCAGAATAGACCTGGAGAGAGATGTTGGAGCCAGGGCATATCTCAAGAACGATGTTGTCATGGGCGAGCCGTTTGACGAGTTCGGGATCTTCAATTGAACGCACACCATGACCAATCCGGGTGACCCCCAGATGGTCCAGTGCCCCGATTACGCTTTCAGGTCCGCCAAACTCGCCAGCGTGGGCCGTCAATCCCAGCCCGGCATCCGAGGCGGTTGCAAATGCCGAGGAGAAGTCAGCAATATCAAATGACCGTTCATCACCACCCATGCCAAACCCGGTGACCATCGGGTGCGGATTGGCAGCCACCTGCTCGGCAACGGCATCAGCTGCTTCGGGCCCCAGATGGCGCACACAGGTCATGATGATGCGCCCTTCAATGCCGCTTTCCCGGCGCGCATCCTCGATACCTGCAGACATTGCTTCAACAAGATCGACGTATCCGATACCCATCACAGCAGCATGGTCGGAAGAACCAAAAATCTCACCATATATGGTGTCCTGCGCGGCCAGTCGGGAGAAATAGTCATAAGTTAAAAGGCGATAATCCTCCGGTTCGCGAAGCACCGAAGATGCCTTGTCATAGGTGTTGAGAAAGTTGGTGAAGTTTGACCAGACATATCGCCCATCCTGGATGATATCGCTCATATCAACCTGATACTTCTTTGCCAGACGCTGGATCAGCGCCGGATCTGCGGCACCTTCGATGTGACAGTGAATTTCAGCCTTCAACATTGTATGCACCCATTTGCCGGGGTTTCGTCCAATTCATAACATGCTTTTGCCTGGCAGGGCGCCTGGCAATCCAAGATGGTGTGCGATAGTCGCTCCCACATCGCTGAACGTGTCGCGTTTGCCCAAATTACCAGTGGCGATATCTGGACCCGACAAGAGGACCGGAACCTGCTCGCGTGTATGGTCCGTTCCGCTCCAGGTAGGATCATTGCCGTGATCGGCGGTGAGGATCAGCAGGTCACCTTTGCGCAGTTTTGCCGTCATTTCAGGTAGGCGCTGGTCAAAATGCTCAAGACAGGCGGCATAGCCGCAAACATCGCGGCGATGACCATAAAGTTGGTCAAAATCAAGGAAGTTGGTGAAGACGAAATCACCTTCGGCGGCATCGTCCATGGCCTGAAGAGTAGCATCAATCATGGCATCATTGCCGTTTGCCTTACGAATATCAGTGACGCCGCGATGGGAGAAAATGTCGGCAATCTTTCCAATCGCAAACACTGACCGCTCATCATCCTCCGCCAGATCAAGCAGCGTGGGGGAGGGCGGTGGCACTGAATAGTCACGCCGGTTGCCGGTTCGTTCGAATGTCTGTGCCGTCTTGCCCAAAAAAGGGCGTGCAATGACGCGACCAATATTAAGAGGGTCGGCCAGCTTGCGGGTCAGTGCGCACAGGTCATAGAGGCGTTGCAAGCCGAAGAATTCCTCATGGGCGGCAATTTGCAAAACTGAATCGGCTGAGGTGTAAACAATCGGTTTGCTGGATGTGATGTGCTCAATACCCAGTTCTTCGATCACGCCCGTTCCAGACGCATGTTTGTTGCCAAGTATTCCGGGCAACTCCGCCCCCTCAATCATTGCGGTGGTCAGACTTTCCGGCAAGGCAGGCACGGTATCGGGGAAGTATCCCCAGTCCTCTGAGACGGGAACACCCGCGAGTTCCCAATGGCCTGTGATGGTGTCTTTCCCCTTCGAAACCTCGCGGGCACTCGCCCAGCCGGCGGTGGCAGGACCGTCAAATGTAAAACCATCAGGACGCTTGCCAGTGGCGAGTTCAGCAGCATAGCCAAGGCCCATGGCTTCCATATTGGGCAGGCTCAATGGGCCTGATCGAAGTCCTGCTTTATTGCCGTCGCCGCGCGCGCAGGCTTCGGCAATGTGACCGACAGTATCGGCCCCCTTATCACCAAAGGCGCCTGCATCAGGTGCGCCACCAATGCCAACGGAATCCAGAACAAACAGAAAAGCACGCGCCATCAATATTCCCTCGCTGTGATCCTCGACTTTGCCGCACAGCTCAGTTCCGGTCAAAGGTTCAATAGCCCACCGATACCAGATAAAGACCGTGAGCGGGTGCAACCGGCGCGCAGGCCGTCCGGTCACGGGCTTCCAGTGCCGCTGACATGTCATCGGCACTCCATTTGCCTTCTCCAGCATATTTCAATGCACCTGCAAAGGAACGGACCTGATTGTGGAGATAGGAGCGGGCGCTCGTCGATATCTCGATCGTGGATGTTCCATGGATTTCCCGCACACTGACGTTCAACGTGTCCAGCGTTTTGACCGGAGATTTCGCCTGACATTCTGTTGAGCGAAACGTCGTAAAATCATGCTCGCCAATAAGCCTCGAAGCGGCCTCATTCATGGCGTCGACATCCAGAGGCAGTTTGACGTTCCAGGCTCGTCCGCGCTCCACGGTCAGCGGTGCACGGCGCGAAATAATGCGATAGACATAGTGACGCTGGATGGCGGAAAACCGGGCGTGAAACTCATTGTCGCATGCCTGGCAATCCAGAATGGCCACAGGTGCGCCGTCCTGCCGCAAATGAGCATTCAGTGCTTCCATCAACCGGAAAGGCTTCCACGGGCGGGTCAGATCAGCATGGGCGATCTGTCCAAGTGCATGGACCCCGGCATCGGTACGCCCGGCCCCCTGAACAATAGGGGAGGGTTCATCCAGCTTTGCCAGAGCCGTTTCAATGGCCCCCTGAACCGATGGCTGATCCTCCTGCCGCTGCCAGCCGGAAAACGGTGCCCCGTCATACTCAATCAAAAACCGGTAACGCTGCATCGTCAATCAGCCGAAACTGCGAAGGTGATTTGCTGCACTGCTACGGCTATATCCCTCATGGCAGAACAGTGCCGGAGATGATGGTATTGCCGCGAAGAAAGTCTTTGGTCTCCATCGCCTTTGACCCTGCTTTTTGCAGATTGACCAGCTGCACTGCGCCTGTCCCGCAGGCAACAGTAAGGTTTTCGTCCAAAACTGTGCCGGGTTTGCCGGTGCCTTCTGTGATCGCGCTTTGCAGGATTTTTACACGCAAAGCCTTGCTTCCCAGTTCCATCTCACACCAGGCTCCGGGGAAGGGAGATAATCCCATGATGGTGCGATGCACCTGTTCAGCAGGCTGAGACCAGTCTATCCGCGCCTCGTCCTTTGATATCTTGCGGGCATATTCAACCCCGTCTTCGCTTTGAGGTGTAAGCGTCAAAGCGCCTGCTTCCAGCGCTGCCATGGCTTCAACCATGAGGTCCGCTGTCGTCTGTGCCAGCACGTCATGCAACATTCCGGCAGTCATATCCGGCTGGATGGTTGTTTTCCTCATCATCGCCACCGGCCCGGTATCGAGCCCGGCTTCCATCTTCATCACCATGGTACCGGTTTCACCATCCCCGGCCATGATGGCCCGTTGAAGGGGGGCAGCTCCACGCCAGCGCGGCAGCAATGAGGCATGCCCGTTGAAACAGCCTTGCCGGGGAGCATCGAGTATGGCCTGTGGCAAAAGCAGCCCATAGGCAACAACAACAGCGACATTGGCCTTGTGGGCCTCAAAAACCTTCTGTTCGGCCTCACCTTTCAGACTGGTGGGGCTGAATACCGGGATCGCAAGGCTCTCTGCGGTCCTTTGGACCTGGGACGGTACCAGATCGAGCCCGCGTCTTCCCGCCGGTCGCGGCGGCTGTGTGTAACAGGCGACAACCTCATGGCCGGCGGCAGCGAGAGCTTTCAGTGTAGGGACGGAAAAGTCCGGTGTTCCCATGAAGATGATACGAAGGGTCATGGGGTCAGTTTACCACCATCATCCCACAAACACGGTGCCGTTCTGTTTCGCGATTTTTGTAAACTTTCGGATCACCATGTCACGTTTCAGCTTGGAGATATGATCGACAAAAAGCACACCATTGAGGTGGTCATATTCATGCTGGATACAGGTTGATAACAGGCCGTCGCTTTTCAGGGTCTGTTCTTTACCTTCACGGTCCAGATACCTGATCGTGCATCCTGCGGGGCGCTCGACATCAGCGTAATAGTCGGGGATGGAAAGGCAGCCTTCTTCATAGACATTGGGCAGGTCGGTGTAGGCAACAATCTGCGGATTAATGAAGACAATCGGTTCGCCGTTTGAAGCATCGCGTTTTTTGCGAATTGGCTCCTCACTGTCCGCTGTTTCTTCTTCCTGTTCCCTCTCAGCACAATCAACAGTAAAAACCCGGATTGGCTCTCCAACCTGAACGGCGGCCAGGCCGATGCCGGGTGCCTCGTACATCGTCTCCAGCATGTTATCGATAAAGCTCTGCAAGGCGTCATCGATCCGCTCCACGGGCTTGGATTCCGCGCGCAGAATGGGGTCAGGAATGTTGACTATAGGAAGGATCGCCATGGCGGTGGAGATAAGGTCTGCTGAGACTTCGGTCAACTCCATCCATAGGAAACATTGAAAAGGAGTGGCCTGCGCTGTTCATGTTTTGATCTGATGCACGAATCGGCTAGGTTGCGCAGATGCAGGCACTTGATCTCGACAAACTGTTTATCACCATCGGCGAAGTCGCATTCTCGCGCGGCGATGCGCTTGCCATCACGCTTGGGCTGGTTGCCTTTATTGCTCTCGTGCTGCTGATTTCGATCTGGCGGGGAGCGCGGCGAAGGCAGTTTGATGATATGATGATGCGTGGCCTGGCGGAGGAAAGGGCCCGCGATGCGGAAACCCGTATGGCAGAACTTGTTGCCGCCCAAAACGAACTTACGGGTCAGTTATCTGCCATGCAGCAGAATGTGACCAACACGCAGGCTGCGTTCTCCAAACAGCTTGATGACAGATTGGCCAATGTCACGGGCAGGGTTTCCCAGTCGCTGGCTGAAACCACCAAAACCACGCAGGAAAGCCTGACTCATCTCAAAGAACGGCTGGCGGTTATCGATTCTGCCCAAACCAATATCCAGACCCTTGCGCAGGATGTCGTTGGCCTGCAGGCAATATTACAAAACAAACAGACCCGTGGCGCCTTCGGGCAAAGCCGTATGGAAACCATCGTGCAGGACGGTTTGCCAATGGGAGCGTTTGAGTTTCAGACCACGTTGTCCAACGGCATGCGGCCTGATTGTACGGTGAAGATGCCGAACAATGCACCGGCTTTGGTAATTGATGCCAAGTTTCCCTTAGAAGCATGGAACGCCATCAAAGCAGCCGAGACGCCGGAGGCCACCAAGGCAGCAAGTTCGGATTTTCGGCGCGATATGGAAGTTCATATCAAGGATATTTCCACGAAATATCTTATTCCGGGCGAAACACAGGACACGGCATTTATGTTTGTGCCGTCGGAGTCCATCTTTGCCGAGATCCATGAAAATTTTGAAGGTGTCATTCAAAAGGCTCACAAGGCCCGGGTGGTAATTGTCTCACCTTCACTCCTTTTACTTTCGATTCAGGTTATTCAGGCAGTCTTGAAAGACGCGCGCATGCGGGAGCAGGCGCATCTTATTCAGGGCGAAGTGATGAAATTCATGACGGACCTGAATCGCCTGGATGACCGTGTGCGCAAACTGCAAAGCCATTTTTCAGCCACGGCTAAGGATGTCGATAATATTTTGATTTCGACAGACAAACTGACCCGCCGGGGCGCGAAAATCGAGGCACTTGAATTCGGCGCTTCGCAGGTGGAAGCTGATGAAAAAGGAGAAGTCGGCAAGCCGTTCCTGCGCGCCATTGAAGGGGGTGAGTAATGCGTATTCTTTCAACAACACTGGTCGCGGCAGCAGTGCTGGGCCTTGCCGGATGCACTTCCGGCTCCGTCTTTTCGTCTGGGTCGTTTACTTCGGCGCTGACGGTTTCTACCGGCTCGGTCAATGCCGTGCGGGCCCAACATGGCCTGAATCGCCTCAAGTCTGATCCGCGTCTTGTGAAAATGGCTCGCGAACAGGCCAGCCTGATGGCTCGTCATTTGAAGATGAGCCACACAACATCATATGGTCAATCCTTCAGTCGCCGCCTCAAGCGGTCCGGCTATAACGGATTGGCAGCGGAAAACCTGGCAGAGGGTTTTACCACTGTTGATCAGGTTATTGCCGCCTGGCTCAACTCACGCGGTCACCGGCGTAACATGCTGCACAAGCGTATGACTCACTATGGTCTTGCCGTGGTCGAGGCTGATCATCCAAAGCGTGGCAAGCGCAAGTACTGGGCTTTGGTTCTGGGCGGCTAAACTGTTTCAGGTGGTTTTTGCTCTCAGCAACTTGGCTGTGTCGAATACCTGCACGAACGCAGCAGGTCAGCGCTGAGCGCCTCCTGATTGCCTCCGCTGAAAGCATCACAGTAGCGGGTTCTGGATCCAATCACCGTACATGAAAAAGGCCGCTTCAGTTTCCTGAAACGGCCTTTGGTTCTTATTTGTTTCCAGGTTTTAGCTGGCTGGGCATTTTGAATCTGACATGTAGTCGTGGACCTTAATGGAGCCCGACTTGATGCCGTCTGAAGCAGCCTCGACAGCGGTTTTCATGTCTGCATCAACAAGATCCTTGTTGTTCTCATCCAGTGAGTAACCAACACCATCAGCTTTAAGGTCAAGAACGTTGAAACCAGCGCTCCACTTGTCATCCTTGGCATCTTTGAAAGCGTTGTAAACGGCATTGTCGACACGCTTCATCATGGATGTGAGAACCTTGCCGGGATGGATACCGTTCTGGTTGGAATCTACACCGATGCCGAGCTTGCCGGCGTCCGCAGCGGCCTGAAGAACACCGAGCCCGGTTCCACCAGCAGCGTGATAGACAACGTCAGCACCACGGTCGATCTGCGAGCGGGCAAGTTCACCGCCCTTGACCGGGTCGTTCCATGCAGCACCGGTTGTGCCAGTCATGTTCTGGAACACCTCAGCGTCCGGGTTTACCGATTTCACACCCTGGACGTAGCCGCAGGCGAATTTGCGGATGAGCGGAATGTCCATGCCACCAACAAAACCTACCTTGCCGGTCTTGGATGCTTTGGCGGCCATGACGCCCACCAGATAAGACCCTTCGTGTTCGGTAAACAGAACCGAACGGACGTTGGGCTTGTCGACAACCATATCAACGATTGCAAATTTGGTATCGGGAAATTCCGTAGCAACTTTCTCGAGTGCAGCAGCCCAGGCAAAGCCGACCACAACAATCGGACTATGGCCATCGCGGGCAAAGCGGCGGGCAGACTGCTCACGCTGCGTTGCGTTTTGAATTTCGAATTCCTTGTATTCAATGCCGGTTTCCTTCTTGAAACGCTCGGCACCGTTGAATGCGGATTCGTTGAATGATTTGTCGTTCTTACCACCCAGATCGTAAATCACGGCGGGTTTTACATCGGCCGCATAAGCGCTGACGGCTGAGAAAGCTGCCACCGCAAGGCCAAGGATGAGTTTTTTCATATTTTTTCCTTCCCGGAATTCCCTGTTTCTGTTTCAAACGTCGCGTTCACTCGACGATTTTTTCTGACACAAAATGCGCATTTTCCTCTGCAGGAAAACTGCGTTCATTGCATGACAATCAGGTGTGGCCCAAAGCGACGAAACGGGATTTTCGAAGCCGGTTTTGAGCGACAGACCCTAAGCTTGGCACGATTGCTCGGTCATTGCATGTATTTTCTTGACCCTGTTCACAGAGCGCCGTCAATGGGGCATTGGTGCCCACGAACTTAATCTGCATGTGTGATGTCAAATGAGCAGTCCAGACGATGATTTCCCCGTCCTGATCGGCGATATTGGCGGTACAAACGCCCGTTTCGAGGTTCAGGAACACCGTAATGCCCCGCCAAAAGGGCCTTATCTCGTCAAGACGAGGGATTTCGATACGCCGGAAACAGCTATCGAAGCATCCGTGCTTTCAAAGGTGCAAAACAAACCCGTCAGAGCAATTCTTGCTGCCGCAGGTCCAATTACAGACCAGGGCCTCGACCTGACAAACAACAACTGGGCGATCCGTCCGGAACGATTTCTGGAATCTGGATCCTTTCGTAGTTTGATCCTGATGAATGATTTCGAAGCGCAGGCCCTGTCGCTTCCGTTTTTGCAGCCGGGTGATCTGTCGTCACTTGGCGGGCCTGAAGCTGCAGACGACATTCGCACCAAAGCGGTTATTGGTCCGGGAACGGGGCTGGGGGTTGGCGCGCTGGTCCGCGCTGCGGGAAAATGGATACCGGTGCCGGGTGAAGGTGGCCATGTCGATCTTGGTCCGCGCAAACCCCGTGAAGAGAGCATCTGGCACCATCTGGAACCGATCGAAGGACGGATCTCCGCTGAACAGCTGTTATCCGGTGATGGTCTTAAAAATCTCTATTCTGCAATTTGTTTGCAAGACTCTTTGGCAATCGTGCATGACACAGCCGCTCAAATCTCGACCGCTGCGCTTGATAATGCTGACGGCACTGCCGTCGAGGCGTTGACCCTGTTTTGCACCTGTCTGGGCCGCGTGGCGGGGGATCTTGCCCTGACAACAATGGCGCAGGGCGGCGTTTATATTGCCGGTGGTATTGGCACCAGAATCCTGCCTTTTCTGCAAAAGTCGGGCTTTCGGGCGGCTTTTGAGGACAAGGCCCCTCATCGCGACCTGATTTCTTCCATTGGCACCTGTGTTATCACACACCCGCTACCGGCGCTGATGGGTCTGGCCGCCTATGCCAGCTCACCTAACGACTTTGCCGTGGATATCGAACACCGCAATTGGTGTGCGAAGCAAGCGTGATATTTGAGCCACAAGTCGTAACATCGACCGATGCCCCAATAGGCATTGCACACCGAAGAGACTATATCTCTTGTCACGCGCGCCGGGATGATTCCCGGATTAGCGACGCAGGGCACATTAACGGGCCAAAGGGCCGGCGGATCACGTGAACAGAATCCTTCGCTACCTCACCACAAATAACAAAGAAGCATCCGTTTTGCGGCGGATGATGAGCGAGAACTTCGAAATCTATCGTCGCGACTACACGATTGCCATCATGGCACTTGTTGTCATCGCTGCAACAACCGCCTTCAGCGCGTGGCTGATGGGACCGATTGTTGAAGAAGTGTTTCTCAAGAAAGACCTGACCTACGCTTACTATCTGTCGGCGACGGTGGTGGTGGTATTTCTGATCAAGGGTGCCATGACCTATCTCCAGTCGGTTATTCTCAACCGCATTGGCAATAACGTGGTCGCCAGGTTTCAGCGCCGCATCTACGGCCACCTCCTATCGCTGGGTGTTGGTTTCTTCTCGGGCCAGCATTCCGCTTACCTGGTGGGCCGCGTGAACCAGAACATCATGTTGGTGCGGGATATGCTCAACACCGTCATTCTCGCCGGAGCCCGCGATCTGCTGAGCCTGATCGGTCTGATTGGTGTGATGTTATGGTCTGATCTCTTCATGTCGCTGTTTGTTTTTACAGCCGGACCAATCGCGCTGTTCACCGTGGGGCGTTATGCGCGCCGGGTCAAAAACATTGCCCGCCAGGAGGTTGATCTGAATGCCCGGGTCACAACTGCGATCCAGGAAACAAGTGCGGGCATCGTGATTGTCAAGGCGTTCACCATGGAAGAGCAACTCAGCCAAAGGTTGAATGCTTTGACTGAAGAGGCTGAACAGCGGGCAAACAAGATTGCCCGCATTGTGGCCCGCTCAAGCCCGTTAATGGAAACGCTGGCGGGTTTCTCCGTGGCAGGCGTTATCGCTTACGGTGGCTACCGGGTGGTTATGCAGGATTATTCTGCTGCCAATCTGACCGCCTTCATGACCGCCTGTCTGATGGCCTACGAGCCAGCAAAGCGTCTGGCACGACTGAAAGTAACGTTGGAACGCAGCCTCGTGAATGCCCGTATGCTCTACGAGATACTCGATACTCCCGTGGCGGGATACGACAGCAAAGGGCTGAAGGAACTCGCGCTACAGGGTGGGGAGGTTCGGTTTGCCAACGTTGATTTCCAATATAGTGCGGTCGCGACCCTGGGCCGGGACATCGTTGACAGTCAGGTTGACGGGGGGCAGGGGGAAGAACCTGCGGAGACGCCCGTTCTGCGGAATATGTCATTTGTCGCTGAGGCTGGAAAAACAACGGCATTGGTTGGACCATCAGGCGGCGGAAAATCGACCGCCTTTTCATTAATCCAGCGTTTTTATGAGCCTGACAAGGGTGTGATCATCATCGACGGTCAGGACATCTCGGAGGTTTCGGTCCAGTCGTTGCGCGAGCAGATAGCCTATGTTTCGCAACACCCGGTCCTGTTTCAGGGAACGGTTCGCGAAAACCTGCGGTTTGCGCGCCCCACAGCAACAGATCAGGAAATTGAAACAGCTGCCGTAAATGCCCAGGCCCATGATTTTATCATGGCGCTTCCCGAAGGATACGATACGCCTTTGAGTGAAAATGGCAGCAATCTGTCCGGCGGCCAGCGGCAGCGTATGTCCATTGCCCGTGCGCTGGTTCGTGATGCGCCAATTCTGTTGCTTGATGAGGCAACGTCTGCTCTGGACAACGAGTCGGAAGCGCAAGTACAGGAAGCGCTCAAACAGTTGATGAAAGGGCGAACAACATTGGTGATTGCACACCGCCTGTCGACCATTGCAGACTCCGACTCCATCGTCGTGGTCGATGCCGGGCGGGTGGTCGATCAGGGCAAGCATGATGAGTTGCTGGTCAATGACCAGAGCGTCTATGCACGGTTGCACAGTATATCAGCCCGGTAGAAACTCCGGTTTGACAGAGCGAAAACGGAGACTTCAATGGCGGATATGAAACTCGTCGTAGTCGGCGCCGCAGGGCGTATGGGACAATCGCTTATCCAGGCGATTGACGAAGTACCGGGAGCGGTGCTGTCGGGTGCCGTGGAGCATCCGGCCTCGGACAAGATTGGTAAGGACAGCGGCGAATGTGCCGGGTTGCCAGCCAACGGAATCATTATTGCTGATGATCCTCTGCCCGTATTTGCAAAGGCAGATGGGGTGCTGGATTTCACCACTCCGGCGGCAACCGTGGAATTTGCGGCTTTGGCCGCGCAGGCCCGCATCGTGCATGTGATCGGCACGACGGGCATGACCGGGTCGGATGATGCAAAAGTCGATGCCGCGGCCCGTCATGCGCGCATCATTCAGTCGGGAAATTATTCCATGGGCGTTATCGTTTTGGGTGAGCTGGTAAAACAGGCAGCCAGGGCGCTGAAAGCGGCCGATTTTGATATCGAGGTGCTGGAGATGCATCACAAGCATAAGGTTGATGCACCGTCCGGCACGGCCTTGCTGCTTGGTGAAGCCGCTGCCGATGGCCGCGGGATTGATCTTGATGAAAACAGTGTTCGGGTACGCGATGGTCAGACTGGCGCACGCCCGGAAGGCGCAATCGGTTTTGCAAACCTGCGGGGCGGATCAATTGTCGGGGAACATTCAGTGCTTTTTGCCGGTGAGGGTGAGACCCTAGAGCTTGCCCACCGCGCCACTGACCGCCAGATTTTTTCACGCGGGGCGGTCAGGGCAGCGCTTTGGGGGCACACCCGCAAACCGGGCCGCTATTCCATGCTTGATGTTCTTGGTCTGAAAGTCTGATAGCCAAAACAATTTCACAGGAGCAAACTTCATGTCAGGTACCCTTGTTCTCGTCCGCCACGGTCAAAGTGAGTGGAACAAGAAAAATCTCTTCACCGGGTGGAAAGATCCGGACCTTACCGAGCAGGGTGTCACAGAAGCCATCGATGCAGGGCGGATATTGGCAGAACGGGGAATGAAATTTGATATCGCCTTCACATCCGTTTTGCAGCGCGCAGAAAAGACCTGTCGGCATATTCTTGACGGGGTGGGGCAGAGCGACCTTGAAACCATTCATGATCAGGCGCTGAACGAACGCAATTACGGCGATCTTGCCGGGCTTAACAAGGACGATGCGCGCAAAAAATGGGGCGAAGAACAGGTTCATATCTGGCGCCGGTCCTACGACACGCCGCCGCCGGGAGACGAAGGTGAGAGTTTGAGAGACACCGGTGCGCGCGTCTGGCCCTACTATATGACCGAGGTTTTGCCCCGGGTGTTAAGCGGCAAGACAGTCCTTGTTGCGGCCCATGGAAATTCCCTGCGCTCCCTGGTCATGGTGCTGGACCGCATGACCTCCAAGACCATAACCAAACTCAATCTTGGAACCGGCATACCCATGATTTATCAGCTCAACGCCGATTCCGCCGTGGCCAGCAAAGAGGTTCTTGGCGATATGAGCGCTGCACACTGACGCGCGCAATTTAGGCCAAATGAAGTATTGGTTTGGAGCGGCCAAACTGGATTACACATGTATATAAGTCTCTAATTTTCCTCGTTGAATCGGGCTGACCGATTGTTGCCTACAGCAATGCTGGATCCGCTGCGCTGGTAAGCGTGGTGTGGCAAGAAATGTGGTAGGCTCTTTGCAACAGCCAGGCTTTCAAAAAGGAACGCGCTGCATGATTGCCTACGTTACTGTTGGTGCTGACGATCTGGCTCGCGCGAGGCGCTTTTACGATGCGTTTCTGCCAGCCCTGGATTACGAACTGAAGGTGGGGCCTGAGGGGCTGAGTTACGTGCTGCCCGTACAACCGGGTCAGTCGGCCATTCTGCCTGATTTTTACGTTAAACCAACCTTCGATGGGCGTCCGGCCTCGGCCGGCAATGGTGCCATGATCGCATTTGAGGCGCGCAATCAAAAACAGGTTCGTGACCTTCACTCTGCCGCACTTGCCGCAGGTGGCTTCGACGAGGGCCAGCCCGGCTTCCGTGACTCCTATGGACCTCATTTTTACGTTGGCTATCTCCGCGATCCTCAGGGCAACAAGATCGCTCTATTCTCCTGCGATCCAGACGAACCCGGACGGGACGGATAATGCGGGTTTTGCACCATCGTAATCGCTGAATTCCCGGCGGTCAGTTATGACGCTCGATGCGAACCTGTTCACAGCAATATTCCGCCCCCGGCCAGGTTCATTAGACACATTCGTCAAATACTGACATCCTGCCGGTCAGAAGCGCTGCATTGGTAAGCGGTCGCGTGGCGGGGTTGAAACAATGGCTTCCGTAGCAAAACGGCGAACATGGATTTCATTTCTGGCAAGTGGCCTGATGCTGGCTGCCGGTCCCGCCGGGCTTGCGCAACAGACAACAGCGCAATGTGCCGATGATGCGATGCTGGTGTTTGATGGTTCCGGCTCCATGGCGGAAATGGGGTATAATCTTTTGAGCCAACCCCGCATTTTTGATGCGCGTGAAGCGCTGCGCCTGTCGCTGCCCAATATTACACCCTACCGCAAACTGGGTTTGATCATCTACGGCCCCGGCTCGGCAGATGAGTGCTCCAACATAGATTTACGTTTTAAGCCTCAGCGCGATGCCGCAAGCCGTATTATTGCCGAGGTAGATGGTTTGGCACCGGCGGGTAAGACGCCACTCACAAGCGCCGTTTTGCTGGCCGCTGAAACGTTGCTTTACCGGCAGAAAACCGGGGTGGTCGTGCTGGTCACTGACGGTAAGGAGACCTGCGGCGGCAAAACTTGCAATCTGGCCTCAAAACTGGCGACGGAAGGCAAGGCCCTTACAGTCCATGTGATCGGCTTCAAGGTGCGGGGAAAGTTCTTCAACTGGCAGGGGGGTGCCGAGGCTGGGTATGAACACGGGCGCACTGTGGCCCGTTGTCTGGCGGACCTGACGGGCGGTAAATATCTGTCCACCGAAAACGTCAATGAACTGGCGGCGGCTTTGCAGGAAACTCTGGCTTGCCCGGTGATCGGCCTTGATCACTCAAGAAAGCTGAGATCGCGCGGATAGTTCAGCGCTTATATCTCGATCGTTTCCAGCCGCTCACAAATCTTGCCAACCAGCCGTTCGGCGACTTCTTGTTTGGTATATTCCGGCCAGACTTCGTCACCTGACTTGGTAACCAGCACAACACGGTTGGTATCGCCACCAAAGACTTTGTTTTCAGGCGAGACGTCGTTGGCCACAATCCAGTCTGCGCCCTTTTTATCAAGCTTTGCGCGTGCATGGGCGGCAAGGTTCTCGGTTTCTGCGGCAAACCCGATCACAAGGTTCGGGCGTCCCTTTTTTCGGGTACCGATGCCTTTGAGAATATCCGGGTTCTCGACCATTGAGAGCCTGGGTGGTTTACCGGTGCCGGTCTTCTTGATTTTTTCATTGGCCTGTTTGTCGACCCGCCAGTCGGCCACAGCAGCGACGAAGACCGCGATATCGGCAGGCAGGGCCTGATTGACCGCCTCTTGCATATCGAGTGCCGAGGTAACATTGACCACCGCGACACCGGTGGGGTCAGGAATGGTAACGGGGCCGGATATCAAAATGACTTCCGCACCCGCTTTGGCCAGTTCGCGGGCAATCGCGTGCCCTTGTTTGCCGGAAGAGTGGTTGGAGATGTAGCGAACAGGATCTATATCCTCCCGTGTCGGCCCTGATGTGACCACGGCCCGTTTTCCCGTAAGCGGGCCGGGAGTGCTTTGCATCATGGCTTCAACCGCCGCAACGATTTCCATGGGTTCGGCCATGCGTCCGCGTCCGGCTTCCCCGCTTTCAGCCATTTCGCCAACATTGGGACCGACAAATTCGATACCGTCATGCGTCAGTGTCTGAAGATTGCGTTGTGTTGCCGGATGCTCCCACATCGCCGGGTTCATTGCGGGAGCGGCCAGAACAGGCGTTGTTGCGGCAAGCAATACGGTTGACGCCAGATCAGTGGCCAGACCGTTTGCCATCCTGGCCATCAGATCAGCCGTTGCAGGCGCAACAATAATCAGATCTGCCTCACGGGCCAGCCGGATATGGCCCACATCGTGCTCATCTTCCCGGTCCCACAGATCGGTAAAAACCGTATTGGCTGTCAAAGCGCCAACACTCATGGGCGTGACAAAATTCTGTGCAGCATCGGTCATCACCACCCGAACGTCTGCGCCGCGTTCGCGCAGCCTGCGGATCAGATCAAGGCATTTATAGGCGGCGATGCCCCCCCCGATGATCAAAAGAACGGATTTGTCTGACAAGGTTTGTTCAATACTCATAAGATTATGATACCACTGGCCTTATGTCAGCGTCCACACGCCATAAAGCGCGGCAACTGCAATGACCCAAAGTGCGATACGTCCCGACCGTGAGTGGCGGGCCTCCGCCTTTCCGATCGCATCAATCGTTGGCTTGTCGAGGCGCATGCCATCGCGGGCCATCATATCGATTTCGTGGCTGAGTTGCTCTGCGCGTTGTGCCATATCAGGGGCGAGTTGTACGAGCTTGCTGACAGCCCTGGCGCCCTCTGCAACCTCGTCGAGCTTGCCAAGCGGCCCCACCAATCGCGTCATCAGCGGTATGACGACCGGTCCGGCTGAATCCCACATGTTGAATTGCGGGTCGAGCTTGCGAGCAACACCCTCCACGACAACCATTGTCTTTTGCAGCAACAACAATTGTGGCTGGGTTTTCATGTCGAACATTTCTGTTATTTCAAACAGCAGGGTCAGCAGACTGCCAATGGAAATGTCCTCCGCAGCCTTTCCGTAAATCGGTTCCCCCACCGCCCGCAGCGCCTGCGCAAAACTGTCAACGTCCTTGTTGGCGGGCACATAGCCAGCTTCGATATGCACCTCCGCAATGCGCCGGTAATCCTTTTGAATAAAGCCGCGTAGAATCTCTCCCAGAAAACGCCGTTCCGCTTTGATCAGACGGCCGGCAATTCCCAGATCAACGGCCACGATGTCGCCGTCAGGCGCCAAAAACAGGTTTCCAGGATGCATATCAGCGTGGAAGAAACCGTCGCGAATGGCGTGTCGCAGGAAAGACTGGTTCAGCGTATTGGCCACCGCTGTCAGGTTATGGCCGGAAGCCTGCAGGGCTTCCATGTCGCTCATTTTGATGCCTTCAACCCACTCAAGCGTCATGCAGTCACGGCCAGATCGTTGCCAGTCGACTGCTGGCACACGAAAGCCTTCATCTCCTGCAACATTTTCAGCCATTTCCGACAGGCCTGCCGCCTCCATGCGCAACTCCATTTCGAGCTTTGCAGACTGCGCCAGCATGTCCACGCTGGGGATCAGTTGCAGACGATGGGCTGCCGGGAACAGCCAGTTGATGGTGTGGGCTGCGGTGTAGAATGTTTCCAGGTCCCAGGCGAAGCGCTCGCGCACTCCAGGGCGGATAATCTTGATGGCAACGGAGCGTTCTGCGCCATTGTCATCGCGCACACGCGCCTTGTGGACCTGCGCAATGGAAGCAGCAGCCACCGGTTCGCCAAAATCGATGAAAAGATCATCAACTTTTGCAGCAAGGGTTGTCTCCACCATCTTGCGGGCGTCGGTGGTTGAAAACGGGTCCATCCGGTCCTGCAGCAATTCTAGATCACGGGCGATGGAATCGCCGACAATATCAGGGCGTGTCGCCAGAAATTGCCCCAGTTTTACCCAGCTTGGGCCGAGCCGGTTGAGGGCGTTGGCCAGAATTGTTGACTGTCCCTGTTCGCGAGTTCTGCGCCTCTCGATAAGCCGGGCTATCCTTTTGGCCAGCATTACAGGCGGCGGTGCACCGTCCTCGGGCAGCGCCGTAATGACGCCCTCGCGCATCAGCACAAAAACCGCCCGCAAAAGCGAAAAATAGGCGTGCAACCGTTTCATTGGGATCAGATTTTCCAACCGGTATGAAGGGCGGCGATCCCACCGGTCATGTTGCGATAATCCACCCGTTCAAAGCCTGCATCGCGAATGAAACTCGCAAAAACGCGCTGGTTGGGAAATTTCTTGATGCTCTCCACCAGATATTGATAGCTGTGCGCATCGCCCGTAACCGCGCGCCCGATCGGGGGGATCGCCTTGAAAGACCATTCTTCGTAAAGCCTGTCCAGCACGGGAATATCAACCTGTGAAAACTCAAGACATAAAAACTGCCCACCGGGTTTCAGTACACGATAGGCTTCCGCCAGAGCGCGGTCCATATGGGGCACGTTTCGAATGCCGAAAGCGATTGTATAAGCATCGAACGAATTGGCCTCAAATGGCAGCTCTTCGGCATTGGCTTCGATAAAATCGAGATTGCTGATTAATCCGTTCTTGCTGGCGCGTTCTTCGCCCACCTGAAGCATGGAGCCGTTAATGTCGAGAATCGTGACATGGGCATTTCCTTGCGATGCCTCGACGAGGCGAAACGCTATATCGCCTGTACCTCCGGCCACATCCAGACCACGCCAGCCGGGTTTTTTGGATGGTGCGGCCTTTGCAACCATCGCGCTTTTCCAAACCCGGTGAACGCCACCTGACATCAGGTCGTTCATCACATCATAGCGGTTGGCAACCGAGTGAAAAACCGAGTTTACCCGATCCTGTTTTTCGCCTTCTTTTACCTGCTCAAACCCGTAAGCAGTGCTCATCTGCTCGGGTGCCGTTGCGCGGGTGTTGTTCATGGCGTCTGTCCGTTTGGAAATCCTTACCGATGATATAGGACAAGCCAGGCCGATGCGCCATGCGGCAAACGCAGTCAAAGTGAACACACCATTTAATCGCAAAACCACAATTCAGCCGCAGCTTCGAAGAAGGTCATGTTGAGGTGGTGCGTTTAAGGCCTTCCAAAGCCATGGCAGCCGGTTTGTCGACCATCAACAAGGCCTGAAAATCGCAAAAAAAGAGGGGAGACCAAAGCCTCCCCCCGATTGAGCCGTGATGTTGGGAGATTTACCCCATGGCAGCGCCATCATCCCGTTTGACGGCAACGATAGCTGAACGGGGTACGCTGTCCCCACCACCGGGGAAGTGGCTGTTCCCATCTTCACCTGGATGCTGGATTCCAACGAACATGGTCTTGCGGTCGGGCGAGAATGTCATGCCAGTGACCTCACATTCCTTGGGACCAACAAGAAACCGGCGGATTTCACCCGTTGAAGGATCACCGGCAAGCATCTGATTGTTGCCATGTCCGGCAAAGTCCCCTTCGTTGGAGTACTTACCATCCGTCTGAATCCACAAAATTCCATTGGTGTCGAAGATGATACCATCAGGAGAATTGAACATGTTACCGGGATTGACGTTCTGGGAGCCGGCGTTGGCATCCTTATGCACGGTTGGATTGCCGGCGAGTACGAAGAGATCCCACTCAAACGATGTGGCGGTGTGATCACCACCGGCAGGGCGCCAGCGTACAATCTGACCGTAATTGTTGGCCTCCCGGGGATTGGGTCCGCCAACCGGGGTTTCGTCACCACCCTTGTTCGGCTTCTTGCCGCGGTTCTTGTTGTTGGTCAGCGCACAATAGACTTCCGCCTTCACCGGATTGGATGCAACCCATTCCGGCCGGTCCATTGTGGTGGCACCAGCCTTGGATGCGGCCTGCCGGCTATGAATGGCTACTTCAGCCGTACTCATACCAACTGTCTCGCTGGTCAGCGGGAGCCATTCCCCTTTTTGGTCGTCGGAGAACCTGGCAGCATAAAGCGTCCCGCTATCAAGCAGTGCGGAATTATCGCCACCTTCGGCATAGGTGCCCTCGGAGACGAATTTATAGAGGAATTCCCCCCGCTCATCATCGCCCATATAGACAACGCATTTTCCGTTTTGAGCGATGACAACTTCAGCATTTTCATGCTTGAAGCGACCAAGAGCGGTCCGTTTTTTGGGTGCCGCGTTGGGGTCGAAAGGGTCTATCTCGACCACATAACCAGCGCGGTTGGGTTCGTTGGGATGTTTTGATACATCGAAACGCTCATCAATTTTTGCCCAGCCGTATCCCCAGTCTTTTCCCGAGACGCCATAACGTTTCAGTTCCGCTCCAACTTCGTAGTCTTCGTTGGGACCGGAGAAATAGCCGTTGAAGTTTTCTTCGCAGGCCAGATAGGTGCCCCAGGGCGTGCGGCCATTGCCGCAGTTATTCCATGTGCCAAGGGTTTTGGTGCCGGAGGGGTCGGCCGCGGTTTTCATGAGCGCATGTCCGGCTGCAGGCCCGGCAATTTCCATCTCGGTGTCCGGCGTAATGCGGCGGTTGAACGGGGAATCCTTGACGATCCCCCATTTGCCGTCCTTCTCGGCGATTTCCATCACGGTCACACCGTGGGCCATCTTGCCTTTGAGGATGTCGTCGTCGCTGGCCGGTTTTCCATCGGGATGGTTGCCCCACATGATATCGCGGTTGGTGTATTCATTGTTGACGACGTAGATCGACTTGCCGTCTTTTTCAAACAGCGCCATGCCGTCATTATTGTCACCAAAAGCGCGTGTCTGTGACGCCGCTGTGCCGCGTGTTGCATCATCGAAATCCGGTGTATCGGAAAACAGCGGGTCGCCCCACCGCGCAACCACGTGCCAGTTATAACCCTTGGGCAGAGTAATGGTGTCTTCGCTGTTTGCAGGGATTTGCTCGAAATTAAACAATGTCGAGGCATTGGCTTTGTTGGTTACAAGACTTGTTGATGTCAAAAACAGTCCGGTACCAAAGGCAAGAACACCGCCAACAAAGCCTCTTCGCGAAATGGCCGATTCCACGACGGCATCAAAATCATTGTCTTCAGGCTTGGGATTCAGAATTTCGTCGATATCGTCGAACGTCATATTATCCAGGTTACAATTGGGATCGTCGAGTTTCATGGGAGCCTCCAGGTGCAGTTATTCTGACCGGAGCCGGGATCGGCGCCAGCCACTCTATTCCCCCTACAGCGCTATTCTTGATGTTCACGCGACAATCTTGTGATACTTTCATGACAGTGGGCAAGTCTCATCTTGCCGCGATTGCGTATTAAGACGAATAGTCACCGTGATGCGCTAAAGTGCGGTCTCAAAAATGTGCGGTTGAAAATATGTCTCATCTCGTGATTGCCATCGATGGCCCGGCTGCTTCCGGCAAAGGGACATTGTCGCGCAAATTGGCAGACAAGCTGGAATTGCCACATTTGGATACCGGGCTGACCTACCGGGCGGTGGCTCATCAGTTGCTGCAGAACGGGCAGCCGCTGGATAATGAAGCCGTTGCTGTTGAAGCGGCAAGGCAGGTTGATCTTTCCAGCCTCGATAAAGATGTTCTGTCAGATCATGCGATTGGCGATGCGGCCTCGAAAGTTGCCGTGATGCCCGGTGTTCGCAAAGCTCTGGTTGAGCTGCAGCGCGTATTTGCAGCCCAAAGCCCTGGCGCTGTTTTGGATGGTCGCGATATTGGCACCGTTGTTTGCCCGGATGCCGACATAAAGCTGTTTGTTACCGCATATCCACGGGAGCGGGCGCGGCGTCGCTGGAATGAAATGCAGCTGAAAGGACAGGATGCCGACTTTGACGCTGTTCTGGCCGACATACAGCATCGGGACGAGCGGGATATGGGGCGCAGTGACAGTCCGTTGAAACCGGCAGAAGATGCCTACTTGCTCGATACGTCTGAAATGGATATAGAGACCGCGTTTCGAACGGCACTGGACATAGTTGATAAATCCAGAACCGCATGAAACAACCGGATTGAAGGCGCAACACGCGCTTCTTGATGCTTTGATTGTCAGTCACTGCATCTTCATTCCAGCAAGCAAACCGGCCTTTTTTGCTCTTTTGCACCGATCCAAATGCTGTTTGGAACAGCTTTTCTTTTTGAAAGGCGGAGCGAAATCAGTTGGTTAAACGTAACACAAACCCGGTGCTAACCGCCCGTTTGATAAGACTATCCGGAGCGGATTTGGAGCTTAAATGTCAGATATGAACCCTTCAATGGAGGACTTTGCAGCCCTCCTCGATGAATCCCTTGCCGGCAACAACCTTCAGGAAGGTACTGTTGTGGAAGGGGTCGTAACAGCCATTGAAAAGGATATGGCCGTTATTGATGCAGGCCTCAAAGTGGAAGGCCGCATCGCCCTCAAAGAATTTGGAGCCAGCGCCAAGGATGGCGGTCTCAGCATCGGCGACAAGGTAGAAGTCTATCTTGAGCGCGTTGAAAACGCGATGGGCGAAGCCGTGCTGTCGCGCGACAAGGCCCGCCGTGAAGAAAGCTGGGTCAAGCTCGAGAAGCAGTTTGAAGCCGAAGAAAAAGTCGAAGGCGTTATTTTCAATCAGGTCAAGGGCGGGTTTACCGTCGATCTGGATGGCGCAACAGCCTTCCTGCCGCGCTCACAGGTGGATATTCGTCCCATCCGCGATGTGACCCCGCTGATGAACACACCACAACCTTTCCAGATCCTGAAAATGGACCGCCGCCGTGGAAACATCGTTGTTTCACGCCGCACAGTGCTCGAAGAGAGCCGGGCGGAACAGCGTTCGGAAATCGTTCAGAACCTGGAAGAAGGTCAGGTCGTGGAAGGTGTGGTCAAGAATATCACCGATTATGGTGCGTTCGTGGACCTTGGTGGTATCGACGGTCTGCTGCATGTCACGGACATGGCCTGGCGCCGTGTCAATCATCCAACCGAAATCCTGTCCATTGGTCAGACCGTCAAAGTACAGATTGTTCGCGTCAATCAGGATACTCATCGTATTTCGCTGGGCATGAAGCAGCTGGAAAGCGATCCCTGGGATTCGATTGGGGCCAAATACCCCAACGATACCAAGGTCAGTGGCCGTATCACCAATATCACCGACTATGGTGCATTTGTTGAACTTGAGCCGGGCATTGAGGGTCTGATCCACGTTTCTGAAATGTCCTGGACGAAGAAGAACGTGCATCCCGGCAAGATCGTCTCCACCTCTCAGGAAGTGGAAGTCGTGGTTCTTGAGGTTGATCCGTCCAAGCGTCGTATTTCGCTTGGTCTGAAACAGAACCTGTCCAACCCATGGGATACATTTGCTGACCAGTACCCGCAGGGTACGGTTGTCGAAGGCGAAGTGAAGAACAAGACCGAATTCGGTCTCTTCATCGGTCTTGATGGCGATGTAGACGGCATGGTCCACCTGTCCGATCTGGACTGGAACCGTTCCGGTGAAGAAGCCATCGAGGATTTCAACAAAGGTGACATGGTGAAAGCCGTGGTGCTGGATGTTGATGTCGACAAAGAGCGCATTTCCCTGGGCATCAAGCAGCTTGATGGTGCTGATCCGATGGATGGCGGAGACGCTGGTGAAATTCGCCGCAATTCGATTGTCACCGCAGAGGTGCTCAAAGTCACCGATGGTGGCCTCGAGGTGAAAATCGCCGAGACCGACATCGATGCCTTTATCAAGCGCCATGACTTGTCTCGTGACCGCGACGAGCAGCGTCCCGAACGCTTTTCAGTTGGCCAGAAGGTCGATGCGCGTGTCACGCTGTTTGACAAGAAAAACCGCAAGGTCAATCTGTCAATCAAGGCACTTGAGATTGCTGAAGAGAAAGAAGCCGTCAAGCAATACGGTTCTTCCGATTCCGGTGCGTCCCTGGGTGATATCCTCGGCGCCGCTCTCAAAGATCGCGACGACAACGCGGACGAATAGGCCGGATCTTTTTCCGGATCTCTTTAATGCGAGAAATTTGAAACCCGCAGCTTTGGCTGCGGGTTTTTTTTTTGTTGCAAGCCGGTCTTTAGGGCGTCTCTGCTTTCGGATGGTGCGCGTAGGCAACTAAGATCCACCCGGCGGTTGCGTGCCATGCCCGGGCGGGTATTCTATGATATCCAATTGCCATGAGCGAATACCAACCGGCCTGATTCCGTGGAAACCTGAAACAGTCCGGTTATCGGGGTCTGTTTTGATCTGAAGATAATACAGAACTTCTGCCGACACCCAATTGACCGTGCCGCCGCCTGTGATAGCTTAGTCGATGGGGCGGGGTGGTCAGAAATGGCGGCCCGAATAAGGTCGCGTTTTTTTGACGTGGCACGGATTGGGCGCGCTTTGACATTAGACAACCGTGACAGGAACTACGTATGGAAACGTTGCTGTGTCGTCTTTGTCGATGCTGTGGCTTACTCCACGTCGATCGAAAAATCTCTGGTCAAGACAAGACGCCGTTTAGCCGATCATTTTGATGCGTTTGAGCATTGCTGCCTGCAACGCAATGGTCGCATTATCGACAAGGCGGGTGACGGAATTTTTGCCGAATTCCCAACGGCACATAATGGAATTTCTTGTGCGCTCGATTTTCAAAAAGCAGTTGAAATCGCTAATGAAAATACGCCGGCAGATCAGCGGATGCGGTTTCGTTGCGGTATCGCTTTTGGTGATGTGTTGCAGGAAAAGGAACTCATTTCCGGTCCTAAGGTGAATATTGCGGCTCGTTTGCAGCAACTTGCAGAACCGGGAGCTGTGAACATAGATGGTGATGCCCGTCGCGAACTGGAGGGTGTCGAGGAATACAGTTTCAGCGATCTGGGCTTTCGGGTTTTGAAGGGCCTCTCCAACCCGGTTCGGGTCTGGCGTGTCTTTGACAGCAACAACCAGTTGCCCCAGCCATCGGTGGGGCTGGCGGCAGACTATCGCGATCAGGATGTTGAATCTGCCGATGCCCGAAGTATTGCATGCCTTCCATTTGAAGTGCCGCCGGGCAGCGAAGAAGATTCCTACATGGCGCTGGGAATGGCGGGTGATATTGCCGACGCCTTGTCGCGTTCCCCATGGTTGAAAGTCATTTCACCTCGTTCATCGATGAACTACTCCACCGCCAATTACGATAACGTTCAGGCGGCGAAGGAACTTGGCGTCCGCTATCTCTTGCGTGGCCGCATCCGGTGGGCCGGTGATACCGTCCGCTTTTCTGTATCTCTGGTGGATTGCGCAACCGAGCATACGGTTTGGGCAGAAAACTATGACCGCCAGGAGCAGGGGATTTTTGAGCTGCAGGATGAAATTACCCGCCTGATTGCCGGTATGATTGAACCTGAATTTTTGCGCCATGAAGCCCAGCTAGCGGCAAGCGGAAGGCAGCGCAACGTCAACGCCTGGGATTTGCTGATGCGCTCCCGCTGGCACTTCTGGCGCGGTTCCGGGCGCCATTTCAACGAGGCTCTGGCCTGTGCCGAAAAATCACTGCAACTGGAGCCGGATAGTTCGGAGACCATGGCGCAACTGTCCTTCTGCCATATGGCGTCGGTGTGGACCGGAAGCTCAAAGAATATCAAATTCCAGATTAGAGAAGCCCTTCGCTTTGCGCAGTCCGCAGTGCGCCTGGATGAAAACAACCCCAATGCCTATTTCACTCTTGGAACGGCGCTTTCACTGACGGGCGAGTTGGACAAGGCGATTGCGGCTGTGCGCCGGGCTTTGGAACTCAATCCCAATTCTGCTGAATCACTTGGAGAACTGGCGCGTCTTCTGGTGTTTGACGGAAAATCGGAAGAAGCCCGCCGCGCCGCTCTGAAAGCCATCGAGCTTAGTCCAAGTGATCCGCATATCAGCCTGTGGGTGCGAAGCATCAGTCTGGCCTCTTTCATAGAAGGTGATTTTGAAGCCGCATCGCGGTATGCTGGCGAAGCTTCCGCAAAGCGCCCGGACTGGTATTTCCATCATATGCTGCTGGCTTCCTGTCAGGCATTAAATGGTAAGATCGATGAAGCGCAACAATCATTTGCCGATGGCAGTCATTTGGTCCCCGTCTATTCGATGACCGCTTTGAAAGTGGGGCATCCATTTTCCAGTCCCGAACACCTGGAAAAGCTTGTTGAGGGATTGCGCTTGGCGGGGTGGGACTCTGACTAGTTGCAGGCTCCTTCATTGCGTCGGCTGTCCCGCTTGCCTAAATTCGATTGAAACGACCTCCGGGGGAATACAACCCAATGAAATTTACTGGTACCGAGTCTTATGTTGCAGGCGAAGACCTGACGACTGCTGTTAATGCGGCCATTACACTTGAACGACCCCTTCTCGTGAAAGGAGAACCCGGTACCGGCAAGACCGAACTTGCCAGGCAGATCTCCAATGCTCTTGGTCTGACCATGCTGGAATGGAACGTCAAATCCACAACCAAGGCCCAGCAGGGCCTTTATGAATATGACGCGGTTTCACGCCTGCGCGACTCGCAGCTGGGTGAGAAAAAAGTCCATGACATTCGCAACTACATCAAGAAGGGCAAACTCTGGGAGGCCTTTGAGGCAGGCGAGAAAATAGTTCTTCTGATCGACGAAATTGACAAGGCAGATATCGAGTTCCCCAACGACCTTTTGCAGGAACTCGATAAGATGGAATTCTATTGCTACGAGTTGGACGAAACCATACGGGCGAAAAACCGCCCCATCGTCATCATCACCTCTAACAACGAAAAAGAGTTGCCGGACGCCTTCCTGCGCCGCTGCTTTTTTCACTATATCAGCTTTCCGGAAGCGGATGTGCTGACGAAGATTATCGATGTTCATTATCCGGGAATAAAACAGAGACTTGTGCGTGAGGCACTGACGCAGTTTTACGAGATCCGCGAGACGCCGGGCCTGAAGAAAAAACCCAGTACATCGGAAGCACTTGACTGGATACGTCTGCTGGTTGCCGATGATATTGATCCAGAAACCCTGCGTGAGAAAGCCACAAATGCTTTGCCAAAACTGCATGGCGCATTGTTGAAAAACGAGCAGGACGTACACCTGTTTGAACGTCTGGCCTTTATGGCACGACGGCAGGGGGGCTGACTCACCGGCGGTTCAGTTTTTACTGATGGGGGAAGGCGGGCAAGAACGTTTTGGTGCTTATGCGCCGTGAGCGAAAACCGGCACTGATGTCGCAGGAAAATGCCCCAGCCAGCCGTGACGGCGGCTGGGACAATTTTTGTTTGTCTTAGTGTGGTTTAAGCAGAGTGTGGTTCAAACAGATCCTTACGGTTGTCCACTCCATCGCGGTTTTTCTCGACGAAAGCGAGCAGGTGGCCAATGGAATATTTCCCGTCCTTGGCTCCCAGTGCTTCCCATGGTTCAAAATCATGAGCTGAACAGACGATGGATTCATCATCAAGGTAGAGCAGCCGCAAAATAGTCGTTGCGACAATGGTGCCCCCGACCGGACCAAGTTTGCCACTGTGTTTTTCAGCTTCCTGCAGGCAGTAATACCACAAAGGGGTCTTGGTAATGCCGTGGGCAGTCAGTTCCTTGGGAGCAGGAATTTCAGCTATGCCCATCTTTCGGGCGATCTGCTGGCCTGATGCAATTTCCAGTGCGAACCGGTCACGGAAGACATTGCGGTGCGGCAGTTTCTTCGCATCCTTGAGGGGAAGGTGGTGCCCGTCAATCTCAATGCCGTCCTCCACAAACGGCAAGCTGAAGATTGACGATGGCAGCTTACGGCCAATTGGCCTGGTTTTGTCGAAAGTGTTCTTACCCGGTGTATCGAACAGGCAGTCAAATTGAACGTTGAATTTCCTGTCACGCTTCATGAAACCTTTGAAGCCTTCGTCGAACAGACCGATCGAGCCGACATCCCGGTTGATGGTATAATTGTTGCGAACTGTGGCATGTCCGAACCGATAGGCCGCACCGGAAAACTCGATCGGCATGATTGGCGAATCCGGTTTAAACGGCGCTGGCAATTCGCCATGGCTGAGTTTGTGATGCACTTCCTTGAGCACTTTTGCATCGACAAAGGCGGGCAGGAATTCATTGAGAATGATCCACTGGTAGTGCATTCGAACAGCCCGACGGGCAGCTTCAAATCGTTCCGCTTTGTCTGATACGTGATTTTTCATGGCATCTGACCGGATACCATTCATGATCGAGTTGGCGTCGCTGTCGTTCATGGCGCCTGACATGCAGATATTGTGCAGTGCGACAAACGCACCCTGAAGCTGGCTCACAATCCCGTTTTCATCGTTGCGAAGATCACCGATCAAAGCCGTACCATGGCTGTTGCGGGCGAGATCGTGCTCGTTGTGGGAATTTCCAAAAAGCAGGAAGCCCTTGTGATCGGGATGGTACATGTGCGGCGATGCCTCCATGCCGTCGCCATAGACGCAATCGAGGTCCAGCGCCGGTGTGCGCACATTGCGGATCGAGCGTGGGTCAATACGCCTGCCGATTGCACTGGTGGCATCCAGCGTGATGTCATGGTCAATAAACTGACCAAGAAAGGTCATGCCCGCCGCAACCTTGCTCTCATTCTTGTCGGTCTTGTCTTCCATGGAGTCGAGTGCGTGGGTGAATGCCTTGATCACCGTTGCGGCATCCAGCGGCTTACCGTGCAGCATCTTCCCGGTGATCGGATTGCGGTGTGCGATGCGCCCGAACACCTGTGGCAAAGGCGCGCGGTGTGCATCTTCGCGCGCACATTCACGTACCAGGGCATCGTATTTTGAAAGTCCGTGGGGGTTATTGCTCATCGTTCTTCCTTTCCAAGAAGAGTTAGCGCCCCCGCAAATTCAGGCCGTACTGGTGCTTCTCAGGAAAATTACTAATCCTGAGTTCGCCAAAATTAAAAACTAAAAGCATCGGCCGATGGAACAATGAACCACTGAATTTGTATAGTCTGTGATATTTCTCATAGAGCGCCCAACGAGCGGTTTTGTCTTGGAATTTTCTTTCAGAAAGGCCAAATGAGCCATAAAAATACAGTCAGTGCTTCTTTCGAGCTGGACTATTTCTTCCATTGATTTCCTGAAGAACCCGGTCAACAGCATGAGTAAACCGACAAGGCTGATGATCGGCTCACAACTGGCCTTGCCACCTTGAGCCCAAACCCCCGGAAAGTAATCAGCCGGGTGGTCCAAACAAGGGGAGCAGTTCAGTCCTCCTTTTACTCAACAATAGGATGGACCAGTCAGATGGGGCTGATCACCGCCAGGATGGCTTGACCGAACTAAACACAGTAGGGCGGTGGCGTTGGCCTTTTCCGGCACCACCTCTTTCGTTCCTGTCGATAGTGACGGGTATATGGACGTTTGGGCGTATCAGAAACTGATGATGGATATGGCCTTGCTGGCACCGCCGGATTGGAGCGGAAACGGGCCGACAGATTTATAATTCAAACTGAGATACTACCGAAACAGATCGCACCTTGAAACTTCAATACCAATGGTTTATTGGCCAGTTTAAGCGATGATGACGCTGAGATTGCCTTGGCGAACTGCTCGTCAGCACACCGCGGTTGGACATGGAAGCCGAAGCTTGGACAGCGTCCTTGTGCAACATCTGAAGGGCAAATTTAGCGATGAACTCTCGACAATTGTCGTACGACCTTGGTGGAAAAAAGGTTTTTGTTACCGGGCACCGTGGAATGGTTGGCTCGGCTATTGTTCGTCAGTTGGAGAGCCGCGGCGATGTGACTTTGACGACAGCTGGCCGTCAACAATTGGATCTTCGGAACCAATCTGAAGTGTTCGATTTTTTTAAAAAGCATAAGCCCGATGCAGTATTTGTCGCTGCAGCGACCGTTGGTGGCATTTTTGCAAATTCGACGCGCCCTGCTGAGTTTTTATACGACAACATAGCGATTGAATCGAATATCATTGAAGCGTCTCACCGTAACGATGTTGAAAAGGTCGTTTTTCTCGGTTCAAGCTGCATCTATCCAAAGATGGCCGAACAGCCGATGTCTGAAGATGCGCTTCTGACGGGACCGTTGGAGCCGACCAATCAATGGTATGCAATCGCCAAAATTGCAGGAATTAAGTTGGTTCAAGCCTATCGTGAGCAATATGGCCGACGCTACATTTCAGTAATGCCAACCAATCTTTATGGTCCTGGCGATAATTTCAACCTCGATTTTGCGCACGTTATTCCAGCCCTCATGCGCAAGGCGCACGAGGCAAAGCTCGCCAATGCATCTTCAATGACCGTATGGGGATCAGGGAAAGTGCGACGCGAATTTCTGTACGTGGATGATCTGGCCGATGCGGTTGTTTTCCTCGCAAGCCATTATGACGGAGAGCAGCATATTAATGTTGGTACTGGCGAAGATGTAACGATCGCAGAAGTCGCTGCAAAAATTTGCAAGGTTGTGGGCTTCGAGGGAACTCTTGAATATGACGCATCAAAACCTGATGGCACGCCGCGCAAATTGCTCGACGTTTCCAAAATCGAAGCGCAGGGATGGTCTTCAAATACCAGTCTCGAAGAAGGATTGAGGCTCATGTATGCGTGGTTTTGTAAAAATATAGAAGACAATATGATCCGCGGCTAACGTGGCGGACTATTTCTAATGAAAGTGTCGCATGTTAGCGCTGTCTAAAATTCGGTTCTGGAAAAGTAAGAGAACGATTATGAATGATCAGATTATTGAGCGGAGCGAGGATGGGAAAATCTCGCTTTATCCAGAACGTATCGCCAAGATCTCTGACTCTCCAAGTGTACTCGCTCTTTCGTTACCAAAGGCCGGATCGGTTCTTCTCGACGGAATAGTGCGAATGCTTTGTGAGCAAGTCCCGATCAACTATGTTTCTGTCATGGAAAGTTACTTCAGTTCGGGCGTTATCGAGCCGGATATTCCCGCCGAAACTTCCAATCTCTTTTTCGAAAAAGGGGTTTGCTATGGTGGCTTCCGCTACTATCCCACCCAGTTCGAAATTCCGATCTCCGATACGGCTCCAGCCATTCTGTTGGTCCGCGACCCGCGCGACATGATCGTTTCATTATATTTCTCCGCGCTAAAAAGTCATCCAAGCCGAGGCGGAGGGTTGGCTAACCCGGCTGCCACAGCCGCTGCAGAAATGGACATTGATGACTACGCCCGTAGAATGACAAAAATGTATAAGCTGCGCATGTCGGGATATGTAGATTTTCTTAAACGCCGTCCCGACACGAAGGTGTTTCGGTATGAAGATATCATTTATGATAAGGTCAAATGGGTTTCAGACATCTGCGAACATTTTAATTGGCAGATCCCGGAAAATCACTGTGCCAAGATTGCCAAACACTGGGATGTGATGCCCGACGCTGAACAGCCCGAGGCCCACGTCCGGCAAGTGCACCCCGGCAATTTCCGCAAAAAGCTAAAAGCCGAAACAATCGCATTCATTGAAGAAGCATTGGCTATCGAGATGAAAGCCTTCAACTACACCCCGGAAGCCTAACCACCAATCGCAAACTGTTTTATTCGGGTTAGTTGCCCACCCGGTAGGCAAAAAACCTGGTTGCTCCCCCAGGAACCTGATTAGCGCCAGTAGATTGGTAGATGGAGAAATCGATCCGGTCTCCAGCTTCGAGTTGAGCTGTTGTCACCGCTTTCAAAACGTTCGCACCATTCATCGCGTCAAATTGCATGATTGCAAGCGCGGCTCCGTTACGGCGAATGTATACGCCTTTCAATGCGGGTGGCCCGGCAATGTTGCTTTGAAATTCAAGTGACCACATGCCCGCATCAACTGATCCGATGGTGAGTATGCCGGCTGAAAAGGTGCTGTCGAACAACGTATCAGTCGTGACGTTAAATTGCGTCAAAGGATAAACGGTCCCGCTCGCAATTTGCTCACTGCCTACCGAGTTTCCGCCCAGCTTGGCGGTGACAGTGCGTGGCAGTCGCACATTGCCGGTGGTTTGATCAATCACCATTGCGTCTTCGAAATTGATGCCATCGGTGCTGGAGCGGATCTTAAAATCGTCATCTCCGGTTAGACCCAACTCGAACCGGGTTGAATATCCCGTTTGCAACAAAATGCTGGCCGTGTCCGGAATGTCGGACTTGTTTATCGAAAGTCGATGATCGTCATTTTCTGCGGTAAACAAAGATGCCGGGGCCGACAAAGTGAGCCGATTGTTTGTATCGGCGGTCGCATTAATCCCCCATATTTCCACGGTAGGGTCCCTTTGGAAGTCTGCCAATGGCTGCCATTCGTTGTCATTGTAGACAAGCAAAACATTCTCATCCGCAATGTGAGCGGTCCATCCCTGGCGGGGTTGATAATACGCCCAGGCACCGTCCTGCCACACAGCAATCGTGTTACTCGAACCGCCCCATGCTGCTTCTGCATCAGTATCGACGGGAATAATGTATCTTACGCCATCGGTGGGATTAGACGGTGGAACCAAAACCTGACGACTTTCAGCACCTGGATGCACGATAGCATCAAGTCCACGAATGGCTTCGTTGTGCGTCACATGCTTTTGAGCCTGTGACGCCATAATATAGGGTAAGTTAAGATTTGGAGTGCGTTCCATTGATAGACATCCTTGCATTGGGTTTGAACGCAAGGATGCCACCACGATTACGTGCGGGAATAAGTCGAGAAAAAATGACCCTTAAACGAAAATTTGCTGGTGGTGCTTTAGACACTTAACATCGATCAAGCCAACGCCTGGCTTTCGTCATTTCAACCATTCACGGAGTGCATCAGCAGGCTCGCGCCGATGAGCAAAAGCGGCTGCCGGATCGAGATCTAGAAACGGTTCAACGTGCACTTTGGCAAAAGCGACAAGTTGGGGAACCTTGCCGTAGCGTTCCATTGTTGCGTTTAAGGATGATGCCGCATCAAGATAAAGTCGCTGTTGCACCAGCTGGCTTTCGATCAATTGACAGTACCAATCAAAATTGAGGGGGATGGGCTTGTGATACCGCTTGCGCGACGTGACGACACCTTTCTTCAACACAGAAAGCGCGGCTGCTGCGATATGCCCAGCGTCAGGGTGGGTAATTTCTATAAAGTGATCGGCAGGTTTTCCGAAGTGTTCGAAATCATGCAGGAAGGATGCGTAGACTGATGTATTCTCACTCAAGATCTGAATATTCGGCAATTGCTCTTTGGCGGCACTGCTGGTGGCAACGACAGTCAGTCCACTACCGCAACCGACAAAAAGGTCGGCGTAATGGGTCAGTCGGGCGGTTTCGCGCATCGACAATGCACCTGCATGAATAATGTTGGGGGTATCACTATCGACAGGCAAGTGCGTCGATAGAGCGACTGCAGTGTTCGACGAACCTGCCAGGATTTTGGTCGCAACCTCAACCGCAAATTCAGGGGTCACAAAAGACTGACCGGATTTCGACGAACATTCAAACAGGACAACGTTTTCAAAATCAGCCAGCGCGGCGTTTTCGACCCACCGCTCGACATTGTCGATTTCATCGCTCGACAATTCAATGACGGTTTCAACGGGCACTGTTATGGGGCCGGGGTAACAACGCAAAATTGAAGGGCGTATTGTTCCATCATAGGCATGGAAACGCGCTGGTGAAATCTGTGTCATAAACGCCCGGTCAAAATCACCCTGACCTACGCGGCGCCAAGCCTCTTGTTCGAACCGGTTCCAACATGTGGTCATGTCAGACCAATCAGGCATCTCGACTTCCCACACCGCGTCGACATCGGGATTGTTGTCGATGACGTTGCGGCACAACGACGATATCGCCCATGTGAGATGGCAGCCCGGATAGTCCGCCTTGATTTGCCTCGCGATGGTTGTGGCGTAAAGGCAATCCCCATTGGATGCCAAATGTCCAAGCAAAATTCTCATTACCCGTCTCTCTTGTTTTGATGCTAATCCGACAGGTTTTTCATCAGATGTTCTTTTCCAGATCGATGCCGTGATTTTCACGCAATATCCAGCGGGCCACATCCAGTACACCGACCTCAGGGCCACGCCCCAAAACGGCATTCATGCGGGATATGTCTGCTTGGTAGAGATGCACCGGTTCGCTGCCGATCGTTTTGCTAATTTGTAAATGCTGCCTCCAGTCCAGACCGGCAGTGCCAAACAAGGCCTCCACGAATTCTGATCCGGTCCATGTTCGACCTGTAGCCATCACGTAATCCTGGTTTGGTTCCTCCTCCAACAGTGCGGCCCCAAGCTCCATAAACTCTTTTGCCGATCCCCAGTCGCAAGCGAAATCCAGAGAGGCAAGGTGGTTGTCGTTGGCTTCGCCCTTCAGCGCGGCAGCGAGCATGGCTGTAACACGCGGAAGGAAGAAGTTTGGCGCGCGACGCGGTGATTCGTGATTGAAAAGATAGAGGCAACTGGCCCGCACGCCGTGTTGCCGCCGATAATAGGTGATCAGATCTTCAGCGGCATTTTTGGTAATCGAATAGAGGCAATCAGATATCTTGGGTGTGTTCTCGGAAATCTGCTTCGGTGATGGTGATCCAAATGCCTTCAATGAACTCGCATACAAAAGACGGGCTGCAGGGGCATGCTTGCGTATGTACTCTAAGCAGATGTGGACTGCGCCCAAGTTCACAGCCAAGGCATCTTGCCAACCATCCTCGTAAATGTAGCCGGAAGACCCGTGCACAGCAGCCAGATGATAGATACGATCCGGCTGATGTTCATTCAGTACATCGCCCAGACGGCCTGCGTCGCGAACATCGCACTGCTCGTACTTAATGTCAGAGAAATTTTCGCCGACAACCGGAGCGTCTCGCCGACCAACGCCGATCACTGAGCATTTTTTGCTCAGCAAATACTCGGCCATGTAGGAACCGTCTTGCCCATCGACTCCAATGATCAGTGCTTTTTGTCCGTGATCAGCCATCATCCCGAACCTTTCGTCAACCAATGATCACCGTCGAAGCCGCAGCATTTAGATTTGGCACTATCTTGAACTGCGTCTTAAATACCCAGAACGTTTTCCAGATAACTTTCACTCATATGAGCCGACGCCATGTGCTCTTCAAGATTGTCCGCATCGACGATTGAAATTTCCGGTAGAGGGAAGATCATCTTTGTGCCAGCGCGAATTGTCTCCGCTTCGCGAGCCAAAAATTCTGGTTTGAAGTGCCACGGCAAAACGAGATAATAATCTGGCTTCATCGCACGCGATTTTTCTTCGGAAATTACCTTGATGTTGGTTCCCAAGGTTACCGCTCCATCCTTATCGGGATTGCGGTCAGACGCATACTCGATTTTGAAGCTGTCGATATCGTACCATTGCAGGAGCACGTTACCTTTGGTCGAGGCACCGTAGACATGCACGGTTTCGCCACGCTTGCGAATGTCGATCAACAAATCTGCAATCTCATCACGCAGCCCCTCGATACGCTCTTGAAACGCGCGATAGGGTATGTCCGTGTCGAGTTGCATTTCAAATTCTTTCACCTGCAAACGGCGCATGTAATTGGCGTTTTCGCGGCTATCGTAGGTCAGGCAATCGTCATGGCATGCATAGCAGCGAATTGACCCCCCGTTGATCTCGTTCAATGAAACTTTGAAAATGCGAAGACCGGCCGATGATGTAATGTGCTGCAAGACTGCAAGGCTGTAATATTCCAGATGTTCGTGACAAATTGTATCAAAGGAATTCATCTTCAACATCAATGGCATATAAGACATTTCAAAAACCCAAACGCCTTCGAGTGATAAAACGGATTTGATGCTGGAGGCAAAGTCCACCGGGTCCTCAAGATCATAGAACATGGCGATTGAGGTGACGACGTCGAAGGTCTTGCCTTCTAATTTCGCAGCACCTTGGGTGCTTGGAAACACGGTCCCCACGACGGTGATTTCGGGTCCAATTTCTTGGGCGATGTCGGAAGGGTCAAAGCCCCAACGGTCGACAGTTTCATCATAATTGCGCAGCAAAGTGCCATCGTTGCAACCGATGTCGAGCACGCGCTTGATTTTGTCGCCGACGATTTCTTTCGCTGAAGATACTATTTCACCAAGGTGATCGCGCATCGTTTGGTTGGTGCCGGAGCGATACCAATAGTTTGCGTAAAGAATTTCCGGTGGAATGGTGTGTGCCAGTTGCAAAAGGCCGCATGCGTCTTCTTCGGCAGACACGTCACAACGCACCAGTTCGGTCGGAATCTTTCGAAATGGCGGCATCTGAACGCCGTCTTTCAGAAAAGACCCTTGGAGAAATTGCAGCCCCAAGTCGATGACGGGCGTGAGAGCGGAGGAGCCGCACGCGCGACAAAAGGAGCGATGCTTGATGTGCATGAATTCACCGTTTAATTTGACAGTACAAAGGGGTGTTGAGGCTCCACTAGCAGAATAAGTGGCGCATGGACAATCCCAATGATGTGCCTTTGTGACGTTGTTTGAACGCCATTTCTGATTGCATCAAATTCAGTTGTTTTTTGCGAAGCTTTAGATCATACATTTTACGTTGCGGGTTAGGGAATACTGGGCCTTCGCTCAGGTTCATCGCCCCACTTCTACTTAATTTCAAAAGGTCGTGCCCGATGGTCGCTGAACACTCGCCATCCACTGAAAATGGTATTCTAAACAGCTTCGTCTTTTCGATTGACGGGTGGGCGCGTCAAGATCCTTCACGCCTTGTCGTTCATTCACAAGCCGAAATCGATTTTGCGCGAAAGATCATTGCATCGGAAGTAAAAGGGCTTGCCGCCCGACTGAAACCATTGGAAGCCAAGTTGAAAGCGGGCACAGCTGCCTACGACAAAGTCGCTGCTTCCAAGGTGCGCCCGGAATTCGATATTCGCGCAGTGCAGCTGGAGGGCGCGCTGAATGAAAAGCCATTTTATTTTGCACCAAATTTTTTTCAAAACGCCGATGCTAAAGTACCCGAACAGGTAGGGATGGCTGCCCTGGACTGGCTGTCGTTGCGGTTTCCCGGCCTGGGTCCAGTAGTGTGTGTCAGTGGTGATGATGAATTTACGTTGCGCCAGCAAGCGCAAGAATGTGGATTTGTTGTGTCGACGCATGCGGCGGGAATGGGTTCGACGACAGTTACGATGAGTGGTCTGGGAGACCGGATGCGGCCGTCGTCCAATTCGTTGGTCGCTTGGTTCGCCAGCGCGAATCCAAAAACCAGAGCATCTGCGAGTTTCTTTCTGTTGGGGGACGAATGCGATTCCTTGGATGTGGGATTGCTACAAACGCGCATGGCACCGCACCATGTTGTTTGCGTTGCTAAACAAGCCCCTGCCGTCGCCGCAATGCTCCAGCGTTGGGACGGTCACGTCTACGAGATGAACGATGCCATCGTTTTCACTGATCCAGGGCCGATGTTTCTCGACCCCGCAGATGGCGGCGGCTCTCATATTCCCGATGCAGAATGGCCCAAAATTTCTGTTGTTACCGTGAGCTACAATCAGGCGGATTTTCTTGAAGAGTGTTTGCTGTCAGTCCTCGACCAGAACTATCCAAATCTCGAATATATTGTTGTGGATGCTGTGTCGGATGATGGCAGCATAGATATTCTGGAGCGCTACCGTTCCAGAATAGACACGCTCTTGATCGAAAAAGATAACGGCCAATCGGACGGCCTTAACAAAGGCTTCGATCTGGCGACCGGAGAGATCTACACTTGGATCAACAGTGACGATATGCTGAAGCCCGGCGCGTTGCGGCGTGCTGCACTGGCTTTTATGGAGCATGGCACGGACCTTGTGGCTGGAGGGTGTGAACGCACCACCGAAGACGCAGATAACGTCACACTTTTGCACTTCAGCGCTCTGCCTTATCTGCAGCCGACGCCACTGGGCTTTGCGCAGAATTTAATCTGGCAGAATTCCTGGGAAAAAGGCGATTACTTCTTCCAACCCGAGGTGGTCTTTTCCGCACGCATTTGGAAGAGCGCGGGCGCATGTTTGAAAGATCACCTGTATTGGGCCATGGATTGGGAATTGTGGATCCGCATGGCGATGGCGGGTGCTGATGTCGTTCATATCCCTGACCGGATAGGCGTGAGCAGGGAACACCCTGCCCAAAAGACGACAGGAGAAGAACTATACCTCCATCAGTTACTCAACATTCTTCTGGAGACCGATGATGCGTTGGTCGCAGTGCAAGCAACGGCAGCGGATCTACCACCTGGCGAAGCGATCGAATGGCAGACTCATCCTGAACCCGATCCAATTCCTGCCCGTCGCAGCCTGGTTCAAAGATTGTTGGGATTACGCAAGCCACACGCTTTGCGGCGTGCGGTGATCGCGCGCCTAAAGCCGCATCAGGTGCAGAGGTTGCGCACCGTTCGTCACCGGGCAAACCAATTGTTTGTCCCGGGTCAGCGAAGGCGAAACTTGCAAGCTGATCAAATGCAAGCGGCATTCAAAAACCTTCAATCAGCAGAGCAGGATCGAGAAGAAGCTGTTCGTGTTGCTCAGCAGTTGCAAGGTGAACTTGCGACTGTGAAGGCCCGGATGGCTGATATCGACGGCGCGCAAACGGCTCTTCAAGCCCTCGTCACCACTGCGGAAGAGCAAAAAAGTACCCTTGTCGAGTTGGAGAAAACCAATCGAGCGAAGGAGAAGGGTATACGTCAGGCCACTGCGATGGTTGACGCATTGAAGGCAGAAACATCGCGCCAGAAGAAGGAACTTGAAGAGGCGGCGGTATTCACGACGACTTTGAAACAGGAAAATAAGAACCTGCGGAAGTCTGCAAAGTTGGTGACAAAATTGCAGGCCGAGCGAGAGCAGCAGGAAGCCGGCCTCAAAGAGGCAACGAAGCATGTCGCGGAGCTGGAAGCTGAAACAAAACGCCTGCGAAAGGAGGCCGGTAATTATTCGGCGTTGCAAGCAGAGCGCGCCCAGCAAAACACTGCCCCGGAAGAGATGACCAAGCATAATGGTGAGCTCCAAGTCGAAGTAAACCGACTTCGCCAGGTCAGCGAGAATTCCGGGCAGAATAGTGCCGGCCTTGAGACAACATCCAAGCAAATCGCGTCGTTCGCCAGTTCGCTGCTGTTTGGATCGGCCCCGGACGCTGGTACTGAAAACACGGTGCGTGACGGACTTGATGCCGGCAGACCGATGATCAGCATTCTGCGCGACATAGCTCGCGCGGGCGAAGAGCAAAAATCGTCCCAGGACTTTCGCGATTTCCGACACCACCTTCGCGACGTGCGGCCAATGCCGGCCTTTAAGGAAGCCAAGCGCGGCGAAACAGAATTTGTGATTGTGGATGTTGGTGCTGAACCGCTGTCATTTGAAAACGATGTTTATGCGCCCCTAATCGACAAGCAAGATTGTTTGCTTGTGCGTTTTGATCCGTTCGACGACAATGCCCAATCCGGGAACATTAAAAATGCGGACCGCAATGGCAGTGCCTACCGTGATTTAACGTATGCTACGTTTGTGGGGGACGGAAAACAGGCACTCTTCCACATTAACCGGTTTCAACCCACTTCATCTCTATTGGATTCCAATGAAGGCCTAGTAGAGCCATTTGGCTTGCTGAAAGATTCGCTGGAGACTGTGGAAACCCGTAACGTAGAAACGGATCGCTTAGACGATATTTTCGATGGTGTGCACTGGATGCCGCATGGGATAGATCTTCTTAAGATCGATGTGCAGGGCGCGACGCAAACCGTGATTGAAAACGCTTCGGCTACCCTTTCCAAAACTCTCATCGTTCAGCTCGAAGCCGAATTTTCTCAAGTTTACAAAGGTGAACAGACCTTTGCCACGATCGACGAAACGATGCGCGGTTTTGGCTTTGGCTTGCTTGATTTACGTGACATGGGACACATGCCTTAT
Source organism: uncultured Rhizobiaceae group bacterium (assembly GCA_937930635.1). Lineage (GTDB taxonomy): Bacteria > Pseudomonadota > Alphaproteobacteria > Rhizobiales > Rhizobiaceae > Pseudahrensia. Next base: position 105,429 of record CALHCF010000015.1, read on the forward strand.
GAGGCATTTGCCCAGTCGGCTGACGCTGCATTTCATGCCGGGCGTCTTTTATGGTCCGATGCTGTTTATGTTCGCCACCTCGACGGTCTGGATGCTCTTGATCGCAGTGAACTTATGCGTTTAGCGGTTATGGCCCACCAAGTTTACGGCAAATACGATTTTGCCGCTGAATGTCTTCGGATTTTGGATGGCAAAACTGGCAAAAATTATGCCAAGCGTTACGTTAAGGCTATGCAATGAAATTCTCAGCGTCAGATAGGGTGACATTGGCATTGCGCACTTGAATAACTTCCGTTATCTGCAAGCCGTGGCGTTGCTGAAGCACCTCAGCAAGGTCGCGACGCTTTCAATATTGCGATAAACTAAACTCAATCATGATCATAATATTTTGGCGGGCACCCGCCGTGGACCTAAGGAACTGAAACTTGGCCGATAAACCAGTTGCACTCATTACAGGGGTTACCGGACAGGACGGAGCATACCTCGCTGAATTTCTCTTGGCCAAGGGCTATGACGTACACGGCGTCAAGCGTCGGTCTTCGTCGCTCAACACAAGTCGCATCGACCACATGTATGAAGATCCACATATCTCAACGAACGGATTTACGCTGCATTATGGTGACTTGACCGACTCATCCAATCTGATCCGCATTGTGCAGGAAACGAAGCCGGCAGAGATATACAACCTTGCGGCCCAAAGCCACGTGGCAGTTAGTTTCGAGACCCCCGAATATACTGCTAATTCAGATGCGTTGGGCACCTTGCGCCTGCTGGAAGCCATCCGCATTTTGAAAATGGAAGACCGCTGCCGTTTCTATCAGGCATCGACTTCCGAATTGTATGGCCTTGTGCAGGAAACGCCTCAGAAAGAAACCACGCCGTTTTATCCCCGTAGTCCCTATGCGGCAGCGAAGCTCTATGCCTACTGGATCACAGTAAACTACCGCGAAGGGTACAACATGTTTGCCTGCAACGGCATTCTCTTCAACCACGAAGGCCCAACCCGTGGTGAAACGTTTGTGACGCGCAAAATCACCCGCGCTGTGGCTGACATTCATCTGGGTAAGCTTGATACGCTTTATCTCGGTAACATGGATGCCAAGCGTGATTGGGGGTTCGCAAAAGACTATGTCGAAGGCATGTGGCTAATGTTGCAGCATGACAAACCGGAAGATTTTGTTCTGGCGACCGGCGAAACGCATTCCGTGCGGGAATTCGTCGAGCACGCTTTTGCAGCCATCGACGTCACCATCGAGTGGTCCGGCAAAGATGAAGACGAAATCGGAAAGGATGCCGCTACCGGCGAAGTTCGGGTGCGGGTCGATCCGCGTTACTATCGTCCGACCGAAGTCGACTTGCTTTTGGGAGATCCGACCAAGGCCAAAGAACTTCTGGGTTGGGAACCAAAAGTAGGGTTTGAAGAGCTTGTCACTATGATGGTGCAGCAAGATCTCGGTGCCAAACGCTCGCTGTAATTTGATGCCCACATTCAAAACGTCCTTACCCATGCATGGGGCCTTTGCTACAAAAGGTCCGGTCTACGGATAAAACCCAAATGGAAACGAAAATGCCCCTTGTAGAATTGTTGGTCCCAATTGCCCCTGGTGAATTGATCGACAAAATCACCATCCTTCAAATTAAATCGGAACGAATTGAGGATGCTGAGAAGCTCGAAAATGTGCGCACGGAGCTGGGATTTCTTTCTGACATCTCTGAAAAGAAACTTCCCGCGACGGATGAGCTCTCCCGGCTTTCAAGTGATCTAAAAGCCGTCAACGAAAGAATTTGGGATCTTGAGGACGAAATCCGCGATTTCGAACGTAACAAGCAGTTTGATGCTGCATTTGAAAAGGCTGCACGCAGTATTTACAAGACTAACGATGAGCGTGCAGCGCTCAAAAAAGAGATCAATATTTTTCTTGGGTCAAATATCGTCGAAGAAAAAAGTTATACGGATTATTAAATGGAAGCGGTCCGCAGCCGCTGATTAGGCTCTGGACTCTCTAAATCCACCAAATGACGATTGCTGCTATTGTTGTTGCAACCTCTGCAGTCGGCTTCCCAGCTTCCTGCTCATTAATCATCCCAATAATCTGTTCGTCGCTGAACCGTGATTGTCTCATTTATTCGTCTCCTAATAAGGGACGAATTCTACGCAAAAATGGATGAAGAAACGGGTCTCAGGTCACCCGAGGTCAACCACGCCAAGTTCTCCGGCACTGGAATTGAGAACAAGGAGGCTTTGGGAGCCGTCGGTGTTGGTGAAGTGGCGCGGAGAGTGTCACATAGCTAATCCAGACAAAATGGCCTCGTCAGTCTCGAATTCTTGCAATTCACTTGACGTTCTCACCTTGAACAGCAATTTAGAAATACAATGAGAAGCCACGAAGTTGCCTCGGGGCATATCGGTGTCACCAAGCGGACTAACAACCGTTGTTGCGATACATAGAATCACGTTGGCCAAAGAATGCGTATTTTCCCAATCATCATGTGTGGAGGTGTTGGATCCCGACTGTGGCCAAGATCGCGGCATGAACGCCCAAAACAATTTGCTCCAATGTTCGACGGGCGTTCGCTCTTCCAACTCACAGCAGAACGATGTCGTGATCTCGACGGTTTTCAAAGCCTGACAATCGTGACTAGCGCCCGATATGAAGCGGTTGTGCGCGCGCAATTGAGTGATATGGGAATGTCCTACCGCTTGTTGTTAGAGCCGGAGGGAAGGGATTCCGCTCCAGCTGTGGCGTGCGCCGTTATGCAAATTGACCGCTCGCAAAAACAAGCAACCGTGGTCTTGCTGGCAGCCGATCATTACGTTCCGGACTGCGCGCATTTTGTCGACGACATTGATCATGCTGCTCGTGCTGCACAGGACGGGTCCATCGTATTGCTTGGTATCAAGCCCAGCCATGCGAGTTCTGCCTATGGCTACATCCAGCCGGGTGAACAATCGCAAAGCAGTCTGCGAAAGAAGGATGATCAGACGCGCGTGAAACCCGTGATGGATTTTAAGGAAAAACCGGATACAGAGACGGCCACAGATTATATTCGCAACGGCTATTTGTGGAATTCCGGAAACTTCATCGCGACCACAGCCACGATGCTTTCCGAGTTTGCCGAACACGCCCCCAAAATATACGCCCTTGCCGAAACAGTGCTCGATGATGCTTTGGTGCTGGATAATGGGTTGGCAATGGGTGAAAGATTCCTAACGATGCCACGCATTTCGATCGACTATGCGATCATGGAAAAAACGGCCTTGGCCGAGGTCTTGCCGAGTGATTTAAACTGGTCTGATCTGGGTGCATGGGATGCGGTCCGTGATAGCTTGCCTAGAGATAGCGATGGCAATGCGATCCGTGGCGATGCGATTTTGAACGCCTGTCACGGGTGTCTTGTTCATTCAGATGATCGGCAGATTGTCGTTTGTTCTGAGCTTAAGGATGTCGGTGTTATTGTTGAACCGGACGCAATTCTGGTTGTAAATCTAAACGCTGCGCAGAGCGTCAAAAACGTAGTCAATGAACTTTCAAAGCGGGGTCGCCAGGAAGAAAGTAAATGGGTCGGCCCTGGTTTCGATGTAACATCATTCCTTCATAAAATGCGGACCTGGCTTCCCGTCACGGCGCTTCCTGTTTGGACGACGCTTGGGATCGACCACACGACAGGCCTGTGGCGCGAGTCTATTGAGCAGGATGGCAGCCCAACTCACTCTCCGGTTCGTGCAAGAGTGCAGGGTCGCCAAAACACAGTCTTGGGTGCCGCCGCGCGCCAAGGGTGGCAAGGCCCGTGGCAACCTCTCTTGGAACGCGCGCTTGAGTCAGCTGATAGCACTTATGCTGGTCCTGATGGTTTGTATGTAACTTTGGTAGCTTCAAACGGTGGAGCGCTCGATTCCTCCAAGCTAGTGTATGACCAGACTTTTCGTTTGCTCGCTCTGGCGAATATTCCAGAAAGCCTCTTTGAGACTTTGCAAGCACAACAGCGTGCAAGAACGCTGATGGACACGATTACAAGCCATTTTGCGGGCGGCAAAAATGGGGTGTCTCAATTGAGCGAGGCGGGAGAATATCCAAAAGCAGCAAACCCGATGATGCATCTCTTTGAGGCCTGCTTGGAATGGTTGGAAAGAGACGATCCTGACGGATATTGGAAGAGCAAGTGTCAGGAGATTGCCGATCTCGCGGTCGATGTTCTCTTTGCCGAAAATGATCCCTGCATTCGCGAGTTTTTTGAGGAGGACTGGTCGCGACGGACAGACAGTGCCGGTGATATTCTCGACCCCGGGCATCAATTTGAATGGGCTTGGTTGCTGGCCCGATGGTCCGCATTATCCGGCGATGAGAGAGCTGTTGAGGTCGCAAAAGCACTTCACGACACCGGACTGGACAAAGTGCATCCGCAGACAGGCGCTGTGCCGCTTTCGGTCAACACAAAAACCAATGAATATGCGCCTCAGTACCGGTTCTGGTCGCAATTGGAACGCGTCAAAGCCAGCCTATACCTTGTCGACATGACTGACGGAGAGAGCGCGGTGCATTATCGCGATGATGCCGTCTTGGCTTTGAAGGTTATGGCCCAGTATTTGGATACGCCAATTGACGGCCTTTGGTACGACAGCATGCGGGCGGATGGATCGTTCGAACAGGGACCATCGCCTGCCAGCACATTCTACCATATAGCGGGTGCTCTCGCGCAGATGCGCGCGACTGGTCCGCGTTTGATTGAGGCTTTGCAGGATGCTTCGCAAGGTCGTCCAGCATGAAGACTACCCTCTCCAAAATACTTGAAGATCGGTCCGTCAAGTTCGGTACAAGCGGTCTACGTGGCCTTGTAGATGATCTTGAACCACATCTCGTAGATGCAGCAGTGCGGGCCTATTTGACGGCTGGATTGGCAGGTCATACGGGTCAATCCATATTCGTTGGTCGCGACTTACGGCCCTCATCTATGGGCATAGCCCAGGTTGTTATGGAAGCCATTGAAACGTTGGGGTTCGTCGCGGTGGATTGTGGTTCAGTACCAACTCCCGCTCTGGCGCTTGCGGCTCAGCAACAGGGTGGAGCGGCAATCATGGTGACCGGAAGTCACATTCCATTCGACCGAAACGGGATCAAGTTTTATACAACGGTTGGAGAGATCACCAAGGATGATGAGACAGCAATATTAAACTGCTCCATTGTGCACCATGACCAATGCAAGCCAATGTCAGCGCCTGAGCGGCCGTCTGCTCAAAAGCAGGTTGAAGCAATCTACACTTCGCGCGTTACAGACCATTTCTCCGGACTGCTTCAGGGGAAACGCATTGGTCTTTATCAGCACTCGGCAGTTGGGAGAGATCTCACGGCCGATATTTTGTCAGCTCTTGGAACCAATGTCGTCACGTTAGCCCGTAGTGATACTTTTGTCCCTATCGATACAGAGGCTATTTCCGATGCGGATATGCGCCAGTGTGCCCTTTGGGTCAGCGAACACAAGCTTGATGCGCTGGTCACTACAGACGGCGATGGCGATAGGCCGCTTCTGTCAGATGAAAACGGTCTGTATTTTCGAGGTGATGAGCTCGGCATTCTGGCGAGCCGCTATCTTGGCGCGTCCTGCGTTGTGACTCCCACCACGTCTATTTCGTCGGTTGAAACAGTTGGCTGGTTTGCCGCAATTGCGCGCACGCGCGTTGGTTCTCCCTACGTCCTGGAAGAGATGAAACTTAGAGCCGATGATGTTGACTCCACCACAAGAAATTCCCGAGTGATGGGATTTGAAGCGAATGGTGGCTTTCTTGTTCAAAGCGATGTCGATCTGGCGGGCACACTGCTTCAACGTTTACCAACACGCGATGCTATTCTTCCCATTTTGGCCGCCATTGCGTTGGCGCGGGATGAGGCGAATGGATCACTTGCTAAGCTTCGAGACATGCTGCCGAAACGCAGCATGTCCTCTACCTGCTTGCGTGAGATTCCTTTGGAAACTTCGAAGCACTTTGCCGGGCGTCTACTTGAAGGCGGTGAGGCGGACGTATTTTTTGCCGATATGGCGGGACCATTTACCGTCGATGTTTCGGACGGAATGCGATTTACTTTTTCTAACGGTGAAGTGGTGCACGTGCGACCGTCAGGCAATGCACCTGAGCTGCGACTTTATGTGGAGACAGGTTCAACAGGCCGAACACAAGAAGTCGCCACGTCGACAATGGTGCGGCTGGAAAAGTGGTTGCGTCCTTCACCAGCCTAGATCGCTCATTCTGTGATTGAGTAAGCAAGAAGCTTTGAATTACCAGCCGCACATCCGGCCTCGATTAGAAAACCACCGCCAAACAGTTCGTGGAAACAGGGTTGCTGAACGGCTGATTGACAGGCCGTTTTTATGTCCCATCAGCAACGCGCCAATTTTGCCTGACTTGATGGTTTGGGCCAGCAGAAATGCGTCTAATTCACGCTGGTAGCTCGGTTCACAACCTTGCGAACGCTGACGGAGACGCTTTGCGATGGAAAGCTCAGCGCTTCGTACTTTGGTGCGCGTTGTAGAACTCTGATCCAGACTCATAGAACCCGAATGGGCCTGATATATGTATGTGGTGACGTCAATGCACATTCGATGCAGGGAACGTCGCGACAAATCGTGGATGAACACCCTGTCTGCGGCCATTCCCCAACCCTGCTCAAACTTCGTTTGGTCGAAAATGGAACGCCTAAACAATCGCGAGTTCATACAGGGGATGCCATGCAAGGTCGAGGCGGGCGTCATTTTTGACTCTGGATTGACCAACAGTTCCAGATCACCTTGAAAGAGGGCGCTGCCGGTGCAGATGTCGAGCGATGGATTGGTGTCAATCGCTTGCGAATACCGGCGAAGCGTGTCCGAAGGCAAGCTGTCATCTGCGTTGAGCAAAATGATGTAGTCACCCCGCGCCGCGTCAATGGCGCGGTTCAGCCCCTCGTACATGCCGTCATCAGTGCCACCAAGAAGTCGAACCCCCTTCATCTGCTCGACATCTTCACGCGTACCATCTGTTGAACCGCCGTCAGCGACAATAATTTCAAAGGGTGGCGTTGATTGATTGGAAGCCGACAGAATGGACTTTTGAATTGTTCCGGCTGCATTGAGGCAAGGCATAACAACACTGATACGCGTTTGTGACGTCATGAACTCAACCCGAAGCCTTATGTGGAAACGAAGTCATTATACGCTCGTAACGTACCCACCACGTCGTTGCTGTCTTCAATAATTCGACCCTCGTCAAGCCAAACAACGCGGTTGCAAAAGCGCTTGATGATGCCTTCGGCGTGCGATGCCACAAGTAAAATTTCGGCACCACTCATGAATGTTTCCCGCCGCTCGTTGGCCTTGTTTACAAATGCCTTGTCACCGACACCGATGACTTCATCAAGCAGGAGTATGTCAGGAGTTCCGCTTGTCACTACTGCATAAATCAGGCGCATCCGCATACCGGCAGAATAATTTTTTACGGGGATTTTCAGGAATTCACCAAGATCAGCAAAATCCAGGATTGCTGGCATCGCAGTTTCGATTTCGTGATCCGTCATTCCGTTCAATAGACCAAGAACTCGAATATTTCCCATGCCGGAAATTTCGGGCTCCAGCCCCAGGCCGGGATTGAGCAACACGCGCATGCGACCACATCGATGCACCGTTCCCCCGGTTGGCGAATAGATACCACCGATGGCGCGGAGCAGGGTGGTTTTTCCGGCCCCGTTTCGACCAATAAATGCAATCCGGTCGCCAGACTGTGCGGTGAAAGAAATATCATCCAAGACGCGAAAGGATGTATTGCCGCTCGGTGTCGTTATAAATCGACGGTCAGCGCCCGCCGCAGATGCGTCTGTAGCACTGGCAAGATCCAGCCTCAGATTTTCCAGTTGCAGCTTGGCCGTTTGTTGGGAGGAGAAGTCTGTCATACCCAGTGAACCAGTTTTGGGCGTGCAGATGAGAACAATGCAACCGCAACCAGGCCCGCGAGAATACTACATCCCGCCACGACCATAAGCGTAACGTCAGGAATGGCACGGCCTTCAAGCGGCGCGCGCACCAGTTCGATATAATGGCCAAACGGATTGAAAATGAGGAACTTTTGGTAGGCCCCCATTCTTTCTGATTTCCACATAATGGGGGTGAGGAAAAACAGAAGCCGCATGCCGATGGAAATGACAAGACGCAAATCTTCAAAGCGCGCGCCAAGGATCGCACAGGAAAATGCTGCAAAAAACGTTGTCACAACAATGACAACAAGACCAACCAACGCCAGCAACATTGATGCGTTGACTGGCATGAAAAACACAACAAATACGCCGACCAAAACCGTGAGATTGAGGCAAAGTCGCAAAACATTTCGTTGAATGAGACGAAAAACAGGCAGGCTGCGGGGAATGAGTGAATTCAGCAGCATGGCACGGCTTTGGGAAAACATGCCTGCGCCTTCCACCAGCGATTCCGACATGAAAATCCATATAATGTATCCGCTCGCTACATAGAGCGCGAACGTGTTGGGTGGTTCACCATTCAAGATCGAAAAAATGAGCGTGAAGGCACCAATGAAGAGGGCGGTGAACAGGGGTACCCAAAGCAAGCCCAATAGTGAGCGACCATATTGCCGATTGAGATCGTTCCACGCCAGCAAGTTCCAAAGTTTCCAAGACTTTAGAGAAGCATCGAGGTCACCAATGGTCGTTGTGGGAACGCCGGTGGCTCTACGAGCGGATTTCAGGCTGGAAACGTGAGACAAATCTTCTAAGAGAACTTTGAAAAGCGACATGACTTCATCATTGCATATAATGCCGTAACGTCGACTACAAGGGTTGCTTGAAACCGTTCGGCCCATGATCACTGCTGAAACTTCTCACGCCGCCTCTTCGGTGAGCTTAGGTGCTGTTCAAATCTCAAGTGTTCAGTTATCGCTTTATCTTAGCTTCCAAAGTCTGCCTGTTCGGCACGAGGAAATTTGAGGATTTCGCTATGTCACTTCCTTCGGTCATGTATGGATCTGGGGCAAATCGCCGGGTAGTTTTTGAACTGCCTCCGGCGCCTCAAAACCCGTCTTCAAGCGTGTTGGCGTTGTCGATGCCCAAGGCCGGGTCAGTGTTGCTGGATCGGGTGCTGCGAGACCTGGCCCCCCATGTAAATCTCACCTACGTTTCCATCATGGAAGCATTTTTCAACGAAGGTGTTGCAGACAACGATATTCCACCGGAAACATCGAAGACATTTTTGCCAGAAGGCTATTGTTATGGCGGATTTCGAACTCTGCCGCCATTCGATATCCCAATCATGCCAAGCGCCCGAAAAATGCTCCTCGTGCGTGATCCGCGAGATATGTTGACTTCTCTCTATTTTTCTCTTGTCTTTAGTCACCCTGAGCCAACGAATTCAGAAAAAGACACACAGGAGCGTGCAACATCCCGTACGACAGCCAAGGCCACAGCGATCGATGAGTTTGTTCTTGAAGCTGGCGCGTCAGCTGATGCCTATAATGCGTTTTGCGACCTTTGCCGCGATCAAGACATCGCTATTTTCCGGTACGAGGATATTGTCTTCGAGAAGGCGCAGTGGGTCGCAGATATCTGCACTCATTTTGGCTGGAATGTTGGTCCGGAAATTCGTGCCGAAATTGCAGCGCGACACGATATTGTGCCGTCTGTCGAAGATCATACCCAGCATGTGCGGCAGGTCTCGCCGGGCGATCATGCACGCAAGCTCAAGCCTGAGACAATTTCGATTCTGAATGAACGCTTCGCAGAGCCAATGACCTATTTTGGATATACGCCGTAACAACGATTGCGCGATGATCAAGAGAAACAAAATCGCCGCGGACCGGTTTAAAACCAGACGCGGCGATTGATCTTGTTGTTTGCGACTGCTCTACACGAAGACGAAGTCGTTGGTAAGCTGTGCTTCCGTAACGCCATCCACTTGGATCGTGCCAGTCCAGCCGGTTCCTGATGAATAGTCGATCAAGGTAAAGCCCGCACCCGCAGAGAAAGAGAGGTCGGAAAGAGACGTGATCCCAGCAACCATTGAGAAATCGATCGTGTCGACGTTATCTTCAAAAGCGAAGATGCGATCCGAGCCCCAATTGTTCTCAAAGAAGAACGTGTCTTCACCGCCTTCGCCGTAAAGCCGGTCAGCGCCACTACCGCCGTAAATTCGATCATCGTTGCCGCCGCCGTGGATTTCATCAGCGCCATTGCCGCCACGCATGATGTCGTTGCCGCCGCGCCCGAAGAGCAGGTCGTTACCGCCGCCACCATTGATTGCGTTGGCTGCATGGTTACCCAGCAGTACATCCCGGTTGCTGGAGCCAGACAGGTTCTCGATGGACACATATTGGTCGCCTGCTGCTTCGCCAAGGTTATTCCCGGTAAAGATCATGTCTACCCGAAGACCAGCTGCAGCAAAATCATAGGCCGCTGTATCCGAGCCTGCGCCACCGTTTAGAAAGTCCGCGCCAAGACCTCCGTTAAGCGCATCATTACCGTTGTCGCCAAACAGACGGTCAGCGCCATCCCGGCCAATCAGCCGATCGTTGCTGGACAGACCGCGCAGAATGTTCACGCCATTGTCGCCCAATAGAGTGTCAACGCCACTGGTGCCGATCAGGTTTTCAATGCCGAAATAACTGTCACCAGCCGCTTCGCCCAAATTGCCACCAAAGGAGATCAGATCAGCGCGAACGCCGGCTGTTGCAAACTCGTATGATGCTGTGTCGTTGCCCGGTCCGCCGTTCAGAACGTCTGCTCCAAGACCACCGATGAGCGTATCGTCACCAGTACCGCCAAAAAGACGATCATCACCACCGCGACCGATTAATCGGTCATTGCCAGTGTGGCCAAACAGGTCGTTGGCATTAGCAAGACCAAGGATCACATCATTGTGGCCAGATCCGAGAATATTTTCGACTGAGGCATAGATATCACCAGCTGCATCGCCAGTGCTTTGCCCCGTTAGGAACAAATCGATACGCATGCCGGTGCTCGCACCGATATAACTGGCCATGTCATCATTGCCAGCACCACCGGAGAGGAAATCTGCTCCCGCGCCGCCGTTGAGTGTGTCGTTTGCTGTGCCACCGTACAATTCATCATTGCCAGCGCCGCCGAAAAGTATGTCTGCACCACCGAACCCATACAGTTCGTCGTCGCCGCGCATACCGTGCAATTCATTGCGCAGACCGGTGCCGAAAATATCGTCATTTCCGTCGCCGGTCACAGCATTTTCAACACCGCTGATCGTTGCGAAAAGTCCATCCACGAAGGAACTGTTCGTGGCACCTCGTAGATCTATAATGGTCCGTCCGGCAAGGGCAGCAGCGTTTATCCAGTCTGTGCCACCATCGGTATCGGCAATCACGCGCCGCGAATTATCATCAGCGACCGCGTTGGAAAACTCGCTGGTCAGGTGATGGACGTCATCGTTATCTGCGCCAGCGCTGGGGTCGGATGTATAGAAATCGAATGTAACATCAGCCGAACCGGTCAAACCGATTGCTCCGTCAAGAATTTCAATGGTCCATTGGCCGGCCACTTCTTCACCGCGGAAACCGTTCGCACCGAACTCCCAAGTCCAGTTGGTCTGGCTTCCGCTGACATCGCCCCTGAACAGGTCGGTTCGGATACCTGAGGGGGATACCAGAGTGATCGTCAGTTGGTTCATGTCGCCATGCGTGATGTCGACATTGACGTTGATATATTCGACCAGATGGCCTGTGAACCCGATGAAGGTATGGGTAAAATTAGTAACCCCGTTGTCGACAAGATTTCCATTCCCGCTCGTTGGTAATCCTTCAAGAGCGAACTCGTTGGCGCTGGTCTGCGCCTCGTTGAACAAGTTCCAGACTTCGGCCATGCGAACGGCGTTGTAGGCATTGATCGCGCCGTAGCCAAAATCTTCGGAATAGTGACGACCACCACCGTTCCAATCGGTCGCCCCGTTGTAGCGCCATGAATAATTTTCATTGCCGTCAAAATTGCCGGTCAATGCGGAGCCAACCTCTGTCGCCGAAAGCGAAATGATGTTGGACACATCGCGCCAGCCGAGCCCCTCATTAGCATCTAGCATCAGCGCGACGACGCCGGAGACGATGGGCGCGGAACCTGAAGTGCCGCTGAAGCCGTTGGTTGTGTTGGCGAAGTCGTCGCTGGTATACCCGTCCGCTCCAATCATGTCTGTGGTGACAAGAGCGAGGTTGCCTGGGGCTCCAGGATTGGTGGTTGAACCCAGTGTCGGTGCGCTCACGAGCAGCGTCGCGCCATGGCTAGAATTGTCATACACCTCGTTGTCGCTGCCATAGCCACCAACAGTGATGGTCGCGCGGGAGGCATCGTAGCTGGATGCGCCGTTATTGTTGGCATTGTCATTGCCGGCCGATTTTATGTGAATGGTGCCGAGACCATCGCGACCGTTGACTAAGGAATCTTCCCAGATGTCGGTCAGTTGTTGGTCACTGGTGATGGACGACTGGAAAAACCCGGGGAAGCGACCCCAAGAATGGTTGATGAGGTCAAAATTCGTTGATTGGCCAGCTGCTTCTAGAAAACCGTTATAGTCACCGTTTATGTTAGCTGGGCCGTCGAAAATGCCAACTCCAGTAAGTGTGCTGTTATAGGCAATACCGACGGTGCCCTCGCCATTGTCCGCAGATGCGATTAGCCCTGCCACGGCTGTGCCGTGTGCAATGTCTCTTACGCCACCGTTGTCCTGCGCATCACCGGCTTGTACGACGCCGCCAACACTAACTTCGAGGCTTGCATTGTAGTTTGGCGCCAGATCGAAGTGCGTCAATTGCACACCGTCATCATAGATGCCAACATTGACATCCGTTCCAGTGTAGTCGGCCCAGATGGCCTCCATGTCACCAAGCAACGGCAAGTGCCATTGGGACCCCTCAAGATCCGGAGCTGGTGGCGGTTCGGAAACGGACAGCGTATATTCACCGTTACTTGCGTCATTAAATGCGCCGACGCTGATATAATAGGTGCCGGTTGTCGGAGCTGTAACGATGAGTTGCGAATCCAAGCCCGGCCCACCGTCATCGTTGGTTGTGAGGAGGTTTGAGTTCGCATCGTAAAGCCGCAGAAAGGTGTCAACGGTGGAACCGCCGGAATCGCCTACATCGATCTGCAACCGCTGGCCCGCTACGACATCGATGCGGAACCAGTCGCGATCACCATTTACATCCAGATCGCTGACGATCGTTTGCCCAATTGAAATGGTGGCAGTGGTCGTATCGTCACCTGGGATCAAGTCAACCTGAGGGGTTGTCGGCGGAACACCGGTGCCCGCGTCTTGCAAAACAGGTTTAGGATTGGCGGTGCCATCTTGTCCGCTCAAACCATTTGACGGTTCGATGGCATCGGGCTGGGCATCGCCAATCAAACCAGTGGAGGCACTATCAAGGTCGCCAAAGTCTGAACTGTGCGTGGAAGCCGTGGACAAAATGCCGGAAGAGCTGTCGAAGGATTCCTGCTCTGGGAGCGACGACTCTTCTGTGCTTTCGTCCTCAAAGGCAGGCCCGGTAATCTCTTGGACGCCGTCATCGGAATTAGCATCATCGGAATTAGCATCATCGGAATTCGTGCTCGAATTTGCCTCGATGATGTATCCGTCAGAAACATCATTTGCTGTTAAGTCATCGTGTAGATCATCGTGGTCAATGTTTATATCAGTCATGTCCTGCTTTCCCTATTCAACACGACATGAGAGCCCAAAGGCTTCCCTGTCTGTTTCAACTCGAATTTTGTTATAAAATATCAATCGCTGTGGCGATGAATGCTCGGCCTTGCTGGCACCGCGAAATAGCGCTTGGCCCAAGGGGGTTGCCGCTGACCCGCACACGCGTTCCCGGTTTCAGGCGTGAACGCTGTCCGGGGTATTTCTCCAAAGAAAAGACCGAACCGTCGTCAAACCGGACACGCGGACATTCAGCCCCGTCCTCAATAACGCCCAAGCGGCCTGTCTTGTTGGTGGTATCCGCCACAACAATCTCCCTTTTGTTCGGCTGAACCGGTTTGTTGCCGGAGCTGGACGCGGATAAGCCGTCAGCTACACAGCCAGACAACGGCAAAGATCCCAACGCAAACAGCGTCGAGACAAATCCACGATTTGAGAAATATTCCAATTTGCTTCCAGCCCAATTATGTACTGTCGAATACAATCCAACGGTACATCAAAAGCCCCCATACATTTGTTACACAACGGGCTCTTGCAAGCAATGTTACCTGGTCAATTTACGATACTTAATATTAACGTGAGAGAGAATTGCTGCACTCGCACTTTGCACCCTGCATACTTCCCCACGAGGTTTGCTCAGCAATCGTGCCTTCAAAAAAGCAAAAGCATCGAGATTGAAGCTATTTACAAATACAACTTATAGGTGTAATACAACCTAAAGGCGAGGAGGCTGCCTGCACACGGATTTGAGCAGGCCCTCACTCCGTTCAAGTGTCGAACTGCTGCCAGATAGGGAGAGCAACTGCCCGGTGCGAAAACAACAAGCTGCGTGTGATGGCCCGTTAACTATTTGTTAACCATCATTCTGGAAAGTGAGCCAAAGGACGTCGGCTCCCTGTCCTGAGTTTTTCGCCGAAAATGTGGCTCTCGTGAAACCGCGAGTGACAATGACGAAAAACGAGGATTTTTGTGTTGAACAGAAGAAATTTTCTCAAGATTGCGGCCCTTGGCACCTCAACACTGGCCTTACCACAAATGTCCAACTCAATGCGTCGCACTCCGCAGGTGCGACCCAATATTCTCTTTATTATGTTGGATGATGTGGGCCGCGAGGGCCTGCCGTTTTATCCGCAACACGGCTCAGAGCAACTTCCTCATGGCTCGGTCCATGCCCCGGCCATGACAGCCTTGGCTGAAGATGGTCACACACGCGTGTTCGATACGATGCGCTCAACGCCCATCTGTTGGGGCACTCGATTTGAGGCTGTTACGGGACGCAAGCTGTTCGAGATACACGGCCAGACGCACCGCTATGCTTCGAATCCAATTGATGCCATCGACCCACGTTTTGACCGTTTGCCACAAAACTTGATCTACTCGAAACTTGCCGGGTACCGTCGCGGAGCGTTTGGCAAATGGCATCTTGCCCTACCGGAAAACCGGACCCCGACACATGTCGTCACTTCCGGCCTTGATGAATGGGGAATTTCGTACAATTCCAACTATCGAGATAACAAAGAGCGCGTCTATTATGGCTCCGAATGGACGTCCAGCGAAGCGCCTGGGAAAACCCAAGTTCTACCCGATGATGTTTTTGTCGATGACGTTGCAGCCGCTTCCGCCCGCTCCTTCATGCAGCGCAGTTCCCAGGGGGACGCTCCTTGGTTCTGCCAACTTTGGCTCAATCTGGTCCACGATCCTGTCATCGACCTGTCGGATGGTTCCAAACCGCTCAGCAAGGTTGAAAAATTGCGCTCGATGGTGCGCTACACTGACAAGATTATCGAACAGATAATTGATGACCTCAAAGCATCCGGCGAATATGACAATACGCTTCTCATCGTCGCCAGCGACAATGGTGGTAGCGGTTTTGTGGGTGGCGAGAAATCAGATGTATCTGAGCGCGGCGTCGGCATTCCGTTCATGATGCGCTGGCCGGGAATGGTGCAAGGTGGTCGCGAACGGCGCATTGCCCAGATGACGGATCTCTATCCAACGATACTGCAGGCCGTAGGCCATTCCGATCCACGCGCCTATGCAAAATCGCTATATCCGCTTTTTCAGCCTGGGCAGGGCGCAATCCATTCTTTCGTCACTCAATCAGTCTTCGTCGGCAACTGGATGGTAGCCGATCAGCGTTATAAATTGAAAACACCTCCCCAGTGCAGAACGACTGAGCATGCCGGTTCATGCCAGCATCTGCAGCTTTTCGATCTCCAGCATGATCCCGATGAACTGGAACCTTTGCGTGGCAATCAGGGCGGAGAGCAAGCGTGGCAGGCCAGGCGACGTTTGGAAGGGATAGCGCAAGATCTTGGCTTGCAAGTTGATATGATGAGCGAAGCGGAAGAACCTTGGAGCACTTTGCTCCCCAAAGCGGATACTGTTGCGCTCACTTTGAACTGATACGCAGTGTGACAACCCCCTTTCATCACGGAAATCTGGGTGTATCCGTGAGGCGACGCGAAAACTTGTAGGGGGAACTGGCGAGACCTTATTGGGCATGTTAAAGGCCTGCCCAGTTAAATCAGCCGGAGCAGGGCGAGAGCCCGAGCGTGAAGAATGCTTGAACGTCTCACCGCAAAAATTACGTCGAAACTAGACCATGTACTCAACTCGCAAGGGCATATTTTTGCGCTGTCCCGGGATGTCTTCGAGCGCAACCTATATCTGTCTGGCCAGATTGCAGCGCGTCAACTGAAGACAATAAACAAAATTGACACTCTGGCTGACGTTGAATTTCGTGTTCACTCGCAGTGGGGCGAAGATGGTATTATCGAGTGGTTGGTCCAGAAACTTCCTGGCATCAGCCGCACTTTTGTGGAATTTGGCGTTGAAAATTTTGGTGAGGCGAATACGCGTTTTCTGTTGCGGAATCGCGGTTGGAAGGGGCTCATAATGGATGGCACAGCAGCGAATATGCAGCATGTGCAAGCCGAAACCCTTTACTGGATGCATGACTTGCTGGCTGTTGAAGCGTTTGTCACCGCCGAGAACATTAATGAGCTGATCACACAAAACGGATTCGCGGGTGAACTGGGCATTTTATCAGTGGATATTGACGGAAACGATTACTGGGTGATGAAGGCTATCGATTGCGTCAAGCCAGCAATCCTGATTCTGGAATTCAACGGTGTATTTGGCGATGTGCACGAGATTACCACGCCCTATGAACCCTCGTTCGAGCGGTTGAAAGCGCATCATTCCGGGCAATATTTTGGTGCATCACTTGAGGCAATGAAGAGCCTGGCAAAAGAAAAAGGCTTCACCTTTGTTGGAACAAACTCGAACGGAGTAAACGCCTTTTTTGTTCGCAACGATTTAGCCAAGCCGATTGTTTCTTCTATCGGCACCATCAAGTCATGGCCCGCTCGACACCGCGATTCCCGTGATGGCAACGGCGTTTTGACGTTCGAGCGCGGAGAAAACAAAGCGGCGCTCATTGAAGGACTTCCGGTGCACAATATTGCCAATGGAGAGGTCCAGTCAATCGCGAGCCTTGGGCCGCTTTATAGTGAAGAGTGGGCAAACGAACTCTAAGGGGAGTGGAAAAACCTTGGGGTCTATGCCGTCCTAAGCAGCCCTGGTGACAGCTTCCCATCCAAAACGGCAGCCCTGACAACCGCAACACGGTGCGCGCCTCTTGGGGACCACCTCATGCGTTGTTTCTTTCCCATGCGCACATTGGCGATCTCATTTACAAGGCCCTCTGCCCTTGACGTTGAGACTGCTTTGCCTTGCTGCCGTCGACGCCTGTAGTTCGCGATGGCTGACAGGGTGCGGCTCAAGTATGTTCTCAGATCCATTGCGCGTGAGGCGGCCGAGAGCGCCGCATCGTTTGACTGACCATGGGTGTGTTCGCGCACCCGCATCGCGAAGCGGAACAAGACATCAAACGTATCGCGTACTCGGTCTGTCTGACCATGCCATATGCGCCAGCACCTATGAAACGTGGGCCTTATAAGAAACGTGAAAAAGAAATTTCAAACTGAGACACTATCGCTCTTTGGTCTCGATTGACCCCTGCAAGCGTGGTCGCTATTATCTCTGTGTGGTGATTTGGCCGGTCGGCTTGCAGCCACGTTAAAGAAGTCGCTAAAGGGCCGCCTCTGTTGAGACAGGACGAACCGGATGCGATTTCGCCTCCGGTTTTTTTATGCCCAAACACAATTGACGAGTTCCATTATGCCCATCCGTATTCCAGACAAGCTGCCTGCCCGTGCCATTCTTGATGCTGAGGGTGTGAATGTCATGTTCGAACAGACGGCAGCCCGACAGGATATCAGGCCCTTACGGATCGGGTTATTGAATCTGATGCCCAACAAAATCCGTACCGAAACACAAATTGCTCGCCTGCTGGGCGCAACACCTTTGCAGGTGGAGATGACACTCGTGCGCATGTCGGAGCATAAGTCGCGTAACACTGCGGAAGAGCATCTGATTTCCTTTTACCGCAAATGGCAGGAAGTTCGCGATCAGAAATTTGACGGTTTCATAATAACCGGCGCCCCTATTGAGAATCTGGCCTTTGAGGATGTCACCTATTGGAGCGAATTGCAGGAGAT
Source organism: uncultured Rhizobiaceae group bacterium (assembly GCA_937930635.1). Taxonomy (GTDB): domain Bacteria; phylum Pseudomonadota; class Alphaproteobacteria; order Rhizobiales; family Rhizobiaceae; genus Pseudahrensia. The sequence continues at coordinate 123,674 of CALHCF010000015.1, forward strand.
ATTTGAATGGACCCGCACCAACGTGCTTTCCACATTCAATATCTGCTGGGGTGCCATGGCTGCGGTCTACCACTTTCATGGTATTCCAAAATATCAGCTTGATGAAAAAGCTTTCGGTGTCTACCGGCACAGAAATCTCAATCCCCGGTCACCTTATCTGGCCGGTTTCTCCGATGATTTTTCAATCCCGGTCTCCAGATGGACCGAAGTGAAAACCGCCGATATTGAAAAACACGCCGGTCTTGAACTGCTGATGGAAAGCGATGTGACCGGCCCATGCCTGATCTCCGAGAAAGAAGGCAAGCGTCTTCATATTTTCAACCATATTGAGTATGACTCGACATCGCTTGGTGAGGAGTATTTTCGGGATTTGGAGGCAGGCTCCGCCATCGGGATGCCGGAAAACTATTTTCCTGCTGACGACCCCCAAATGCCACCCCAGAACCGTTGGCGCAGCCATGCCCATCTGCTGTTTGGCAACTGGATCAATCAGATCTATCAGACAACACCATTTGATCTGGCGGAAATTGGCAAATAGAGTTCACCCATGTTCACCAATCTGTTTTATGGCCTGAAAGAAGCCAAGGTGCCGGTTTCTTTGCGCGAGTATCTTACGCTCCTTGAGGCGATGGAGAAGGGTGTCGCAATGTGGGATGTGGAGGAATTCTACTTTCTCGCCCGCTCTGCGCTGGTGAAAGATGAGCGCAACATCGATAAATTTGACCGCGTGTTTGCTGAGGTTTTCAAGGGCCTTGAAGCTGTCTCCGGCACTGAAGGCGTTGAGGAGCAGGTTCTGCCGGAAGAATGGCTGCGCAAAATGGCAGAGAAACATCTGACCGAGGAAGAAAAGAAAGAGATCGAAGCCCTTGGCGGCTGGGAAAAACTGATGGAGACGCTGAAGAAGCGTCTCGAAGAACAGGAGAAGCGTCACCAGGGTGGTTCGAAATGGATCGGCACTGCCGGAACGTCTCCTTTCGGTGCTTATGGTTACAATCCCGAGGGTGTTCGTATCGGCCAGAAGGAGGGTCGCAACCGTTCGGCGGTCAAGGTCTGGGACAAGCGCGAATTTCGTAATTTCGATGATAATGTTGAGTTGGGAACACGCAACATCAAGGTCGCCCTGAAACGTTTGCGTCGTTGGGCGCGGGAGGGGGAGGCTGATGAATTCGACCTCAATGGCACAATCCGCTCCACGGCTGAAAATGGCTATCTCGATGTGAAAACCCGGCCCGAGCGCCGCAATGCGGTCAAACTGCTTTTGTTTCTCGATGTAGGCGGTTCGATGGACGGGCACATTCGCGTGGTGGAGGAATTGTTTTCTGCAGCCAAGGCCGAATTCAAACACATGGACTTTTTCTACTTCCACAACTGCCTCTATGAGGGGGTATGGAAGGATAATCGTCGTCGCCACGGTGAGCAGATGTCGACCTGGGACGTGTTGCGAACCTTTGGCCCGACTTACAAATGCATTTTTGTCGGTGATGCCGCCATGAGCCCTTACGAGGTTGTCTATCCTGGTGGTTCAGTAGAGCACTGGAACCCTGAAAGCGGAGAGGCCTGGTTGCGCCGTGTCACGGATCAATGGCCCTCAACAGTCTGGCTGAATCCCGTGCCGGAAAAGGGGTGGCGCTACACCCAGTCGACTGCGATGATTAAGGAAATTTTCACGGATCGTATGTTCCCGCTGACCTTGTCCGGTATCGGCGATGCCATGAAGGAACTAACGCGGTAGTGCCTTTGTCTTTATCGGGGGTACCAGTAAAGTGCGTCCGGTTTGCCGCGTGGAATTTGCACAAACTTGTTGGCAAAAACACGATAGGCATGGCTCCAGTCGCCATCGGGCCATTGCACGCGGATGGTGGCCCGTTCAGCGACACCAAGGCCAAAATGGATGAAGCCGGTTTGACCTGAAGCGTGGCCGCCGCCAATCTGCACCATGCGCGATTGGGTTAGATTCCCGGTCTTTACCGTGATCTTCGCGCCGACCGCACTTCGGTTGACCTTTCCGTTGTTGAGTTCGATCGCAAGCCAGTTCCCCATGGGGCGGTGTCCCCAGGATGTCTTCACACCAAGATTGCGAAACAGACTGACATTGCTCTTGCGGTTAACAACAAGAAGATCAAGCATACCGTCTGCATTGAAATCCGTGACCACGGCCCCGCGTCCGCGCCTATTCAGCGCGATGCCGGCTTCCTTGCCCTTCTCGTGGAACTTCCCATCAAAGCCTCCCATCAGCAGGTTATCAGGATCAAAGGCCGCAAAGTCAGGCATGGATTCGACGTTTCCCTTGGCGATGAAGAGGTCGAGCCGCGTATCGTTATTGATGTCAGAAAACTGTGTGTGCCACCCGGTTGACGGTTTCAGATCCGTGCCCGTATAGGGCCGGTGTGCCGTCATCTGCTTTTCAAAGGCTGCATCGCGATAGGTGGGACGATCAGAATCGGCATCTGGGTCGAGCGTTTGCAACATTGTGTCGCCCATCGATGAGAGCGCGTATTCCGGCAGACCGTCCTGATCAAGGTCGGCTTCAGCGATGCCCATCCCCCAGATACGCAGGTTTTTCCAGCCTTGAGAACGGGAATATTGACGCGGCGGCGCGGATGGACGAATGCGCCACAGCTGTTCCTGACCACCCCGATAATATTGACGATCATTGGTGATACGCAATGCAGGTTCGCCGGACTTGTTCCAGTCGGTAAACAGCAGCGACAGCGAACAATGACCGGGTTCCAGGGGGAGTTGTTCCTGATAGTTTGGGACAGTTTTACTGCTATTGGCAGGGCGGTTGAGAACATTGGGTTCACAAGTTCCCCATGGTGTGCCGGGTGCGCTTCGGTCCACGTAATTGCCGAAGGCCATGGTTGGAAACGCGTTCCCTTTTTCCCAATTCGCCGCAAATCCGGTCGACCAGGCCCGGCCACCATCGAAGGAAAAGACCCGGTTTGCCTTTTCAAAGCGGCAATCTCCAAGGCCCTTCAAAAGCAGGTTTTCTCCAAGTCGCAAGACGACGAGATCAGTATGATCATCATTGTCGATATTGAGCGGATAGGCCCCCAGAACTTTTGTTGCGTCACGTTGTGTGAGCCCGTGACTTTTTTCCTCAAACTCCAGGGCGCCTCCTGCTCGTGAGCGATTGACGTAAAGCTTTGCGGGTGCCGTTCCCCCTGCGATAAAGAGGTCTGGCATCCGGTCGCCATTGCAATCAAAACTGGCTGCTCCGCCACCGACAAAAAATTCCCAGGGTCCTTCATAAGACTGTATGATACCTGCTGCTTCAGCCTCTTCGTGCATCGAAGGGATATCGGAGGTGAACACGCCATTAGCCGACGCTATCGGGGTACAGAAAACTGCTGCGATCAGAGCGCCTGCGGCGAGTTTTCTCATGGCTTAATCACCAGTGTTTTGAGATAGGCAATTAGCGCCCTGCGATCTTCGCGTGTTGCGTCCTTGTAGGAGTCGCGTGCTTTTCGCGCATCGCCGCCATGGGCCAGAATGATCTGATCCAGGGTCGAGAAATCGTTGCGGTGTCCATAGGGCGCGGTTGAGCCGATGCCCCAGAGTTCCGAGGTCATGAAAATGTCACGCCCGACAAAACGCTGAGATAAAAGTTCGTTGCCCAGTGCATTGACGGACCGGTCGGTCATCTTGTGGCGTTTCAGATCGCCAAACAGAGGAACCAGAAATTCGCCTTTGGCGTTTTTCTCAAGTGTCTTTGCCCAGTCCAGCAAAGCAATGTCGTATATGCCGGGATTGCTCACCTGTGATGTGTTGAGGGTACCCGATGCGTCCAGGGGGCCAGGGTCTGAAAATAAGAGAGAGCGAAGCGGCAGCGCTTCGATGTGGCAGTTCGTGCAGCCAAATTCGCCAAGCAGTCTCTTGCCTGCCTGCGCCAAATCGTTGGTGCCCGTTTGCTGTGGGATCGGCAGGGTGGCCTGCCAGGCGACCAGCGCAGAAATATCCGCAGCTCCAAGTTCGTTGGTCTTCCCGTCTTCGTCAAAATCGTCCGATGCGGTCCAGCGTTTGCCGAAGCGCTCGCTGGGCTGCATTCCGTGATGATGATTCAACGCATTGATGGTGAATTGGCGCAGGGAGGTCATGACCCCTTTTTGACTAAAAGGCCGGATGACGAGGTCTGTGTCGACACCTGATAACTCACGCAGATCTACCAACCCGTCTGGCAATGCGGTCAAGCGTCCAAACGAGACGCCCTTGGTGACGAGGTCAACACGTACGGCCTCATTGCTGGTTGCGGCTTTCTCAAGGGCTTCTTTGCGCAAAGCGTGAAGGTCGCTGGTCATTTCGCGTGCCAGCAGTTCCAGCAGTCCCGCACCGAATAAATGATTGGTGCCCCGTTCGTTGGAGAATTGCGGGTCGCTCGTATCAAAATCTGCGTTCGAAAACCCTTCCGATACAAAAACGTTGGTTACAAAATCTCCGGCACCGCCAACCACCGGGTCGTTGTGGCAGGAGGAACAGGCCGCTGCATCGGGACCGGGCAGCCGCTTGAAGGCGTTATCGGAACGGTGACGTGCCTTGGTGGGGATGATGGCCTGTGTGGCACCTGGCCTTCCGGCACCATCATCGATTGTGAATTTTGTTTTGAAAAGTTTTTCACCGGCGTTGATGAGTTTTTTCAGCTCCGGGCGCGTCAGAACACCTTCCGGCAGTTTTGCAATCTGGCCAATGGCACCGCTTGGATCGGAAACAGTTTCTTCCTGGGCAGCGGTTGTGACCACGCCCAGTGCAAGGAGGCCGGCAATCACTGAGACCGACCTGTAGATGGCTTTTTTTGCGATCTTACTCAACTGGCACTGTTCCGATATTTTTCGTATCCGCAAGGGGAGCGGCCCCACTTTCTATGCCAGTTTACGAGAGACGACAACAGCAGGCGAGGGTGTTTTAAATCGATTTAGGTTTAAGTTGACATGTCTGGTGGCCTGCGCCATTAATCGAGTTCTCACCGTTGATGGGAGAGAGGCCTTGTGGCCGATAGAGTTCGCGCTAACACAGCGCATCGGGAGGATATTTATGAAAAAACTAACAGTTGCCCTTATGGGTGCCGCGCTGCTTTCAGCATCTTTTGCAGGCAGTGCTTTTGCCGCTGGCAAGACCATTGGCGTTTCTTGGAAAGTTTTCCAGGAAGAGCGCTGGAAGCGCGACGAGGCGGTTATTAAAGAGATTGTCGAAGCCAATGGCGACAAATACATCTCTGCCGATGCGCAGGGTTCTGCGGGCAAGCAGCTGACTGACATCGAGTCGCTGATTTCACAGGGCGCCGACGTTCTGATGATCGTACCTTTCGACTCGGAGGCGATTTTGCCGGCGGTTGAGCAGGCATCAGCTGAAGGCATTCCAATGATTGCCTACGACGTACAGATCGAGCACCCCGATTCTCTCTACATCACATTTGATAACGTCGGTGTCGGCCGACTGATGGCCAAAACCATGCTCGAGCAGGGCAAAACCGAAGGTAACTTCGCGTTCATCAAGGGCGACCAGGGCGATCCGAATGCCACCTTCCTGTTCGAAGGTATCATGGAAGTGCTGCAGCCGAGCATCGACAGCGGCGCGATCAAAAACGTCTGTGAAACTTTCACCGATGGCTGGAAGCCCGAGAACGCTCAAAAGAACATGGAGCAATGCCTGACATCGCAAAACAACAACATCGACGCTGTCATCTCTGAGAATGACGGCATGGCAGGTGGCGTTGTCGCCGCACTGGAAGCCCAGGGTATGGCGGGCAACGTTCCGGTCACCGGCCAGGATGGTGACCTGGCAGCGATCAATCGCGTTGCACGTGGCACACAACTGGTATCGGTATGGAAAGACTCACGCGCACTGGGCAAAGTTGCTGCAGAAGCAGCACTAATGCTGGCCGATGGCAAGTCCATGTCAGACGTGCCCAACACGGCACCTTTTTCCGGTGGCAAGCGCGGTGTTGAAGTAGTGTCTATCCTGCTCGAGCCTACTCCGATCACCAAAAGCAACGTCAGTGCGGTGATTGACGCTGGCTGGATCGAAAAGGCCAAAGCCTGTGAAGGTGCAATGGACGGTGTAGACGGCTGCTAGTCAGCTTGTAAAAAAGCGCTGTGCGAGCGGGTTCGCACAGCGCTTGTTTTAAACGGCTGGAGACCGGTATCTTCGCAGTAGTTAAACGGTAGTATTTTCGCCAGCGGGCCGGGAAAACAGGGGCCCGGTCTTTCTCTTTCCCGTGATCCGCCGCTAGTGGCGCCGCTTGAGTCGTGGAGGCTTAATAAATTGTCAGAGCAACTCAAAGATACCGGCGACAGCGCGATGGTCCGGTTTCTTCGCGCCACCGAGATCGACACCCGCTTGCTCGGCATG
>CALHCF010000016.1 GCA_937930635.1 uncultured Rhizobiaceae group bacterium
CGCCTTACGGAGGTAGAATGATATTCGATGACAGAATGATGGGAATACCCTATCTGCCGAGCGCATGGACCGAGCTACGCAACAAGGGCGCCTCTTCGCCAGGAAGAGCCGACCAGAACAATAATCTATTCTGAAAGGAAAAATTGGTGCGGTCGAGAAGACTCGAACTTCCACCCCATTTCTGGGACAGCGACCTCAACGCTGCGCGTCTACCAGTTCCGCCACGGCCGCACTGCCACGTCGTTTGACTGGTTCGCGGGGTGGTAACAAAAGGTGCCGGGCCACACAAGCTCAAATGTCGACGGTGTCGATATTATTGAAGGGCCGTGACAGGACCGTCAGCCCTGCACCTGCCGGGGTCTTGTGCCGGGTCAACAGCTTTGCCACATAGGCTCAATGGTCAGACTGAACGACACCCCGGTTGCAGATTTTAAGGCGAACCCCGACAGTTCCCCTGTCGAATGGCGGATTGCGACCCAGCCTGTGGATTATGACGAAGCCGTTTTGACCATGGAGACACGTGTTGCGGCCATCGCGCAGGGCCGTGAACGCGAATGTGTCTGGCTGGTTGAACACCCTCCCCTCTATACCGCTGGCGTCAGCGCCAGGACAGACGATCTTGTTTCTCCCGACCGTTTTCCTGTTTTTGAAACCCGCAGAGGCGGCCAATACACCTATCATGGTCCCGGCCAGAGGGTGGCCTATGTCATGCTCGATCTAAACCGTCGCAAACAGGATGTGCGCCTGTTTGTTGCCGCACTGGAACGGTGGCTTATCGACACACTCGACCGGTTTAATGTGAAAGGTGAACGCCGCGAAGACCGGGTGGGCGTTTGGGTACAACGGCCTGAAAAACCGGCCGCAGCAGGAGAGATTGCGGAAGACAAAATCGCTGCAATTGGTATCAGGCTCAAAAAATGGGTTTCCTATCACGGCATCTCAATCAACGTTGAGCCGGATCTGGACCATTTTTCCGGGATTGTTCCCTGCGGTGTTCAGGGCCACGGGGTAACCAGTCTGGTTGATCTGGGTCTGCCGGTCACGATTGAAGATCTTGATATCGCGTTGAAAGACGCTTTTATCGAAATATTCGGGCCTGTTGCCAACTACTCCGCAAATGATTCTGGAGTGTCAAAATCCCTTTGAGCGGCTTCGCCAATTTCTATTTCGATCACATGGTCACGATGGGCTTTGATAAGCGTGCGGGCACCGCTGTCTCCCTCCAGCAATTTGAGCGCGGTGAAATATGATGGCCCGAACAAAACCGGGTTGCCCCACTGACCGTCCGCAGTTGCAACCACAATAGCCTTCTCGCTGGCCGCACTACTGTAAGCGGAAATCAGTTCATCGATATGTTTGCTCTCCACCATGGGCATATCGCCCAGGAGGATCATCACCGCAGCCCGGCCCTGGAGCCGATAAATTCCGGCACGAATGGAACCGGCCATTCCATTGGCATAGTCACTGTTGCGGAATGTCGCACAACCCCTTGGTAAAAGTGCTTCAACCCGTTCAGCCTCGTGACCCGTTATCACGCAAAAACGGTCGAGCCTGCTGGCCGACACAGCATCCAGCACATGCTGCACCAGAGGTTTGTCATGCCACATCATGCAAAGCTTGTTGTCTTCACCCATCCGCGAAGATTGTCCGGCTGCCAGAATGACACCACAAATCGGCACACTGTCCATCATCAGCCCTCTCTGGGTTGCGGGCGCTCGATTTCCATCAAAAGACCACCGGCCCCCAGACCGCAAACATAGTCTTCCCCAACCGGCAACCCGCAAACCACCCTTTGCAACACCCAGTCAAATCCATTTTCAGCGGGGCTGCGCGCGCAGCCCGGCGCTCCGATAACCGGCTTTCTGGAAAGCGACCCCGTCATGAGAAGGTTTCCCGGATCAACCGGGATACCGAAGCGCTCGACGTCCCCTCCCGCTGAAGTCAGACCTGCCGGGATAACGTCCAAAATATCCGTGATAGCAGAGGCACCAAAGACAACCAGCACATCGACTTCGTCCTTCATCGCAGTCAATGCGGAAGCGAGCGCCTGTTCATCATGAGCAATACGCTCCTCACGAACCAGACTGCTTCCAAGAACCTTCAGCCGATCGTTCAGCAAACGCGATGTCTTATCCATGACAGACGCTTTCAGCGACGGCAGCATGGTCGCTATCAATCCGACTTTACAGGGAAGCGCCGCATGGACGGAAAATCCCTGGCTATCAGCGAGCACCTCGCGGACTGCCTGCAGGGAAGCCTTGTCGACGGCAAACGGAATGATCTTGACGGTGGCAATCATCCTGCCATCACGCACGAACTCCGTATCAGCCAATGTTGCAACAGTGATCGCAGGGTCTATGCGGTTGACGCGGTTTAACGTTTCGCGAGAGACGGAAAGCGTTCCATCACACGTCGCATAGAAATTTACCCGGCCGGTAAATGCCGGTTCCGTGCGCATACCGGCAGCATCGCCAGCAGCTTTACAGAGAGCATGGGCGATTTGCTCGGCAGCGTCATTTTCGGCAACATCATCCGCCTCCAGACGCGCAACAATGAGAGTATCAACGCCTGTTCCCGCTATTGTCGCAAGATCATCAGCTCCCAAAACATGCCCCTTCTTGAGGCGGCCATCCGGTAGTTGCAGGGCATGAGCGAGGATGGCGCCTTTGGCCCCGTCCAGAGGCACCGGACCAAACTTCACGCTGCCTGCTCCGACGCCAGCGCAACATTGGGTTTGCGCAATGCTTCGACAATCTGGGCGAGAACGGCAACCGCGATTTCCGCCGGATTGGCCGCACCAATATCAAGGCCGATAGGAGCGCAAATCCGATCAAGGTCAACACCATCAACACCGGTCGCAGACAACCGGTCAACGCGCTTGGCGTTGGTTTTTCGTCCCCCCAGCGCCCCGACATAAAAACATCCTGCATCGAGTGCGGCCATCAATGGAAAATCATCAATCTTGGGATCATGGGTGACAACCGCAAGCGCGGTAAAAGCATCCAGAGGTTGTCGTTTCAAAACCTCCTCCGGCCACTCCGCATGGCAGACCACGTTTTGAAAACGCTCCGGCGTGGCAAAGGCCGTGCGCGGATCAATAATGGTAACATCAAAACCGCACGCCTGCGCCATCGGATAGAGCGCCTGGGAAATATGAACCGCGCCAATAATGACCAATCTCGGCGGCGGTACATACATTTGTATGAAAATCTCACCGGCGGCGGTTTCGACGATACCCGATTTTCCAGAACGCAGACGCTGTGTGATTTGTTCAGCCAGCGGATCGCCAGCTATATCGTCCTCAACCACCAGCCTTTTTTGACCGTCAGCAAGGTGCGTGACAACCGCAACAGCTTTGCGGCTCTGACGTGCAATATTGAGCCGTTGCAGAAGTTCGCTGTCCATCAGCTTGTCACAGGCTCGACATAAACACGAATTCGGCCACCGCAGGACAATCCAACCTCCCACGCGGTTTCATCTGCAACACCAAATTCCAGCATCTTTGGCTTACCGGATTCGATGGCATCAACCGCTTCAAATACAACGGCACCTTCCACACAGCCCCCGGAAACGGAGCCTTCAAAATTGCCTTCCTGATCGATGACAAGATGGCTCCCGACAGGACGTGGCGCCGACCCCCAGGTCTCAACCACCGTGGCCAGTGCTATCGCTCGACCATCCTTTTGCCAGGTTTGCGCAATCGCGAGCGGGTCTATTTCGGGAGATTCAGCCATGATCTTTTATATATGAGAAAGCCTGCCCCGTTCAACGCCTGGTGGCACCCAGAGCGTCACAAAGATTGGCCAGAGAATCGAGAGAATGAACGGCACGAAAATCATCAACATAAGGAAGCATCGCACGGACCCCCGCCGCCCGAGGTTCAAACCCGTCAAAACGCAACAACGGATTAAGCCAGATGAGCCTGCGACAGGATTTGTGAAGCCGCTCAATCTCTTTTTCAAGCTGCTCGATACCGGTTTCATCGGAAGCTCTTTCCAGACCGTCTGTGATCAGCAAAACCACAGCACCCTGTCCCAGCACACGACGCCCCCAAAGGCGGTTAAAAGTCGCAAAGGTCTCGCCTATCCGGGTGCCACCTTCCCAGTCCGGCACCTGTTCTGAAACATCATCGAGCGCTTCATCTGGATCTTTATTGCGCAGCGCCCGGGTGATGTTGGTCAGGCGGGTTCCAAACAGGAAGGTGTGAACTCGTTTTCTCTGGTCGGTCAGCGCATGAAGAAAATGCAGAAATATCCGGGTATATTGACTCATCGATCCTGAGATATCGGCCAGCACAACCAGAGGCGGCTGGATTTGCCGCCGCTCACGAAATCGCGGCAGGATCAGATCTCCCCCCGTTGCCATGCTTTTCCGCAAGACAGCCCGCGGGTCGATTATCCGGCCTTGTGAAGAGGGACGGAAGCGGCGGGTGTGCACCAAATCAATCGGCAGGTATAGTTTTTTTATTTCCGCACGTGCCTCTGTCAGTTCAGCGGCGCTCATTTGAGCAAAGTCCTTTTTGTGCAGCACTTCCTTGGCGTTCATGGAGAATGACGCATCGATCTCGATTTCCGGTCGTTCCGGCACCTCCTGTTCTCGCGCATTTTTGAACAGGGCTTCCGCCACTCTGGACTGTCCCGCTTTCGGCTTTTCCTGCTCCGTGCGCGGATCTGCCATGGGAGAAAACATGGCGATCATCTTCTCCACCAGGTCACGTGAGCGCCAATAGAGCGAGAAGGCTTCATGAAAAACCGGATGGTCTTCCTTGCGGGTTACAAACACGCAGTGAAGGGTCCAGTAGAGATCGTCACGATCACCCAGCCCGGCAGCTCTGACTGCTGCTACGGCATCAACCACACTGGAGGGACCCAGCCGCAGGCCAGCTTCACGCAGGGCTCGTCCGAAATAGAGTATGTTTTCGGGCAGATGCCCGCCAACCGCTTCGCTTGGCACGTTTCCCGCAGCCACCGAACTAGCCCCCGGACGCGGCAGCGCCTTCCTTGGCTCCATGGGAGCGGGCTTCCGCCCGGATTTCCTTCAAGATAGCAGCGCTCTCACTCGCCTGAATCTGCGCAATGTCGTCCTGATATTTCAACACAACACCCAGCGTGTCTGAGATCGCTTGCGGATCAAGCGCAACCTTATCAAGTTCCATCAGGGCGGTTGCCCAGTCGAGTGTTTCGGCAATGCCAGGGTTTTTAAACAGCTCCTGCTGACGCAACCGCTGCACATAGCCAACGACTTCCTGCGACAGGACTGCACCAGCGCCGGGAACCTTGCGCCTGACAATTTCCAGCTCACGGTCCGCTTCAGGATAATCAACCCAATGATAGAGACATCGCCTTTTCAGGGCATCGTGAATCTCGCGGGTTCTGTTGGTTGTAATGATCACGATCGGTGGCTCGGCAGCCTTTATGGTGCCCAATTCAGGAATTGTGACCTGAAAGTCAGACAGAATTTCCAGCAGAAAGGCTTCAAACGCCTCATCGGTGCGATCCAGTTCATCAATCAGAAGAACGGGCGCCCGGCCATCCACCTGTTCCAGTGCCTGAAGTATGGGGCGGCGGATCAAAAAACGATCCGAAAACACATCGTCTTCCATGGCGTCTCGGTTGGTATCGCCACTGGCCTCACGCATCCGGATATCAACCATCTGAGCAGCATAGTTCCACTCGTAAACAGCTGATGAAATATCCAGCCCTTCATAGCACTGCAGCCGGATCAAAGGTCTGTCCAGACTGGAAGACAGAACCTTGGCAATCTCGGTCTTTCCAACTCCTGCCTCCCCTTCCAGGAAAAGCGGACGCTGCATTTTCAAAGACAGATAGAGCACCGTGGCAAGAGAACGGTCAGCCACATAGTCAGCGCCTTCAAGAAGAGCCAGAGTTGCGTCAATTGAAGTTGGAATTGCGTTGGTCATAAAGAAGTTTCAAAATGAACGGACAGTATGTCTTACACCCAATAGCTGCGGCAATGAAGGGCCAGCAGCTATATCCCGGTGTCGATTTTTCGTGAGCAAAAAAAGACCTGTCCTCTCCGGACGAAGAGGACAGGTCTAAAACAGCCGTTCAGGGGCGATCGACGACTGCTATTTTTCTTCAGCAACCTGGCGAAATACCCTCGTAATCTCACCATAGCTGATGATTTAAGATAGGAAACGCGCTCGCAACCATCTGTGAGAAAAATCACACTTCCCAAACGTCATATAAGAAGCCAAAAAAAGGTATCAAGAAACGGAAACCGCCTCAAAAGGCATATGGAATCTTTAGATTTCAGATAGTTAAGAGGGTCATGTCATTTAATGAGACAAGGCGTCCGCTTTGCAGGCAGTCAGCGAAACCTCACAATGCAGAGCCGGAAAAATAAGAGGTACTGGAATCGCGTAACGCCCTGCTCAGTTGCCACTCCCGGGCAGCCCCTTCTTCAGTGACGCGGCAAAATTACAAGCATCGTCATCTTCATCCGCTCCGGCGCAAGCCTTGTCGAAATACTCTCGGGCCTTTGCATAGTCGACCACTGTTCCCTGGCCTTCCGCATGAGCATCTCCCAACATAACGCATCCCCAACCATCATCGTTCGAACAGGCAATATCGAATAGCCCGAACGTACAGGCATGTTTCTGCGCATCAGGGAGATTGGACATGGGGTCATCCTTCATCGGCGCATTTACGATACCGCCACCGCGATTTGTGCAACCGGAAGCGCTGCCTGCCGCACAAGCCCGCCCATAAGCCATACGATCGCTGATCCCGCCAATCTGGTCTTTAACTTCTTCAAGAGCATAGGCCAGTGAAAGACAGGCTTCACCATCGCCTTCAACACACATCGCAAGGCAAAGTTCGGACCCAACCAGGCACATCTCCATATCGACATCGCCTTCACCCAGAACATTCTTGACGACAGAGACAGAGGTCGATTTTTCTGTACCAAAATGCTGTGCCGGACAGGTGTTGAAATATTTGGAAAACCGCTCGTCTCCCATCACCTTGCCGGAGGTCAGTTTCAGCGCAGCGATCTTTTTACCTTCATCTTTCACCCGCTCTTCAACCTTGCTGGCCAGGTCGGAAAACTCGTCCTCTTCTGAACAGCCAGCCAGGACCAGAAACGCGCTTAATGCGATCAACCAGGAAAACTGAACAAACTTCATATGGACATTCCCAATTCTCCGCGATTGAGTGCCGCGATACCTGTACGGCAAACTTCAACGAGCCCAAGCGGCTGCATGATGGCAATAAACTGTTCCACTTTAGAAGAACGCCCCGTGATTTCGAAAGTAAAGTGCTCGGTTGATGCATCAATCACCTGGGCCCGAAATGCATCGGCAAGCCGCATAGCTTCGACCCGCTTTTCGCCCGCACCACGCACTTTGACCAGAGCAAGCTCTCTTTCAAGCGGTTTTTCGTAGCCCTTTTCGATCGCCACAAGGGTTAGATCAACAACCCGGTGAACAGGCACCATCCGCTCAAGCTGGCGCTTGATCTGTTCCAGCACTTTCGGCGTTCCCTTGGCGATGATGGTAATCCTCGACAGGTGCTTTTCGTGCTCGGTTTCTGAAACCGTCAGGCTTTCGATGTTGTAACCGCGCCCGGAAAACAGACCAATCACCCGCGCCAGAACCCCTGCCTCATTGTCTACCAGAACCGACAGCGTGTGCTGCACAATGGTCTCACTGTCCGGCGCGATAAAGTAAGCCGAGGCCGGTGGCGACATAAGCGGGCCCTGATTTTCGATTGTATCATTCATGGGGTGAAAACCTTGTTTGTAATCTGGAGAATTTGGGCCGCCAGCAACCGGGTCGCAAGCAAAAAGCCGGGCTGACGCGCTGGTAACAACAAACACTATTGCAACCAGCGGACTGCATATCAGTACTCTGGCTGTCCTGCCTGAACATCAACGTCAAACCAGCGCCTTGCCTTTTTCGTCAATCACCGACCCAACCGCTTCATCCGTCGCTTCATCTGGCAGAAGCATTTCATTATGCGCTTTTCCCGACGGTATCATGGGGAAACAATTGGCCAGCGTGACCACACAACAATCAAAAATTACCGGGCCCGGCGTCTCTATCATCTGGATAATCGCATCATCAAGCTGCGACGGCTTGGTGCATCGAATTCCGGTTCCGCCATAGGCCTCGGCAAGTTTGACAAAATCCGGCATGGCTTCCGTATAGCTGTGAGACAGCCGGTTGCCATGCAACAATTGCTGCCACTGGCGCACCATACCCATATATTCATTGTTCAGGATCATGATCTTGATCGGCGCATCATGCTGCACAGCGCATGACATTTCCTGCATCGTCATCTGAACGGATGCATCACCGGCAATATCAATAACCAGTGAATCGGGATGTGCGATCTGGACCCCCAGAGCGGCGGGAAGTCCGTAACCCATTGTGCCCAGACCACCCGATGTCATCCACCGGTTAGGCTCCTCAAACCCGTAAAACTGAGCCGCCCACATCTGATGCTGCCCGACTTCAGTGGTGATGTAGGTATCACGATCCTTTGTCAGCTCATGCAAACGTTCAATCGCAAATTGCGGCATGATGACATCATTGTTGGGCTTGTAAGCCAGGCATTGGCGACCACGCCATTGCTTTATCTGCTGCCACCAGCTTTCCAGCGCAGCGCCATCCGGCTTGGTTGAGCTCGCACGCAAAAGCCGGACCATGTCTTCCAGAACGTGCGCCACGTCTCCAATAATCGGCACATCAACATGGACCACCTTGTTGATTGAAGAAGGGTCAATATCGATATGGATTTTGCGTGATTCCGGCGAAAATGCATCCAGACGCCCGGTGATGCGGTCATCAAAACGCGCACCGATACATACCATGACATCACAATCATGCATCGCCATATTGGCTTCGTAAGTGCCATGCATGCCCAGCATACCCAGCCAGTTGTCACCACTTGCAGGATAAGCCCCCAACCCCATCAAAGTGGACGTGATGGGCAGGTTGGTCAGCTTGACCAGCTCCCGCAACAACTGGGTCGCCGTATCGCCGGAATTGATAACACCGCCACCCGTGTAGAGCACCGGCTTTTTAGCACTCAAAATCAACTCAACCGCGGCCTCGATCTGTTTCAGATCACCCGATACTCTGGGACGATAGCTTTTGTGTTCAATCGTCTCCGGCGGATGGTACGTGCCGGTTGCAAACTGAACATCCTTGGGAACATCGACAACAACCGGCCCCGGCCGGCCAGATATGGCAACATAGAAAGCCTCATGCAGGACGCGAGCCAGATCGTTGACATCTTTCACCAGCCAGTTGTGCTTGGTGCACGGGCGCGTAATTCCCACAGTATCGCATTCCTGAAAAGCGTCTGAACCAATAAGCGGCGTCGGCACCTGCCCGCTGATGCAGACCATTGGAATAGAATCCATAAGCGCGTCCTGAAGCGGTGTAACCATGTTGGTTGCGCCAGGACCGGACGTCACCAGCACAACTCCCGGCTTACCGGTGGAACGGGCATAGCCCTCCGCCGCGTGTCCCGCACCCTGCTCATGACGGACCAGCACATGGCGAACATCGCTCTGCTGGTGAAGTTCATCATAGATGGGAAGCACCGCCCCACCCGGATAACCGAACAGATCGGTCACACCATTATCCCTCAAGGCGTGAATCACCATCTCGGCACCTGTCATTTCCCGACTGCCTGATTTGCTTTTTGATGTATCCGTCATCTTTTCGTTCCAGTTTGATTTAACCAATAAAAAAGGCCCCCGAAGGAGCCTCACGCGCGCTAGCATTCACGGTGATCTAAACCACCATGCCAACGCGCTTTCCCACCACTACAAGAATTTTCGTCAAGACCATCGGTCACAACTCTCCTGATTACACGGAGACCTTAGACCCGACGGATAAAATTCGTCAACCGGGAAAATGCTGAGGGCTATTCTTGTTTTAAAACTCAGGCGCAGACCTGGTTGCGGCCTTTGCGTTTGGCCTCATAGAGCCGCTCATCAGATTTTTTCATCAGCCCCTTGGCATCGCCAATACCTTCTGATGTCGACACCACGCCAATAGAAATGGTGGGACGCAAAGTGACGCCACCGATATTGATGCGCATATCGCTGACAAGGTGGCAAATGCGCTCGGCAAAGGGAACGATCTGCACCGGCTCGGGAAACGGCGCCACAATACAGAATTCTTCACCGCCTGTGCGCGCCACAATATCATGTTCACGGGTCAGTTTTTTCAACCGGGCCGCAACCTCTTTAAGCACAATATCACCTGCGTCATGGCCGTAGGTATCATTGACGTTTTTGAAATGGTCGAGATCGAGGGTCAACAAAGCTAACGGTGCGCCGATCTTCTTGAACTCGGTCAAATACTCGTTCAACGCGTCAACGAAATAGCGCCGGTTATACAAACCAGTCAGCGGATCGGTTACAACAGCCACTTCCAGCTCAGCAGCACGGTCGGTCAGTTCAACCTGCCGCGTGTGCTTATTGCGCAGCAGCGGCATGGCAAAAAACAGACCAAATGCGAGGGTCAGTGCTGTAAGCACCAGGGCAGCTTCCGTATTGGAAAACGGTCCGATATTGGTGGTCGGCAAGTGATTCTGCCACCCAAATCGTTTCATCATCACGATGATAGACAAGGCGAGGCTGCCGGTCGCACCAGCTGCGTAGACCCAATATGCTGTATCAGCCAGTCTTTTCATCATACTCCGAGTCCCAGGGCGTTGGGAGAACACTTTCAAAGCGAAAGCGAACAGCTAACCGATAGCGGTTAATTCTGAACGATGAACTAACTCATGGACAAACAGGCCCTAAATTTTCCCAAAATGTATATCCGGATTTATTTAGTCGTTGAAATTTTTTTCCAATTATTATCAAATTGATTACGAAACCACGTGAATTGCCGCTTTGAATATTGTCTAGTTGCCGCTTTTAGTGCATCTACGCTGTCCTTTAGACTTTGTTCACCATAAATAAATTTCCTTAGCTGCGGGACGCCAATCGCCTTCAAAACAGTCGATTCTGGCGGCAAATTGAGAGACATCAAAGCCTTGACCTCGTCGAGAGCGCCTTTCTCAATCATTGTGTCAGCCCGCGCATTAATGCGATCATGAACGGCAACGCGATCGGGCATCAGCAGTATTTTTAAACAGTTTTGAAATCCAAGGGCATCAAGCAGCCCTCCGCTATCGCTTGCCTGGAATTCGGCCAGCGGTTTGCCCGTCGCCATTATCACCTCAAGAGCACGCGCAATACGTTGTCCGTCTTCGGGGCGAAGCTGTGCCGCCTTTTCAGGGTCCATCTCCTTCAACCGATCATGCAGAGCCTGAGGTCCATGATCGATCAGATCGGCACGAATTGCATTTCGAATGGTATCGGGAATGGAGGGAACTGCGTGCAACCCTGATTCAAGAGCCCGAAAATAGAGCCCGGTCCCACCGACAAAAATGGGAATACAGTTTTCTGGCAAATTTTCCTCAAAGAGGTTTTCGACATCAGCACACCAGCGCGCCACCGAATAGGGTTGGTCCAGTGCGGCATGTCCATAAAGATAGTGCGGGACCTGTTTCAGCTCGCTTTCACCTGGCCGGGCGGTGAGAATATTGAGAATGGGATAGACCTGCATTGAATCGGTATTGATAATAATTGCGCGTTCCCCGATTTCCCGGGCCATGCGCAGCGCGTAGTCCGACTTGCCGCTCGCAGTCGGCCCGGCTATCAAAACAGCATCCGGCGCGTTCGATTCCGCCCCTCCTATCGCACCAAAGTTTTCCAAATGACCTCCGCTGAGCGCATCGTGACAATTATTGCCAACCCGGCCAATCCCTGCCTTACGCCAGAACTCGCCGACAGCATCCGTACGGCATTAGAGGCATCGGCACTCTATTTTCTGGCTGACGGGATTGCCTGCGACATTCCCCTGCCCTCCAGTTGCACCGCACCAGACAAAATTCTGGCGACAGCCCTTGATGGACAAAAACTCGACTGGGTTGTGCAGGAAGCCGACAATCGACGCAAGAAAGTCCTGTTGGCAGACATGGATTCCACCCTGATCCGGCAGGAGTGCATTGACGAACTCGCTGATGAACTGGGCATCGGGGAACGGGTCTGTGATATTACGGCACGGGCCATGCGGGGTGAGCTTGATTTTGAACCGGCCCTGCGCGAACGGGTCGCGCTTTTTGCCGGGCAGCCGCGTTCTGTAATTCAAAAGGTGCTCAATACGCGCATTACGCTGATGCCGGGTGGCGCTGAGTTGGTTGCGACGATGAAATCCACCGGAGGCTATTGCGCTCTGGTTTCTGGAGGTTTTACCGAATTTACCTCAGTCATCGCCCAAAAGCTCGGGTTCGATGAGCACCGCGCCAACACTTTCGAATTTTCCGATGACCGTTTTACCGGCAGGGTCGTCCCCCCCATTCTGGGCCGCGAAGCAAAGGTTGAGGCGCTTCGCGATATTGTACAACAACAGGGGTTATCATCCCACGACGTGATTGCTGTTGGTGACGGTGCAAACGATCTGGGCATGTTGAAACTGGCCGGCAGTGGTGTGGCATTGCATGCCAAGCCCGTTGTTGCAGAACAGGCAGGTATCCGTATTGATCACGCAGACCTCACGGCACTACTCTATATTCAGGGATACAGAAAAGCGGATTTCGCACCATGAAACTGCCGTTTGAAACCGACCGTCTGTTGATCCGCAATTGGAGGAGCGGTGATGAAGCAAGCTTTCACCGCCTCAACAGCGAAGAGCAAATCATGACCTATTTTCCGTTTCGGCGGACACGGGAGCAAAGCGACACGGTTATGCAGGCATGGCGTGAACTCTGCGACAAGGACGGCTTTGCTTTCACCGCAGTCGAAGAACGCGAGACTGGTAAATTGGCAGGCATGTGTGGGATGGCCAAGAACAAGCAGCAGGAAATGGCAGCCACGGCACGCCTTGAGATTGGATGGCGTTTCCTCCCCGAATTCTGGGGCAAGGGCTACGCCACCGAGGCAGCCCGATCATGGCTCGAATTTGCGTTCACAACGCTTGGAGAAAAGGCCATCAACGCATTTGCCGTGCCGCAAAATACCGCCTCAACCGCTGTCATGAAACGCATCGGCATGACCGAGATTGCCGATGCCGCCTTTGACCACCCATCGGTGGGCGACGATTATCCTGAACTGAGACGGCATGTGCTCTATCGCATTACCGCCAGGCAGTGGAGAGACTACCGACGAAGCGCGACATAAGGCGCTTCATTCCACCCGTGTTTTTCTAAGAACCGCTTTATCGGCTGCTCAAAACCACAAAACGTAATTGCCCGTCTTTTGCAGCAACCAGCAGGAGAATTTTTTGGCGCTTCTCCTTCTTCAAAGCGTCAATGCGTTTTTTGACATCCTCTGGAGAATTGACCGCTTCCTGCGCAATTTCGGTCACGACATTTCCAACAACAATGCCCTTTTCAGCGGCAGATGAGCCCTCTTCTACCTTGGTGATCACGGCGCCTTTGACATCTGCAGCAATAGAGAATTTCTTGCGCGCAGCCTCGTCCAGCGCACCGAATGTTATTCCCAGCGCGGTGACGAGCTCGGCTTTATCCTTTTTGTCACCACCACCGTTTTTTGAAGCAGCGATCTGTTTCTCGCCGTCTTCAAGACGCCCAAGCGTCACAGGAACGGTTTCGCGCTTGCCTTTTCGAAGCACCACAACCTGTACGGCTTTTCCAACAGAGGTTTCTGCAACAATGCGTGGCAGGTCTCTCATCTGTTTGATGGATTTGCCATCGAATTCCAAAATAACATCGCCCACTTCAATGCCGGACTTTTCGGCCGGTCCTTTGGGCGTAAGCCCCGCAACCAAAGCGCCGCTGGCGGTTGACATCGACAGGCTGTCGGCAATGTCGTCCGTTACCGGCTGAATGCTGACTCCCAACCAACCGCGACGTGTCTCGCCAAATTCGCGCAATTGCTCGATCACATTGATCGCAAGGTCCGATGGAATGGAGAAACCAAGACCAATGGAACCACCAGATGGCGATATGATCGCAGTATTAATGCCGATCACCTCACCATCCATATTGAAAAGAGGCCCACCGGAGTTACCCCGGTTAATTGCCGCATCTGTCTGAATAAAATTGTCATAGGGACCAGACCGAATATCGCGATTGATTGCCGATACAATGCCCAGTGTTACGGAGCTGCCCTGCCCGAAGGGGTTGCCGATAGCCATAACCCAATCGCCGACGCGTGATTTTTTGGATGAACCAAACGGAACAGCTTTCAGCGGTTTGGGTGGTTTGACTTTCAAGACGGCAATGTCGGTCTTGGAGTCCGTGCCGATGACCTCTGCTTTCAGTTTGGAGCCATCGGAAAAATCAACCGTGATCTCGTCAGCTTCAGCAATAACGTGGTTGTTTGTGACGATGATTCCAGCCGGATCAATTACAAATCCTGAACCAAGCGACTGAACCTTGCGCGGATTGGGGCGGCGACGTCCCTGACGATCACCTTCCTGCTGATTGAAAAACTCGTCAAAGAAATCCTGAAACGGGGAACCGTCCGGCACCTGAGGGCGCGGCGAGCGGTTTGGAGAACCGCCACTACCACCCTTCACATTTTGGGAAGTGGAGATGTTCACCACCGAAATGATCAGACTGTCGGCAAGATCGGCAACCGAGGCCGGACCGGCTGCTTCAGCCGACGATCCCAACTGGTTACCAGGTGTCCAGGCAATTCCCTGCGCGACGACCAGAGCAAAAGCCAAAATCGGCGCTGTCCATAGACGAGAAAACTTCATGCCTAACTCCCAATATTCAAATGCAGGCCATCGCTGCCAATACCGCTATCAAGGCGCATTAATTGTGGCGAGGGAACCCCTTTGCAACCAAATTTCATCCAGCAGGTGTAACAATTCGATGATTGAAGTTCACCCACGGACCAGCCAAACAAGCAATACACCGGCTACCAGAGCAATCAGGCCAAAACGTCGCAGGAGCGCTTCATCCATCTGGCTGATTTCAGCCGCAAGGTGTTTGGCCTTGCCGGGGGCTCCGGCATAGACGGCGCCCTCGACTGCCAAAAACACGCCAATGATACTAAATAGTTCTACCATTCCCCATACGCCGCGATACCGCCACAAAACCTATTGTGACGGTGCTGCCTTGATACCATTCTGGTTTTTGAAGAACTGGAAGAACTCCGAATCTGGTGAAAGGATCATGGTCGTTCCAGAATTTTCCAATGCCGCTTTATAGGCAATCATTGAGCGATAGAATGCAAAGAACTCTGCATCTTTGGTGTACGCTTCAGCAAAGATACCATTGCGCTCACCCTCACCTTCACCCCGAAGGATTTCAGCCTCGCGTTGAGCCTCAGCCTTGATTTCCACAACCTGGCGGTCCGCCGATGCCCGTATGCGCCGTGCGGCTTCCTGACCACGGGCACGAAGCCGTTCCGCTTCAGCAAAACGTTCCGCCTTCATGCGTTCATAGGTCTGCTCGGAAACTTCATTGGTCAGATCAGTACGGCGGATGCGCACATCGACAATCTGAATGCCAAGATTATCAGCTTCCGGGCGAATTTGATCTCGCACCTCGCGCATCATTGCAGAACGCTCCTCCGATAATGCTGCCTCAAAACCGCGCAAACCGTATGTGCGGCGCAATGCAGCATCCAGACGTGTCCGCAAACGGGATTCAGCCTGGGTCTCAGAAGCCGATACCTGCTCGCGGAACCTGCGCGCATTGGAAATCTTATAGGTCAAAAACGCATCAACCTCATAAAATTTACCGCCCGAAACCTGCACGCGAATATTGTCGAGATCAAACCGAAGAAGCCGATCTTCAACAATCAGCACCGAATCCAAACCGGCAAACCCAAGCGGAGCCTTGAAATAGAGGCCCGGCGTTGTTTCGACACGTTTGATTTCACCAAAACGCAGAACAATTGCCTGTTCGCGCTCATTCACGATGAAAATGGAGCTGAACAGAAGCGCAATTATGACCAGCGCGCCGCCCAGGACAAATCCTGTCTTGTTACCCATTAGTTTGTCCCCGCAGGTTTCTTGATCAACTCATTTAACGGCAGATAAGGCACCACGCCCGAACCGGACTGTCCGCCCTGCCCGCCTTCCATGATCACTTTGTTGGAATCACGCAACACGCCTTCCATTGTCTCAAGGAACAGGCGCTTGCGGGTAACTTCCGGAGCTTTGGCATATTGCTCGTAAACTGAGAGAAAACGCTGGGCTTCACCCTTTGCTTCTTCCACGACCCTGTTTTTATAGGCTGCTGCGTCTTCGCGAATCTGGGCAGCCTCACCACGCGCCTCACCCAACACCTTGTTACGGTACTGGTTGGCTTCTTCCTGGAACTGATCTTCGTTCTGTTCGGCGCGCTGCACCTCATCAAATGCTGCAGCCACTTCAGATGGAGGAGCAACGTCCTCGATGTTGAGCGCTCTGATCGCGATCCCAGCGCCATAATCGTTCAATGTGCCTTGCACAATTTGCCGCACATTTTCCTGGACGCCCTGACGGTCGTCACGAAAAACATCCTGCGCCGTACGACGACCAACAACCTCACGCATGGCGCTTTCAGCAACCTCCGTGACCATCCCTTCGGGATCTTTCACATTGAAAAGAAAGGATTTTGGATTGTCGACTGAGTAAAGAACAGAGAAGGCCACATCAACGATGTTCTGGTCGCCGGACAACATAAGCCCCTGTTGAGAGCCTCCGCGACCTGTCGATCCGATATTGACCTGACGTTCGACGATCTTGATCTTCTCAACCCGCTCAATGGGCCAGAATGCAAAATGAAGCCCCGCCTCTGAGACTTCCTGCTTTGGCACCCCAAACAGGGTTTCAACGCCAAGCTCATCAGCATCAACCTGATAGGCAGCCGAAAATATGTAGAGACCGACAATAGCGACCGAAAGCAGTCCAATCCCTGCCGCGCCAATACCTTTACCGGTACCGCCGCCACCGCCGGGCAACACGTTCTTGAGCTTGTCCTGCCCGCGCTTCAAAATCTCTTCAAGATCCGGGGGGGTGCCACGACCGCCACCGCCGCCGCCGCCCGACGGTCTTTGCGGGCCACCGGAACCCTGGCCCCAGGGGCCGCCGCCATCGCCACCGCCACCATTGCTTCCATTTTGCCAGCTACCGCCAGTATTATTGCTCCAGGGCATAAAACGTCCTTGATCTTGAGGTGCGCGAGGCGAGCCAGACAACCGACAGGCCCGACACCAATACAGGTTTAAATGGTTATAGGGTTCGTATCACCGGCTTTCAACGCGCGACGATGCGATTTCGGTATACAACCTTTACGATGCAAAACCATGGTAAACTGGCCCGTCAGGACCTTTTATAGACGCAATAGGTTGTCGCAGCGCTGTCTTTTGGCCCTGATGGTATGTCTTCGCTGGAAATCAAACTCCACACCGCCATGTCTATTTCAGGAAAAACCGTGTCACCCTCGGGGGTTGCATGAACGCGCGTCAAATGGACGACATCGGCCAGTTCAATGGCCTGTCGATAGATTTCCCCACCACCGGCGATGCAAATTTCATCAACACCATCAGCCTCGGCAATCTCACGTCCAACCTCCAACGCAATTTCAAGCGACCCGGCAGGAACCCCACCCGGTGCCTGCCAGTTTTTGTCGCGGGTCACGACGATCGACGTGCGGCCCGGTAAAGCGCCTCCGATTGCTTCAAAGGTCTTGCGCCCCATAATCATTGGCTTGCCCAGTGTAAGCGCCTTGAACCGTTTCAGATCGGTGGACAGATGCCACGGCATAGCATCATCATTTCCAATGACGTTGTTGCTGGCTACCGCCACGACAATGCTGGTAATGATGGTCAAATCGCCACAGGTGCCGAGATATGAGCCTGAGGCTCGTAACCGACCAGTTCAAAGTGTTCATAGGAAAATGAAAAAAGGTCCTGAATCGCGGAGTTGATTTTCATTTGCGGAAGAGATCCGGGCACCCGCTCCAACTGCTCGCGGGCCTGGTCAAAATGGTTGGAATACAGATGTGCATCACCCAGCGTGTGAACGAAATCACCGGGCTGCAGATTGCACACCTGAGCAAGCATCATCGTCAACAAGGCGTAGGAGGAAATGTTGAAGGGAACCCCAAGAAAAATATCACCCGAGCGCTGGTATAATTGGCAGGACAGTTTCCCGTCAGCCACGTAAAACTGAAAGAGACAGTGACAGGGTGGAAGCGCCATGTCGTCGACCTGCGCCGGGTTCCAGGCCGATACAATCAAACGCCGTGAATGGGGATTGGCCCTGATCTGCTCAACCAGTTTCTGGATCTGGTCAATGTTCTCACCATCAGGAGCGGGCCAAGAGCGCCACTGAACGCCGTAAACCGGGCCAAGTTCTCCCTTTTCGTCGGCCCATTCATCCCAGATTGAAACGCCATTTTCTTTCAGATAGGCAATGTTGGAACTGCCCTGCAGAAACCACAACAGCTCGTGAATAATGGATTTCAGATGCAGCTTTTTGGTGGTCAGCATGGGAAAACCATCGCCAAGGTCAAAACGCATCTGGTGGCCGAATACAGACCGCGTGCCCGTGCCGGTTCGGTCACCCCGGTCGGTCCCTGTTTCCAGGACATGTCTGAGTAAGTCGAGATATTGTTGCATAGGCCGTTCGGTCACCAATCAGAATCGCCGCGCATCGAAAACGGCCACGTGTTTTTAAAGAGTTTCAGGTCCGCGTGGCAATCATTGTTAAAACCACCAAACACAGAAACGATTTTCTCCACAGGCGTTCGCTGGACGAGTCCCGCAGCATAGGATAGGTCATTTTTAGATTTCCGCTGGGTCAGATTTCCCAGCGAAATCAGATTTTCAATTGCCCAACGTTTCACCATGGAGAGATCTTGATGAGCAAGCGCGACGAACTAATCGCAAAATACGCAGACGACCTCAAAAACAAATGCGGCATGACCGCTGACATGGGTCTTCTGGAAAAAGTTACCATTGGCTGCGGACCATCAATCTACAACGCTGATGCATCAACCGTTTCAGGATCTGACAAATCAGAGCTTGAAACTGTGAAGAACAACTTCCTTATCAAGAAACTAGGTCTGAGTGACGGGCCAAAGCTCGACGAAGCCATTGCGTCAGTCATCGAAACTTATGGCAAATCAGAGCGCAACAAATATCGCGCCGTTGTGTATTACATGCTCACCAAGCATTTTAGTAAAGAAAGCGTCTACGGCTAAATCAAAAGCAGACGCATAAACTCTTGTCCCGGTTCTTGTTTGAAAAGAACCGGGGCTGCCTCTTGAATGCCAACCGCTCTAGCAAGAACCTTGGGCTTTTATCCTGTTCCAGCGCTTGTTGGCTGTTCCTATCAATTGTTTTGCATCCGCATCCCATTTGCGCTTTGCATCCAGATCGTGATGCAAATAAAGCTTATCGTTGATAACCGAAAATACCTCCGGCGTGGTCGAGGTCACCTTGCCCTTTGCCATACCAACAGCGCTATAACCTCCATATTGGGGCATATAGTGCTGCGGGTTCTTGGCAAATGCGTTCAGGTTCTCAGCAGATGAAAACCGCCAAACCGCACCTTTCCAGTGTTCCAACAGTTCAGGTGAACCAATCTTTGGTTTTTCGTCCCCGAAATACGAGACCGGATCATAGCCGTTGATTGCGACATTGGCTCCATCACCAGTAAAAACGGTCCCCTTCATCCCGGAAGCCCCAAAGCTCCAAAGACCGTAGGCCAGACCTACAAAACTCATGATGAATATATATGCAAAAGGATCTCTCGGTTTCATGGTTCCCACTTCCGCCACTTTGGTCCGCCCGTTGACGCCTATATCAGCCCTCCAAAGCCCAAAGAATAGGGCCATGGCACTCATAAAGGTTCACGTTCGCGACAAAAGGCGGTGATGGCACCATCCAAACAAGACCGGGACCACACTCTATCAGCAAACAGACAGCACAAGGGTGCCAGCAACCTGAAACCGCAACTAAAACCGCAAATTCCGCCCATTTTGCCGCATCTTTGCCTACGCCCGGAACCAGACACCTTTGAAAAATCAGCTTGGCCTTTTCATTGCAGCGCACCGGGCCTATATTGAGAGTGCTGGAGCAATCCAGCTATGGCGATAAATGACCTTTGTAATAAGCCATTCGGACCCGGGGGCGGTACCCGGCGCCTCCACCAGGCCGCTTTGCAGGCAAAAAGCGGTGTGGCGGGGGCGAAATAGGATCGACGAGGGTGTAAAGACTGCGTTTTCGCTCGGCATGGTACCCACCGTTATCGGGCCATTATAGTAGTTGCAAACGACAACTATGCGGAGGCACGTCTCGCTGCGTAAGCAGTTCGACAGTCTCACACTGAACTCCTGAAGATTCGCATTTTCAGGCGGGGTCCGGAGGCACCTGGCAACAGAAGCCTCCACTTTCATCGTTTATTCCCCGTTTTTTGATGATTGTTTCGTGCTTTGGGGGCGCAGCGGGGCTATATAAGCGTATAGCAGTCGAGAGATTTAGAACGGCCAACTTGCGATGACCGACACCAGTAACCCGTCAGAACCAGAAGACCTGATCCGCTACGATGTTTTAGCGCAGGAAGCGCTGCGTGGTGTTGTAAAGAAGGTTTTGCAGGAAGTGGCGCGCACCGGTCTTCCTGGAGAGCATCATTTCTACGTCACATTTGATACCCGTCATGCTGGTGTGCGGCTGTCGAGCCGGATGCGTGAAAAATACCCTGAAGAAATGACCATCGTGGTCCAGCATCAATTCTGGGACATGGAAACAACGGAACACGGGTTCTCAATCGGGCTTTCGTTCGACAACGTACCGGAATCGCTTCTTATCCCGTTTGCTGCGATACGCGGCTTTTTCGATCCGTCCGTCCAGTTTGGCCTCCAGTTTGACGCCGATACCCCCGAAGACGTGCTCAATGCCGAGTCGCAAAAAACTGTCGAAAACGCTGTTGGCGCTCTCCCACCGGCAAAAAAGAAAGAGTCCGGGTCTGCCGACGATGATGGCCCAGAAGATGAGGATTCAGACAAAGAACCCGGTTCAGCAGATGTGGTTTCACTGGACGCTTTCCGCAAAAAATAGGCTCAACCTGGCTGGCATGCGGACATGAAAAAACACTCCGTCTCTATCCGGGGGCATTCAACATCGTTTTCGCTGGAAGACGAATTCTGGGTCGAGCTTCGAAATATCGCGAAGACAAGTGGCGCGCCGCTCGCCCAATTGATTGCCCGCATCGATGCCCAACGCGGGGACAAGATCAATCTTTCATCGGCCATACGCCTTCACGTGCTCAGGCACCTGAAAGAAGAAATCAGCGCAGAAAGAAAAACCGCCCCCTCTTCTCCAGCCGTTGGTTAAGCCTTCAGTGAAAGCCTGGCTGGATCAACAAAATCAATGCCCAGACTTTCAGCGACAGCCTGATTGGTAACCTGCCCGGCATGGACATTTAAGCCAGCCATCAACTGAGGGTCCGCCAGCGCCGTAATACCTTTGTCAGCCAGCGCAAGCCCATGGCGAAGCGTGGCATTGTTCAGCGCATAGCTTGAGGTTTTCGGCACAGCACCCGGCATGTTTGCGACGCAATAGTGGACCACACCATCAATAATGTAGATCGGGTCCGCGTGAGTGGTTGCCTTTGAAGTTTCAAAACACCCACCCTGATCAATCGCGACATCAACCAGCACGGAACCATCCTTCATGTCAGTAAGCATATCGCGAGACACAAGCTGGGGTGCAGAAGCCCCGGGAATGAGGACGGCTCCAATCACAACGTCAGCGGCGATAACCTCATCTTCGAGCGCATTCTGGTTCGAATAAAGAGTGCGCACGTGTCCGCTGAACAGATCTTCCAGTTCGCGCAGCCTTGGTATTGAACGGTCAAGCACGGTAACCTCAGCCCCCATGCCCAGCGCCATCTTGATGGCATTGGTTCCAACAACTCCACCTCCGATCACCACAACCCGGGCAGCGGCTACACCGGGCACACCTCCCATCAGCAACCCCTGACCACCATTATGCTTTTCAAGGCTGTGAGCCGCGGCCTGAATAGACAATCTTCCGGCAACTTCAGACATCGGGGCGAGCAAGGGCAGTCCGCCCTCACCATCAGTCACAGTTTCATAGGCAATCGCGGTACAGCCGGATTCCAGCAGGCCTTTTGTCTGTTGAGGGTCTGGAGCGAGGTGCAGATAAGTGTAGAGAATTTGCCCTTCCCTTAGCTGTGACCATTCAGAGGGTTGAGGCTCCTTGACCTTCACAATCATGTCGCTCTTGGCGAATATGTCGGCCGCTGATGATGCAATGTTAGCCCCTGCCTGCTCATAATCAGCGTCAACAGCGCCAATTCCTGCGCCGGCACCGGCTTCAACCATCACCTCATGCCCATGCACAACATATTCTTTCACCGCGGCAGGTGTCAGCCCAACACGGTGTTCCTGCTTCTTGATTTCCCCGGGTACTCCGACTTTCATGCTGCGCCCTCTAAACAAATACTGACGCATGATACCGCAACAAACAGAGGAAATTCATGCTTTTTCTTGCTTAAAAACAAAAATACACGCACAGAAATAGCGTCATACCGCCTGGAGAGAGATTTTTTTGCATGACAGAACTGGATCAATTTGACCGGAAAATTCTGACCATATTGACGACAAACAGCCGCGCTTCGGTCAACGAGATTGCGAAACTGACCGCGCTGTCTCCATCAGCCACTTCGCGGCGTATTCAGGCACTGGAAAACAACGGTGTTATCAAGGCCTATAGCGCCATTCTTGACGGCCCGTCGATCGGTCTGCCGATCACCATGTTTATCGAAGTACGTCTGAAAACGCTGGGCGATGCAGAAATCGTCGCTTTCGAAAATGCCATAGGATCCATACCAAACATCACTGACTGCTACCTGATGTCAGGCAATATCGACTATCTGCTCAACATGCGCGTTCATGACATGGTCCATTATGAGCGCATGCACCGCAATCAGCTGTCCAGGCTGCCCAATGTCGAGCGCATAACAACGCGCTTTTGTATCCGGGAAGTCAAATCAAGCGGTATGCAGTTGAACGCCACGCCATAGGCGCCGGATATTCTGCCCCAATAACTCAGTACAAATTAGGCAATCAGGAACGACCGCATCAACCGCCAGATGGGAGCAGGTCCTTGCCTTCCAGAAAGTTGCGGTTTTTCAAACTGTCTCTCAACCGCTTTTCTGCCGCTTCTTGTGCACGCTTGCGCAGATCATTGACGGTGGTGGGCTCTTTGCCCTGTGCCTCAATTTGCCGGGCCACTTCCTTTTCCTTGGCATCAATGGCCTGACGGTTGGACTGCTTGTCTGCTTCCTCGCGGCGGCGCTTTTCGACTTCAAATCGCAACCTTTCGGCTCTTTCGGTCGCCTCTTTCGATCTGCGTTTTGCCGCTTCTTTCAATGCATAGATGCGTGCCGTCCGCAAAAGACGTTGGCGTTCCAGAATGGCGGAACGTTGTGCCTCAAACTCGCGCTCCCGCCTTTCATTGGCGCGCAGACCCAGGAAAGTCGCAAACGGCGCTGCGTTTTGTGTACGCACAATATCGCGCCCCTGGCCTGCAAAATTGATGGCCAGTTCAGGTGTTGCTCCGGTTACACTCTCATCGCCAGCATTCAGGGAGAGCCGACTATCAACATTGATTTCCCGATTGGCAAAATTATACCGCAAATCACTGACCAGACTTAGCGTCTTTCCGTTGATGCTGAAATTGTTGGCTCTCAGTTGACCCGATGTGATGGAAAACGCCATCTCGGTTTTATCAAACAATGTCTCGCCCTGAAAAAGCTTGGCCTTCAATATGTCGCCAGCCTTTTCCATGACCTTTTCATCATCAACCTTATCCGCCTCTTCCAGAACGTCGCGCAACGCGCCTGCGTCCAGCCCCCGAATGCGGCCGTTGACAAGACGCGCAGTACCGCTACCGGTCAAACCCGCAAGCAGCCCATCTATATTGGTTCCCGCCGTTTCGAAGCTTCCGTTCAGATCGACCTTCGCCTGGCCGACATCCGGTACATCCAGCAGTTTCGTCAGCTTGGAAAAATCAAGGCCTTTAAACTGCAACTGGCCGTTGGCAAGTCTGGCCGCGGTGGTATTTGCCAGCGAGACAGCACCTGTAACACTTCCGCTCAACCAGTCGGCCTTGATCTCACGCATTGCAACATCACCGTCCCGCAAAGCCAGCTCCATTTGAACATTTTCAAAACTGCTTTTCTCGACAGGTCCACCATTCGGCAGATACGAACTTCCGACCCGAAGACCCAGCACGCCATCCAGCCCCGCCAGAACGGCGTTCCTTGTGCCGGGTTCAGTCGCTCCCGTTGTTCCTGTCGGAACAAACACGAGGTCTGTCAGAAGCGAGGCAGGCATCGAGTCAACCGCCAGTTCACCGGACAAGATCGGACGTGGTTTGGTATCGCCTCTAAGCTTCAATGCCCCGGTTATTTTGGACCCATCGATATCAGCATTAATCTTGTCGAGCTCAATTGTGTCCCCCGCAAAGGTCAGACGGCCTCCTATGTTGGCGGCATAGCCCTGGCCAAATCCGGGAAGCCATATTCCTGCCAGTTGAGACACCTGATCAAGATCGGGCGTACTGGCTATAAGATTAAGCTGCCCGTCCAGCATGATTGCCCGGTCGGCAAGGGTCGGGACAATCTGCCCACCAAGGCTGATCTCGCCAATAGTGGTGGTTAAAACCGCAACTGTCTTTAGTCCATTTTCAGGCACACCGGATGCCGAGATATTCACCCCTCCACGCCCGTCTATTTCGAGAGGAACAACCGGGAGATTCAACTGGGCCAGTAGTCTCGAAATCCGCGAGCTGTTGAGCGTCAGTTTGGTTTCAATAGCCTGCGACTGAACCGGCTTGGCAGGGTTGAAACCATTGAGATAAAAATCGACAAGACTGCCACCAGACTGCCCTTCAAGGGAAAGTTGGGTCAGGCCGTCCTCCCCCTTCAACTTGAAGGACACATCCGTTGCTTCAAAAAGAACCGGGTCCTGCAACAGCCGGTCCAGCGCATCTGGCAACGTCGTTCGTGATGCAAGAAGCTTTATGAAAGAAACGGGATTGTCGGAAATTATCCGCCCCTGAAGGAGCCCGTCTGGACGACCGGGAAAACCAGCCAGATTGCCGCTGAGTTGAAGGTTTGCACCACGGATATCTCCCACGGAGAGGGTCTCGATAGCCAGTCGCCCTCCGGTGTAACTCATCTTGGTCGTGACATCGGTGGCCCTGGCCCCGGCAAAACTCAGATTTCTGGTGGCCAGATCAAGGACCAGATCATGAGATCCGATTGTTCCCGAGGCACCACCAAAAGAGAAGAGATCAAGCAGTGCTGACAGCTGATTGTAATCAACACGCTCCCCCTTTAGTTCAGCAATCAGTTTTGGTCGCTTCTCATCAACGGCAATGTCGCGACGCAAGCGCCCCTTGAGGGTTTTTCCATCAAGAGAAATTTCAAGATTGTCCAGCAGCGTGGTCTTGGCATCCATAGTGGCATTTGCTGAGAACCCCGCACTGGACAGCGCACGGATTGCCGGATCAGCGTCAGCACCCAGCCAGGCGGCAAAACCCGATGGTTGGCGCGAGGCAAGGATCAACTCCCCCTCGTAGCGAAGGTCCTGCGTCAGCGACAGCGCTCCGTTTGCCCGCAAGTCTGTGCGCCCAGGAAGCTGCGCTTCCAAATCTGAAATCTGCCAGCCCTGCCCGTCCTCCAGTGGACGAAGGTCCATCCCAACTTCCCGGACCACGGTATCACCGGCAACAACGGCAGGAAGGTAAAGACTTATCAGTCCATCAGCATCAAACCGCGGCACCTTTTCCAACACTGACCGAACGGCACTAAAACGTTCTTCAAAACCAAGTTTACCGCCAGCATCTTGCGGCCCCTTCGATCCCACCAACCTTTCGATATTGATCTGCTGGCCTTCGGCAACAACTTTGAAGGAAACAGATTCTCCAAAATCCGCCTTTGCTGATCCGGTAACCGTATAGGGGTCGTCTCGCGCACCAATCTCCATCTGATAGGTCTGTACGGTGACGCCGCTGTTGTTGAGTTCGATATCGCCCTCAGCGCGCACCTGAAGTGCCTCTTCCGGACCGGGCCGCTGGAAGTTCAACCGGTCCTTGTCGCCCTGCTTTATGATCGGCTTGACCCTGCCCCGTCCACTGGCACTGATCATGCCGCCAGAAAGGATCACCGGGCCATCAAATTCAAAGTCATAAGGTTGGTTTTGAGGTTGTGTCGTGAGCTTCAGGCTCATCCGCCCGTCACCTGGACCGCCCGAACCATCAGAACCATCTGGACCAGCGGCGCTCCACCGACCCGTTGAAGCCTTGATACGCGCCCTTGATCCCTCATGCGAAACAAAACCCTCGACGCGCCATGGCCCCGCGAGCGTTCGAGCCGAAGCCTTGGCCACCACATCCTTCAACACGAATTCGCGGGCAACACGGGTATCACGCAACCGCAATTGCCCGTTGGTAATTGATATATTCTCAAACAGCACATCATCGCCCGAGAATTCGGGGCGCGGCGACAATGGCGCAGGGATATCGGCGGATGCCCAGTCAACGCGACCGTTTTCATCGATGTTCATATCGAGATTGGGCTTGTCGAGCGCCATTTCGACAACAACCACATCCCCCTTCAAAAGCGGTGCCAGTTCAACATCGATATGAAATGTCTGCGCCGTCAGCACAGGCTGACGCCCCTCACCACCGCCCACCTGCACATTTGTAAATGTTACCGATGGGAGCGGCAGAAGCCTTGCGGATGTCTGTCCAAGAACCTTGACGGGCTGACCCAAAACAAGGCTGGCCTCGCGCTCAAAGCGGGTCTTGAACTGGTTCCAGTCGACATAGGGCGGCACAATAAGCGCCGCCAGCAAGACGAGAACCAGAAGCGAACCGAAGACAACAAACAGCCTCACAAAAGCACCTGCTTTGCATGATGATGTTGTCGATCTGGTTGCATGGTGATCACGTGATGATTCCCAGTTTTCACAATCCTGCCCCTGGCAGCATCTTTGCGGTCGAGCCGATAGTCTAGATGGCCTGACCCCCTAGATGGCCTGACCCAATGAAACGACCTTACCCGGATTCATGATATTGTGCGGATCAATGGACTTTTTTATGGCCGCCATGACATCGGCTCCCGTGCCATGTTCCAATTTCAGAAATCGGCGTTTTCCCTGCCCAATACCATGCTCTCCCGTACAGGTCCCCTCCATGGCAATGGTTCGAAGGTTCAAACGCTCAATCATTGTCTCGGCCCGCGACACCTCATCAGCATCGTCCATCATCACCAGCGGTGAAACATGAAAGTTGCCATCTCCCACATGGCCAACGATGGGAGCGATCAGATTGAGCTCTTCGACATCCTGGACCGTTTCAGCAATACATTCCGCAAGTCGCGAGATCGGGACACACGCATCCGTCGCGATGCCCTGGCAACCGGGGCGGTGCGCAAGCATGGCGTAATAGGCGTCATGCCTTGCTTTCCAGAGCTTGTTGCGTGCCTCAACAGTATCCACCCACTGTATTTGCGACCCGCCAAATTCTGACGCTATTTCACCAAACAAAGCAGTCTGCTCTGCAACGCCGTCGTCTGTGCCATGAAATTCCAGGAAAAGAGTGGGCTGTTGATCATAGGCCAATCCCGAATAGTTGTTGACCATTTCGACCAACAACGCATCCAGCAACTCAATTCTGGCTAGAGGCAAGCCAGCCTGCATCGCCATGATGGTTGTATTGCAAGCGTCTTTCACCGTTGGGAACTGACAAACACCCGACGAAATGTTCTCGGGAATTCCATAAAGTTTCAGCGTCATTTCCGTGATAATGCCCAGCGTCCCCTCCGAGCCAACCAGCAGACGGGTAAGATCATACCCGGCAGAGGACTTTCTCGCCCTGTTACCGGTTTTGACAATACGGCCATCCGGCATGACTGCGGTCAGGTTGATCACATTGTCGCGCATCGTACCGTAGCGCACAGCGTTGGTACCCGAGGCTCTGGTGGACGCCATCCCGCCAAGGCTGGCATTGGCACCGGGATCGATGGGAAAAAACAACCCCTTGTCCCGCAGGTAGACGTTGAGGTCTTCACGGGTCACTCCCGGCTGCAGCACCACGTCCAGGTCTTCGCTGTTGACCCCCAAAATCTGGTTCATCTGCATCAGGTCAACGCTGATTCCGCCAGCAGGTGCGTTGACGCCACCTTCAAGAGACGTTCCGGTTCCAAAAGGGATAACCGGCACATGATGTTCTGCGCAGATGCGTACAATTTCCTGCACCTGCTCTGTGGCCTGGGGGAACACGACAGCATCGGGCAATTGAGCCGGGATATAGGTCATCGTATGCGCATGTTGTTCGCGCAAAGCCTGTCCACTTTGGAATTGCTCACCAAAACGCTGCTTTAAGATACCCAGCGCAGTTTCAATGCCACCTTCATTGCGTTCAGCGCCTTCAAGGTCTGCCAGAGCCATTATTCACCTCCAAATGGGTCGACCGTCTGCTGGTACGAGAAGCAGCCCGTGCTGAATCCGTGCTTGCCATCCTGCCCCTTGCCAGACTACCAGAAAGCCACAGGCAGTCTACAGCCGATCAAGACCGTCAGATACGCTTGAAAACATGTTCGTCAGCTTATGGAATCCACCGTGTCAGCCCAACCCAATCCCCACCAATCACCCATTATGAATCTGGAGAAAAACTGGATTGACTATAACGGCCATCTCAACATGGCCTTCTACAATGTCCTGTTTGACCGCGGTTGCGATTCCGGTTTTGAACTGCTGGGTATGGGGCCTGAATATGCCTCAGCCCGCAAACTGACAATCTACACCGCAGAGGCTCATGTTCGCTATATCCGCGAGCTGCATCCCGGCGATCAGGTTCGCGCCTCGTTTCATATCATCGACCACGATGAAAAACGCCTTCACGTTTTTCAGGAATTGCGCCACGTGGATGGATGGCTTTCCGCAACCAGCGAAACACTGGCCCTTCACATAGATATGAGTGGCCCCAGGGTTGCTCCCTTCCCAACTGATATTTTGGAAAAAGTTGAAGTGATGGCGGCTGAACATGCTCGTTTACCATACCCGGAGAATGCCGGGCGGCGCATCGAAATCAAACGAAAACCATCATAGAGTACCCTAGGGTAAACAAAAACTTAACGCCGGGAGTGAGGCAGTGCCGGATATAATTCGTCGTTTGCCCGGAATGCTGTCCTCGTGGGTTCTGCCCAATACCCGATCTTTCATGTCTTCGCGTGAGCCGATGCTCTGGCTCCTTTCAATCATCATCGGTCTGTTCGTCTCCCTTGCCGCAGTACTATTTCGAGAGCTGATCCTGCTGACACAGATGCTCTGGCTGGCCGATTCTGGCGACAGCATGGTCAGCGCCGCCCGAAAGGCTCACTGGTGGGTGATTTTACTAACCCCGGCAGTCGGCGGCCTTCTGATCGGCTGGCTGCTCCACCGGTTCCTCCCCACCCGACGCACAGGCAGTGTTGCCGATGTCATAGAGGCACGCGCGCAGGGTGGACGTGATATCGATCTCAAATCGGGAATCGGGTCTGCTGGTATCAGCGCATTGTCGCTGGGCTTTGGCGCCAGTGCCGGTCGTGAGGGACCAATGGTTCATCTGGGAGCTGCCATTGCAACAGCCTTTGGCCGTTTTACCCAAATGCCCGATTGGGGACAGCGGACCCTGCTGGCCTGTGGCGTCGCGAGCGCAATCTCTGCATCATTCAACGCGCCCATCGCGGGTGTGCTGTTTGCCCATGAAGTGATCCTGGGACATTACGCAAAGCGCTCATTTGTGCCCATCGTCATCGCATCCGCCATGGGCACAATTCTGTCTCGGTTGTGGTTTGGGGAAGACATCGCATTTTCCATCCCGGACTATCAGATCACCTCTTATCTGGAATTCCCCGCCTTTGCCTTGTTGGGTTTGACCTGCGCCATTGTTGCAGTCCTATTCGAGTTTTCCCTCATTGCGACAGACTATGTGGCCCGTCATGTGACCATGCCACTCTGGCTTCGGCCCGCCGTCGGCGGACTGATGATCGGGGCTATTGCGATCTTTTTTCCCGAAGTTCTTGGAGTGGGATACGAAGCCACCAACACAGCGTTGAAAAACGAATTGCCACTGACTCTTCTTTTCGCCCTCATCGTTGCAAAAACCGTAGCCACATCGATTACGCTGGCGTCCCGTTTTGGCGGCGGTGTCGTGTCCCCTTCCCTTTATATCGGGGCTATGACGGGCGGAGCATACGGCCTGATTGCTGCCAATATTTTTCCTGAACTTGCTTCGTCACAAGGTTTGTACGCCATCCTGGGCATGGGAGCTGTAGCCGCAGCTGTGATCGGCGCGCCGATCTCCACCACTGTAATGGTGTTCGAGCTGACAGGCGGTTACACGCTGTCTATCGCGCTCCTGTTGACCGTTTCCATAGCAGTTGGGGTCAATCAGGCCATCCATGGGCGCTCCTTCTTTCAGTGGCAACTGGAACTGCGGGGGCTGCGCGTACAGGACGGCCCTCACCGCTTTGTCACCCGAAACACCTATGTCGCAAGCTTCATGACACCACTTGATGATGGTGAAGAGGACACTCTTGATCCTGAATTTTCAGATCCGACCCTGCGGGCAGACACGACACTTGAATCGGCGTTGCGCACCTTCGACGATGGCGGTCATGCCCGTCTGCCTGTTGTGGATGCGCGCGATGATACCCGCATAATCGGCTGGACCACGCAGATACAGGCGCTACGCACCTACAATAATGCGCTGGTTGATATGAGCGTTGAAGAACATCGCTGACGCCGGATTGGCAGCCTGTAACTTACCTTGTGAAGAAAATCACAGCGGGCAGCTGGACTTGGCTTTACACTTGCAGGAATGAAGTACCTGCCGTGTTTGGGGCTCATCCATGGTGTTTAGCACCGTCCCTTCGGTACCCCGCGCTCGCCATGATCGAGCTGAAGGGGTTGCCGACGATATTGATTTTGAAATCAAGGGTGCCGAGATGCAGTTCGCCGAGATCGAACTGGATCCGGGGGAATCTGCTGTCGCTGAAGCCGGGTCCATGATGTACAAGGACCCCGATGTCGAGATGACCACCGTTTTTGGAGACGGATCGGAGCAATATTCAAGCGGCCTTTT
The DNA here is from genome assembly GCA_937930635.1 of uncultured Rhizobiaceae group bacterium. Lineage (GTDB taxonomy): Bacteria > Pseudomonadota > Alphaproteobacteria > Rhizobiales > Rhizobiaceae > Pseudahrensia. The sequence continues at coordinate 31,162 of CALHCF010000016.1, forward strand.
AGGCAAGATCGCGGGAGCCGGTAAGCGGCTAATAACCGGCGAAAGCCTCTTCACCACCGTTTTCACCCATCATGGCAAAGGCAAAGCCCGTGTTGCTTTTGCCTCTCCCTACCCCGGCCATATCATCGCAGTGAAGCTCGATGAAATTGGCGGGGAGATTGTCTGTCAAAAAGACGCATTTCTTTGTGCCGCTAAAGGCGTGTCCATGGGCATTGCCTTTCAGCGCAAGATCATGACCGGCCTTTTTGGCGGAGAAGGCTTCATCATGCAGAAGCTTGAGGGAGATGGCTGGGTTTTCGTCCATGTGGGCGGGTCGACGGTCGTGCGCGAACTGGCGGAAGGTGAAGAATTGCATATCGATACCGGTTGCGTGGCCGCCTATGCCGGCAATATCGATTTCGATGTCATACGAGCCGGATCGATAAAATCGATGATTTTTGGGGGTGAAGGTATTTTCTTTGCCCGGTTGCGCGGCCCCGGGAAAATATGGATCCAGTCTCTGCCTTTCTCCCGTCTGGCTGGCAGAATGCTCTCGTCAGCACGCGGCGGTTCCGGTGCAAGAAAGGGCGAAGGCTCCCTTCTTGGCGGCATTGGTGATTTGCTGGACGGTGACGGTTAAGCTTCAAGCCCGTTCACGACAAAATAGAGCCTTCCCTCGCAATGCCGCTGATCCGTGTGCAAGCCTTCGTGAAGCAGGCATTTGAAGCCTTTCATTGCTCTGGGCCGTGAGTGTAAGCTTCCAGAACACCGTGCGAGGCCTTTTCATGACAAACACCTTAATCTCCATTTTCCGGCTATACAGCGTCGGTCTTTTGGCGGTCGTTCTAACCACCTCTGCCAACGCTCAGGCCATCGGAAACAAGCACCTCAAACTCGACAATCCTGCAAAACTGCCCGCAGCCGAGGTTGAAAAGATTTACAGCGAGATGCGAACTCGCCTGATGGAAGGTTATGCCGTCTCCCGTTTCCCGGGGACCGGTGATTATCTCAGCTGGAAACGTTACAACAGCTCACCCTATCTTTCGAAAACCCATGGTCAGCGCTTCGTCAACAATTATGCCAATGCCAAGGCCAAAGGATACGGCAGCGGCGCAAGCCTTCCTGTTGGATCAGTGCTGGCCAAAGATTCAGTTACGATCACGGATACGGGCAAGACCTTTCCAGGCGCATTGTTCATTATGGAAAAACTGAAACCGGGAACCAGCGATACCACCAATGACTGGCGCTATGTTGTGGTCAACCCGGATGGCTCACTGTTTGGCGATACAACCGGCGATGAACCCGAACTCGTCGAATATTGCCACGCCTGCCACGAAGCCAAGTCGGACGATGATTACGTCTATTTCGTCCCCAAGGAATTTCGCGCCCAGCAATGACAACGAAGTAAATTCAGCTGTTTTGCAAGAACTTAAATCTGGCCGTCAGTTCTCCGGACCGTTCAACACCTGGCATACCAAAAGACCACGCTCTTGGAGCGATAGGTTTTGAACTGGTACATTGGCCAATGCCGATCGTCGCTTTATCGACGGTTGCTTCTACCGAGAACGGTGGGTCACTGTCTTACATCAACAAACCTTGTCACCATGCCTGAAAGAGGCGGCTACCATTTCAGGATCAAACCTCCTAAGTACGGTTCATGGTCGAACCGTCTACGAATCATGGTGCTGGAGGCATTGCGGCGCGCGCTTTAGGAGCGCGACAAACCCCTGTTGATCCAGACGCCCTTCCCTATCTGGCGGGTCTCAACCCCGAACAGCAGGAAGCCGTGCTGACAACTGAGGGCCCGCTATTGGTGTTGGCTGGCGCAGGCACCGGTAAAACACGTGTGCTGACCACCCGCATCACCCACATCATGCAGCAAAAACTCGCCTGGCCCAGCCAGATCCTCGCCGTTACCTTTACCAACAAGGCAGCGCGGGAAATGAGAAATCGCATTGGTGATATGGTAGGAGAAGCGGTTGAAGGCATGCCCTGGCTGGGGACATTCCACTCAATCTGCGTCAAAATACTGCGCCGCCATGCAGAGCTGGTCGGACTGAAATCCGGCTTTTCCATTCTCGATACCGACGATCAGATCAGACTGCTAAAACAGCTGATCCAGGCCGAGGGCATCGATGACAAGCGGTGGCCGGCCCGGCAGCTTGCCGGGCTCATTGATGGCTGGAAGAACAAGGCGCTTGGCCCTGATGCAGTTTCAGAAGGTGAAGCACGCGCTTTCGGCAATGGCCAGGGACGCCAACTCTATCAGCAATATCAGGAACGCCTGAAAGTCCTGAATGCGTGTGATTTTGGCGACCTGTTGCTAGAATGCATTCGCCTCTTTCGCGAAAACGAAGATGTGCTGTCAGACTATCAAAATCGTTTTCGTTATATTTTGGTGGACGAATATCAGGATACCAATGTGGCGCAATATCTGTGGTTGCGTCTGTTGGCTCAGCCACGCGAACAAAGGCTCTCTTCAAGCGCAACCGGGCCGGGCAACACAGACGCAGCGCTTACCAATATTTGCTGTGTGGGAGACGACGATCAGTCGATTTACGGCTGGCGCGGCGCTGAGGTCGACAACATTCTTCGGTTCGACAAAGAGTTCCGCGGAGCAAAGGTTATTCGTCTGGAGCGCAATTATCGCTCGACCAGTCACATACTTGCGGCCGCCAGCCAGCTGATCAGCAACAACGAGGGACGGCTGGGCAAAACTCTTTTTACCGACTTCGACGATCCCGACGAGCGCAAGATCCAGGTTGCCGCAGGCTGGGACAGCGAAGAAGAGGCCCGGGCCATTGGCGAGGAAATTGAATCGCTGCAAACCAAAAAGCATCTGCTCAATGACATTGCCATTTTGGTGCGCGCGTCCTTTCAGATGCGCGAGTTTGAAGACCGCTTTGTCTCGCTGGGCCTGAACTATCGCGTGATCGGCGGGCCGCGATTTTACGAGCGCATGGAAATACGCGATGCAATGGCCTATTTCCGTGTCACCTGCCAACCGGCCGATGATCTGGCATTCGAGCGCATCGTCAACACACCCAAACGCGGGCTGGGTGATGCCACCATTCGTCTGATCCGCGACCATGCCCGCGCCCGTGCCATTCCCATGCTGGCGGCGGTGCATGAAATGACCCAGACCGAGGAGCTGAAACCAAAACAGCGCCAGACACTTAAAACGCTCGCGTTGAACTTCTCGCGCTGGTCGGAAGCCATCGAGACGATGAAACACACCGATCTGGCTGAGATGATCCTCGATGAATCCGGCTACACCGAATTCTGGCAAAATGACCGCAGCGCCGAAGCACCGGGGCGACTGGACAATCTGCGAGAACTTGTCCGCTCCATGGAAGAGTTTGAAAGCCTGCCTGGTTTTCTTGAACATGTCTCTTTGGTCATGGATACCGAAAACAACCCCGATATGGATGCTGTCAATCTGATGACCTTGCATTCAGCCAAGGGATTGGAATTTGACACAGTGTTCCTGCCGGGCTGGGAAGAAGGCTTGTTCCCCCATCAGCGCAGTCTTGACGAGGGTGGGCGCAGTGGGCTGGAGGAGGAGCGTCGCCTTGCCTATGTCGGCATCACGAGAGCGCGCAAAAACTGTCATATATGGTTCGTCTCCAACCGTCGCATTCATGGGCAGTGGCAGGCCAGCATCCCAAGTCGGTTTATCGATGAACTCCCTCCGGCGCATGTCGATGTTGTGGAACCAAGTGGATCTTACGGCGGCTATGGCGCAGGGGGAGCAGGCGGCTACGGACAATCGCGGTTCGATACAGCAGACCCCTTCACCCGTTCCGGCTACACGTCTCCCGGCTGGCGTCGCGCCCAGGCAAACGCAACCGAAGAAACAGCACAGAACTGGGGCACGCGGTCTGGCTACAAATCCACTTATGCTGGTGGACCACGCACGATTGAGGGCGAACTGGTCGCCAAATCTGTGATCGGTGCCGAGGAGAGCACTTTCACTATAGGCGAGCGCGTTTTTCATATGAAATTCGGTTACGGCGCAATTGTTGGCATCGATGGCAACAAGCTGACGATTGATTTCGAAAAGGCAGGTCAGAAGCGTGTCCTGGATTCCTTTATCGAACGCCATTGAGGCAGCCTTCATTGATTTGGCGCCACCTGTTCGGTTCGCTCCATTCGTTTGATGATTTATTCCCACCGCGCCTGACTGCCGAAAAAGGCCGCTGACCTTCTCGTATTTGCCAATCCACCATCGTCCTGCTTTCATTCAGGGGCTGGGGATTTTCGAGAAGGATCTATTCAATGACGAAAATCAAGATTATGGCAGCCCTGTTTCTTGCAGGTTCGGTTCTGGCATCACCTGGTTTGGCCCAGGAATGCGAACCATCGAAATATGGCGCAGATGATGAAATCGGAGCGGCCAATCTGATCACACCTGAGCGTGTTGTGGCAGCAAGCAAGTTGATCAAGAAGGGGGAAACCCATCCACTCGGCATCGTGGTCGACCCCAAAATGCCGGCATTTCCACCCCGCACAACCTCAGTTCAGGTTGTAACGCCAGGCCAGGTTCAGGGACAGGAAACGGCAAAGACCTTCGGCTGGCCGATTTCGTATAATGACGATCTGGCGCAATTATGGTTTGGAACCGGGCCGCAGATCGATGGCCTTGGCCATCTGGGCGAAAACAACGTCTACTATAATTGCAACAAGGCTGCCGATTTCGTTGACATTACAGGCCTCAAAAAGCTTGGCATCCATAACATCCCTCCCCTTGTTGGTCGCGCCGTTATCATCGACATGGCCAAACACAATAATGTCGAAGCGATGGAGGGCGGACAGGCCATAACCACCCAGGACCTGAAGGCCGCGATGGAAGCTCAAAACGTCACCGTCAATGAAGGCGATATTGTTCTCATTCATACCGGCTGGACGGACGCCAAGCTTACCAGCAGCCCCAATGAATGGGTCTCCAAGGAGCCCGGCCTGGACAATGGTGCAGCAGACTATATCGCGTCACTTAATCCGGTTGCCGTGGGCGCGGATACATGGGGTCTGGAAGTTGTTCCCCCGGCTCCCGGAGACAAGGTATTTTTTGGCCACGCCCAACTTCTGGGCAAACATGGCATCTATATTCTAGAAACGATGGACACCGGCGGTGTGCTCAGGAAAGGAGTGAACGAGTTCATGTTTGTTCTTGGCCAGGCCCGTATCAAAGGCGCCGTTCAGATGATCATCAATCCGATTGCCATGTGGTAGGACCCGACAAAAAAACGGGCTGCAAAGGAACAACTCCCATGCAGCCCGTCTAATATTCGCAAATTAGGCCCTGCCCGCTTTCGCGTCACCTGCCGCGCTTCAGGTATCAGGCGTCAGGCCGAGAGCGCCCGTTCCCTTGCTGCATTAACGGCTTTCATTGCGCGGGTTAAGGCAGCGTCGCGACCGTAGATGTCACGGAAATACTCGACTTTGCCATCCGCACCGGGCCAGGCCGTAAAATAAGCCACATAGACGGGCACTTTGGCCTTGAGCGTCTGTGTGTTGTTCTGCCCGCCAGCGATCCGGTTGGCTATGGAGTTCACGGTCGTTCCAAGAACTGCCGCCGCCATCTTGCGCGGTTCTGCAAGTCGCACACAGCCATGGCTGAAAGCGCGGGCTTCGCGTTTGAACAGGCTGCGGGCCGGGGTATCATGCATGTAGATCGCATGTTTGTTGGGGAACATGATTTTCAGCTCGCCCAGAGCGTTTTTTTGCCCCGGAGGCTGACGCACGTTGAAGGGGAAATTGGCCCCCACGCTCCACCAATCAACATTGCTGGAGGAGATACGGCGACCGCCCTGGGTCGTCACCTCATAGCCAAGTCGATCAAAATAACTCGGGTCCCGGCGCAATTTTGGCAGCATTTCATTGACGAGAATAGATCGCGGAATCCCCCAATAGGGGTTATATTCCACATAATCGATCGTATCGTGGAAAAAGGAAGTCTGGTTCGATGCCTTGCCGACCACGGTACGCATCGAAAGGTGCCGCTGCCCATCCCGGTAATAGGTGGCATTATAGGCTGGCTGATTGATGAACACATGGGTCGCGCCAAGCTGATCGGGATGCCAGCGCAGCCGCTCCATCGCCATCAAAACCTTATCAAGCCGCAAACTCGGATCATCGGCGATCATCCTGGCTATGGTCTTACGCCCGATAATACCGTCAGGCCGCAGCTTCACCGAAGACTGGAAATCCTTTACCAGCGCCACAACCTCGTCCGTGTAAAGGCCTGATGCATGGTCTGAAGCCAGAACGATAAAGTGTTTCTGGCGCAATTCTGCGCTCGCTTTGCGACGAATACTCTCAACCACATTGGCCAGTTCGGCATGGGTTTGACCCGGTTTGATAAATGTACCCGGCGCGATTGTCACAGCTTCCACATCTGTCTGATTCTCGCGCAGCGTTTTCAACTCGGCGCGCAGCATTTCAAAACTTTTGTCGCTCGGATGGGCCGCAAGAAGATACGCGTCAGGGCTGGTGGCTCCAGCCAGACCATCCAGAATTTTGGCTGCATTGGCGTAATTCTTGGAAAAATCGTGATATCCGCTGATCCGGTTGGGATCGATGCGGCCATGGCGAGCGTCAACCAGATAACGCAGCGCAGCCGCGGTCAACGAAAACTCAAACTGCATCGCCTGCCGCAAAGCCGTCTGCTCATCAGCGCTTTGGCCCACAGGAAAATCTGGAATTGCATAGTCTTGTGCCCGCAGACCGTAACTTTCCGCGTCTTCCAGCACGGCCATCACGTCGCGCGCTTGCTGCGACGGTTGTCCCTGTTCATCCACCCACATAAACCGGGGCGATTTGGTGTAATGCGCCGTAATTGCCTTGCTCTTCTTTTTATCTGCCTTGATGGAGATGGAATTGAGCAGCGCCCACCCGGCAGAAAGGCGCATTGCAGGCTTTGTCACGCCCTGAGCAACTTTTGCATAGGCATCAAGGCTGTATTTGCGCTTGCTTATGTGATCATCGATATGAGCCTGCCGCGCCAATACCGAGGAAGCCAAAGCCTTTTGCTCTGCAGCGGAGAACGCCTTGGATAGTTTGGACAAACGGACCGGTTTCAAAACCGGTGCCACATAGGTCTTGTATGTGGGAGCCTTGATATTCGCCGGCTTCGAGCCGCCACCATTGTTTCCGCGCAGGACCAGACGCCGCTGTTTGCGCCTTTCCTGCCTCAGTCTGCGGCGCTCTTGTCTGAGTTGCAGTTGCTGTTGCCTGAACAGGCGTTCGCGCCGGACCCGACGCTGCTCATTACGCTGACGCCGCCGTTCTGCAGCGCGTGGAAAAAGCCGTTCAAAGAGCGTGGCCGCCTCAACCGGTTTTGCCACGACAGGCATTGCGGTAATGAATGTTGAAGCCAGAATGAGTGTTAGAAACTTGCGCATGTAATTTCAGTATTCCGTGTGAAATCGAATAACGAGGACAGACAACCAGGATCCGAGTTCCCCCTCTCTACAACCAAATTGTATTTCAATCCGTTTACATGCCTATCAAACTCATCGTGAACACGGGTTTTTGAAGAGCAGTGTTGCAAACAAGCCGCAAGCAGACCCGGCTTGCGGCGTCAAAGCCCCCGGTTGGCCTCAAACTGTCCATGTTTTCTGAATCTTACCAGATAACCAGGTAAAATCGCTGCAAGTGTCTGTGGCGTTATATTCATGCCCTGCAGGGTACGTGCTTCAGATTCCGCGGCAGCTGACACCACATTATCGCTCTTCAGCATTTCAACCTGCCCCGGTGTTAACGGTGCCCCGGGGGCATATTGGGCGACCCCGGCCATGGCTTTTGAGAGGGCAAAGGGAAGCCTTATAAACAGGCGCTTTCGCGCCACGACATCCAACATTCGCTCCATACATTGTCTGAAAGTCAGGGTTTCTGGACCGCCCAACTCCCAAACGGAGCCAGGCTTCAGCTGCCCTTCGACGCCATGAACAACCGCCTGGGCAACATCCCCCACATACACAGGCTGAAACAGGGTTTGCCCGCCACCAATCAACGGCAAAACGGGTGAAACCCGGGCCATTCCCGCAAAGCGGTTGAAAAAATCATCCTCCGGCCCAAAAATAATTGATGGCCGCAAGATCACTGCGCCGGGGGCCGCAATATGCACGCCTGCCTCACCACTGGCTTTTGTTCGGGCATAGCTGGCGACGGATGACTTATCGGCGCCAATGGCGGAAACATGGATCAGCCTGGCCCCTGCAGCTTCTGCCGCCTGCGCCACCCAGGCAGCGCCGCGAGCCTGAACACTCTCAAAAGACTGTTTGCCGGATTCAGACAGGATACCTACCAAATTCACTACACAATCAGCACCTTCCACCGCTTTATCAACAGACCAGCGATAGCGCAGATTGGCCTGAACCAGCTGAATCTGACCAACATTGCCCAACGGCTGAAGATGCCCGGCAAGATCAGGCCGGCGGCAGGCCACACGCACCCGCAACCCCTTGTTGGCAAGAGCCCGCACCACATGGCGCCCCAGAAAACCGGACCCTCCGAAAACTGTAACCAGCCGCGGATTAGCTTTCATCGTCATCCTGTTGCTCCAAACCCTGCTCAACTGCCAAGAAACTGGCTGTGTTGATTTCGCGGCCTTTCTATCGCTATTGCCACAGCGACGGAAGCCCACAAAGGCTGTTCTTTGTGATTGACACCAATCCTGCCGCCCCCTAGATAGCCGTTCGCAGCCCCTGATGCCCAGGTGGCGGAACTGGTAGACGCGCTAGCTTCAGGTGCTAGTTTCTGTATGGAAGTGGAGGTTCGAGTCCTCTCCTGGGCACCAGTATTTCGTATAACTCATTGTTTTAATTGAATTTTTTCCTCCTTCGAGAGATCTTGCTCCACCTCGTTACCCACCTTTTAACAGAGCTTTAACGCTCGCTTCTGGAGGTGTGGAGAAAAACCATATCCATTGGATATGAAGTCGTGGTCGCCATTGTCGCGGTTCTGTGCGGGTATGCGCCGCTATGCTACTCATTGCGTACACACACCGCATACACATACAGTATGTGGGTTTGTATGTGGTTTTCAGGCCGCCAGTGGTGGCAGCGTCCGGGCCGAAAACGGCTTGCTCTGGTTCCCATTGATCATGAGTTTCAAAAACATCTCGTAGTTGGGAAGATTGACCAGATCACGAGGTGTGGGAATGTCCGCCCCAAGTTGTTTGGCCAACAGTGGGGCGTCTGTAGCGCCGACGCGGAAGACCATGAGCGTCCCAATATTGCCAAGAATGCTCTCCCGCACCCGTGTGCTTTCGATATTGGAGAGCGTTTGGGTTGCCAGTATCAACGACAGTCCAAACTTCCGCATTTCTGAAACCGCATCAGCAAAGGCTTCAGTGGTGAAGCTGTGGAATTCGTCCGCCACCAGACAATATCTTTGCCGCCGTGCTAGAGGTGTGTCTTGGCGGGAATAGGCCGCGTAGGTGAACGCCGAGACGATCAGGCCACCCAACACATTGGATACATCCGCTCCCAGACGCCCCTTGGCTAGATTGACAATCAATACCCGGCCCTCGTCCATGATCTGCCGGAACCGCAGCGGTTGCTCCGGTTCACAAACTGCTTTCCGCACCACTGGATTGGCCAGAAACGCGCCCAATTTGTTTGCAATCGGTGCCACACCGTCCACCGCCGTTTTGAAGTTCAACTTGGCGTATTCCAGTTCAAAGAACCGCCGGACGTGTTGGTCAGTGACAAACGACAGCACCTCCTGCCGAAAGCGCTTGTCCAAGAGAAGTGGGACAATGTCTGCCATGCTTGAACCTGGCCGGGCTAAGAGCGCCAATACCGACTGTCGCAACAAGTGCTCCATGCGCACGCCCCAGGCATCTGCCCATTGGTGCTTGAGGGTGTCGATAAAGCCGGAGGCGACCAGCGGACGGTACTGTTCCGATACATGCGTGATTGGGTTGTATCCGTATGGGCAGGACGGGTCAGCTACGTTCCAGACAATGGCTTCGTCATCAAGGAACTCCGCAGTCGCCTCGGCCAGATCACCGTGCGGGTCGATCAGACAGAAGCCCGTACCGTGCTGCGAAAACTGCTGCATCAACCGCAACAATAACGACGACTTGCCAGTGCCTGTCTGTCCAAAAGCGATCAGATGAAATGCCAGGCCGGATGGCAGAATTCCGAATTGCAGATTGGGATCGCGGTGAATACCAGTCGCAAATTGTATACTCTGAGGCATCCCTTAATGGTGCACATCGTAAAGAGCGGTGAGTAGTGGCCACCGGGCCCTCGAAGCATCTATACGCGTCATAAACCTTCGCGATGCCGTATTACGAGCGATGGCATGATTCGCCAACCCGTGTTAAAATCTATCCAATTTCGCTGTCTAGTTTCAAATTGAGCGATCGATGCCGACAAAAAATAAAAGTCAAGCTTCAAAAACAAAGGCACAAGCGATTTCGAAAGAAACCGAAGTTGTAAGACCGAAAAATATCATCAAAGCTAATGAAGTTCATATGAATAACGAGACCAAAAATAATGAATTGGATAATAATATTGAATCCAAATTATTAGTTTATGACGCCTACCGAAAAATTGTATCTCATGAAGACAATTTAATAAACTGGAGGGTAACGTGGTTTTTGATATTTCAGGGTGTCCTCATTACCTCGTTCACACAAGTGGGCTTTAATGATGACATTCAATCCGACTTACTCCCTTCAATTAGATTTGGTTTGCAAACAATAGGATTCATGCATTGTATCATCTCATTTTTTGGCATTCTGTCCGCAGCATTCGCGATTCGTACGATCCGCGCTCATTATGAAGCAAATTACAACTTTGATAATTTGCCGCCGTTAACAGGAGGCGGTTATAGAAATGCTACAACAAACTTGGGCGTATTGTATCATCTATTTTTACCCTTCCTATTTCTGTTCATTTGGATATTTCTTTTCACGTTTTGAAACATGCGAGAGGCAATTACTAAGAATGCAAGTTGCCTTCTGGTGTTTTCCCTATGATAAGGGATCATAGAAAGAAACAGAGAAACCACCAATGTAAATTCAAGATCACTTACTTTACCCAAGACAATTGATTTTGCTAACGATATCTTTTTGTCATGTAACGATGTTTTATTCAGTATAAGGTGATAATTCCTATTATATTTAATCAATTCAAAATTATCAGAAATTATGAAATCATAATACCCGTATAAACATTGTATTAATTTGATCCGATCATAATAATTATCTCCGACATTTGAATAGTCTTTACCAAATGATCCTCTTGGATCAACCATAAATAGCCTGTTTTCATCAATTTGGTATAAAATGTTGGATAATACGAGATCGCCATGCATGTAATTCGGTATAAACTCATTGAGTTTCGCTTGCATTTCTATTTCCTCAATTAATTCAGTATGAAGGGTGTCAATAGATTCGCACGGCTCACTATCAATAAAGAATGGATTCTCAAATATGTCTAGAATTTCCTGATATTCAGGGTTATCATTATTTTGCCAAAAATCTTTCGCTTCATTCAACCGGGAGTTCAATTTATCTATATAGAAAGCTTCTGTTAAAACGGTTTTCGTCGACGGTGAAAAGATTCTGAAAACGTTGAGAGCATCGGTTAATTGAAAGCAAAACTGAGAAAAGAATTCCGAATAGCTTTTATCGTGTGTGATCAAATTGGTGGCATTAAGTCCATCAATATACTCAAGCTCGATAAATGAATTTATTCCATCAACTTTGTAGTCATATAAATTGGGAAATAAATGGGAGAAATGTATAGGCAATTCTTTGTAATAACGAATTTCATTTTCAAAACTTTCAATCTGAGAAGCATTGGCAATATTGCTTAGAGATTTGCGTATTGCTTTATTATTTGACACGAATTTCAATGAAGTGAAATATCGTTTATGAAGAAAATCTGTAGACATTTTATATACTGAGAATATCAGACAAATAATCTGTATTATGTAAACTTATATTGTTTCCGAATTCGAAGGAATATTTCGCCATTTGGACATTAAATATCTCTTCAGATTCAATTGCTTTCCTTATTACATTAGACACATATAACTCGCCGTCAGTTTCACGTTTTGCTGCGTTCACGTATTTTAAAAATTTTCTGGCCGATTTGAAATAGTAGTAGCCTGTGGAACACAATTCAGATATCCGTACTTTTTCGGTTATTCTCGTAACTCTTTCTTTGTTGTCAGTTTTGACAAAGCTCCAGTTATCGCCTGAAAATTTATACGTGGATACAGCCCCAAGAAATCCGTTGTCTAAGCTCGAAACAGCACGAAAGAATGATGGATCAATTGCTGTATCGCAAGGCATAATTACAAATGGGTAGTCTGTTCCTCGAATTTTCGCTGCCAGGCCTGCCGAGATCGCCTGGCCCTTTGGTGCGTTGGTTTCTTCGATGAACTGAATTGAATCATAATCGATAGAGAACGTCTCCAGAGCGTCGGCTATTTGAATTGAGACCAAACGCTGAATTGGACTGTTTATTCCGCAGCCGTGTGGAAGAATCACAAATAGCCTAGTGATGGATATGTCAGTCAAGCTTGATAACGCCCACCAGACAATTGTTCGCCCCGATGATTCCACGAGCGGTTTGATCGTACGATTGCGCCTATTGTCAGAAGTTAAAAGGCGGCTACCTTTTCCGGCAGCAGTCAGCACTATATCGATGTTCCAGCCCCGAAATTGCACAACTGATTCTTATCTGAATTTACTTTGTGAGAAGCGAATGTCCAAGGACGATAATACAATGATTTTGTGCGTGCAGATCGATGATTAAGACGCACGTTGGCTTTCACGATTTCCAGGTAGTTTTTGCAGCAGTTCACCAGTGATTTCCTCAATGCCTGGGCTTGACATGAGTTTGGTGATGGCTCTGCCCTCAGTTCGAGAAGTGGGTCGATGAGGGTCACACTAAAAGAAAAGGCCACTAGGCACACAAAACCGCCCATCTGAGCGGTTTTGTGTTTGTGGCTAGTCAGCATAGGCATCAGCCCCCTTCAGGGACATCGAACTATTACAAGACTTCGCTCTGTCGCTCTGCAGAAAATGATATAGTTTCTTTTAATGACCGCAGCTAATCCCGACCTAGAACGCGCACTCAAACTAAGTGAGATAATTGGGGGTGTCTTTTTGCAGCAGGAGTTTGGTTACTTCGTTACTGGTCTTCAGGGAAGCGTGAACTATCGAGGGGCACCAGAAGCTCAAGCGGAGGTGCAGAAGCGACTGAACGAACTCGTTAAGCGTATGGCTATTGTCTATCTGTTCGCCATCTTTGATGACTATTTTACTGGGTCCATGAAGGCGCTAATCGAGCCGGATAACAAAGAACGTCTTCGAGCATTTCGTCATATAAGAAACAGCGCGGCACACGGGCAGGCTTTCGGACGCGCTCCAGATTGCCTATGGCGTTCTGCATTTGACAACGTCATGGGCTCCGACAATCCGATAAATGGGGTGACATTTGACAACGATACAATTGATCTGACTGCGTCCGGTGCAGAACTTCAGTGCAGAGATCTCATGGCAAAAATCACCCAACAGGTCTTGCAACCACTTTACAATCAATAATTGTCCTATTGCTCACCACCGGATTGATATGGGCAATTCTCATCCCGCTCCTTCCGGTCAAAATTCGGGATGCAAATGTCAAGATACTCCTGCGGGTGCTCTGGCAGCTCGCCGTGTTTTTGATTGTTTTTCATCCCTGCAGGCAATCATTCCCCTGAGTTCGCTACGGCGCGGCGCTCAAGGGCCCTGAGCGCGATGGTGCATCTGCAGCGCTCATGAACGGCCTAACGCACATTAGTGAAAATGGACTGTTTGCAATTGTTGGTGAGTTGGGACAACCAGGCGAGCGCCCAGCAACTGTTGCAAAATTCGATTTTGATACTCTTAGCTACCAAACGATTGGTCGGCTACCCGAGTTGTTGTCATATATGCCGATTGCAATTCAGGAAGACACCGAAACCTTGTTTCTCGGCAACGAGAAAGAGATTCAAGTCTGGTCATTGAGCCCATTAAAGGTGGAGAAGAAAATAGCCCTGCCTTCGCACATCACCCAACTCAGGATTGATCACGAGCGTGGAAAAATTTTGATGACCACAGACTCTGCCACGCTGCAGGTTCGAGATTTGAAAACACTTAGTCTGGAACGTGAAATAAAGGTGGAAAATGTTGACGGCCTCGCGCTACAGGAGCTTTCACCCGACTCAGGTCTGGCCGTCATCGTCACAGAAAAGGGAACGGGTCCGGACAATGATGATGTTGGTATTCATCTGGTTGATCTACACACCGGCAAGCGAGATCTGGTTTCAAAGATGAAAAACTGGATTGGTGCCGTTGATTTCACGGACGACGGAAGTGTGTTTGCTACCGCTGGTGGAAAAACTCACGAAGGCGGTGGAGATAATGCAATCTACGTCTGGAGAACAAAAGATCGAAAGCTCCTCAAGAAGCTTGAGGGACATACTGAGATTGCCTGTTCGTTGGTTCGAGAAGTGGGTCGATGAGGGTCACCACTGAAGACACCCAAGGCAGTTTCCGCTGCAAGGAGCCAATTTGCTGGTTCTAAATAGACGTTTTTCTCTTTCACCTGCCGGTTCGAGGTGGCCCATTGGGCTATCTGGCGTTTTTCTGCTGGCTTGGCGTTTTGGTAAAGCCCAGCAACGTTTTTTATCAGTTCGAGAAATTTTCGTAGCTGGGTTGGTTTCTTTGCAATGTCGAGTGCTTCTTGCAGCTGCTCTTCCAATCGAGCGCGC
>CALHCF010000017.1 GCA_937930635.1 uncultured Rhizobiaceae group bacterium
ACCAGCCCGGCCGGCACCGATTGCATAGATGGAATCAAGAATTGTCGCCAAAACCATGAACAGCAGTCCAAACCCCAGGGTCTGCATCGCGACATTAGCGTCTGGGTCAATAAACTGCGGCAGGAACGCACCAAAAAACACCAGAACCTTGGGGTTGGAGAGGATAACCCAAAACCCTTGCCAGAAAAATGAACCGCCCATCGGTTTTACGGCCTCTGCCTGCACCAGAGTGCCACTGGACCTTAAAAGCTTAATCCCAAGCCAGATAAGATATGCAGCACCAATCAGCCGCACCCAGTCAAAGACCGCAGCCAGCGTGGTTGTAATCGCTTCAAGCCCAAGGGCCAGAAGTCCCAGCAAAATGATAAGTCCAGCCTGTGTGCCCGCAATATTAAGCAGCCCTGCCCGCGCACCGTGCCTGAGGCTGTTGGCAATAATCACCGTCACTGTAGGCCCCGGTACAATCAAAATGGCAACGCTTGCCAGAACAAAGGTCGCAAGAGAGGTCGTTTCAAACAGATGCACTGTCTCGTTTCCTATGTGTGCCATCCGGCACTGCATGATGCGTCAGGAAGCATCATATTCGATTTCAAGACAAACTTACACGATGGATTCACAAACAGTTCAGAGGCTGTGACGCAACATTAGCCGCAAGGACAACGTTTCAAGCCCGCTACCAACCAGTAGTGAACAACCGTCGAACAGCAATCGAAGGAAACAGGATAATGACAGTTACATTTCTCGCAATGACCATGGCGCTGATGATGATGATCGCAGCCATTGTTCAACTGCATCAAAATGCCAGCCGCGAAGCAATGGCTAGCAAACGCAAACAGAATATCTGGACACGCCCTTAATCTGCGTCCCCCGGCGCATCATCGCCGGTTATCGGTGGGTTTTGCGGGTCTGTACCGGCTTCTGGCGCGGCCTCATCAGCTTCTTCATCTTCCGGTTCGCTGATCCGTTCAACAGAAACGACCTCTTCGCCATCCGCTGTTGTAAATACACGCACACCCTTGCTGGCCCTGCTGGTAAACCGGATATTATCAACCGGCACCCGGATCAGCTGCCCAGCGTTGGAAACCAGCATAATCTGGTCGTTATCTTCAACCGGGAAAGCCGATACCAGCCGACCAATCTCCTTAACTTTGGACTGATCGGTGGCTTTAATTCCCTTGCCACCACGATTTGAGACCCGAAAATCGTAACTTGATGAACGTTTTCCAAAGCCTTGTTGTGAAATTGTCAGTATGAGCTGCTCAGCCGCGCCCATTTCCGCATAGCGCTCTACGCTGAGAGCCGCTTCTTCGCCATTTTCTTCATCATCGGCGATATCTGCCTCAGGCTCTTCGCCCTCTTCCAGACCCGCAAGTGCCCGCCGGTCAGCCGCCGCTCGCTTGAGATAGGCAAGACGTTCTGCCGGTTCAGCTTCAAACCCGCGCATGATCGCCATCGAGATGACGGAATCTTCCTTGCCAAGCTTGATGCCTCTCACCCCAACAGAATTTCGGCTGGAAAACACCCGGACATCATCAACACGGAACCGGATGGCCTGTCCTACCGCAGTGGTGAGCAAAACATCATCTGTCTGGGAACAGGTCTCAACACCGACAATGCCATCATCATCGTCAAGTTTCATGGCAATCTTGCCGTTACGGTTCACCTGAACGAAATCGGAAAGCTTGTTGCGCCGCACCGTTCCGCGAGTGGTCGCGAACATGACATCGAGCGTATCCCAGGTATCCTCATCTTCAGGAAGCGGCATGATAGTCGTGATCCGCTCACCCTGCTCAAGCGGCAAAAGGTTGATCAATGCCTTGCCGCGGGCCTGTGGCGCAGCCAGAGGCAGCTTCCAAACCTTCAGTTTGTAGGCGATGCCGCGTGATGAGAAAAACAGTACCGGCGTGTGAGTATTCACCACGAAGAGGCGTGTAACGAAATCCTCCTCTTTGGTACTCATCCCCGAACGGCCTTTGCCGCCGCGGCGCTGCGCGCGATAGGTGGCCAGCGGGACACGCTTGATATAACCGCCATGGCTGACTGTTACGACCATATCTTCGCGAGCAATCAGATCCTCGTCGTCCTGCTCGAATCCACCATCAAGAATTTCGGTTCGACGCGGCGTCGCATAATCCTCGCGCACCTGGAGCAATTCTTCTTTGACGATGGTCTGAACACGCGCCCTGGATGACAGGATATCAAGATAGTCCTTGATTTCCTCGCCGATAGTATTGAGCTCATCGGCGATTTCATCGCGTCCAAGTGCCGTCAATCGCTGCAGGCGCAGATCGAGGATGGCCCGAGCCTGCTCTTCCGACAGATTATAGGTGCCATCTTCCTCGTTAATCCGGTGGCGGGGATCGTCAATTAACGCAATCAAGGAAGCAACATCCCTTGCAGGCCAACGACGTTCCATCAGTTGAGACCGTGCAGTGGCCGGATCAGGTGCTTTGCGGATCAGCGCAATAATCTCATCAATATTGGCCACCGCGATGGCGAGACCCACCAGAACATGAGCCCGAATACGAACCTTGTTGAGAAGGAATTTCGTCCTTCTTGTAACAACTTCCTCGCGAAAGCTTACAAACGCCTTTAACATGTCGAACAGAGTCATCTGTTCGGGGCGTCCGCCGTTCAGCGCAACAAAATTGCAGCCAAATGACGTTTGCAGCGGCGTGAACTTGTAGAGCTGATTGAGAACAACATCCGCCACTGCATCACGCCGTAAATCCACCACAACACGGTAGCCATGGCGGTCACTCTCGTCGCGGATATCGGAAATGCCTTCAATACGTTTGTCACGCACGAGCTCGGCAATTTTTTCAACCATACTAGCTTTGTTGACCTGGTAAGGAATTTCATTGATCGCGATTGACTCGCGGTCGCCCTTACGGGTTTCGATTTCTACCTTGCCCCGCATGACGACGGAGCCTCGGCCTGTCTCGTAAGCCGAACGAATTCCCGCCCGCCCCAAAATAAGGCCTCCGGTCGGAAAATCTGGTCCAGGGACAATTTCCAGCAACCTGTCCAGATCAATCGCCGGGTCGTCAATCATGGCCAGACAGGCATCAATCATTTCACCAAGATTGTGCGGTGGAATATTGGTTGCCATACCAACAGCAATGCCGCCTGCGCCATTGACCAGCAGATTGGGATAACGGGCAGGCAGAACCATTGGTTCACGTTCGCGACCATCATAGTTGGCCTGAAAATCAACTGTTTCCTTGTCGATGTCCTGCAGGAGCACATCGGCAATCTTTTCAAGCCGGCACTCCGTGTAGCGCATGGCTGCGGCCTTATCGCCATCGATAGAGCCAAAATTGCCCTGCCCATCAACAAGAGGGTCACGCATGGCAAAATCCTGCGCCATGCGCACCAACGCATCGTAAATGGAGGCATCACCATGAGGATGGTATTTACCCATCACCTCACCAATCACGCCCGCCGATTTTCGGTAACCCTTGGAATTCTCAAGCCCCATTTCGTGCATGGCGTAGAGAATGCGCCGATGCACCGGCTTCAGGCCGTCACGCACGTCAGGAAGCGCGCGGCTGACAATGACGCTCATCGCATAGTCAAGATAAGAGCGCTGCATCTCCTCAACGATGGAGATGGGATCATGCTGTGAAGGTGTCAGTGCACCACCATCGCCCGCACTTCCATCATCGCCACCGCCATCACCCTGATCGGCACCGCCACCAGATTCCTCGGAATTGTGGTGCGCTTCCTTATCGGATTCATCGTCGGGAAAGTCGTTGTCAGCCAAAGTTTGCGCCTGGGAAAAATGCAGTAAGAATCAAAGCGCTAAGCGCTGCCTCAAACTACAACAGGCCAGCATCTTTCTCAACTTTTCACGCCCTCTACAACGCGAAAAAACACAATCTATTCAGATAGTTGCGAAGGAGTAAAACAAACAACAAATAAGTCTGTGGGTCGAACAGACCAACTATGTCAAAAAAGGCCGATCTGAGTGTCACGAAAGGCTTAGTTGCAAAACCAAAATTCCGCATCTCAGTCGGCTCAGTTCACCTTCACCTTCATTTCCTTACCGCCCAGGTCATGCACACTGTCACCAGCACGAATGGTCACTTCACTGACACCGGCCGGGATTTTCACGCCACTGGTCGAACGTGTGAAAGGTTGCTCGTTTTCATGCGGGTGAGCGAGAATCCGCGTTGCCAACACGGTGCCATCGGGAGCTACGACTTCCCATTTATTGGCATAATGATCCCAGCCTTCATCCCCATGTTTTACAGATACGTCGAAACGATAGGTGCCATCAGCAGATTTTGTTGCCTTCACGCCAACAACATCAGCTTCTCCGGCCAGGCTAACGGCTGGAGCCAACGCAAAAACCAACGCAAAAAACAAACCCTTCATCTTCAATTCCTCACCTGCGCACGAACAGTGCATATTGCCTTTGTCATGCTTCTTGCCTAGCACGGTTTTGTTGCAATGCGCAGTCAAAGCAGGGTGATCAGATGGCAAGCGGTTCAAAAAAGGTGATTTACGCCGCAATGATAGGCAATGGCCTGATCGCGGTTGCCAAATTCGTGGGGGCATTCCTGACCGGATCATCGGCAATGTTGTCGGAAGGCATCCACTCCGTGGTTGATACCGGCAATCAAGGCCTGCTGCTGTATGGTATCGCCCGCTCCAAACGCCCCGCCGATGAACGTCATCCCTTTGGATATGCATCAGAAATCTATTTTTGGGCTTTCATTGTTGCCATTTTGATTTTCTCAATCGGCGCCGGCATCTCAATCTATCACGGCATCGAAAAGGTGCTGCATCCTCACCCGGTTGAAGACCCGTTTATCAACTATGTCATCCTTGTGCTGGCCATGATTTTCGAAGGCGTGGCGTGGTGGATCGCTTTCAAGGAGTTTTCGACAGCAAAGGGGAAAAAGGGCCTTTTTCAGGCCGTGCAAGAATCAAAAGACCCGACGATTTTCACAGTTTTGTTTGAAGATACCGCAGCAATGCTGGGCCTGATTGTTGCTTTTGTCGGTATCTGGATCGCTGTAACATTCGATATGCCAATGGTGGATGGCCTGGCGTCCATCCTGATTGGCGTCATCCTTGCCGGAACCGCATTGCTGCTGGCCCTTGAAACAAAGGGCCTCCTGATCGGCGAGGCCGCAGCGCCTGAGATTGTGGAGGAAATTACAGACCTTATCGAGGCTCAGGGCGCCATCATTGCCCTAAATGAAATCCGAACCCTTCACCGTGGCCCGGATGACGTTTTACTGGCTCTTTCCGTTGACTATGAAGACGAAATTCCAGCCGGTATGGTTGAGCGCACCAATACCGAACTGGAACTGGCGATCAAGGAACGCTTTCCGGTGGTTAAACGTCTTTTCATTGAGGTCCAAAGCGCTCAGCATCACGCAGAAGAGGTTGCACGGGCTCACAAAATGAGAGCGGAGCAATAAACATCAAACGGCCAGGGGATGGCCTTTGGCAAATTCTACCAGGTCCCACAAATTACCATAGAGGTCTTCGAACACGGCAACCGTGCCATAGTCTTCCACCTTTGGTTCGCGAACAAATTTGACCCCTTGAGCCAGCATAGCAGTATGATCCTGGGCAAAATCATCCGTTGCCAGGAACAGAAAAACCCGCCCCCCGGCCTGATTGCCTGCAAAGGCAAGCTGATGGGCATCTGAAGCTTTTGCAAGCAGCAATGTTGTTCCAGCAGAACCGCGAGGACGAACCACGACCCAGCGTTTGTCCTGTTTGGGCTGGTAGGTATCTTCAAGCAATTCAAAATTCAGTTTGCCGCAGTAGAAGGTAAGAGCCTCATCGTAGTCCCGCACAACCAGCGCAACATGGGCGATGGACTGGTTCATCGCGCTGCATCCCAACCCATCTGCCAGAAATCAGCCTCCAGCCGCGTTGCCGACGCAAAGAGCGAACGCAGCCTTGGATAGCGCGCCTCGGTCATCATCTCGGATGCCAAGGCATCCAGATTTTCAACGGTGGCCAGGCTCAGTTCCTGATAGTCAGGCGAGGCGTATTCATTGATCCATTCTGCATAGGGTGTGTCATCTGCGGTCAGCGGCCCGGTTCCAACGGTAAGCGCAGCGCCAATCTCACCATAACCAATCATGCACGGCGCCAGAGCAACGTACAGATCCAGCAGGTCACCGGCATTCCCTGCATCCAGAACGAAACGGGTATACGCCACGGTTTGCGTCTTTTCCGGCGCAGCTTCCAGATTTTCAGGTGTCAGCCCCCATCTTTCGCAAAGGCGGACATGCAGGTCCATTTCCACCTCTATGATTGCCTTCAACCCTTGCAACGCCCCCCGCATTTCACCAAGCGAGCGTCCTTTATAGATGGCAAGCGCATAGGCACGGGCAAATTGAATCAAAAACAGATAGTCCTGAACGAGATAATCACGAAACGATGCTTCGGGAAGTGATCCATCTGCCATGCCCCGCACAAAGGCGTGGTCTGTATAGGCATCCCATTCGCCCTTACAGTCCGCCTTCAGCCGTTCAAACAGAGAGGTCATGGTCAGACATCATTCCTAGAACGGAATTTCGTCATCCATATCACCGCCACCTGATGGAAAGCCACCGCCGCCACCTTGCGAACCACCGCCGCCAATCTGGCCACCACCACCGTAGTCTCCGCCCTGTTGGCCACCGCCACCAAATCCACCGCCATCGCTGTTGCGGCTGTCGAGCATGGTCAGATTGCCGTTAAAGCCCTGTAGCACGACCTCGGTGGTATATTTATCCTGGCCGTTCTGGTCCTGCCATTTGCGGGTCTGCAACTGCCCTTCGACATAAACCTTTGAGCCTTTTTTCACGTATTGCTCAATCACCTTGCAAAGACCTTCATTGAAACAGACAACACGATGCCATTCCGTCTTCTCGCGGCGTTCGCCGGTATTCTTGTCACGCCAGCTTTCCGAAGTTGCGATGGAAAAATTGGCAATAGGCCTCCCATCCTGAGTTCTGCGGATTTCCGGGTCCTGCCCCAGATTGCCGACCAGAATAACCTTGTTGACACTGCCTGCCATTTTTCAAACTCCTGAAAGCCCCGTAGAGGCGCCAAATTTCAGCAGACCATAGGCCTTACAACAGCACCTGTGCAGCCCTACTCACCTTTTCCAACAATTGTTTTACCTTACAATGTTCTTATTATGTTCTATATTGACTGAGTCGTTTTGGCAAGAGTGCGGCAGGACACCCTGTGGGCATTCATCAGAATTTGTTCAATGCTCTGGACTTGCAAGCTGACAGCATCACATATGCTGTTTCTGGCAGAAAACCGGCGACCATCGCCTTCAACCCATCATCGCGTGAAAGCCCGACATGGCAGCAAAGAAAAAAAAGAACAGTGACAAGCAAATCTCGGTTCGAGGTGCCCGCGAGCACAATCTCAGGGGTGTAGACATTGATCTGCCACGCGACAGCCTGATTGTTATGACGGGCCTGTCCGGGTCCGGGAAGTCATCCCTGGCCTTCGACACGATCTATGCCGAGGGGCAGCGTCGATATGTCGAGTCCCTGTCTGCCTATGCGCGCCAGTTTCTGGAAATGATGCAGAAACCGGACGTCGATCAAATTGACGGTCTTTCTCCCGCAATCTCAATCGAACAAAAGACGACGTCCAAGAACCCGCGATCCACCGTTGGAACGGTTACGGAAATCTACGACTATATGCGCCTGCTGTTCGCCCGCGTTGGCGTTCCCTATTCTCCGGCAACCGGCCTTCCAATCGAAAGTCAGACCGTAAGCCAGATGGTGGATCGGGTGATGCAACTTGAAGATGGTGCCCGCCTCTACCTCCTCGCTCCCATTGTTCAGGGCAGAAAAGGAGAATACAGGAAGGAATTTGCCGAGCTTCAGAAAAAGGGATTTCAGCGGGTAAAGGTAGACGGCGAGTTTTATGAAATCGCCGACGTTCCTGCCCTCGACAAGAAATTCAAACACGACATCGATGTGGTGGTGGATCGCATTGTGGTGCGCGACGATGTGGCAACACGCTTGGCGGATTCAATTGAGACCGCCCTGCGGCTGACCGACGGCATGGCAGTAGCCGAACTAGCCGACAAACCCCTGCCCGAAGGAGAAACCGCAGCCGGTGGCGCAAAAAACAAATCAAAGAACGAGACCCATGAACGGTTGATCTTCTCAGAAAAATTCGCCTGCCCGGTCTCCGGCTTTACCATCCCGGAAATTGAGCCGCGCCTGTTTTCGTTCAACAATCCGTTCGGTGCCTGCCCCACCTGCGATGGTCTTGGGTCACAGCAGAAGATTGATGAAAATCTGGTTGTCCCAGATGGATCGCTGGCCCTGAACAAGGGAGCGATTGCCCCCTGGTCGAAATCCAACAATCCCTCCCCATACTATGCCCAGACCCTTCAGGCTTTGGGCAAAGTCTACGGGTTCAAGATTTCCAGCAAATGGGATGATCTCTCTGCGGATGCTCAGACGGCCGTTCTGTTTGGAACGGGCAAGAAGCAGATTGATTTTCTCTATGATGATGGTCTGCGCAAATATGAAACCAAAAAGCCGTTTGAAGGTGTAATCGGCAATCTGGAGCGTCGTTGGCGGGAGACCGACAGCGCCTGGATGCGCGAGGAAATTGAAAAATTCATGTCGCGTATGCCGTGTCTCACCTGCGAAGGATACCGTCTCAAACAGGAAGCAATGGCGGTCAAGATCGATACCTTACACATTTCCCAGGTGGCGGAAATGTCAATCAGACAGGCTAAAACCTGGTTTAGCGATCTGCCGGAACGGTTGAACGACAAACAAAACGAGATTGCGATCCGTATCCTTAAGGAGATCAGGGAGCGGTTGCGTTTTCTCAATGATGTCGGGCTGGATTACCTTACGCTGTCTCGCAACTCCGGCACATTGTCAGGGGGCGAAAGTCAACGCATTCGTCTGGCGTCGCAAATCGGTTCCGGCCTGACCGGCGTTCTGTACGTTTTGGATGAACCTTCAATTGGCCTGCACCAGCGCGATAATGCGCGCTTGCTGGAAACATTGCGGCATCTGCGCGACCTTGGGAACACGGTCATCGTCGTGGAGCATGACGAGGATGCAATCCTGACTGCCGATCATGTGGTTGATATCGGCCCCCGCGCCGGAATCCATGGAGGCAGGATCGTCGCTGAAGGCACGCCAAAACAGATCATGAAATCGAAGGAGTCTCTGACCGGTCAATATCTTTCTGGCAAACTTCAGGTCGAAGTCCCGCCCCAGCGGCGCAAGATCATCAAGACCCGCAAAATCAGGGTTGTGGGTGCCCGGGGCAACAATCTCAAGGATGTTACAGGCGAAATCCCATTAGGGACATTTACCGCGGTGACAGGTGTATCCGGTGGAGGAAAATCAACCTTTCTAATCGAAACGCTCTACAAGGCTGCGGCACGTCATATCAACAAGTCCCGCGCCCTGCCCGCTCCTCATGATCGCATTGAGGGGTTGGAGCACTTGGACAAGATTATCGACATTGACCAATCACCAATCGGACGCACTCCACGCTCCAATCCCGCCACATATACCGGCGCGTTCACGCCCATTCGTGAATGGTTTGCGGGCCTGCCTGAGGCCAAAGCGCGGGGTTACAATCCCGGTCGTTTCTCGTTCAATGTCAAAGGTGGCCGCTGCGAAGCGTGTCAGGGCGATGGTGTCATCAAGATTGAGATGCACTTTCTTCCCGATGTTTATGTCACTTGCGATGTTTGTGACGGCAAGCGTTACAACCGCGAAACCCTGGAAATACAGTTCAAAGGCAAATCCATCGCTGATGTTTTGGATATGACCGTTGAAGAAGGGTGTGAGTTTTTCTCAGCTGTGCCATCCGTGCGCGACAAAATGGAAACTCTAAAACGCGTTGGACTGGATTACATCAAGATCGGACAACAGGCCACCACCCTGTCGGGGGGCGAAGCACAACGCGTAAAGCTTTCAAAGGAACTGTCAAAACGCGCAACGGGCCGAACACTTTACATTCTTGATGAGCCAACAACTGGTCTGCATTTCCATGATGTGGCCAAGCTTCTCGATGTACTTCATGAGCTGGTTGACAGCGGCAACACCGTCGCGGTGATCGAACACAATCTTGAAGTTATCAAGACGGCAGATTGGGTTCTCGACCTTGGCCCGGAGGGAGGCGATGGCGGTGGCGAACTGGTGGCCTCCGGAACACCCGAAGAAATTGTTTCCAGCAAACGCTCCTATACTGGTCAGTTTTTAAAGGGTCTGCTTGGCCGGCGTTCAAGCGGTACGCCGGTTCTGAACGCAGCCGAATAAATTGAACAATTGCGATTAACCTGCCATTTATTTCAATAAGTTAGAGTATCCCGCAAATAATGTGGGATAAAAATGGTAAAGCGGAAATTCAGTCGGGCGGAATTTGCTGTAGCTTGTTTGCTCGTTACACTGGCTGGCTGTGCCTGGGCCTTGTTCAATCAGGAACAACTGGCTCAGGAACGGGTTTTGCTCAGAACCGTTGAAAATGCCCGTGTCCTGTCAAATTTCGCCACGCATGCCCACGAGCAATACACGGCGAGTACCATGGACGCCGTTAGACGCAATGATCTCAAACAGTCGACGGATCTTGATCGCGATCCCCAGGCCATCCATTTCCCCATGTCATTTTCCCGGCATCTGACCAATCAGTTTTCCCGAAAATACCCCAATGTACATTTCGGCATCTCGAGTGATCATCCCTTTGAGATCGATGGCAAGCGTAAACATGCCAATGGTTTTGAACTGGAAGCCCTGTTGAAATTCCGCAAAAACGAGTCCGAAGAATACTGGAGGGTCGAGGAATTATCGGACACGCTAACGCGGGTACATCACGCAACGCCAATCATAATGAGAGAACAGTGCGCCGCCTGTCACAACAACCCCAAATGGGGGTTGGAAAAACAGGACTGGAAACCAGGAGATATTCGCGCTGTTCGTAGTGTCGTACTAGATCTGCCAACAGACCCCGCTCAATCAGCAAGACATTCCTATACGATCTGGGCCTTCATTGCGCTTTCATGCGCAATGGGCGCGCTTCTGGTTTATCCGTCGGTGAGAAAAGAGGTTTCCCAGCGGGTTGAGTTGGAGAAACTTTCCAACACGCTCGGCGACCACGCCCGCGAGTTGAAAGTCCAGTCAACCACCGATGTCCAGACCGGCTTACGCAACCGGCGCTACTTTGATGAAGCCTTGCAGGCCTATCTCGACGAGTTCGGCAACAACGGTCTTTCGGTCGGCCTGGTTGTCTTTGATCTCGACCATTTCAAATCGATCAATGACACTTACGGACATCAGGCCGGTGACTTCTTGATCGAGAGCTTCGGCATATTGATACAACAGCACCTGCGCCAGCATGATTTTGCTGCACGTATCGGAGGCGAAGAATTCGCGATCGTCGTTCCAAATTCCAGTCGAGAAGACGTCCTTGCCATTGCTGAACGCGTGGTCGAATGCGTGGCTGCGCAGGAAGTAAATATCGGCGCCCACAATGTAAGAGTTACCGTAAGTGCAGGCTTGGCGATTTCCCGCCCCGGTGAGCTATTCGAAACATTCACGGCACGAGCTGACCGCAATCTCTACAAGGCCAAAAATTCTGGACGAAATCGCGCTGTTGGCTGATCATTCAG
Source organism: uncultured Rhizobiaceae group bacterium (assembly GCA_937930635.1). GTDB lineage: Bacteria > Pseudomonadota > Alphaproteobacteria > Rhizobiales > Rhizobiaceae > Pseudahrensia. Next base: position 11,630 of record CALHCF010000017.1, read on the forward strand.
CACCCAATATTCATCTCTCTCAGAACAATTTCTCGTCGTGAACAATCTCACCGTCGACACTGACACCAACTATTTTTGCGTTGCCCTCGGGGGAAATCGATAAGAGAACTCCAAGCTTCGACTTGGCATTCAGAGCTTCCAGCTCTTCCGCCCTCTTTTTCGGCGCGTAATAGCGGGAAAGAGGATATGTGATGGTGCTGAACTCACCACCACCCGCTGGAAACCACCATTTTCCTTTCAGGAAAACGCCGCTCGTCTGCGGTTTCGTATGAATGCTGACCGCCTGCCAATACGGCCCATCCTTCTTTTTCAAACCAACAAAAACGTCCAGCGGGTAACTTATTTTGTCCTTGCCCCTTTGCTTTAACTTCTCGTCCAGGATGACTTCGCTGAGCTTAATTCTTCTGACTGCCAGACTGATACGCGAATAATGTCCTTTGAAAAAGTCACGAGGATCCCTTTGTTCGCTCAACAGCAAGACTTCTGTTCCTCGGGCTAATTCGTCCAGATGGCCCTTCACCATCATGGCCAAAGCTGCTGTCTGAAACAAAGTTGCAAGGGCCAGGCCAGCAAAAAGATGTTTAGCGGTCACGACAGGTTGCCTCCCTGAATACGGCGCTCAGATCGGAACAACCAGACGGATGTGGCGATGAGAGTGACGCCGCCAAACGCATAAACCAACGCTGTCATCTCCAGCGAACCGAAAAGTTTGTCATAACTGACCAACAGCGCCGCAACAAAACCTACAAGTCCGATAGCTGTCATTGTCTTTGAACCAATACGCCAGCCAAAGCGCATCGCCCAAATACTTAAGAAGAAGCTGTAAAGAGATGAAATAAGGTTGGCGACAATGATATTCTCGTTGCCCCCAAGCCAGGGAACAAGAAAGGCCAGAACCGGCAAGACCACGATTGCAGCAGGATAGACCAGTTGATCCCGCAGCATTGTCCCTCCCACATTGCGCACGAAATAGATCAGGAAAACAGCAAGCGCCAACGCAAGAAGTACGGCTGCACAAAACAAGACCATTTGACTGTCATACCCCAACAAAGGCTCGAGTCCGCTTCTGACTGTGGATGATCCTTGTTTTGGCAAAAACATCAGATTGGTCGTCAGAAACAAGGTACCGGCCATCGCATAGGTTATGCCAGCTGTTTCAAAACCAAGAAGCCACCGGCCAGTCACAGCACTCGCTAGAAGACATGCACCCAACACCAGCAGCAGACATACGACAAACCAGCCTGACGGCAGGATTTGGGAAAACAGGTACGATGAACCAGAAACCCAGCGTATCAGCCAAAGCAACAGCCCAATGGAACACAAATGGGCGGAAACCCGAGAACGAACCCACCAGGTCGCGGCCACCAGACCGAACCAAACCGGCAGGAACCAGTAGAATCGCGGCACCGACAGGAACGTTGCAATCGAGTCTCCGGTTAAACGCTCATTCATCATCCATGCAATACTCAGCCCCACCGTAAAGATCAGAGCCGGGCCTGAACGTGTGGCCAGCGTGGTCGCTGCTGCCCCGGCGAACCACAGCAGCAGCGCGTCCTCGTTGCGTCCCTGCAGTTGAAACATCTGCCCAATCAGAAAGATCGAGGCCCCAAACGCCGCTATGCCGATCACAAGAAAGGCATCGGCGATGTAGCCGTGCTCTTTCTGATACGCAAAATATGCGACCCCATAAGCAATCCAAATGCTGCCCACAAGAACAGACAGCCGCATAAGCTTTGGCATGGCGTCCCAATTTGCCGCCACAAATGTGATCAGCGCAGCCCCAATAAGTATGGCGCCAAGGATCGCAACAACACTCGCAAATGAACGGGTTGTTCGCGCGCTTTCCACCTCCTGCATCAGGCGGATTTGGGTATCTGCGTCAATCAGACCCGCATCGCGCCAACCGGCAATATCCGACCTCAAACGATCTGAATAATTGAAAGTGATCATTGTGTCCGCTCTCTTAAAAACGGTCGATCGATTCCATATCGAATCGTCGTCTAGTCCTGCAATCGGCGCTTGTTAACACATTCTCAAGGCTTGCGGCGAAATTGTGAGAAACCTGCCAATTTTGCATAGCTCACCTGCATGTTTTGCGCTCGTCAAACTCAACCAAAATACTATGTGTATTCAGACGGAACACTACAGAGTTCCACACAAATCAACACGCGATCGAAAAACGACCGCACTTCCCGAAGGACTAAGAAAATGAACTTGCTCGACAACATCCGCACATGGAACCGCATTCGCCAGACCCGCAACGAACTCAACGCACTGTCTGTACGTGAACTCAACGATCTGGGTATTTCGCGCAGTGACATTCCTTTCATCGCCAAGCGCGCGGTGATGCGCTAAGCGAGAATAAGATCGGCACCCCTCCTCCCGGGTTGCCAGATACGCCTGGGTCTCCTCCCTCGAAACCAGGCGAACAAAGAAAGCTCACCAGGCCTCCTCCTGGTGAGTTTTTTTATGGAGCAAGAAACCTGCATTGAGAAACGGTCACAATCAGCTGCCGAAACTGTCACGCACCTTTTGCCACTGCTTGTGAGGCATGACTTGAGCAGGCTGCCCGTCACCACGGTACCAGCTGTCAACCGTCCAGCGCCTCCCGGATGCATCACGCATACTGGCTGATTTATGCGGATACCGGCCATCCAGGATAAATCCGCGCGTGGCATAGCTTTGGTCAGGCTGGTGATGGCGCAACAAACCCAGGCTTTTGAGATAATTCAGATAACCGATAGTATTGAGTGATTCATCCACGCAATCCATCTGACCCCGCTTGCCCTTATTCACCTGATAGGATTTTTTCACGTCGGGACGATAACGCAATTTGCGCCGGGCCATCGCCTCCATCACGCCAATCACTTCGGCAAGGATCTTTCGCTCAGCCTCAGGAGACCCCTTGCCTGCTTCCATGAGCCGAACCAATTTGGCCTGGTCCTCAGCAGAAAACGTAAATCTGTCCTTGATAACACAACCAAATCCCGAGCAGATTCTCATTTGTGCAGCTTGGGCATCATAAATGCCGCTGCCGCAAAACAGCACCATCGATGCGACACCAAGTGTTGCGGCGAGTGATTTCATCTTAATCCCATAGCTCCCTGCAGAAACGTCATTGCCTGATCGGGTCCAACTATTCAACATTAACCGACTTTGCTCAGCCAAAAGTGAACATACAGCCAGCCCTTGCGAACATCACAACGATACGAAAGATGAGTGCTTGAACCATCGGCCTGACCGGTCTAATCGTCTCGCATGAAACAAAATCCAGTACACATCATCGGTGGAGGTCTCGCCGGATCCGAAGCTGCATGGCAGTTGTCGCAGGCGGGACATGACGTGATCCTGCATGAAATGCGCCCGGTACGCGGAACAGACGCCCATCAGGGGGACGGGCTAGCTGAACTTGTGTGCTCAAACTCGTTTCGTTCCGATGATTCAACGTCTAATGCTGTCGGCCTGCTGCATGAAGAAATGCGCCGGTGCGGCTCTCTCATCATGCAATGTGCCGATGAAAACAAGGTACCCGCCGGGTCAGCTCTGGCCGTGGATCGGGAAGGTTTTTCAGCCGCAGTAACAGCAAAACTTGCGACCAGTTCACGGGTTACAATTCAGCGTGAGGAAGTGAAGGGCCTTCCGCCTGCAGATTGGGGGCCCACAATTATTGCCACCGGCCCGCTGACCGCACCGGGCCTCGCATCGCAAATTGCTCAGGAGACCGGCGAAGAGGCGCTTTCCTTTTTTGATGCCATAGCGCCCATCATTCACTTCGATTCAATCGACCTCGATACAGCGTGGTTTCAATCGCGCTATGACAAGGTTGGTCCCGGCGGAACCGGCAAGGATTACCTCAATTGCCCCATGAACCGCGACCAGTATTACGCCTTCATTGATGCCCTCATTGCCGGAGAGAAAACCGATTTCAAGGAATGGGAGAACGTTCCCTATTTCGATGGCTGTCTGCCCATAGAGGTCATGGCAGAACGGGGGCACGAAACCCTGCGCCATGGCCCCATGAAACCCATGGGTCTCACAAATGCCCACAACCCCGATGAAAAAGCCTACGCGGTGGTACAGCTGCGTCAGGACAACGCGCTTGGCACGCTCTACAACATGGTCGGCTTCCAAACGAAGTTGAAATACGGTGCGCAGATTGAGATATTTCGAACCATTCCCGGCCTGGAAAAAGCCGAGTTCGCGCGTCTGGGTGGCTTGCATCGCAATACGTATCTGAATTCACCGGACCTGCTGGACGAAACACTACGTCTCAAATCCCGGCCGCAGATTCGTTTTGCCGGACAAATCACCGGTTGCGAAGGCTATGTTGAGTCTGCCGCTATCGGGTTGATGACAGGCCGCTTTTTAGCCGCTGAATTGAATGGAGATGAACCGGCACTGCCCCCCGAAACCACGGCATTCGGGTCGTTGCTCAACCACATCACAAAGGGACACATCGCCTACGAAGAAGATCGCGGCAAAAAGTCGTTTCAACCGATGAACATAAATTTCGGCCTGTTCCCGCCCGTGGACATTCATAAACCGGAAGGACACCAGGGACGGTGGCGTGGCAAGGAAAAAGGAGCGGCCAAGAAGTTGGCTGTTACGTCACGGGCGTTGAGTGATCTGGAAGACTGGTTGCAGGTCAGTCAGGCACCTGTCGCCGCAGAATAGATCTAGCCGACAGGTTTGAGGCGATCTCCAAGAAGATCGATAATGCCTTGCTCGTACATATAGTAGCGAGCAGTCTTTGTGCCAAAAGCCTTGTGGTATGCATCAGATTCTTTGGAGATTTTCTCCATTTCAGCAATTTTTTGAGGCTTGGAAACCATATGTTGCTGAAGTTTCTCAACAATCTCCTCGGCCTGGCGGCAAAGCTTCACACGTGTTTTGTCATCAAGGTCAATCGCCATATTGCCCAGCTGTTTCATGCGTTCGGCAACAGCAAAATGATAATTGGTTTCTTCCTGCCAGCTTCGATCAACCTTGGACCTAATTTCCCAACTGTTTCTCAACTCATCCGCATCCAAACCACGCATACGGTCTTGCCAGTCAGTAATTGATCTATCCATCTCTCTACTCCGAGCGCTGAGTGGAAATGACCTATCCACCTGCTGGAAATCAACACAATTGAGTTAAATAAATGCAAACAAACTCATAGGCCTCGCCAGAGTGCCCATTGTCTCCGCCATTGCGAAATCGGCGCCAGGTTATTGAAAACCTGATCAATGTTTTTCCTGCTCCGTTTAAGATAGAGGGGAGCCAGCGCCAGCGGCAGAAAAGCGGGGCGCACTTCTTGAGGCAACTGGCTGACCGCGGCTATCGCTTTGTGATAGTGGCCTTCAGCAAGATCGATCAGGTCGCGAACGACGCCATGGTGGCTCTTTCCAACGGATGCAAGATAGTCAGCGCAGGAAAGGCCATTCTGTTCGAGAACGTCAACGGGAACAGGCACCTTTCCAGCAGCATGACTGCGCGCCAGATTTTCAATGATTGAAATGACACCTGTGGTAACGCCAGCATGACCACTGGCATCAGCCAGTTTCGAATTTGCTTCAGCGCCCAGAATCAGAGCAGCCATCTGGAAAAGTACGGATCGGGTTTCTCCACACCAACCCTCCAACATCGACCCATCACCCATAGGATCGTTGTACAGTTCAAAAATATGGGCTTCCAGCTTCGCTTCCAGAGCGTTTGCGGGAAGATTGAATGTCGAGACGACACTTAACAGCGCACGCGCAAGCGGATGACCGGATGCTTCATCCGTTCGCTTACCAGCGATCACATCCGCCCACCATTGCAAGCGCACCTCTCCCGCCAACGGCTCACCGCCTGCCCAGGTGATGTTGGTGATTTCTACGTGAAATCCATAGAGCACGTTTATTGCCGCGCGCACATTTTCTGGCAAAAGCAGCCCGGCTAGGTAGAAGTCCGGTGCGTTGTCACGCAACAAAGCCTGACAGTATTGCGCATCGGTTTCTGTGACCGGCGTTGCCAAGTCTAGTCAACAGCAAGTAGGGCTGCCCCCACTGCCCTTCCCTCAGCGAGCAGGACATTGAACGTTCTGGCCGCGGCTCCAGTGCTCATTGGGTCAGCCCGCATCCCCTTCTCGCCAAGAGCTTTACGAAGGCTGTCTGGCAAAGGCACAAGATCTGCCCCCGTACCAACAAGAACAATTTCGAGATCAGTTTCTTCAAGAACACGTTGAAAGGTCGACACACCAATCTCAGCCGGGCTTGTTGGCGACCATCCGTAAATGCCGCTTGGAAGACACAGTATGCTGCCGCGATGTGACATCTCGGCAAAGCGAAAGCCACCATTCCCATACGTATCAACAGGAGCGCGTCCGGGAAAATGAGCAGGCTTGATTTCCATCCCTCGTGGCCCGGCGGCGGGTTTTATTTCGTCCACGACGGGAGCTTCCGGCACTTACTGAACTTCCTGCGCTTCCTGACCGATATAAGGCGACGGGTCATCACGATCCATCGCGCCAGGACGCAGCTTGAACAGAATGAGCACCGGCGCCGCAATGAATATCGACGAGTAAGTACCCACAAGAACACCAAAAATCATTGCAAAGGTGAACCCGCGCAACACCTCACCACCAAGGAAATACAAGGCAAACAAAGCGAGCAATGTCGTCACCGAAGTCAAGACTGTGCGTGACAGCGTGTCGTTGATCGACATATCAAGCAGTTCGTTGATGGGCTTTTTCTTGTATTTTCGCAGATTCTCTCGAATCCGGTCATAGACCACCACCGTATCGTTGAGCGAGTAGCCAACGATGGTCAAAATCGCAGCAATGGATGATAGCGAAAACTCCAGCTGCAGGACGGCAAACATCCCTATCGTTAAAATAACGTCGTGCATGGTCGCCAACACGGCACCGAGCGCAAACTGCCACTCAAAACGGAACCAGATATAGACCATGATCGCCAACAGCGAAACGATAACGGCGATCGTTCCCGCTCTTGCCAGTTCTCCCGACACGGTAGGCCCGACAACTTCCTGTCGCCGGAACTCATGGTCGCCATCCATAGCAGCACGCACCTTGGCAAGGGCGCTTTGTTCCGCATTGTCCCCGCCCTGCTGACTTTCGATGCGGATCAACAATTCATCGGGTGCACCAAACTCCTGAACCTGCACATCGCCCAGGTTGAGATCGGAGAGCCGACTGCGAACATCGGACAAATCTGCCTTGGCCGTTTGGGAACGATATTCGATAAGCGTTCCGCCCCTGAAGTCGATGCCATAGTTGAGATTGATCGCAACAAACATCACCAGCGAACCAATCAACAAAAGGGACGAGATCGGGAACGAGAGCTTCCTGAAAATCATGAACTTGAACGTTGTAGCAGCCGGCACCAGACGGAACAGCCCGTTCGGCAATTCCTTGGGTTTTTGCCAGCGGAGCCACAGCGACATCATCAGACGTGTCAGCGTGAAGGCCGTGAAAACGGAAGTCAAAATACCAACCGCAAGCGTTACAGCGAAGCCACGAATTGGGCCTGACCCCAGATAGAACAGAATACAGGCTGCAATCAGCGTGGTGATATTGGCGTCAAGGATGGTCGCCATCGCTTGCCTGAAGCCTGTATCGATAGCCTGAACCAGTGAACGCCCATTGCGTCTCTCTTCACGAATACGCTCATAGATAAGCACGTTGGCATCCACCGCCATGCCCATTGTCAAGACGATACCTGCAATACCCGGCAAGGTCAGCGTCGCCCCGATAAACGACAAGACGCCCATGATCAGCACAATGTTCACAAAAAGCGCAGCGTTGGCGATGATGCCCAGCGACCCGTAAGCCATCAGCATGAAGATGATGACCAGAACACCGGCAACGATAGAAGCAGACTGGCCAGCTTCAATTGAATCAAGGCCAAGCCCTGGCCCAACTGTCCGTTCTTCAACAAAGGAAATGTCAGCCGGCAACGCACCAGCGCGCATCAAAACAGCCAGTTCATTGGCCGTTTCAGCCGTAAAACTGCCAGAAATCTGACCGGACCCACCGCATATTGCGTCCCGGATAACCGGGGCAGAAATGGATGTCTTATCCAAAACAATGGCGAAACGACTGCCAATATTGTTGGAAGAAATTGTACAGAAACGCTTCGAGGCTTTGGTGTTGAAGCGGAACGTCACAATTGGTTCGTTGGTGCGGTGATCAAAGCCCTGCTGAGCATCGTTTAGGTCTTCACCACTGATCTCAACCTTCTTCTTGATAAGAACATTGGGCTCGCCACTTTCCGGCTCCGATGTTTCGACAACCAAAGACCCGACAGGAGGTCGGTTGGACAGTGCATCAGACGCACTCATGGTCTCATCGACCATATGGAAACCAAGCTTGGCAGTCGTTCCAATCCGACGTTTCAGGGCCTCGGGATCATCCGCCCCCGGTACTTGCACGATTACCCGATCCACACCCTGTCTCTGGATGATTGGCTCCGTCGTACCAAACTCGTCCACGCGGCGACGAATGACCTCAATTGACTGGGAAACTGCGGCGCGCAAACGCTCATCGATTCCCTCTTCAGTCAAAGTGTATTCAAGGATGGTTGGAGATGGTTCGCTCTGCTCGACCTCAACAATACCCAATCCGCCCAGCAGCGTTCCTGTTGAGCTGACAGGTTCCAGCAAGGTGCGCAGTCGTTCCTTGGCCTGATCGGCATCTTCCGCCTTCAGCAGCCGGACGGTAACTTTTGTATCTTTGCCGCTTATCCCGCCGTACCCAATAGGGGCACCCTGTTCGCGGTCGCGCATAAAGGTACGGATATCGCTGACAAGCGTCTCAAGCCGTTCGGAGACGATGTCCGACCGTTCGATCTTGACTTGCAAATGCACACCGCCCTGCAAGTCCAACCCAAGGGAAACCTTGCTCTTCGGCATCCAGTCGGGCAGCGCCTTGAGCGTATTTTCAGAAAGCAGATTAGGCGCTGCCAGAAAGAAACCGATTGACACGGCAAACAGAATTGAAACGATTTTCCAGCGCGAAAAGTGCAGCATAAGTCAGGTTTTCCCTTGGAAGTCGACAGTCGAAATTAAGTCGACTTCTTTGCTTTGGCGGTTTTTGCAGTCTTGGTTGATGCACTCTTGGTCGATTTTGCAGGAGCATCAGCGGCTTTGACCGGCTCACCTTTGACCCTCACATCCGCAATATGACCACGCACAACGCGAACTTTAACATCAGGTGCGATTTGAACTTCAACCTCGGTGTCATCTATCACTTTGGTCACTTTGCCAACAACGCCGCCGCCCGTAACGATCGTGTCATTGCGCCGGATATTGGAGAGCATTTCCTCACGGGCTTTCATCTGCTGACGCTGTGGCCTTAGGACCAGAAAATACATGATGGCGCCGATCGCCAGCATCATCGGCAGGATTTCCAGAAGTGCTCCTCCGCCGCCGCCTGCACTTTGTGCGTAAGCCGGTGTAATAAACATAATTTTCCCCTTGAGCGCACGGTCAGGGCAAACGACTCATCTGCCAAAAAAACCGCATTCAAAACTTTGCGCAAATATAGTGATGCCTCACCGCATTGCAACAAGAAGTGAAAGCATCAAGCCACCCAAACCGGTTTGTTGCCAGGCATTCTTCCCTTGCGACCCACTGCATGTTAGCAGCTTTCGAGATCGACCCGCGAAACACTGTCATGACCCGTCATTCTACAGACCCCATCACCCTTTTGAACGACAAGCTGGACAGGCTGACCGCACTCGTGGAACGTGCCGTACCCGCCGCTGCGCCACCTCTGGATCTGAACGCAGCAGAGGCCTTTGTCTGGCATGCTGATACGAAGTGGCTGCAACCGGTTGCGAAGGTCAACCGGGTTGAAATGGTGCTGCTGAAAGGCATTGATGACGTGCGTGATCTTCTCATGGAAAACACCCGGCGCTTTGCCGACGGTGCCTCGGCCAACAACGCCCTTTTGTGGGGTGCACGAGGCATGGGGAAATCGTCTCTGGTCAAGGCTGCTCATGCGACAATTCTTGCAGAAACCAACGCTTCGCCGCCGCTCAAACTGGTGGAAATTCACCGCGAAGACATCGACAGCCTGCCCGACCTGCTTGCCAAATTACGCAACACAAACAAGAGGTTCATCCTCTTTTGCGATGATCTTTCGTTTGATCATGACGACACATCCTACAAGTCTTTGAAGGCTGCGCTTGATGGCGGGGTGGAAGGTCGCCCGGAAAATGTCATCTTCTATGCCACCTCAAACCGCCGTCATCTGCTGCCGCGCGATATGATAGAAAACGAACGCTCAACGGCCATCACGCCCGGCGAAGCTGTCGAAGAGAAAGTCTCTCTGTCAGACCGTTTTGGCCTCTGGTTGGGCTTTCATAAATGCAGTCAGGACGACTATCTGGCCATGGTTGACGGTTATCTGGACCATTTTGACCTGCGTCAGGGGCTTGATGACGTTCGTCAGGAAGCCCTTGAATGGTCGACAACGCGCGGAAGCCGGTCCGGACGCGTTGCCTGGCAATTTGTCGTCGACCTTGCCGGCCGTCTTGGAAGATCGCTCGATTAGATCAGCGGCTGAGATAGCGCAGTGGATTGACCGGATTTGAATCCTTGCGCAGCTCAAAATGCAATTTCGGCACGGTTGCATTGCCGGTACGCCCGGATTTCGCAATCACCTGACCGCGTCGCACTTTATCCCCGCGCTTCACCATGGTCGCGCTCGCATGCGCATAGGCAGAAACCCATCCCCCATCATGGCTGAGCAATACGAGCTTACCGAAATCTTCCAATTCCGCGCCGGAATAAATGACTGTTCCGTTTTCACTCGCTTTAATGGGCGTGCCTTCTGGTACAGAAATATCGATCCCGTCATTGGCCCCGCCATTCAAACGTTCACCAAATTTCACGATGACCCGGCCTCGGGCCGGCCAGCGAAACTCTCTGGAACTGGTTTTGGCTGGAGTTGAAATTTTTTCCTTTGCCCGGCTGGCAATGGTAACCGACTGTTCCGCCGTAGTTACCTTTTGACTGGCTTTCCCGGCTCCAATTGTCTTGGCGGGAATACTGCCGGTCGTAACAGCATCAACGACCTGTTTTGCGGGCTTTTCTTCCTCGGCCTTCACAACGCGAACCGTTTTGTCACCGACTGGAATAATCAAATCTTGACCGACGCGGATCAGGTTTCCTGAAATGCCGTTCGCCTGCCGGATTGCATCAGCGCTCGAACCATGACGGCGAGCAATTGCGCGAAGGGTATCACCAGACTGAACGGTGTAACCGCCACCCTGACGCGACACTGGCTCTGCCTTGACCGCAACCTTCGGCGCCTTATCTTCTTCAGGCTTATCCGCAGGCTTTTGTGAAACAACAGACTCCACCGGCTTGAGCACCTGCTTGGCGCGTTTGCTTGGTATCGCCAAACGTCCCTGGCGCGCTTCACCCTGAAACCCGCGCGACGAACGCGATGCTTTGGTTGTTGGATCATTGTCAGGAGCCGAAACCTTTGCACTCGCCCCATAGGTATAGGTCGGGATGAGCACCTTGCTACCCGCAGCAAGGCCATCAGAATCGGCCATCGAATTTGCCGCCCTTATGGCTTTGACAGGCACGCCATAGCGGCGCGAAAGATTATAGAGCGTTTCACCAGAACGGACTGATACCCAGGTTCCCTTGGAACCATCCCAGCCAACAACAGGCTTTTTAGCAGCAGGCTTTGGCTGACCGGTAGCGACAACACCTGAAGCATCCTCAGTCACGGGTTTTGCAACGGCTCGCACTTCAGGCTTCGGCGGAGGAGTTGGCTGCGATCGGACCGAGCCTGTGACGATGTCGTCTTCTCCAACAACCTTCAATTTTGTGGCCGCACCCTGACGCGGCTTCAAAACGATGGCCCCGTCCTGACGAGGCGCAGCAGTGACCACTTTCTGCTCTGCTTGCTCATAACCATCAGAAACAGAAGTTGCCGGTGCCGCCGACAGAGGGGCACGTGCTACCGCGGGCGCAAGCGGTTGGGCAGTGACTTTTGGATAAGAGGTCCCCTGAGATGCGCGAACAACACCACCGCGCTGCACATTCTGACGAGCAACATCGCCAGGATAGGGTTGAGCCGTCTGTTTGCCACCATGGATAATTGCGTGTTGGTTCGACGTGAGCGACGACTGGGTGGACAATGCATCTTCAAAGCGGATTGCATCATTGCTGCACCCTGCAACAAGAATGCTCAAAGCAAGCAAAACCGGGGTATTCGAAATTGCCTGCAAACGCGAAGCATTGACTTTGGTACGCATAACTTACCCACAAACGACACTAATTACGTGCCGATCATTAAGACTTATCAACCTTAATTCGCGGTTAAGCGGACTGACGAAATTGTTTTGCGGCGATCGGAGACCCGATTAAGTTGACGTTGCGACACCTTGTTCAAACGCGCCAAAGCGAGCCGGGAACAGATCCTCACGTTCAAACCGGCTGCCAATTTTTGTCAGCTTGACCACCATTTGCTCCTGCAAAGGCTCCCCGATGGCTGTAATCACAACCCCATTGGCGACCAGACTTGGCAAAAGCCCGCGCGGTGTTTCCGGGTAGGCAAGCTGCGCAATGATGCGGTCATAGAGCCCCTGCCCGCCAATTCCGGGTTTGTTTTGCAAGTCGCTGCCATCTGCTTGCGAAAAGCTGACATTGGTGCGGCCCAGGCGTTCAAGCTTTTCGGCGGCAGCTTTCAGGAGGGTCTTGTAGCGATCAACGGTATGAACCTTTTTGGCCAACGCAGACAGCAACCCTGTCTGAAACCCGCTACCGGTACCAATCTCCAAAACCGCCTGCGACTTTTCAAGAGAAAGCGCCTGAACCATTTGAACTGTTAAATCAGGTGGCCCCATAGTCTGACCGCAGGCAATCGGCAGGCTTCTTTCCTGCCATGCCATCTCAAAATGCTCCACCGGAACAAACATTTCATGAGGCGTCTCTTCAACAGCCTTGAGAATTCGGTCCGAAATGCCTGCGCCCCGCAGACGCAGCAAGAAACTCATGACACCGCGATCTTCTGTTTGATCATCACCCTGCAAGTCAGTTCTCCAGACTGGCGTTCAGCGTTTCAAGCCATGCATGATTGGTCATGTCCATTCGCACAGGAGTGACGGCAATGCGGTTTTCATGCAACGCGTCAATGTCCGTTCCCGGTTGCGAATGAGGCTGATCACCGATGAACTCAAGCCAGTAATAATGCACCCCGCGCCTGTCTGTGCGCTTGTCTATGCCAAGGCCATGCTCAAACTTGCCCTGACGTGTCACCACCGTATCGACAATTTCTTCCGTTTTGCAATTGGGAAAGTTCACGTTGATAAGCGTATCCTTTGGGAAATCCAACTTGATCAGACGCTTCAACAACTCCGGCGCTGCCGTGCGCGCGGTGTTCCAGGGCACAGACCGGTGATGGTCGAAATTGTAGGCCTGCGACAGGGCAATTGAGCGAATACCCAAAAGCGCCCCTTCCATGGCCCCGGCGACAGTGCCCGAATAGGTGATGTAGTCGCCAATATTTTGACCCGCGTTGACGCCCGAAAGCACAAGATCAACCGGAACTCCATCACCACCACCCACCAGGTGTCGAATTCCCATGATAACACAATCGGTTGGCGTTCCAGTGACAGCGTAGGTCTTTTCACGGACCTTACGGGCCCGCAACGGGTGGCTCAGTGTCAGCGAATGGGCCAGCCCGCTCTGATCCGTCTCCGGCGCGACAATCCAGATATCATCGGAAAGCGTGCGCGCAATCTCTTCGAGAACCTCAAGCCCGTGGGCATGGATACCATCATCATTGGTGAGAAGGATACGCATCATGCACCTTCAATCACGCTGATGCCGCCCATATAGGGCGACAAAGCCTGCGGTATTCGAATGCTGCCATCCTCGTTTTGATAATTTTCCATGACCGCAATCAACGCACGGCCCACGGCAATACCTGAACCATTGAGCGTATGAACAAAGCGCAATTGCTTGTCATCACCCAGCCGGTAGCGGGCGTTCATTCTGCGCGCCTGAAAATCGCCGCACACCGAACAGCTTGAGATCTCGCGATAATTATCCTGCCCCGGCATCCACACCTCAATATCGTAGGTCTTGCGAGCGCCAAACCCCATATCGCCGGTACAAAGGACCATCGTGCGGTAGTGCAGACCCAGTTGTTCCAGCACCGCTTCGGCGCACCGTGTCATCCGCTCATGCTCTTCTGCGCTTTTGTCCTGCTCGGTAATCGACACCAGCTCCACTTTGTAGAACTGATGCTGACGCAAATAGCCGCGGGTATCGCGACCGGCAGACCCCGCCTCCGAACGAAAACAGGCCGTATGCGCTGTCATGCGTTGCGGCAGCTCTCCATCTTTGTAGATTTCATCCGCCCCCATGTAGGTCAGCGGCACTTCGGCGGTGGGAATCAGCCAGCGTCCGTCCGTTGTCCGGAAAAGATCTTCTGCAAATTTGGGCAATTTGTCGGTGCCATAAGCCGCCTCATCGCGAACCAGTAAAGGGGGCTGGATCTCCGTGTATCCGTGATCACGTGTATGCAGATCAAGCATGAACTGCCCCAAGGCTCGTTCAAGACGGGCAATCCCTCCCTTGAGTACCGCAAATCGTGATCCGGCTATTTTGGCAGCCGCTTCAAAATCCATCATCCCGAGTGCTTCGCCAAGCTCATAATGTTCCTTGGGCTGAAAGGAGAAATCCGGCTTGTCGCCCCATCGGTGATGTTCAACATTGCCCGCCTCATCGGCGCCTTGCGGAACATCATCCTGGGGAAGATTAGGCAAGACCGAGAGCGCATCGGTCACGGCTTGCGACAGGGCTTTATTCTCTTCTTCGCCGGTCTGCAGTGCGGATTTCAGCTTGGCAACAGCCTCAATCGCCTCCTGGGCAGCCGCTTCGTCACCGTTTGCCTTGGCCTTGCCGATTTCCTTGGAAGCGCGGTTGCGTTCTTCCTGCATCGCCTGGAGACCTACGACATGCTCCCGGCGTTTTTCATCAAGGCCGATGAGACTTTGCGCCTGAGGCTCCAGTCCTCTGCGCCTCATTCCTTCATCAAAAGCTTCAGGATTTTCGCGTATCCAACGGATATCAAACATGATTTTGCCAACAATACCTCTTGCCCAAAACCCATGAACTGAAAAACTTCAGGCCTCAGCGTTTTCGGCTTCCTGCTCCAGCCGTTTGCGCTCGATGAGTCGCGTGGCATATATCGACAGTTCGTAGAGAAGGAGCGTTGGAACCGCAAGACCGATCTGACTGACGGGGTCTGGCGGTGTCAGGATCGCTGCAGCGACAAAGGTCAGCACGACAGCGTATTTTCGCTTATTCTTGAGGCCCTGCTCCCCCACCAGTCCAGCCCTTGCCAGCAGTGAAATGACCACCGGCATCTGGAAGACCAGACCAAAGGCGAAGATCAGCGTCATGATCAGGCCGAGATATTCACTCACCTTTGGCAGCAACTCGATGCTCGTGACAACATCCGGCCCCGTCAATTGCATCGACAGGAAGAAGCGCATGGCAAGCGGCATAACCACGAAAAAGACCAAAGATGCACCGACCAGAAATAAAATGGGCGTGGCGATCAGGAAGGGAAGAAAGGCACCGCGTTCATTCTTATAGAGACCCGGCGCAACAAATTTGTAGACCTGCGATGCAATGACCGGAAAAGCCACAAAAAGCGCCGTAAACAGGGCGATTTTCAGCTGGGCAAAAAAGTATTCCTGAGGTGCGGTGAAGATCAGCTTGAGATTCTGGTCCGCGCCAGCGGCCCGTTCATAGGGAATGACGAGTATCTGAAAAATCTGATCAGCGAAGATGAACGCCACAACAAAGACGATCGCCACAGCAATCAATGCCTTGATCAACCGTTGGCGCAGCTCAATGAGATGCTCGACAAGCGGTGCGGCGCTGTCCTCTATATCTTCCTGGCTCATGCGCCAGCCTTTTGGGCGGATTTACGCCCCTTGCCGCCGCTGGCTGGTTTGCCGGTCTTGGCCGAGGCCTTTGTTGCGGGCTTTGCTGTGCTTGCAGACTTGGTCGCCGGTTTGGGTTTGGCAGATGTCTTGCTCGCAGCCTGCCCCCCAGTTTTACCCGAAGTCTTGCCTGTCGTCTTTCTCGCGGTCTTAACGGTGGCCTTGCTTGCTGCCGTGGTCTTGGAACCGGACCTGGTCGATGCCTTGGATTGCACCGGTTTTTTCGCTCCGGAAGCGGTGGATCCGGTCTTTGCTGATGCCGGCTTCCTGGGTGGCTCAGGAGTTTCGCTAAAGCCAGGCACATTGTTTGCGGCAGCTTTCGCTTTGCTTCCCGCATCATCAAATTTTCGCTGCATTTCCAAAGCTTTATCCACATCAACCTCAACCGGTTTAGGAGGTTCAGGAGCTTTGCTTTCGTCAAACAGTTCGTCAGGATCAAACTCGATATCGGGTTTGGCGTCGCTGACGGCCTGTTCCAGATCATCCTTCAGTGGATTAAGCTTGTCCTTGATCGCCTTGGTGGGGTCCAGGTTGCGCACATCCCTGATTGTATTTTGAACGCCGTCGAGTTCGGCATCCTTGAGCGCGTCATCAAACTGGCGTTGGAAATCGCCCGCCAGCCCCCTCACCTTCTTGATGGCGCGACCAAAAGTGCGCAGCATACCAGGCAATTCACGGGGCCCAACAAAGACGATGGCGATAACCGCCACCACCAGCATTTCGGTCCAGCCGATATCAAACAAGGCCAGGCTCCAACAGCGTTCGAGAAATTTGATCTACCGCAGGAGTTTCCGGCGGCTTAAGGATACAGTCAGCTGGTTTTGGTTTTTTCCGAAACCGCATCGACCACCTTGTCTTTGCCTTCTTCAAGCGACTGCGCGACATCTTCTTCTTTGTCGTTCAGACCCTTCTTGAACGAGTTGATGCCCTTGGCAACATCGCCCATCAGGTCAGAAATCTTGCCCCGACCAAAGAGAAGTACGATCACAACCGCGACGATGACAATCTGCCAAATGCCAATCTGTCCCATAACAATGCTCCTGTATCAGCCTGCGTGTTGCAGGCGATAGTGTGTGTTTGACGTCAATCTAGACCAAAGCGACTGTCAGCCGCAACAAGCCTTTAGTGTCCTTTATGACGCTATGATGAATCGATATGGGGATTGTGTGTCCTTTATCCAGACGCGGGGAAGGCAAAACTGCCTTCAAGTGACGCGCTCAGCATCACATCCACACGCCCTTCAAGAGCCTCAGCCGGCAAAGAACCAGCAGTTACACGCGCATGAATTGCCTGATCCGAGCCACTGACACCAATACGCAGATACTCGTGATCACCGGTAAAACGCACTGAAATAACTCGCCCTTTTGCTCCCTGCACGTCCCCCTTCGCGCCTGATTCCAATGGTTGGACCGCAATCGAATTGATGCGCACCGCCGCTACCGCCGGTTCTCCGTTTGGCAACCGATTGGCGTAGACGGGTCCAAGCGGCGTCTCAACGCGACCTCCCTCTGCCCGCCCCTGAAAAATATTCAGTTCCGAGAAAAAACCGGCCGCAAAAAGCGTGGCTGGCCTGAAATAGAGATCGCGGCCCGTTCCCGCCTGCTCCAGCCGCCCGCCATAAAGCAGGGCAATCTGATCACCCATGCGGAGTGCCTCTTCCGGATCATGTGTGACAATGATTGATGTTGCGCGGGTTTCACGAAGAATACCCAGTGTTTCCTCGCGCATGGTGTCGCGCAATCGACTGTCGAGCCCCGAAAACGGTTCGTCCATAAGCAGAACGCCGGGGCGCGGCGCCAGCGCTCTTGCAAGCGCAACCCTCTGTTGTTCACCGCCCGATAGCTGATGCGGGTAGTCGCGTGCACGGCCATCCAACCCCACCCGCTCAAGCATCAACATCGCCTGCGGCTTGCGCTCACCACGCTTGAGATGGGTTAAGCCAAAAATGACATTGTCGAGAATACAAAGGTGCGGAAACAGCGCATAATCCTGAAAAACCAGACCGATCCCGCGCTTTTCGGGTGGCAGGAACTGGTTAGGTCCACCAATCTCACGACCATCAAGCTGCACGCTGCCCTGCGTTTGCTCATCCATGCCAGCGGCAATACGCAGCAAACTGGTTTTTCCCGAACCGGATGGTCCCAGCAAACATGTCACGCTTCCAGAACGGGCCGTCAAAGATATATCGCTGAGAATAGCGGATTGTCCGATATTCAAAGTAATGTTCTCAAAGGCCAGTTCTGACGCAATGGACACGCCGGCAGTATTGGGCGTTCCCCATTGGCTCTGCCTGGTGGTGCTTTGATTATCAGATGTCAAAGACGAAACGGTCGCTGGAGAATGGGAAGTCATTGCAGCCTTTTAGCGACATGCTGTCGAAAATGCAGCCCCAGGCTGTCAATGATCAGTCATTGCCTGCACCACCGGGAGTAAGAAGGCCAAGCTCTTCCACATCATCCAGCGTGAAAGGATCTTCGTCATCCTGAAGGTCATCATCGTCATTGGGCACCGGAACGGCAAAGCTTGCGGGCACCTGACTTTGCAGCAGGCCGGACCCTTTCAATTCTTCGAGACCGGGAAGATCACGAACCTGTTCCAGACCAAAATGATCCAGAAAACCCGGTGTCGTGCCATAGGTTACGGGCCGCCCCGGTGTCTTTCGCCGTCCGCGCATACGCACCCACGCCGTTTCCATCAAAACATCCAGCGTGCCTTTTGATGTGACAACACCGCGGATTTCTTCGATTTCCGCGCGGGTGACAGGCTGGTGATAGGCGATAATAGCCAGCACTTCCAAAGCAGCTTTCGACAAGCGCCTGGTTTCAACCGCCTGATCCTGCAAGAGGAAGGACAGATCTTCCGCCGTGCGAAATGCCCAGGCATCACCGACCCGCATCAAATTGACACCGCGATTGGCGTAAGCGGCCTGCACTTCACCAAGCAACTCCTTCACATCTGACCCTTCGGGCAGGCGCGCGGACAGGGCCTTTTCGGAAACGGGTTCCGCAGAAGCAAAAATCAACGCCTCCACCATGCGAAATAGTTGCAGTTCTCGGGCCTGCTCTCCGCAATCATCCGCCCCCAGAACATTGGGAAACGGCAAAACATTGGCTTCAACGGCATTAGACATAGGAGTTCGCTTTCAAAATCACGTCAGACAGTTCCCTGCGACGCTTCGGAAGATTGAGATTCTGAGTCGTTGCGCCGCATATAGAGCGGGGCAAATGTGTCGCTTTGGCGAATTTCGAGTTTTCCCTCACGCACCATTTCAAGGCTGGCTGCAAAGGAACTCGCAATCACACCGGGCCGGTCCTCATGATCGGTCAGATATTCCGACAAAAAGGCATCAAGAGGTGTCCAGTCTGCCAGACTGCCAATAAGACGCGTGATAATTTCGCGCGCATCAGACAAGGACCAGACCTGCCGGCTTGCGATGGTAACGGAACTGACAGACTGCCGCTGGCGCTGTGAAGCATAAGAAGACAGCAGGTCAAACAGGCTGGCCGTGTAATTTTGCTGTTTGTGGATCACAACCGGCTCAGGGTCTCCACGGGCAAAGATGTCACGACCCAACCTGTTGCGGTTCATGAGTTTGACACCGGCCTCCCGCATGGCTTCCAGCCTCTGCAACCGAAATGCCAATTGTGCCGCAAGTTCTTCACCTGTCGGCTCGGGATCAGCTTCCGGTGCCGGCAGCAACAATCGTGATTTCAGATAGGCAAGCCATGCCGCCATCACGAGATAATCAGCCGCCAGTTCAAGGCGTAATTTGCGCGCTTCTTCGACAAATGCGAGATACTGAACGGCAAGGTCGAGGATTGAAATCCTGGTCAGGTCGACCTTCTGTGTCCGTGCCATAGCCAGAAGAAGATCGAGTGGTCCTTCAAAACCGTCAACATCAACGGTAAAATCCGGATCGCTGACCGCACGGTCCACCGGCACCGGACTTTCCCAAAGATCGCGGGTTACCCCGGCGGTGTTTTCAGACTGGCTCACGCGGTTTTCCCATAATTTGTCGGGTCAGCCTGCTGCCTGTCGGAGGCAGCCATCAAACCAACGGACATAAGCGCATCAAACTCCACCCGGCACGCCGCTTCATCGCTTTGATCCACGTTGCCAATTCCCACCAGTGCAGTTCGAGCACGCTCAAGCGCCTTGCCTTCCAGTACCGGAGTATTCTGCGCCACAATCTTTCTTTCTTCCAACGTACCGTTGCAATGAAGAACCATATCGCACCCCGCAGCGACAATTGCGTGAGTTCTTTCCGCCAAATCCCCAGAAAGTGCCTTCATATCGATGTCATCGCACATGAGCAGGCCATCAAAACCAATATGGTCACGGATTACCTGATCAACAACCGCTTTTGACGTTGTTGCCGGCTGATGTGCATCAATTGCCGAGTAGACGACATGGGCTGTCATCGCCATGTCAATGTGACTGAGATCTGCAAAGGGTTTAAAATCCGTCGCTGCCAGAGTGTCCCAGTCCGTATCCACCACTGGCAGATCAAAATGCGTGTCGGCTGTGGCACGTCCATGACCAGGAATATGCTTGACCACCGGCTTCACGCCGCCAGCCAGCAAACCGTTGCAGGCAACCCCGCCCAATGCCGATATCGTCTCCATAACGCTGCTGTAGGCGCGATCACCAATGACACCATTCTCATCTGGCGTGGGAACATCAAGAACCGGCAGGCAATCCACGGTGATACCAAGAGGCAGCAGGTCAAATGCATGAAGGCGTGACAACAACCAGGTGGCCCGCTCTCCCTTCACCCGATCAAGATCATAAAGCGCACCAAGAGCACTCGCTGCAGGGTAATTGGTCCAATGCGGGGGCCTCAGGCGCTGAACACGCCCCCCCTCCTGATCAAGCAGCACCGGAGCATCATCACGACCCACACTGGTTCGCAGCGCTTTGGTCAAACGGGACACCTGATCCGGGTTATCAATATTACGGGCAAAAAGAATGAAGCCCCACGGATTCTCCTTTCGGAAAAAGGAGAGTTCTTCTTGCGAAGGTTCCAGCCCGGTAACACCGGTTATGAAGGCTTTGACAGACATGATTCGCACATTAACCTTTTTGAAGGTCAGGTGCATGGGCAAAAAAGAAAAGGTAACATCTCGTTTCGAAAGCCAGTCTGCCCGATGAGGTTTTCCCAACATCCAGGATTCGGGCATCCGATCTTACCGAAATGCGGCGGACCGGTATTTCGTGCAATCAGACTGGCGGCAGCTCATAAAAAAGGCCCGCACGGTGGCGGGCCTTGATCTTTTGATATGTGTCGCGCTTATCTGGTGACGAAACAATCGCCACCCCTCGCCTTGAGCTGCGAGCAGATTTTGACCGCCGCCTGACGGGTATCAGCCGGGATGCGAACACGGACAAACTTTCCCTTTCCGGCAATTGTGGCATTGCGGAAATCAACACCCTTGCCCTTAAGCACGCTTGAGAAGCGGCGGGACAGGTTGTTGTAGGAACGTCTGGCTGCTTCTGCGCTGCGCTGTGACGAAATCTGAACGGCGAAAGCCGAATTTGAACTTGGAAGAGCCTCTGCAGATGTTGCCGCCGGTTCCTTGGGAGCCGGTTTTGCGGCAGGCTTTGCAGCGACCGGCTTGGGTGCTGGCTTTGGCTTTACCGGTTTGATGGCCGCCTGAACCACGGGTTTGACAGGCTTCACCTTTACCTTGACTGGCTCTGGATTGGCTTGCGTATCACTGTTTTGGCTGGAAGCCGCTACAGGTTTACTTGGATTAAGTTTGGCAACAATGTCCTGAGCGGATTTTGCCGCCCTTGGCGCCGCATCCTGCGAACCGGATTCCGACACATTTGCGCTGCCGGTTGAGGACGGGTCGACAAGTTCAGGTTTCAAGGCAAGAACTGGCGCAGCCACATCGATGGTCGATGCTGCCGGAGCATCATTGCTGCTCAAGATGGTTCCATCAGGCTTGACCACAACAGTTCGGACGCGCCGCGGTTCAAGCCGCCTTCCCTGTTTTGGTGCACCATTGGCATTCTCACCAGCCCCGGTTTCTGCTTTTGGTGCCGACGGTGCCGGTTTTGCAGCCACCTGAATTGGTTTTTCCGTCTCGTCTTTCAACTTCGCCTGCTTGGGTGCCGGTTTCGAGTTGGCATCAACGGTCTGATAAACGGTTTGATCCTGGTTCGGGACAACCTCGCCCCCGGTCTCTTTTGGCTTCACCTTGACGGCAGTTGTTGACGCCAGGATCGTCTTGGCAGGGCCGGAATCACTGCCGAACATATTCCATGCAAAAGCGGCACCGCCCCCCACCAATGCGAGAGCCGCAACGACAAATGCCACGCGACGCCCCGAACGGCGTTTGTTGTAGATTGCAACCGGCGGCACAGCAGGAATGGACAGAGAATCGTCCATCTGCGAGAAATCAGGCTCAGGAGCCAAAGGTGCGGCGATATCATCATCCACAACAGGGTCGAACACGGGTGCGCTCGGCCTGCCTGCATGTTGAACGGGGTCGTAAGCGCTGTCGTGCAGCGTCGATTCAGAACCCCTGCTGTCGGCAACAGCTGCCGCTTCAAGGGCAGCCGCATCATCAATCACCGCATCCATCTGCGATGTGGCAGGAGGCGGAGCGGTAGACGCCTGGATCTCTTCATTCAAAAAGCTTTGGAGGTCAGCCGCGGGATCACTGAAATCCTGCGTCAGGGGTGGCATAAGCTCGTTGGCCTCATTGCCAGACCCGACAGGGGAATCAGCTTCGGCACGGGGAATACCTGTAGCCTCGACAATCTCCGGTTTGTTCCAGGGTTCCGCCATAACGGCAGGTTCTGGCATGGGAGGCGCAGATGGGACAGCGGCCAGTTCTTCACCTTCCGCCTGGGCAATCATGTCAGCCAACTGGGCTTCCAAGTCCGATTCACCGACAAGCTCGGCAGCGGCGCTCTCACCAGAAAATGCGGGAGCCGGTTCAGGAGCCGGGACAGCGCCAGCCTCCAAGACACCTATTTCGCCAGAAATTTCCTCAGACAATGCGCGATCAAGTTCATCGGCAATCATTTCGCTAAAGTCCATCGATGGAGCAGCGGCTTCCGGCGAGACTTCAACGCTTGCAGCGACCGACACTGGCTCTTCCATCTGCGGCGCTTCAAAGGCAGCCGCAGGCTCAATTGATGCAGGTTCGGCTGGCGACTGCTCGGAGATAATCTCGACAGGCGAATTGCCATAATCAGTTGAAGTTGTTTCCGACAGACCGGTTTCAGCATCAGCAGCCAATGCGGCTTCGACGGGATCAAACGATTGTGCTGCGGCAACTTCCACCGGCGAGCGCGACGGTGTTGCCGCCTCTTTCGCTTCATCGCCACCAAAGGCGCGTGCAAGTTCGGCTTCAAGATCATAATTCAGCGGCGGCGCTTCAGCTTCCGTCACCTTGGTCCAGGCCGGAGCATCTTCGCTTTGCTCGACACTCTCGGTCTGACTCTGAGTCTCACTCTGGGCCTGAGAATGCTCTGCACTGGCCGTAGCATCGGAGACCTTCAGCGGATTGGGAAGAAGTTCCTCACCAATTTCCGGGCTGGCTTCAGGAGCGGCCTCAGGCCGGCTTTCCAGCTTATCGCCATCACCCACAATCTTTGCCAGTTCCGCCAGCTGGTCTGGAGCAGCATTGGAAATCTCACACAGGCAGCTCTTCACCACGCCATCTTCAAAGCCTGGCTTCGCGCCCATCAGGAAGTTGTCATCAAACTCGAACACTGTAGACACCTATTCATAGCAGCGGAAACACTTTGGCGTTCCCGACCGACCGGACGCAAGTTTTTGCACGGTCAATTACTGACAAAAATAGCCCTGCTCAGCGAATATGGCGAAAATAGCGGGGAAAACTATCGCATTTCCACAGGTGCGTCTGCACCAACGATAGCCAAACCCTTTGCGATCACACGCGATACTGCTTTGACCAAGGCCAATCTGGCCAGGGTCAGTTTTGCATTTTCTTGGTGAATAAACCGTAAACCGGGTTTGTCCCGCCCCCGATTCCAGTGTGCATGAAGCTGGCTCGACAGTTCATAGAGATAAAAAGCGATGCGGTGAGGTTCGTGTGTCCGGGCCGCTGAATCAACAATTCGCGGAAATTCTGCCATCTTCCGCACCAGGTCCAGTTCACCGCCATCCACCAGTAACCCGGTATCGGCCGCAGCATCCAGATCCAGATCGGGCATATCGGCAGCCGCCTGACGCAAAACACTGTGGCACCGGGCATGGGCGTACTGAACATAAAAGACCGGATTGTCCTTTGACTGCTCTGTCACTTTGGCAAAGTCAAAATCAAGCGGCGCATCGTTCTTGCGATAAAGCATCATGAAGCGGACAGCATCGCGCCCAACTTCATCTACCACTTCACGCAATGTCACGAACTCACCGGAACGTTTCGACATTTTGATTGGCTCGCCATCGCGAAACAGCTTGACCAACTGGCACAAACGGATGGTCGCTCTGGCCGAGCCGCCGGATATGGCCTTGGCCAATGCTTCCATGCGTTTTACATAGCCGCCGTGGTCGGCACCCAGAACAAAAATCATCTCCGTGAACTGCCGGTCAAACTTGTCCTTGAAATAGGCCACGTCTGCAGCAAAGTAGGTGAAGTCGCCGTTGGATTTCATCAACGCCCGATCCATGTCATCGCCGACATCTGTGGAACGAAACAGCAATTGCTCGCGATCTTCCCAGTCTTCCGGAACAGCCCCCTTGGGCGGCGGTAATGTTCCCCGGTAAACCAGCCCCTTTTCCTCAAGCGTCGAAATTGCCTTCGATATCGCACTGCTATCGCCCGTCTGGTGATGCAGGTCGCGCTCAGAGAAAAACACCTCATGACGCACACCCAAAGCCGCCAAATCTGTTCGGATAAGATCCATCATGGCGTCAATAGAAGCCTCTTTTATTAGAGGAAGCCACGCGCTTTCGTCCATTTCGGCAAGTGCGGCACCATGCTTTTGAGCAAGCTCCTGCCCAAGAGGAATAAGATAATCACCTGGATACAGCCCTTCAGGTATGGACCCGATATCCTCGCCAAGTGCCTCCCGGTAGCGAAGGAAAACCGAACGCGCCAGCACCTCAATCTGTCCACCAGCATCATTGATGTAGTATTCACGGGTCACGTCGAACCCGGCAAACTCAAGCAGATTAGCAAGAGCGTCACCCACGACCGCACCGCGGCAATGACCGACATGCATGGGGCCTGTTGGATTTGCCGAAACATACTCGACGTTTACTTTAGCGCCCTGTCCGGTCGCGTCGCCTCCGTAAGCATCGCCCTGAGACAGAATATGGTCGAGATGGTTGGTCCAGAACGCCTCTGTAAGACGCAGATTGATAAAGCCGGGTCCGGCAATATCGGCGCTGACAACATCTGGATCGTCATCCAGTGCAAGAACAAGCTTTTCGGCAATGGCGCTCGGATTCTGTTTTAGCGGCTTGGCGAGAACCATGGCCGCATTGGTGGCCAGATCGCCATGCGCTTTGTCACGCGGAGATTCAATCGAGACGCGCGACAGATCAAAACCATTTTCCTGATAAATTTCAGAATCTTCTATTATCTTTTTGATACGATGCTCAAACATCGTAAAAACGTTGGCCATGATCCGGTCTCATGTAAAAGGGTAAACTGCACAACAGGACGGGGAAGTTCCGGCCATCTGGCAGGCTTGGCATCGTTTTGCGTTATCGCAGTTCCGGTGTGTGGTCAAACAACCGCTGATGTTCGCGGATTGCAAATCGATCGGTCATCCCGGAAAGATAGTCGGCAACCCGCTGTGCACGAGCCGCTTCATCCAGCCCCTCCAGTGTCCAATCCTGTGTTGCAGGCATCAACCCCCGACCGCTAAAGAACGCGGCATACAGGTCGCCAAGAATCGATTCAGCTGCCGACGTTGCGGCGGTGACGACCGGGTGGCGGTACATCTGAGTGAACAGAAACTTCTTCAAAACCTTCTCTTCCGCATCCATTTGCGGCGAAAAGGCCACAATCGGGGAACCAAGAGTGCGAACAGCCTCAACCGACGACAGGCTCTGTTTTTGAATTCGACTTAAAGATTCCCGTATAACATCTTCAACCATCAGTGTAATTTGCCGACGTACAAGCTCATTGGCTGTTCTTTCATCATCAAGATCAGGATAGCTCGACCGGATTTCTGTCAGCATATGAGCCCATAGTGGCACGTCCATCAGATCACCAAGCCTAAACAACCCTGCCCGCAACCCGTCATCAAGATCGTGACTGTTATAGGCAATATCATCAGCAATAGCCGCACACTGCGCCTCAACCGATGGCCAGGACCAAAGAGCCAGATCATGCCGCGCATTGTAGTCCAGTGTGGAGGCAGGCACAGACCCTTCAAGGCCATCCCCCTTGCGATCTGTCAAAGGTCCATTGTGCTTGACGAGTCCCTCAAGCGTTTCCCAGCAGAGGTTCAACCCATCAAACTTTGGGTAGCGCCGCTCCAGTTCGGTCACGATCCTCAAAGACTGAGCATTATGTTCAAAACCACCGAATGACGCGAGTTTGTCATTTAATACCCGCTCGCCCGCATGACCAAATGGCGTGTGGCCAAAATCGTGAACCAGAGCAAGTGCTTCCGCCAAGTCTTCGTCGACACAAAGAGCCCGCGCAAGCCCACGCGCTATCTGGCCCACCTCAATGGTGTGGGTAAGCCGGGTGCGAAAGTGGTCCTCTTCGTGATGAACGAAAACCTGGGTCTTGTGCTTGAGACGCCGAAAGGCGTTGCTGTGGATGATCCGGTCCCGGTCGCGCTGAAACACCGTTCGGGTCGGGCTGGCCGGTTCGTCGATCAACCGCCCGCGGCTCGATGCCGGGTCTGCGGCATAATCGGCAAGAAGGCGCCCACCGGCTCCGCGACGTACCGACGTTAGATCGAAAGATGCAGTAGCTGACATTTGAATTCCTCAGGCGTTCCCCTGATTGACGCCTTATCGTGTCATTCCTACATAGAGGTATAGAATCAGAAGTTCGAGGGATTTGAACTGGTGAATGATACAGTCGAAATCGAAGTTGCTGAAGGCGAAGTTGTTGTGTCGGCAAATGCTGCCCGGCGGATTTCAAAGATTCTGGAATCAGAAGATCAGATGAACGCCCTGCGCGTTTCCGTGGAAGGCGGTGGGTGCTCAGGCTTCTCCTACAAATTCGACCTGACCGACACCGCGCAAGAAGACGATCTTGTGTTGCAGCGCGATGGTGCAAAAGTGCTGATAGACCCGATATCCCTCATGTATATGGGCGGGTCAGTGATCGATTTTGTCGACGACCTGATCGGACAGAGCTTCCAGATCAAAAACCCCAACGCGACGGCCAGTTGCGGCTGTGGCACCAGCTTCTCCATCTAAGCGTGAATAATCCAGCTTAAACCGTTGGAAGACCCTGTTTCGGGCCAGTTTCAGCTTGATTGTTTCCCCTCCTTGTACTCCTATGATTTTATAAAAATCTGGGAGGAAAATCATGTTGAAAAAACTCGGTATATCGATAGCTCTTGCGGTCACTTTGGCTGCAAGTGCTTTCGCCGATGGCCACGGAAAAAAAGTCCCCTTTGCGCTGGACTGGAAATTTGAAGGCCCAAGTGCCGCCTATTTTGCAGCCATCGACAACGGTCATTTTGGAAAAGAAGGTCTGGAAGTAGAAGTTGCAGCCGGGAAAGGCTCACTTGACGCCATTCCAAAGGTTGCCACAGGTGCATTCCCGATGGGGTTTGCAGATATCAACAGTCTGGTGAAATTTCTTGATCAAAATCCCGGCGCTCCGGTTAAAGCCGTGATGATGATCTACGACAAGCCACCCTTCGCCGTGATTGGTCGCGCATCCAAAGGGGTAAGTGGACCAAAGGACCTCGAAGGCAAGACACTTGGTGCGCCGCCGCCGGATGGTGCCTGGGCACAGTTCCCCGCCTTCGCCAAGGCTAACGGCCTGGACATGGGCAAGATCAAGGTTGAACCGGTTGGCTTCCCCACCCGTGAGCCGATGTTGGCTGAAGGCAATGTGGATGCAATCACGGGCTTTTCGTTTTCAAGCTATCTGAACCTTGTGCGCCTGGGTGTCCCGGAAGATGATATCAAGGTCATTTTGATGGCAGACCACGGCCTATCTCTCTATGGCAATGCGATTATCGTCAACACTGATTTTGCCAAGGACAACAAGGAAGTCGTCACCGGGTTTCTTCGGGCCGTTGCTAATGGCTGGAACGATGTTATTGCCGATCCGGAAGCTGGCGCAAAGGCTGTCGCCAAACGCAATCCGGCTGCAGACGTA
The DNA here is from genome assembly GCA_937930635.1 of uncultured Rhizobiaceae group bacterium. GTDB lineage: Bacteria > Pseudomonadota > Alphaproteobacteria > Rhizobiales > Rhizobiaceae > Pseudahrensia. The sequence goes on from CALHCF010000017.1 coordinate 39,879, forward strand.
GCGCTTGAAACACGGCGCCTCAAGCTGGCTATTGACGCCAATGTTGTCACCGATTTTACCAAAGCCAACGGCCTTGGAAAAATTGACTCAGCCCGCATGGAGAAGGCGCTGGTCCAAATCGGTGAGAACTATGAGTTCAAGAACAAGCCTGATGTCGCAACCATCTACAGCGACGAATATCTGCCGACCGATGGCAGTCTGGCGTTGAAATAAGGCAACAACTCCGGGGCTTGGTTCGACCACGCCCCGGAGACAAAATCTATCCCATGGAAAATCAGCCTCAAATCGAATTGCGTAACGTTACGCATGCCTATGTAACGGACACTGGCCCTCTGCCGGTGCTCGACAACCTATCGCTCGCCGTGGACACAGGTAAATTTACCGCAGTGGTCGGCCCTTCCGGCTGTGGCAAATCCACTCTGACACGCCTGATTGCCGGACTGATGACCCCCGATCAGGGAGAGGTGTCCTTGTCTGGAAAGCCGGTACGGTCTCCCCGCTCAACAGTCGGCATGGCATTTCAGAACCCGGTTCTGCTGGAGTGGCGCAACATTCTCGATAACGTGCTGCTGCCCCTTGAGATTGTGAATAATAACCTGCAGCAAAAACAGCGCGAAGATCGGGCATTTGAGCTGCTTTCTCTTGTCGGGCTGGAGGGGTTTGAGGATAAACGCCCTTCGGAGCTATCAGGAGGGATGCGCCAGCGGGCATCGCTTTGCCGCGCCCTTGTGCATCGTCCCGAAGTTTTGATCCTCGATGAACCTTTCGGCGCACTTGATGCCTTCACCCGCGAAGATCTGTGGCAGATCATGCATGAGTTGCGCCGTGAGGAACAGTTCACCTGTCTGCTGATCACTCATGATTTGCGTGAATCTGTTTTCCTGGCCGATCAGGTTGTGGTCCTGTCGGGCAGACCCGCGACATCACAATATGTACTGAATGTCGACCTGGGCGACAGGCGTTCGCTTGAAGACTTGTACACGAAAGAGTCCGTGGAGATGCTGGCCGTTCTTCGCCAGCAGATACAAATTGCTCAAGGGCGTCATGTAGCCTTAGAAGAGAAGGCCTGATCATGGTGCGCAAAATTATCATTCCACTGCTCGCAATGGCTTTGTTCGTGGTGTTTTGGGAGTGGCTGGTCTGGGTCAACGGATGGCCCAACTACAAGATGGCGTCGCCGTCCGATCTCGTCCCGTCTTTCTGGCAATACAAATGGCTGTTTCTTCAATATGGCTGGGAAACACTGTGGCGCACGGTGGCCGGGTTGCTTCTGGCGGTGGTTTTCGGGCTTGGCATCGGCATGGTCATGGGGTTTTCACGGGTGGCGCGCGAAGGGCTCTATCCGCTGCTCGTGGGCTTCAACGCGATTCCGAAAGCAACGGTTGTGCCTGTGATTGCGCTGATGTTTGTCGGTGCCCACGACACCAACACCATCCTTATCGCTTTCCTGATCTCGTTCTTTCCCATAGCCGTTTCAATTTCGATCGGCCTGTCGACACTGGAGCCGGAATATCGCGATATCCTTCGTTCTCTTGGGGCAAGCCGTTTCACCATTTTTCGAAAGATCGCCTTGCCAAAGACACTTCCGGAGTTCTTTGGAGCCTTGAAAGTGGCTGTAACGCTGGCATTCATCGGCACCAATTTGATGGAAATTGTCGAACCGCACGGCAAGGGCCTGGGGCACCTGTTTGATTCTGGCAAGATCAACGCCGACTATCCCTTGATGTTTGCCGTTCTCATAGCACTCGCAGTGCTGGGTATTGCGCTCTACTATGTTGTCGTCTTTCTTGAACGCATCTTTGCTGGATGGGCAGAACGGTCAGAGACATGAAAATTGCCAGTTGGAACATCAATGGCATCAAGGCGCGCCACGATGTCCTGATCGAATGGCTCAAGCAGGCGCAACCTGACATCGCCTGCCTTCAGGAGATCAAGTCCGTCGATGAAGCCTTTCCGGGTTCAGAAATCGAAGCCCTTGGCTACAATGTCGAAACCCATGGCCAAAAAGGTTTCAACGGCGTTGCCCTCCTTTCCCGCCTGCCCTTCGATGAAGTCAACAAAGGCCTGCCCGGTGATGATGAAGACGAACAGGCGCGTTTTCTGGAGGGCGTCTTTTCTATCAACAACAGAGCGTTGCGCGTTGTTTCTCTTTATCTTCCCAACGGAAATCCGGTCGATGACCCCCGCAAGTTCGATTACAAACTCGCGTGGATGGATCGTCTGCATGAATGGTCGAAAAACCGCATGGTTCTGGAAGAACCCCTTATTCTTGCCGGCGACTATAATGTCATTCCCCAAGATGAGGATTGCTGGGATCCCAAAGTATGGCAGGGAGACGCACTCTTCCGCCCGGAAAGCCGCACGCGTTTCGAAGCTTTGAAAAACCTTGGCTTTACCGAAGCCTTGCGGGCGTCTTCGTCGCAATCAGGCATTTACACATTCTGGGATTATCAGGCCGGAGCCTGGCCCAAAAATCATGGCATTCGAATTGACCACCTTTTGATGTCGCCAGAAGCCGCCGATATGCTCCAGGGATGTTCAATCGATTCCTATGTTCGCGACTGGGAAAAACCATCCGACCACGTACCGATATGGGCTGAAATAGCAGCCTGAGCCTGCGGGTGATCGCTATGGATACGGCTCAAAGCAAAGGTCTTTGAGCAGAAATGGCAACTTTAATCGGACTGGGCCGCCGGAACTGATGTTGCCTTGTTCAGTTCCAGATCGAGCGCATATCCGCCCTCTTCAACCTTGGGTCGAAGATCAAGCGATTCAATGATCTTGCGTGCAGCCTGACGCTGGGCCTCACTGGCTCTCGTCAAGGCATCAAGTTGGCGGGCTCGAATGTTCGATAAAGTCTGTCGCGCAGAGTTTGCCGTTGCCCTGGTCATGAATACCAGTCCGCGCACGGCGTTGCGTTTCACGCCCTCACCGTAAAACAGCATCTCTCCCAGTTCGGCCTGTGCTAGGGCATGACCCTTTTTTGCAGACAAACCAAGCCACCGCACCGCACTTCGCGGGCGAGGCTTGCCCAACCGGTCCCCACGATAGAGCTTTCCAAGCTGATATTGTGCATCCGCATCAAGATAAAGCGCCGCAGCACGATAGAAATAGCCCTCGGCGCGACTTGCATTCGGCTTGATTGGTGAGCCCTTAATTCCAGACAGATGATAGGCACCCAAAGCTGTAATGGCGCTGGACACATAAGCCAGTTCACTCCGGCTGGGCGGCTGATCGGAAAAACGCTTGGCGATCTTGAGGTAAAGCTTATAGGCGGCCAGATCGTCTCGATGCCCGCCATCGCCGATCTGGAGCATCCGCGCCAGTTTCCACTGTGAAGCCACATGATCGCGCTCAGCGCCAAACGTGAAGGCTCCAATGGCTTCCTCGAAACGACCGTCTTTCAGCGCGTCATAACCGTAGCGCAAGATAGAATGCGGTTCATCATTGCCCTGAAAAACCTTCTCAGGGTCAAAAGCCTGCGCCCCTGTTGAGGACAGGAGAAAAAGGGAAGCAGCTGTGGCCAAAACGGCCTTTTTGCAATCAGACATCGGCATAAACATGCTTTTCCTTCCACCCCCCAGGGTGGGTGACTGCACCATTAACGGCCGACCCGACCGTTTGTGCATATTTCCAAATTGCGCCTGAGGCGTAGTCCGTCTCACGCGGCTTCCATTCTTTGTGGCGCGCTTCAAGCTCTTCTGCAGAAAGCGCCACTTCTATTGTTCCGTCCTCGGCATCAATGGTTATCATGTCACCATCTTTGAGCAGACCAATGGGACCGCCCACCGCTGCTTCAGGCCCAACATGGCCAATGCAAAAACCACGGGTCGCACCGGAAAACCGACCATCGGTAATCAACGCCATTTTTTCGCCCATACCCTGACCATACAGAGCTGCTGTTGTCGCCAGCATCTCGCGCATTCCCGGACCGCCTTTGGGCCCTTCGTAGCGGATCACGAGCACTTCGCCTTCTTCATACTCGCGGTTGCTCACGGCTTCAAACGCCAGTTCTTCACTGTCAAAGCACCGTGCCGGCCCTTTGAACTGAAGGTTGCTCATTCCGGCGACTTTTACGATTGCGCCTTCAGGAGCCAGGTTGCCTTTCAATCCAACCACGCCTCCTGTGGGGGTGATGGGATTGGATACAGGATAAACCACATCCTGATCATCGTTCCATTTAACAAAGTCCATGTTTTCGGCAATTGTACGGCCGGTCACGGTGATGCAGTCGCCGTGAAGGAAACCGCCATCAAGAAGGGTCTTCATCAACAGCGGGATGCCCCCCACTTCAAACATGTCTTTTGCGACATATTTGCCTCCCGGTTTCAGGTCGGCGATATAGGGGGTACGCTTAAATATCTCGGCCACATCGAACAAATCGAACTTGATGCCGATTTCATTGGCAATCGCTGGCAGATGCAGCGCCGCGTTTGTTGATCCACCGGAAGCCGCCACCACTGTTGCCGCATTCTCCAGCGCTTCCAAGGTCACAATATCGCGCGGTCGGATATTGCGCGCGATCAGATCCATCACCGTTTCCCCGGCAGCCATGCAGAACCGGTCACGAATCTCATAAGGGGCCGGAGCACCGGCAGAATAGGGAAGCGCAAGACCAATAGCCTCTGAGACGGTTGCCATTGTATTGGCGGTAAACTGCGCACCACAGGCTCCTGCTGACGGACAGGCCACCTTTTCCAGTTCATCAAGGTCTTCGTCGCTCATCTGACCAGTTGAATGCTGGCCGACCGCCTCGAAGAGATCCTGAACGGTCACGGGACGTCCTTTGAACGTGCCGGGCAAGATAGACCCGCCGTAGATAAACACGGAAGGCACATTGAGGCGCACCATCGACATCATCATGCCCGGCAAAGATTTATCACAACCTGCAAGGCCAACTAGTGCATCGTAACAATGGCCGCGCATGGTCAGTTCAACCGTATCGGCAATCACGTCACGAGAGACCAGGGATGCTTTCATGCCCTGGTGCCCCATCGCGATACCATCGGTCACTGTGATAGTGGTAAATTCTCGCGGTGTACCGTTTGCCGAGGCAACGCCCTTCTTGACAGACTGGGCCTGGCGCATCAGCGAGATATTACACGGGGCCGCTTCATTCCAGCAGGTTGCCACGCCAACAAGCGGCTGATGGATCTGATCCTGGGTGAGCCCCATCGCATAAAGATAGGAACGGTGTGGAGCACGATGAGCGCCCTCCGTAACATGGCGACTTGGTAGTTTGGATTTGTCGAAGGTCTTTGCGTCCATGCGATAAAATTGTCCCTGATAGGTGCCGACGACTCGAGCCACGCCGATAGGCAGACATTAAATGGGTTGGAAGCTTTTTGTGTTTGAAACACGGCAAAAGCCAGCCCTGCCCTGATCAAAAACTCGTAGCTCAGAAGTTGTTAAACTTGTGTTGCCGATTTGGCACAGAAAATGTGGACAGTTCCGGCATCGATCGACCCGTCCCCTACTCGACTTCACAAACCACACCTGCAATCTTCGCCATGCCGTCTAACAGAGGTCCAATGCTGATGAATGACAAGAAATCAAGAAGCAACGGGCATTTTGCGCAGGCCTATTCTCTGGAAACCGCCGAACAGACGATATCCCATTATAAAAGCTGGGCAAAAAGCTATGACCGCGAAGTCGGTGAAGAAAACGGTTACGCCCAGCCCACGCGATGTGCGCAAACTCTGCGCCATCATCTTTTGCCAGACAGTCAGCCCAGAATTCTCGATGCCGGGTGCGGATCGGGGCTTTCGGGTGTCGCGCTACACGATGCAGGGTTTGTGAAACTGGATGGATGTGACTTCTCACCCCAGATGCTGGCTGTTGCCAGAGAGAAGAACATCTACACGAATCTGTTCGAAGCAGATCTCAATGCTGGTCTGCCTGCGGTCAAAAACGGCATGTATGATGCCATCACCTGCGTTGGCATTTTCTCATTTGGTCACGTTCACCCCACGGCCTGTCACGAACTTTTGCGCATCCTCAAACCGCCGGGAATATTTGTTATTGCCTTAAATGAGCAGTACTGGAGCCAAGGCGACCTCCAGAAAGAGATAGATATTCTTGTTGAAAATCAAAAGATTACCGTACTTTCCAAAGAATACGGTGATCACCTTCCAGGCCATGATGTAAAGGGGTGGGTCCTGGCTCTGCAAAAGTGCCAAATTGCACACCCCGGCACACCAAATCCAAATTAGACTGCTGACATCACAATACGATCACACCCGTTCGAGGACGCTGGAATTGAATTGGGAAGCGTCTTAAATATCAGGGGCAACACAAACAAAGGATTTGCGAAATGAAAAAAACAATAATCACAGCCGCATTGGCAATGGTCATGGCTGGTGCACCTTTGACTGCTAGCATTTCTGTTTCTCATGCTGATGACCGTCTCGCCAAAGCCCGTAAGCAACTGGATCGGATTTTGGGACGACACCTCTATCGAGGGTTCCCAATAACACCTGATATGCGTGAGGCTGCGGGAGATCGTCGCATGGCGGTATTTGATCATCGCTTCGAGCGCTTTGCTCCGGCAACCTGTTCCTTCATCACCTACCGGGGCAAACGGGCCATTACCTGCACGTCATAGTGCAAGCATGTCAGGCTCACTGACGGGCCATAGAGTTTTCAAAAAAGAAGGCCTGCCGTTCTCACGGCAGGCCTTTTTTGATTTCGCAACAAACCTCCGAGCTTTAAACCGGCAGTTCGTCTTCCTTCATGAGTTCTTCTTTGGTCACGGTCTTGTCCTTGACCGTAGCAGCTTCAAGAATGTGATCGACCACTTTCTCTTCGAAAATTGGTGCCCGTAAGCTGCCGACAGCATCAGGGTTTGAGCGGAAGAACTCATAGACTTCTTTTTCCTGACCCGGATATTGCTGCACCTGCGTATAAAGCGCCTGCTGCAGTTCCTGTTCGGTAACTTCGATTTCGGCTTTTTCGCCAATCTCCGCCAGAACGAGACCAAGCCGCACACGGCGTTCGGCCAGTTTCTGGTAATCTTCTCTGGCTTTTTCCTCAGTCGTGTCTTCGTCTTCGAAAGATTTACCCGCCTGTTCCAGATCATTGGTGATCTGCTGCCAGATATTGTTGAACTCCTGCTCGACCATGCCCCCTGGCAGTTCGAACTTGTGCGTTTCATCCAGTTGATCGAGCAACTGGCGCTTTACCTTTTGTCGTGTCTGGGTTCCATACTGGCTTTCAACCTGCCCCCGAATGACTTCTTTAAGCTTATCGAGATCATCAAGACCAAGCGTCTTGGCCAGTTCATCGTTGATTTCGACTTTGCCCGGCTTGGCCACTTCATGCACGGTTACATCGAAGACAGCTTCCTTACCCGCCAGATGCGCAGCGCCATATTCTTCCGGAAAACTGACCTTAACTTCCTTTTCATCGCCCGCCTTGGCACCAATCAACTGATCTTCAAAACCGGGAATGAAGGTGTTTGACCCCAGAATCAGATTGGCTCCCTCATCAGCACCGCCCTCGAATGGCTCCCCATCGATCTTGCCAAGATAGTCCATCGTGACACGATCTTTGTCGGCAGCAGCGCCCTTCTTGGTTTCGTAGGGGCGGTTTCCGTCAGCGATCCGTTCGACCTGCTCCATGATCTCTTCATCAGAGACTTCGACCACCGGACGCTCCACCTTCAGTTTCTTGAAGTCGGTGATTTCAAACGGCGGTATGACCTCATAGGAAATCTTGAATTCAAAGTCCTTTTTGCCAGCCAGAATTTCTTCGGCCTCGGCTTCGTCTTCCGTCATGGAGATGGAAGGCTGCTGGGCGGCTTTTTCCTTGCGTTCAGCAAGAAGCGACTTGGCCTGTTCTTCAATCGTCTCGTTGACGATATCGCCCATCGCCGATTTTCCGTACAATTTGGCGACATGAGACATCGGCACCTTACCGGCGCGAAATCCGTTGATCTTCACCTTGTCTTTGATATCGGTAAGCTTTTCATCGCGCTTCGCCATCATGTCCTTGGCTGGAATCATCACTGCGATTTCGCGCTTCAAACCTTCGTTGAGCGTCTCGGTAACCTGCATGGGAAGTCCTTCATATTGGTCTTTGAAAGCAGTGCTGCCCGGCCAGTAGTGGACCGGCTCTGCTTGTGTCTCTCATGTGACGGGTGCTCTAAGCGTTCCGCCCAACCGAAGTCAGCGGAAAATCCGGCGCGGGAGTAGCAAATTTGCGACGCAGGGGCAATGGGGGTGACGATAACGCCCATGTGTTGGCGTAAAAAAAGGCAAACCTACGCACTTCACCGGTCAGGATTGGTGCCGATCCGCAACCCGTCCTGAGAGTTGAGGTTTCAAACATCCCATGCCACGGCCGGTTCGCAGCGTCAGCGACACCGACAGGTTGAAGCGCAGAAGCAACTCAAAATGAGAAGTCTCAGTTTGTCAGCTCAACGAATATGGAACATCGCACCAGCGATGGCTGTTCATATCAATCGTGAATTATCTGAAATTTGGTGCGGCTGAAGGGACTCGAACCCCCACATCTCTCGATACCAGAACCTAAATCTGGCGCGTCTACCAGTTCCGCCACAGCCGCGACCTGCCTGGGCGCGCGGGCTATAGCAAGGTGAGCGCGTTGGGGCAATGGCCGCCCGCGCTAATATCCATTTAGTCGATTTCAGCTTCTGCCAGTAAAATTGCCCACTGGGCACCATGCATATCGCGGTCACGGCGGCTGCCCTGAACTTCGGGCCGCACAAAACTGAACTTGATGACGTTGAGTTCAGGCAGAGAAAACCGCTTCAACGCATCGCCTTGCTGCCCCAGCAGCTCTGCCGCACGGGCCGTCGGAAATCCGGCTTCCAGACGTTCAAAAACCGCGGTGGTGCCACAAAAAACATCAACAGTTATCCAGAACGGCCCGGCATTCTTGGATCGCACCCTGGCAGCTATTTCACCTAACTTAGCCATGGGGCAGATCAACCGTTTCGAGCCGAAACGCCTCCATAGGATCATCAAGAACCATCACGTGATTCAGGCAAAATTCGTAGATCGGGCCACGAGAAATTTCGGCTGGAGAAAAGGGAAAGGCAAAGGTTGGCAACTCCTCGTCTTCCGTGAGGGGGTGATGCAGCAAAAAGGGATTGAGTGCCTTGGCAATTTCATCGGCAAGGGCCTGTGTTTGTGCTGTGACGATCGCCATGACACCGACCTCCACCGGCACCTGGTTCAATGTTTCGTACTCTCCCAGCGTGGCATTTTGACCAATCAGCCGAAGTTCCAGATCAAAATCGCCTGAGTTTAGTCCCATATGATCCTGAAGCTGAGTACGCACCCGCCGTTCAATATCGCCGGCCCAGGTTGCCGCCGCTTCAACATATGAGCGATCACGCAACATCGCCATGACAAGCGTTTGATAACCGGCAATCCGGGCGCCTTCCAGCTTCACGGTATACGTATCCGACGTCACCCACCGCGACCCGCTGACCCGCACCCGATTGTCACGAACCTCTTCATAACCCGCCTGACTTACGTCCAGATGACCGCCAGGCTCATGCAAAATGAAGGGATCGGCGTTTTCGTAAAGCATGTGTGCCGAGACAGTATGGGCAGTGCAACGCGCATCTTTGGCCAGAGGAAATACGGTGAAACCGGCATCATCAAACTCCACCGCAATGACGCCACTGCGCGGACGGGTCGTACAAAGAGCCCCACATTCTGCGATCTTGGCGCCATGCCATGCTCCGCCGGCATGATCGCTACGAGCCAGCGGCAAAGCGGCGATAATTGCGGTATCGGTGGTCCGGCCTGCCAGCACAATATCAGCGCCGGTATCCAGCGCAGCCTGTATCTGTTCGGCCCCGGCCAGCGCGACAATGTTGCTGCAGGAATCAACAACCGCATCACAAATCTGTAGTGCCGGAGACAGGTCCGCAATCCGCCCCTGCACCAAAGCCTCTTTGATCCGTTTTGAAGGCTGACTGGAATATAGGAGCGCCACCTTGAGATGCTGGCCGAGTTCCTGCGCAAGTTCGGCGGTAATTTCCAGCATCCAGTCAACACAGGCATCTGCCCCGCAGGTGCCACAGGTGCCGATAACCAGCGGAACACCCAGCGCGTTGCGGGCAATCATCAGCTCACGCCATTCCTCTTTGGTTGCACTTCTGGAATATTTCGAAGAGCCGCTGCCCAGATAGAATGGCCCACTATCGGTAGAACCGCCGTCTATAGCGATGATGTCGGGCTTATGATCAAGTCCGGCCGCAAGAGCCTTGGAGTCAAAACCCAGACCAAGCGCACCGCTGGGAACAAGAACAAGGGTCACGGTTTCAGGATCACTTGCATCTCAACACTAGTCCGTAATTCTTTGCGGTTTACGCAGGACATTGCGCAAGAACATGGGAGCAACAAATCCGGCAACCGCGGCAATCCACAAACCAATGGCAATGGGTGAACTAAACAGATAGGTCCAGTTGCCGTCGGCAAGAACCATGGCGCGGCGCAGGGCGTCCTCCATGTTGCCACCAAGCAGAATGCCCAGAATAACCGGCACGGTGGGAACATCCAGCTTCCGCAAAAAATAGCCCAGCACGCCAAAGGCAACCATCAGCAGAAGATCAAAATAGCTGCCCGAAAGCGAATAGATCCCCACGAATGAAATCATCGTCACGCCAGGCAGCAAAACCCAGGGGGGCACCTGAAGCACCCGCACAAAGATTTTGACCAGGGGCACATTCATTAAAAGCAGCACGACATTGGCGATCAGCAGCGACGCAATGAGGCCCCAAACAACTTCCGGCCGGTCGGAAAACAAAGTTGGCCCCGGCGTTATGTTCAATGTCATCAGCAAAGCCAGCAGCACAGCCGTTGTGCCAGAACCAGGGACGCCCAACGTCAACATCGGCACAAGCGCCCCCCCGGCAGCAGCATTGTTGCCGGCTTCGGGGGCGGCAACCCCCCTGGCTACACCGGTACCAAACCCGGCTTTTTCTCCGGCAAGAGACTTCTCGCTCATATAGGCCAGAAAACTCCCCAGAGACGCCCCTGCTCCCGGCAGAATACCTGCAACAAAGCCGACAGCACTTGCTCGCAGCATGGTCCAGCGCGTCGCGACAATATCACTCCAGGGGATTTTCACCTTTTCAAGCTTCATCCCAAGCGAAGTATTTTTGCCATGGCTTTCGATGAAAAAGAACACTTCAGCAATGGCAAACAGACCGACAATGGCAACAAGAAAGTCGACCCCATCCATGAGATGCAGATTGCCGAAAGTAAGCCGTGGAAGACCGGAATTGTTGTCGACCCCGATCATGGCGATACCAAGCCCGATACAGGCAGCAATCGCCGCCTTAGCCTGATTGTTGGAGGCCATGCCCCCAAGCGTGCAGAATGCCAGAAGATAGAGCGCAAAATACTCCGCAGGACCAAACAGGAACGCCACCCGGGCAAGCAGCGGCGCCAGCAGCAACAGGCCAATCGTTGCCAGAAATGCACCCACAAAGGAAGCGACGCCGGAGAGCACCAATGCCTCCCCTGCCCGGCCCTTTTTGGCCATCGGATAGCCATCCAGCGTTGTCATGAGAGCCGGTTCATCACCGGGAATGTTGAGCAGAATGGACGAAATTCGCCCGCCATACATTGCTCCATAATAAACAGCCGTCATGAGAACCAGTGCCGATGTGGCATCAAGGCCAAGCGAAAATGTCAGCGGAATAAGAATGGCGACGCCGTTTGATGGCCCCAGACCCGGCAACGCGCCGATAATCGTACCCAAAAAGCAGCCGATAACAGCCAACATCAATGTGGTTGGAGACAACGCAACGCTAAAACCGAGAGCCAGATTGTTCAGTATTTCCATAGTGGTATTCCGAAGTGGGATTCGGGGATTTTCGCCTAGAGCGGGAATGCCACCAGGCCAAGATCCAGCGCATATTTGAAGATCGCAAACAAGCCGAAAGACAATCCTGTTCCCGCCATCGCTGCGGTCATCAGGCGTGGAGAAATCTGATAGCTCAGGATACTGGCCGCAAGGGCGGTTGGAATGATGAAGCCCAATGGTTTCAGCAAAAGAGCGTAGATAATGAGCACGACAGCAGCCAGCCCCAGGGCAAGAAACGCACTGAGTGGCGGCCAATCGGGGTCCGCATCGGGCTTCACGATCAGATAAACAGCAGACAACGCCGCTACAAAGCCGATACCAATCGGGAAAGTCTTTGGGCCAACAGGGTCTGACAAAAAACTGCTTTCAATTTGAAATGCGCTCGCGATAAACGCGAGCGCCACAATCAAAACAGCAAGACCGAGAAATCGATCACTGGTCACTACTTGATGACACCGATGTCTTTCGACAATTGCCGAACTTCCGCCACAACGCCATCAACATAGCTTTGGAAATCACCGCCAACTTTGGTGAAGGGGGCAAGACCATTGGCCTTCATGGCCTCTTGCCATTCCTTGCTGACAGCAACCTTGTTCAGGCGGTCGGCCCAGGCGTTGAATGTTTCATCGGAAACACCTTTTGGCACATAAAGACCGCGCCAGTTGACCGCAACCACATCAAAACCCTGTTCCTTGGCGGTTGGAATGTCATCAAAACCGGGAACGCGTTCCTCTGTCAAAACGGCAAGGGCGCGAATATCCCCCGACTTCAGAAAGCCGACAATTTCCGACATATCGCCGGTCATAACCTGCGTAAATCCACCAATAGTCTGCGTTATCGCATCCGCTCCACCATCAACCCCAATATATTTGACTTTGGTGATGTCGGTGAACCCGGCACGCTGCAGGATCATCAACGGTTTGAGATGGTCAAACCCGCCCACAGCCGAACCGCCGGCAAAGGAAACTGAACCGGGATCAGCCTTGATGGCATCAATCAGGCTTTTGAGGTCTTTGTAAGGGCTGTCCTTTGCCACCACGATAACGCCCGGGTCGGCACCGATAGCGCCAACAAAACGAACCTCGGCGGCTGTACGGCCCGCATAGGCGTTTTGCGCCAAGCGTGTGGCCGTCGCCGATGAGGCCGCTACAATGAGATCCGCATCGGTATTGCGCTCGTTGACAACATGGTTGAAGGCAAGGCCACCGCCACCGCCAGCCATATTGGTCACCTGCACAGGTTTATCGACTGCGCCAATATCGTGCATGATTTTACCAATTTGCCTGCAGGTGAAATCCCACCCCCCGCCTGGGTTGGCCGGTGCGATGCACTCAGCCGCAGTCGCAACCGGCGCTGTTACCGCAAAACCGATTGTCAAAAACGCTCCAACGGCGAGCCCGCTCAGATAGGTCTTTTTCATGTGTTACCTCCCTAAACCCGGATTGCGAAACTTGTCATTTGCGACCGGGATAATTGACGATTGTGAACCAGAAGACTTTCGCATCCCGTCACACGCCAAAATACTGACGCCTATCTAACCCTCTGTCCACCACCAATAATCGGCCAGAAAATGCAGCACTAAGAAATGCGGGCGAGTTGTCATGAAAGTGCAAGCGCGAACACCCACAACAGCCAGATAATCTGGATAACAATGGTTGCCTGCCTAAATTTTATGCACAATGCTTGAAATTTAAACTCCTAGTCGCGATTTTTCCCATCACGGATTGGAGTTTGCTGAAAAGCAGGACAAATAATGGGCAGCAGATACAGGTGTTGGATCGTCATTGGCAATTCACACATCATTTTTTTGAAAGTGGCATGGAACCTGCATAGCCGCGGGTAACCGCGTGGGGTTAGATTGCAACTGATATTCTGCATGTCCATCCCGTACGCTTATCGTTGAACAATCCCATTGGGAGAAGGACGCACAACCCGTGAAGAAAATTGAAGCTATCATCAAGCCTTTCAAGCTGGACGAAGTGAAAGAGGCTTTGCAGGAAGTTGGATTGCAGGGGATCACCGTTCTGGAAGCCAAGGGTTTTGGGCGCCAAAAAGGGCACACGGAGCTGTATCGCGGCGCAGAATATGTCATCGACTTTCTGCCAAAGGTTAAGCTGGAAGTCATCGTCAACGACGAACAGGTAGAACAGGCAATCGAAGCCATCCGCAAAGCCGCTGAAACCGGGCGCATTGGCGATGGCAAGATTTTTGTTTCATCCATCGAACAGGCCATCCGTATTCGTACCGGTGAAACCGGCGCGGATGCCGTCTGATCATACGCAACCAACCAAACAATCATAATAAGCTTATCAGTCAGGAAGGACGACCATGAGCACTGCCAACGAGATCACCAAGAAAATCAAGGACGAGAATGTCGAATATCTCGACCTGCGCTTTACCGACCCGCGCGGCAAGATGCAGCACGTGACATTGCACAAAAGCCAGGTTGACGAAGACCTGTTTGCCGATGGAGCCATGTTTGACGGTTCATCCATTGCCGGCTGGAAAGCCATCAACGAGTCCGACATGGTGCTGATGCCTGATCTGGAAACAGCCTATATGGACCCGTTCTACGCCCATTCCACCATGGCGATCTTCTGCGACATTCTGGAACCTGAAACCGGCGAAGGCTATGAGCGTGACCCGCGCATGACCGCCAAACGGGCGGAAGCTTATATCAAATCCGGGGGCTTTGGTGACACGGCCTATTTCGGTCCCGAACCCGAGTTTTTCATCTTCGATGATGTGAAGTTCTCTACCGATCCCTACAAGACCGGTTTCCAGCTGGATTCGGAGGAACTGCCGATAAACACTGATACCGACTATGATGCGGGCAATATGGGGCACCGCCCCCGCACCAAGGGCGGCTATTTTCCGGTTAACCCGGTCGACAGCGCGCAGGACATCCGCTCCGAAATGCTGACCGTCCTGGGGTCTATGGGTGTTGAAGTTGAAAAACATCACCACGAAGTGGGCGCCGCCCAGCACGAGTTGTCGATGATCTTCAACACGCTGACCCGCAAGGCTGATGAAGTTCAGCTGTACAAATATTCGGTCCACAACGTCGCCCATGCCTACGGCAAGACAGCAACGTTCATGCCCAAGCCTGTGTTTGGCGACAACGGCACCGGCATGCATGTGCACCAGTCGCTGTGGAAAGACGGCAAGCCACTGTTTGCAGGCGATCAATATGCCGGTCTGTCTGAAACCTGCCTTTATTATATCGGCGGCATTCTCAAACACGCCAAGGCACTGAACCTGTTCACCAACCCGGCAACCAACTCCTACAAACGCCTGGTTCCAGGTTATGAAGCCCCGGTTCTGCTGGCCTATTCAGCGAAAAACCGTTCGGCATCGTGCCGCATTCCGCATGTATCATCGCCCAAGGGCAAGCGCATGGAAGTGCGTTTCCCTGACCCGATGGCCAACCCTTACCTGGCGTTTGCGGCAATGCTGATGGCTGGTCTGGACGGAATCAAGAACAAGATCCATCCCGGCGATCCAATGGACAAGGACCTTTACGACCTGCCGCCCAAGCAGCTCAAAAAGATCCCGACCGTCTGCGGTTCGCTGCGTGAAGCCATCGAAGCATCGCGCAAGGACAACAAATTCCTGCTGGAAGGCGGCGTTTTCACCGAAGATCAGATCGAGGCCTATATCGAACTGAAAGAAGAAGAAAACGAGTTCTACGAACAGACCCCGCACCCGGTCGAATTCGATATGTACTACTCGCTGTAAGCACCTGTTTTACAGTCATATCAAGAGCGCCGGAAGGGGAAACTTTTCCGGCGCTTTTTGTTGCAGTTTGTCAGCCAACTTCACCAATATGTCATTGAGAATTTAGATCTAAATCACATTTGCTGCGTTAATAGAGAGGTATTCTCTTCGACATTGCGCTGGCACCATGGATCTTGTCTTCGGCTACATTGCTGGTCTTTTGACGCTGCTGAACCCTTGCGTTCTTCCGGTGCTTCCGGTTGTCCTTATCGGCGCTCTGAACCAGCACCGGCTCGGGCCTCTGGTCCTGTGCGCAGGGCTGTCTGTTACATTCGTTACCATCGGCATGGGCATCGCCACATTCGGCTTTGCTCTGGGTATTGATGAAACGCTCATTTCCCGTGTCGCCAGCGTTCTTATGATCCTGTTTGGGCTAACGCTGCTTGTCCCTGCGCTTTCACAGCGCTTTGCGCTGGCTGCCAGCGGCATGAGCAATACGCTCTCGGTCAAAACTGCCGGCGTTGGCTCGCAGGGCCTTTCGGGCCAGTTCATGACGGGCGTGCTGCTTGGAGCGGTATGGAGCCCCTGCATCGGCCCAACTCTGGGCGGCGCTATTTCCCTTGCGTCGCAGGGCGAAAACCTTGTCTGGGCGAGCGCCATCATGCTGGCTTTTGCCCTTGGCGTTTCAAGCATCATCATGACACTGGCAACCGTTTCGCGTGACGCGCTGTTTCGTCGCCGCGACTGGTTGCAACAGATGACACCCTATGCCCGCCCCGTCACCGGCATCCTGCTGCTGGCGGTTGGCCTGTTCCTGTTTTTCGAACTCAACCACGCGGTTGACGCGTGGGCGATACAAACCCTGCCTCACTGGTTACTGGACCTGTCGGTCCGCTACTAAATTGAACATATGGAGACAACCAATGAAATATACCCGCCGCGTTATTCTGGCTCTAACGGGTCTGATTACCCTCTCGTTCTGGGCCGTTGCCGAGTCTAATGCCCGCACGGTCGGTTTCACTCCGGCTGCCTATAAAAGCCTCGTCAAAAGCGGCAAGCCCTTCATGCTTGGCGTCCATACCGACTGGTGCTCGACCTGTGACAGGCAAAAGCGTGTCATCGGCGCTCTGCGCACCAAAGGCACTCCCTATAAAGGGCTCACGGTCATGGAAATGGATTGGGATCAATACCGTGGCAGCAAGATTGGCCGCCAGTTGCGCATTCCCCGCCGCTCCACTTTGATCATGTATTCCAAAGGCCGTGAAGTTGGCCGCATTATCGCGGGCACCAGCCAGTCATCGATCAAGAAACTGATCGACAAAGGGTACTGATCCTGTCCAAGATTTACCTGGGTAACCGGGGATGCCGATAATACGATTGGGGCCGTTTTGAAAACGGCCCCAGTTTATACACTGCGCCGCGCCCAGCTTTTTCCCTGCAAAGACGCAGCATCACCCAACGCGGGCTGATAATACAGACTGATGCTGGGGTCATCGCCCCTTTTGAGGGCATCCAGGGTTGGCGCGTGGGTAATGACCATGGCATCAACTCCACATCGTTTCAGGAAAGCCACCTGATCAATACGAACATCGCCAACGGCTCTCACCTCGCCACCAAACTCGTACCTGTCGCGCAACAGACGTGCTTTGGAGAACGATGTTCCGTCGGCAAATGACGGGAAATCAAGCGAAACCAAAGTAAGACTATCAAGATAATCAGCAACCTCTTCCAGCCTATCAAGAGGCTCGAGATGGACCCCCAAGCGGCCTGAATTACGGGTCAGTAAGGCCCGTTTATTCTCATCGAAGAACTGCTTGGACACGATCACATTCACGCCTTCCGGCACCGGCGCTTCGCCATCGATGGTTACCCAGGTATCCTCCGTCTCGACCCCGTTTACGAACAAAGTCCCCATTACGCAGCCTCCTTTACGGGATAGAGTGCTTCCTTGAAAGGGCCAGCGCCAGTTCGGCGATAAGTCTCAATGAAAGTCTCACCGTCCGACAGGCGCTTTTTCAGATAGGTGTTGACTATCGTTTCGACCGCATCGCCAATCTCATCTTTGGAAAACCCGCGACCAACAATTTCACCAATCGCCGCCTGTTCGTCACCCGAACCGCCCAGCGTAACCTGATAGAGTTCCTCACCGCGTTTTTCGACGCCTAATATACCGATGTGACCGGCATGGTGATGGCCGCAGGCATTGATGCAGCCGGAGATTTTCAGCTTCAATTCACCAATCTCGTTTTGCCGGTCGAGATCAGCAAACCGTTCGCTCAAATCCTGGGCAACCGGGATTGAGCGGGCTGTCGCCAGCGCGCAATAATCAAGCCCGGGGCAGGCAATTATGTCGGTGATCAATCCGGCATTGGCCGACGCCATACCGTTTGCAAGAAGCGCGTCATAGACAGTTTTTAGATCATCAAGACGTACATGCGGCAGAATAACATTCTGCACATGGCTGACCCGCAACTCATCGAATGAAAACCTTTCCCCCAGGTCTGCCAGCACATCCATCTGCGCCGAGGTTGCGTCGCCGGGCGCTTCACCCGTGCCTTTGAGCGCCACAGTAACGATGCCATAGCCATCCTGTTTGTGTTCACTGACATTTTGAGCAATCCAGCGCGCAAAGCCCGGATCAGCCAGTTTCGCCTCTTCCAGAATGTCGCTCCTTGCAGGCAGGTCTTCAAAGTCAGGGGCCGCGAAATAGGTGTTGATGGCCTCCACGTCTTCGTCGGGCAGTTTTAACACGCTGTCCCTAATGCGCTCGAACTCGGCTTCGATATCTTTTTTCAATTTATCCAGACCGGTTTCATGAACCAGTATCTTGATGCGCGCCTTGTATTTGTTGTCGCGACGGCCATACAGGTTGTAGACGCGAAGGATCGCCTCGCAATAGGAAAGCATGTCTTCCTGCGGCAACCAATCTTTGATCTTCTTGCCAATCATAGGAGTGCGGCCAAGCCCGCCACCGACATAGACGCGCAGCCCAAGTTCTCCGGCATCATTTTTGCGCACCTCAAGACCGATGTCATGAAACTGCATGGCGGCCCTGTCATTGGGAGAACCAATTACTGCAATCTTGAATTTGCGCGGCAGGAACAGGAACTCAGGATGAACCGTTGACCACTGACGCAATATTTCCGCATAGGGCCGAGGATCGGCAACCTCATCCCCCGAAGCCCCGGCAAAATGGTCCGCGGTGACATTCCTTATGCAATTGCCGGACGTCTGAATCGCATGCATCTCGACGGATGCGAGGTCTTCGAGAATATCGGGAATGTCTTCCAGCTTTGGCCAGTTGAACTGGATGTTCTGCCGGGTGGTAAAATGCCCGTAGTCGCGGTCATATTTTCGCGCAATATGCGCCAGCATCCGCATCTGCGCTGAATTCAATGTACCGTAAGGCACTGCAACGCGCAGCATGTAGGCATGGAGTTGCAGATAAACGCCATTTTGCAGACGGATCGGCTTGAAATTGTCTTCCGATAATTCACCGCTAACCCGGCGGTTTACCTGATCACGGAACTGCGCAACACGGGCACTAACGAACTCACGATCAAATTCATCATAGCGATACACGGCAAATTCTCTCTTTCATGGCCCTGCCCCACCTGACGAACAGGCAGCCATCCAGGGGGACAAACAAGCGGGTTGAAATTGCAGGATCAGGCGGCTCGGGCCTGCTGTTCGGCCTGCTTGCCAAGGTCAAGGCGCATGGTGGGTCCGGCAGCGCGGATCTGCTCGCGAAGGCGAACCGGAATAACGGCCCCCTGCTCCGCCTGCACATCGATTTCGTAAGGCTCCAGCACAATATTATCGGCATCGGCCTGATGGGCCTGCGCCAATGCGGCGGCGCGTTCTTCTTCAGTCGACAATACAAGTGCAGAATCAACGGTCTCGACCCAACGACCGTTGGTGCCAAGCCAGACAACTTCTCCATCGCTGAGACGGTTTGCGGTAACGGCAATTTGGTTTTTCAGGGTACTCATGCGGCAAGTCCTTCCTTATGGGAGGTGAAATTTGCGGGGGCATCAAGCGGCTCACACTTGTCGAGGTTGATGCCAGCGACAGCCTCGCCGATGATGATCAGCGCAGCGGATTTGGCTTTCTTTTCGGCGGGTAGATGCTGGAGATCAGCAATGGTGCCGACCAGACGCTTTGCATCACGGCGACCGATATTCTCCAGCACCGCGACAGGTGTGGATGCCGCAAGCCCCGCATCCTGAAGGCGTTGCGCCGTTTGACGGGCAACTGTTCGCCCCATGTAGACGCTGACCGTCGCGCCCGATAGCGCAAGACCGGCCCAGTCAGGTAGCAGTTCACCTTTCAGATCATGTCCGGTGGTGAAGACCGCAGACGATGCCGTACCACGCAGTGTGAGGGGGATTTCGGCTTCCGCAGCCCCTGCCAGAGCAGAAGTTACGCCCGGTATGATTTCATAGGCAATATTATTGGCCCGCAATGCTGCGATCTCTTCCCCGGCCCGGCCGAAGATCATGGGATCACCGGATTTCAGACGCACGACTTTGAGACCAGCCCTGGCCTTTTCAATCAACAATGCGTTGATTTCGTCCTGCGATTTTGAGTGACACCCCTTGCGCTTACCAACAGAGATTATCTCTGCATCACGGCGACTCATCCTCACAATCTCATCAGGAACCAGCGCGTCACGCAAAACCACGTCAGCGTTCTGCAACACCCGGTGCGCGCGCAGGGTCAGCAGGTCTTCTGCACCCGGTCCGGCACCAACCAGTGAGACGAGCCCGGCACCCTCTTCTTTTTCATTCAGCATCTGGCGCGTTGAAGCGCAGGCGCGGGCCATGTCGCCATCGAGAACAGCAGATGCCGGTTCACCATCGAAGAACCGCTCCCAGAACAGGCGACGTTCACGACCATCGCGGCCTGACGCCGCCACAGCCTGGCGAAACGCATCGGCAAACCGCGCAAGCGCACCTGTGCGCGATGGAAGCAATTGCTCAATAGCTGCTTTCAGCCGCCGTGCAAGAACAGGCGCCGTGCCATTGGTTGATACCGCCACGACAACGGGAGCGCGGTTAACGATGGAGGGAGTGATGAAATCACAGAGTTCTGGACGATCAACGGCGTTAACCGGCGCGCCAGAGAGCCTCGCAGCCTCGACAACCAGACGATCTGCAGCCTCGTCTTCCAATGCTGTGAAAACCAGCGCAGCATCGGCAAAATCCTCAAAAGACCATTCCCGCCGATGAAGCGTGGCACCCGATACGTCTATTGCGGCCTGCATCGTGGCAGAAACATTTTGCGCAACCACAACAAGCTGCGCCTGCGTTTCGCTGAGAAGCCTGAGTTTGGCTGCGGCTTCATCGCCACCACCCACAATCACAACACGCTTTCCCGCAACCTTCATAAAGGCCGGAAACACCTCAAGCTTGGCCTCATCGCCGCAACGCAAATCCTGATCTGCTGCACATGGCTGCGAATTGTGTTTCTGGAATCCCATCAAAGCGGTCCTTTGTCGTTGGACCTGAAAGATAAGGTTTAGCCCGACCTACACCGAGGAACGGCATTCCAAGCTTTTGTCGGGAAGCGGATTTTCGTTCTCAAAGGATGTCTAAAAGCAAAAAATACCTCAGATCCAGAACTCAGCCGCCCTCGCGCTGCCAGATAAAAAACGGCGATTTGCCCGCTCTCACGCCAATCGTGGCCCGAAATTCGTCGTCCAGCCCCTCCTGGATCGGCGTACCACCGAGCAACGCCTGATAGGCATCCCAGAAGTCATCTCCAAAAGCCTTGAAGTGATCGCGCAAACCAAATTCACGAACCCGGTCTTCGTCAGTGGGCAGATGTTCGCCGCCCTCACGGGTCTCAATGCCTTTGTCGGGCCCTGGAATGGAGAAAATCAAACGTCCACCCGGCGCGAGCAGCTCGGTAAAGCGTTTGAGATGATCAACATAGTGACCGGGGATATGTTCCAGCACATGATTGTGCAAAATCGCATCAAAATAACCGTCAGGAAATATCGAAAAACTATCGGGAAAGCTGAGCTGGATACACTGGGCGTAGGGATAGCGCTCCGGCTCGGGGTCGCTGTTGATATAGGCTCCGCCAAACCGTTCACTCAACGCTTTGTGGAGCGCCGGTTCAGGCGCCATATGCAACATCCGGGAACCGGGACGCGCGTCCATATGGGGATAGAGGTGCTTTTCATAAACCGCCAGAGCGACGCGGTGCCGCGCCTTGGAACGGCAGCGCGAACAACGCTCCATCGGGCGCCCGCGATAGACTTCAAATTCCTTGCCGCCGCAGATGTTACAGGTAGGTGTCATGATAAGAGGGCCTAAAGAACGAGTTTCTTTTTCGCTTCGGTACTTTCATAGGCCCGTTGCATGTCAGTCATGTAATCACGCTGTAGCGGCGTTGCATCACGGGTGCGCGACAACTGCATATGAAACACCAGCTGCGAACCGGTACGGAACATGGCTTCTGCAGAAATGAGATAAAATTCCCACATTCGGGCAAAGCGCTCATCATACATCTCTTCCACTTTGGCGCGGTTTTTTTGAAACCGCCGCTCCCAGTGTTTGAGGGTTTCAGCGTAGTGAACGCGCAGAAATTCCAGATCAAGGCACCAAAGCGAGTTTCGTTCCACGCTTTCAAAAACCTCCGACAGGGCCGGTGAATATGCGCCGGGGAAAATATATTTGCGCATGAACTTGCTCGCCATTCCCGGTGGGCTCATGTGCCCAATCGAATGGATCACCGCCAGTCCGTCATCCGGCATCAGGTCGTTCACCTTGGCAAAGAACTCGTCATAGTGAGACACGCCAACATGCTCGAACATGCCCACGGAAACGATGCGATCAAAGGTTTCCGGCACCTCGCGATAATCCTGCAAACGAAACTCAACACGGTCGGCAAGACCCATGTCTATGGCGCGCTGGCTGGCAAGTTGCTGTTGCTCGGTCGACAGGGTGACACCGACAACTTTCACATCTTCCATACTGGCCAGATAGAGCGCCAGATCGCCCCATCCGCACCCGATGTCGAGAACCGTCTGCCCCGGTTTCAGATCGAGTTTAGCCGCCAGAAGGCGCAGCTTGTTGCGCTGTGCCTGTTCAAGACTTTCGTTGTCATTCCTGAAATAAGCACAGGAATACAGCATGTTGTCATCGAGAAAGAGTTTGTAGAAATCATTGCCCAGATCGTAGTGATGCGCGATATTGCCTTGCGCTTCGCCCTTGCGGTTACTTTGTTGTTTGCGGCGAAACAACATTGTCACTTTACGGATCACCTTTTGCAGCGGGTAGTCGGCAAGCGACAATCGGTTGATCGAAAACAGGCGCAGGAAATCCCGTAGCGTCGACCCTTCCTCGAATGTCATTGTGCCATCCATATAGGCTTCGGCAGCCGCGATTTCTGATTTGAAAACCAGATCGCGATACAGTTTCTTGTCACTCAACCGCATGACCACCTGGGGGCCATCGACCTTGCCGCCAAACACATGGCGTTTGCCGCTGGCATCAATAACCTCGAGTTTCCCCTTCTGCACGAAAGACTTCATCATATGGGAAAGTGGAAACATGGGCACGGTCTCAGTTACAGGACATGACACAAACCCTTGCCATGAAGTTTGTTTAAAGAGAAGCGCAAGCGGCGGCGATGCGGTGATTTATTTGAAGGAACATTCTGTGAACTCCCCCTTGCCCTCCCCTTTAGTCAATCGTATCCACCCGACAGGACCGATTAACCGCCTTCAATGATTCGCAAAGCAAGGATTGCATGGCTCAGGATCTGTTTGCCGACAATACGGCGCCAACACCAAAAGCACCGGCCAAGAAAGCTGCAAAAGCGGTCAAAGGCGGTGACAACGAGTACAACGCCTCTGACATCGAGGTTCTTGAAGGACTGGAACCCGTACGCCGCCGACCCGGCATGTATATTGGCGGAACTGACCTCAAGGCGATGCACCATCTGTTCGCCGAGGTGATCGACAATTCCATGGATGAAGCTGTGGCGGGCCATGCATCATGGATCGAGGTTGATCTTGATGCTGAAGGCTACCTGACGATTACGGACAATGGCCGTGGTATTCCCGTCGACCCCCATCCCAAGTTCAAGGACAAATCTGCACTCGAAGTCATCATGACCACGCTCCATGCCGGCGGTAAGTTTGACGGTAAAGCTTATGAAACCTCCGGCGGTCTGCACGGCGTTGGCATTTCCGTGGTCAACGCCCTTTCAGACGATCTGGTGGTTGAAGTAGCCCGTGGCCGGGAACTCTATCGGCAGGACTTTTCTCGCGGTGTTGCAAAGACCAAGCTGAAAAAGGTTGGCGATGCCCCCAACAGACGCGGAACCCGCGTAAGATTTCACCCTGATCCCGAGATTTTTGGGGCCAAGGCGGCGTTTTCTCCTCTGACTCTGTTCAAAATGGCCCGGTCCAAAGCCTATCTGTTTGGCGGTGTCGAAATACGCTGGTCCTGCGACCCGGCGCTTTTGAGCGGCAAAGATGAAGCCACAGAAAAGGCGACATTCCATTTCCCTGGTGGCCTGAAGGACTACCTGACGGCATCACTTGGCCAGCAGATGCAGGTGACCGAGCCATTTGCCGGGTCAACGTCGAAGAAATCAGGACACGGTGCCGTGGAATGGGCCATCACCTGGTATGGCGATGATGGGTTCGTCAATTCCTATTGTAACACCGTGCCCACCAATGAAGGCGGCACCCACGAAGCCGGGTTGCGCACCACACTGACCCGAAGCCTGAAAGCCTATGCCGAACTTGTAGGAAACAAAAAAGGTTCCGCCATCACCACCGATGATGTGATGACATCGGCAGCAGCGATGATTTCTGTTTTCATTCGCGAGCCGGAATTTGTGGGCCAGACCAAAGACAAACTGGCCACACTGGAAGCACAAAAGATTGTCGAAACCGCTGTCCGCGATGCATTCGACCACTGGCTTGCCGCCTCTCCTGCGCAGTCGGCCAAGCTGCTTGAGTGGGTAATTGATCGCGCCGAAGAACGGTTGCGCCGCAGACAGGAAAAGGAAGTCAACCGCAAGAACGCCACCCGCAAACTGCGCCTGCCGGGTAAACTTTCCGATTGTGCAAAAACCGCCAAGGGCGGAACGGAAATCTTCATTGTGGAGGGCGATTCTGCCGGCGGCTCTGCCAAGCAGGCGCGAGATCGCAAGAGCCAGGCCATCCTACCGCTGCGCGGTAAGATCCTCAACGTCGCCTCCGCCAGCCGCGACAAACTTGCCAACAGCCAACAGATCAATGATCTGGTTCAGGCGCTGGGCTGCGGGACGCGCTCCAAATTCAGCATTGATGAACTGCGCTATGACCGTGTGATCATCATGACGGATGCTGATGTCGATGGTGCTCATATTGCGTCCCTGCTGATCACTTTCTTTCATCAGGAAATGCCTGGAATCATAGAACAGGGAGCGCTCTATCTCGCGGTCCCTCCCCTCTACAAACTGACCCAGGGCGGCAAAACCATGTATGCCCGTGATGACGCACACAAGGATCAACTGCTGGCGGAGGAATTTTCAGGCAACAAGAAAGTTGAACTTGGTCGTTTCAAGGGCCTTGGTGAAATGATGCCGGGTCAGTTGAAAGAAACCACCATGGACCCGAAAAACCGCACGCTGCTGCGCGTCTCCCTTGATGCATCTGAGGCGGCAAAGGACGCAATCGACCGTCTTATGGGCAACAAGCCGGAACTGCGCTTCCAGTTCATCCAGGAAAATGCCGAATTTGCCAGTGCAGATTTGCTGGACGTTTGAGGAGAAAACCCACCCCTTGACGGAAAGCAGCGGCACCTCATTGTTTTGCAAGGAAGTCGGAAAAACGCCCAAGACCTTGTTTTAATATGTCTGGGTTGTTGGCATATCCAACGCGCAGATAGCCTTCCATATTCAATGCCGAACCGGGTGTGAACATGACGCCCGTTTCCTTCAACAGCGAGACACAGAGGTCGCGCGAACTCACCGGCAAATCATATTTCAGCAGAGCCGTTGTACCCGAAAGCGGCTTGCGCCAGCTAATTTTGGGTTCACCGGCGACCCAGTCTTCGAGAATTTTGAGATTTCCACGTGTAATCCTCTGGCTGCGCGCCAGGAGTTTATCGCGGTTTTCAAGTGCCAGTGCCGCGAAATGATCATCAATCATTCCAACTGAAATCGTATCATAGTCCCGATGGATCATGACATCTTCAATCATGCGCTGAGGCGCGGCAATCCACCCAAGTCTCAAACCCGCCAGTGAATAGGCCTTAGACATGCTGGCGGTGCTGATACCTTTCTCATAGATGTCCGCAATAGACGCTGTCGTTCCCGATCCTTCCTGATCTGTCCCGCGATAGACTTCATCGCACAAAATCCACGCATCAGTTTCCCGCGCTATCTGTGCAATTTCCTCCAGCATTGAGCGATCCATCAGCGCTCCGGTTGGATTGTTTGGATTGTTGAGCGCAATCAGCTTTGTTCCTGCCACAGCTATTGTGCGAAGCAGGTCGAGGTCTGGAAGCCAGTCATCCTCCTCGCGCAGTTTCAACTGATGAACATCAGCACCGATACTTGCCGGGATGGAATAATGCTGCTGGTAGGTTGGCACCACGGCGACAACCCTGTCTCCTGCACTCACCAGTGTTTTATGCACCAGCATATTGGCGCCAATCGTTCCGTGAGTGACGATCACATTTGCTACATTCTGCTTGTCATAAAGTGCTGCGATCGCCTCACGCAGCCGCTGGGAACCTTCGATCGCACCATATGTCATTTTCATGGTCAGCAGATCGGAGAGGTCATGGTCATTCTTACCCGCCAGCCGCAACAATCCCTCAATGGTGATGCTTTCGACGCAGGTCTCAGCCAGGTTCCACTCGCACCTGGTTTCCCACTCGTTCATCCAAAGCTCTACACCAAAAGGCTCAATATGCATGGCCTGCTCCATTCAATGGTTGGTAATCAGTCGATCGCGTTGCCAGATACGTCAACTGAAGCAACATGTCATGATCACACCGATTGTTGTTTGAAACCATACGGCCCCAAACAACCGGCGAAATGCACAAACACTTCGCGTCCCGGCAAGGGGTTTGATTTAGGTAAAACATACGACAAGTCAGGCGGCTATTTTCAAACTGCCCCACTCCTTACTTCACCCATTTGTTGACTTATTGGCCTCATTTTCCTATTCCGCGCTTAGGATTGGCGCAAAATATGTTCAATAGCGCCGTTTAGAGGCCGGACCGACCCGACCTGCGCTTACAACGAACCTTCTCAAAATGAAGAGACAACGCCTTTTATGAATTTTTCTGATCTTGGACTAAGTCCAAAAGTACTGGCAGCTGTTGAAGCTGCCGGGTATACCGAGCCCACGCCTATTCAGGCGCAGGCCATTCCGCATGTGTTGCAGCGCCGTGATGTTATGGGCATAGCCCAGACCGGAACGGGCAAAACTGCCGCATTCACACTTCCCATGATATCATTGACCGAGAAAGGGCGCGCACGGGCCAGAATGCCCCGCACCCTTATTCTTGAACCCACCCGCGAACTGGCCGCCCAGGTTGAAGAAAACTTCAACAAATACGGGATCAACCACAAGCTCAACGTTGCGCTGCTGATTGGCGGTGTATCGTTTGAAGATCAGATGAGAAAGCTGGACCGGGGTGCGGATGTTCTTATCGCGACGCCGGGGCGCTTGCTGGACCTTTTTGAGCGTGGCCGCATTTTGATGACGGGTGTAGAAATTCTCGTTATCGACGAGGCGGACAGAATGCTTGATATGGGGTTCATTCCCGATATTGAGCGCATCGTGAAGATGGTGCCGTTCACCCGCCAGACTTTGTTTTTCTCGGCAACCATGCCGCCGGAGATTGAACGGCTGGCCGATCAGTTCCTTCAAAATCCGGTTCAGGTCGCAGTGGCGGCCGCTGCGTCAACGGCAAAAACCGTCGACCAGAAACTCGTCAAAGCCCCGCGCAAGGATTTCGAAAAGCGGGCGGTATTGCGCGACCTGATCGACAATGCATCCGAGCTCAAGAACGCCATCATCTTCTGTAACCGCAAACGCGATGTCGCGACACTTTATCGTTCGCTGTTCAAGCGCGAATATTCTGTCGGTGCTCTGCATGGCGATATGGATCAAACCTCGCGAATGAAGACGCTGGACGGGTTTCGCAACGGCGAAATCTCACTTCTGGTTGCAAGTGATGTTGCAGCCCGCGGTCTGGACATCCCCGATGTCAGCCATGTGTTCAATTTCGACATTCCAATCCACGCAGAGGACTATGTGCACCGCATCGGTCGTTGTGGACGGGCGGGCCGCAACGGCTGGGCGTTTTCTCTTGTGACATCAGCGGACGACAAATATCTCAGCGCTATTCAAAGCCTGACCGGTGATGATGTCGAGTGGACGGGCGAGAAGGCTGAATTCGAGGCACGTGACAAAAAACCCAAGCGCCGTAGCAAAAAACCGTCAAATGCAGACAGCACGGACGAACCGGCGCAGGCGAAGAAAACACCTGCAGAAGACGAAACACCGAAGAAAAAGACCAAACCTGCCAATACCAAGCAGGAAAAGAAGCCTCAACGTTCCAAAAAACGCGATGGTGACCATGATGATGGCCCAACACCGCAGGGTCTTGGAGACCACGTTCCGGCTTTTCTGTTGCAGTCGGTTCGCTAGAGCAAAGCGACGTCACCAAATGTGCAGTCCCCAATACAAGACGGTCATGCATCTGCCGTATTGGTGGCGTTGGAGTCACATGAATGTGTGAACCGGAGTATTGCGTCGACGCACAGCGTTGAAATAGGACCAATACATGACTTTTCAAAGCTCACTGACTCGCTTTTCGAACCTGAATCCAGCCCGTAAAACGGGAATTTTGCGGCTGGCGACTTTAGCGCTGATAGCCATCATCTGGTGTGCAACTGCCACACAATATGCATCGGCTCAGAGCCGCGGTTTGGCGCTGGTTCGCGACGCAGAAATTGAGGCTTTGTTGCGCGACTATTCCCGTCCGCTCATGCGCGCCGCAGGCCTTCGCCGCGGCTCGGTGAATTTTTATCTGGTCAATGATCCCTCATTTAACGCATTTGTCAGTGGGCGTGGTGTTTTCATCAACACCGGGCTCATCCTGCAGGCCGACACACCAGGCGAAGTCATTGGTGTCATCGCGCATGAGCTTGGGCATATCATTGGCGGACATCAGATCAGGTTGCGACAGCGTGTTGAGGATGCAACCCGTTTTGCCAAACTCACCACCCTGCTTGGTGTTGGGCTATCAGCGGCGGGTGCGGCATCGGGCAACAGCAGTGTAGCAGGTGCAGGTTTTGGCGTTGCAGCAGGCGGCGGTACGCTCGCAATCCGTAACATTTTGAAATACCAGCGCGGCGAAGAGCAGGCGGCAGACCGGGCCGCCGTTACGCTGCTCAACAAATCCAAACAGTCCGGCGCAGGCATGCTGGCGACATTCAAACGCTTACAAAGACAATTCTCAGCCCTTGGAACCCGCGTCAATCCTTATCTGGTAAGCCATCCGCTTCCCAACAATCGCATCGCGACGATGGGCGACCTTATTCGCCGCAGCCCCCATTTCAAACGCAAGGGGCCTTCATCGTTACAACGCCGTCATGATTTGGCCCGTGCCAAGATCGCCGCCTATTCCGGCGACAGCCGTTATGCGCGCTCGCTGCTGCAAAGCAAGAAGATCAGCGGTGACGCCCGGCTCTATGGTCGCGCCATCATCACGCATCTCTACGGATCTCCCCGCAAAGCGATCCCCCAGATTGACCGTTTGCTGAAAAAGCAGCCAAACAACGCCTATTTTCACGAGATGAAAGGCGAAATTCTGCTTCGCTCAGGCAAGGGTGCCGCCGCCGTGGGGCCGTTTCGGCGTGCCGTCAAACTGGACAAGACGGGAGCCGGGTTTCTGCGCGTTGAACTTGCCCATGCCCTGCTTGAATCAGGTCGAAAAAAGGACCTGAAAGAAGCGATCGTTCACCTTAAAAAAGGGTTGCGTCGTGACCCGTCCGCACTTGCCGGTTATCATTATCTTGCCATTGCATATGGAAAGACGGGCGAGGTGCCGAAGGCTCTGATGGCGTCGGCTGAACTGGCGTTGAGGACAGGGAAAAAGAGCGAGGCAAAAAGCTATGCACGTCGCGCTCAAAAGGGGTTTAAACGCG
Organism: uncultured Rhizobiaceae group bacterium; assembly: GCA_937930635.1. Lineage (GTDB taxonomy): Bacteria > Pseudomonadota > Alphaproteobacteria > Rhizobiales > Rhizobiaceae > Pseudahrensia. Next base: position 69,621 of record CALHCF010000017.1, read on the forward strand.
GGTCTCCCGCATGGATACGGGCGCAGGATATTGTCGGCCATAAGTAAGGCGCGGCTACAGAAGTTATCAAGAGGGTTGGATATGACAGGTATTACGAAACACAAATGGCCGGCGAAGATACGCGCCGCGATCTTTATGCTGGCAAGCGCAGCTATACTTATGCCAGGTCTGCCTGCCCACGCACTCGACCCCGGAGACAAAAAAGAGGTTGAGGAAATTATCCGGACCTATTTGCTCCAGAACCCGGAACTGATGCTGGAAGTTCAGCAGGCCCTTGAACTGAAACAGCAGATAGAAGCAAAAACTAAGGCAAAAGAAGCGCTGGAGAAAAACGCGAAAACCGTCTTTGAATCGCCCAACCAGGCCAATATTGGCAATTTGGATGGTGATGTTACCGTGGTTGAGTTCTTTGACTACAATTGCGGTTTCTGCCAACGCGCCATGGATGACATGAACACGCTTTTGAAAACCGACAACAACCTGAAGTTCGTTTTGAAGGAATTGCCGATACTCAGTGCTGGCTCAGTGGAAGCCAGCCGCATTTCGACCGCTGTGTACCGGCTCTACCCTGAAAAATATGCCGATTTCCACAATGCTCTTATGTCAACCGCTGGTCAAAAGGATGGCAAACGCGCCCTTCAGATTGCCGCCAACATGTCCCTTGATCTCGACAAGCTGAACGCGGAAGGACAAAAAGACGATGTTGTTGAAGCATTCCGCGAGGTCAATGACCTGGCCAACAGCCTGGGCATCAATGGCACACCGTCATATGTGATCGGCGATGAGGTGATCTTTGGTGCGCTGGGGGAAGATATATTGCGTCAGAAGATCGAAAATGTGCGCAAGTGTGGAAGCACAATCTGTTCCTGAGCATTTTTGTTCGACCCGCCAGCATGATTGTGCCATTTATGGGCTGATTTTATACGTATTTTGATACGAATCGGCTCTGTGATGACTGTATCGGGTTCAAAGCCTCTGTTTGTTTTAAACGGCCCCAATCTCAATCTGCTGGGACAGAGGGAACGCGGAGTCTACGGATCAGCGACACTCAAGGACGTTGAAGCCGAATGCCACGCGCTTGCCGAGGCACTCGCGATGACTGTGGACTTTCGGCAAAGCAACAGCGAAGGCGAACTTGTGGACTGGCTGCACGAGGCCGGTCAAAAAGCAGCCGGAGTGGCAATAAACGCCGGGGCATACACCCACACATCAATTGCTCTTCACGACGCCATCAAGGGCATTGATGTCCCTGTCGTTGAACTCCATCTATCCAATATCCATGCACGCGAAAGCTTTCGTCACCACTCGATGATCAGCGCCGCCTGCATAGGGCAGATTTGCGGGTTTGGAACTGCCAGCTATACGTTGGCCTTGCGCGCGCTCGCAGATCGTCTAAGCAAACCTCTGGGATAACCCCAGCCAATACGACCATTGCAATCCTAAAGGGCCATCACGCCATGTCTTCAAAGAAATCTTCCATTGATACGGGGCTGATCCGCGATCTGGCCAATCTTTTGAATGATACCAAATTGGACGAGATCGAAGTGGAGGAAGGTGAACTGCGCATTCGCTTGGCTCGTGGCGGCGTGACAAACACCGTTTCCCTGCCAGCAGCAGCCCCTGCTCCGGTCCCGGTCGCAGCCGCTGTTGAAGCCGCACCGGCAGCAGCATCCCGTGCAGAACCGGCAGCTGCGGGTGGAACGCCCGTCGATTCACCCATGGTGGGCACGGCCTATCTCTCGCCATCGCCGGGCGCAGATCCATTTGTTTCGATCGGCGACAAAGTGAGCAAGGGCCAGACCATCATAATTGTGGAAGCGATGAAGACAATGAACCAGATCCCGTCCCCTCAGGATGGCACCGTCGCCCAGATCTCGGTAGAGGATGGCCAGCCGGTAGAGTTTGGTCAGACGCTGATCACCTTCGAATAGGCGCCGCCAGATGTTCAACAAGGTCCTCATTGCCAACCGCGGCGAGATTGCATTGCGCATTCTGCGCGCCTGCAAGGAGTTGGATATTCCAACGGTTGCGGTTCATTCAACTGCCGATTCCGAAGCCATGCATGTGCGCCTTGCAGACCAGAGTGTCTGCATCGGACCACCGGCTTCACGGGATTCATACCTCAATGTCCATGAGATCATTGCGGCCTGTGAAATCACAGGTGCGGATGCAATTCACCCCGGCTACGGTTTTCTTTCGGAAAATGCCCGCTTTGCCGAAATACTTGAGGCCCACAACATTACTTTTATCGGGCCTTCTGCCGAACACATCAACACGATGGGCGACAAGATTGCCGCCAAACAGACCGCCGAACGGCTGGGCATCCCTATTGTCCCTGGCTCAGACGGAGCGGTCAAGGAACTTGATGAAGCCAAGCGTGTGGCCGGTGACATCGGCTACCCCGTTATCATCAAAGCTGCATCGGGAGGCGGTGGCCGCGGGATGCGCGTGGTCAATTCCGACGCGGAAATGGAAACCGCGCTACAGACCACGCGAACCGAAGCCGGAGCCGCTTTTGGGGATGATGCGGTCTACATTGAAAAATACCTGGGCAAGCCGCGGCATATCGAAATCCAGGTCATGGGTGATGGCGCAGGCAAAGGTGTTCATCTTGGCGAGCGGGATTGTTCCTTACAGCGGCGCCACCAAAAGGTGTTCGAAGAGGCCAACTCCCCCGCAATAAGCGAGGAACAGCGTGCCAGGATTGGTAAAATCTGTGCTGATGCCATTGGCGATCTTGGCTACTCGGGCGCGGGTACTGTTGAATTCCTGTATGAGAATGGTGAGTTCTATTTCATTGAAATGAACACACGCCTGCAGGTGGAACATCCCGTGACCGAGATGATTACCCGCATTGATCTGGTCAACGAGCAACTGCGCGTTGCATCCGGCAACGGCATGTCTTTTGGTCAAAGTGATGTTGCCTTCCAGGGGCACGCTATTGAATGCAGGATCAACGCCGAGAATGCCCGCACTTTTGTCCCGTCGCCCGGCAAGATCAGCTATTATCACCCTCCAGGCGGTCTTGGTGTTCGGGTCGATTCAGGCGTCTTTTCCGGCTATTCAGTCCCCCCCTACTACGACAGTCTGATTGGCAAACTGGTCGTCGTGGGCCGGACACGAACGGAATGTCTGAACCGTCTTCGGCGTGCTCTGGACGAATTTGTGATCGACGGGATCGAGACCACCATTCCCCTGTTCCAGGACCTGGTGCGCAATGATGACGTTCTTTCCGGCAATTATGATATTCACTGGCTGGAAAACTACCTCGCGGCAAACGACGCATAAAGCACGACAGAAAACATGTCCGGCATCAATGACCTGATGATGGAGATCACGCCCAGGGTGTTGCTCAAAGCCTATGCGAGCGGCATTTTTCCCATGGCAGAGTCATCCACCGATCCGGGCATGTTCTGGGTCGAGCCGGAACTTCGCGGCATTATTCCCCTTGATGAATTTCATGTCCCCAAACGTCTTATGCGGACGGTGCGACAGGGCATTTTTGAACTGCGGGTCGATACAGCCTTTAGCGACGTCATTGCCTTGTGCGCAGAACGCTCCACCGACCGCAAAGAGACATGGATCAGTGACCGCATCAACCAGCTCTATACCGAACTGCATCACATGGGGCACTGTCACAGCATCGAGTGCTGGCAGGATGGAAAACTCGCCGGAGGGCTTTACGGTGTCCGCCTCGGTGGCGCTTTCTTTGGAGAAAGCATGTTTTCGCGCGCCAGAGATGCCTCAAAAGTCGCGCTGGTTCACCTGGTAGACCGGCTCACAGCCGGTGGGTTTGAACTGCTTGATACGCAGTTCAACACCTCGCATCTGCGCCAGTTCGGGGCGGTTGAAATTCCCAAGGTCGATTATGAGTATTTGCTGGCCAATGCTCTTGAAGTCGAAGCCGATTTTTTTGCAATCGATACCAGCAGCTAAAACTTAGCTGCCGGGCGGTGGCGGAACATCCGATGTCTGTTTGCAGGCAACCAGCCAGACATCATTGACCGGATGCTCAATCGCGTTAAGCCCGGGACTTTCGGCAAACATCCAGCCTGTAAAGATACGCCGGGGAACACCCTCCAGTGTGATCTCGTCCACTTCCAGAAAAGATGTCGTCTTCGGCTGTTCCGTGACTGGTCGCGAATAACAGACACGCGGGGTGATCTGAAGTTGACCAAATTGAATGGTCTCATTCACGTAAACATCGAAAGTGGTGATGCGGCCGGTTATTTTGTCGATACCGGAAAATACAGCCACCCGATTTTCAATGCGCTGTGCAAAAGCCACATCAATACTGAAACCGCCCAGCAAAAGCAGAGTTAAAAATGTCAGGAAGTTACGGCGCATAAAAAATCGTTCTCTATGAGACGGGGCACACCCTCATGGCCATACAAATATAATATGGCAATTATTATCTTAACGAACTCAACAGGCCATCTTCAAAGACTAAAACCGAAACTCTTGTCGATGGAAGATCACAACAATTGAAACCGCAGTTGATTGTAACCCGCTCTAGGCCAGTTTTACCCTGAAACGCAAGCGCACATAGTCGGCAAACCACTGGCCAGTGTGGTCACACAGCGACGGTCGCAAAGCATCTTCAGTTTTGGCGTAGATCTCATCGGCCCTGTCACCGAACTGATCAAAGAACGGTTTGCACATGACTTTTAGCCAGGAAATCAAACCGTTGGGAAGCGGAGTTGGGCGCGCAAAGGTGGTAATATCCTCAACGATGAACCCCTTCATTTCCAGCATCTGCGAATATTGTTCCACAGTGGGAAAGAACCAGGGGCCTATCAACGCTGCATCACCGTTGCACTCTCTCCCAATCGCGCGCATGGCCGCAGATACCGCCGCGACATTCCCAAATCCCCCAAATTCACCGGCAAATCGCCCTTCAGGCTTTAATGCGCGCCTCACACCGTCGATGACGTCCTCCGCTTTCAGCATCCAATGCAAAGCTGCATTGCTGAACACAGCATCGAATTCACCGTCGTAGATCAACGCCTGACCATCCATCAGATCGACCTGCAAACCGGATTCGCGCGCGGTATCAACAAAACTCTGACTGGCATCGCAACCAACAACAGTTGCACCCGTGGCAATGATTTTGTGGGTCAGCACTCCGTCACCGCACCCCAGATCCAGAATTCGCTCTCCGCGCTGCGGCTCAAGCCAACTCAGGACATCTTCGCCATATACCGAAACAAACCCCGTATCGCGCTGATACGATGTGCTGTCCCATTTCTGAGTAGAATTACCATCACCTGACAGCATCTCAGGGGGACCAGGCTTCATAGTCACCCGTTACCTGGGGCCGTTTTTCCTGACTGGAGATTGACCCTTTTGGTCTATAGGCATTCGGAGTACCGGTCAGATTTTCGCAATGCTCCATTTCCCACTCGCGCATGACATAATCTTCTCTGGAGGGCGGGGTGTCGGTCCGGTGATGGATCCACCCATGCCAGCCTGGGGGAATAGACGATGCTTCGGCATCCCCGTTGTAGATGACCCAACGGCGATCATCAGCACTTTGGTAGTAAAGGTTACCATTGGCGTCTTCACCAACTCGTTCGCCCTTGCGCCATGTGAAAAAACGCGTGCCGAGTGTCTGACCATTCCACCAGGTAAAAAACTGCAGGAAAAAGTTCTTCATGATACCGCTCCGACCCTGATGATTTGAGTCTGTTGTCTCAAGCCCTTTTTGGTCCGAATTACCCCGCAAGTCCAGTCTTGTCAGTCCCGGTCAGCGTTGTTCCTGCCAAAGCCATGTCCCAGGACAGGCCAACCGACAATCGCGAGAACACCTGCCCCAATTCCCGCCGCCCAAAACGGTACGGTCAGTGCGACCTCCCTTGACCCGAAACTTTCAAAGACTGTCACCAGAAGGCCGGACAGAATGAGACCAACCGGCATCATCCCCCACGCCAACAAACGATAGAGTGAATTGACCCGCCCCAGAACATCCGTGGGCACAGCACGCTGCCGATAGGAGATGGATACGATATTCCACACGATGCCGGTAAATTCAAAGAAGATAAGTACAAGACCCAAGGTCACAACACCTGGGGCATAAATGATCGCCAGAAAGGCGGGGGCAGAGCTTGCAAGGGTCAATTGTGAGGCCCGCGCGGGGCCGAGCCTGTCGACAATACGAGATCCCCATACTCCACCCGCGATGCCGCCCAATGCACCCGCGGCAAGCACCAGCCCATAGCACCGCACATCCAAGCCCAGATTTTCCTGAACATGAAGCACGAGAGCGATCATCATCATGTGGAACAGTAAGTTCCAGAACCCGGTCAGCAAAGCGAGCGCCTTTAGCAAGGGCGCTGTCCTGAGAAAGTCGATGCCTTCTTTTACCTCCAGCCGCCACCCCAGACTGCGCTGCTGGCTTGCCGGGCGAAAATGCCCGCGTAAGGTCGACACGAGAAAGATGGCAACCAGAAAGACCAACCCGTTGAACACGAACGGCAAAGGCAATGCAGCGGCAATCAAAAAAGCGCCTATTGCAGGACCCAGCAAGGCATTGCCAACAAGCTCTGCACTGAGCAAACGCCCATTTGCCTGCTCAAGTTCTTGCGGTTCGACAATCGATGGAAGAATGGTCTGGGCAGCGTTGTCTCTCAAAACCTCTGCCATCCCCACCAGCAACGCTGCCAGCATAAGTGTACTCATGAGGAAAATACTGGACACGCCATCTGCCGAGGCCGGTTCAAGCGGCAAACTGGTCCATATGGCCATCGCAACAGCCAGGAACACCAGGGCTCTTAGAACATCCATCGTCAAAATGAGAGTACGGCGATCATATCGGTCGGTAATAATTCCAGCCGGAATTGCAAACACGAACCAGGGCAATCGCAAGGCAACGGGAACCATGGCTATCAGCAAGGCATCCCGTGTCAGAAGAGAGGCAAGCCAGGCCCAGGCAATTGTTGCAATCCCATCCGCGAGATTTGTCATGCCGCTTGCAACAAGAAAGCGATTAAAAGTGCCCAAGTGCTTATTATCCATCCAGTGACAGTGCCGCTTTGAAGACTGACACCTCAGGTAAGGTTGAGGTCAAGGGCGCAATGTGCATCAAGAAAGACGGAAGCCATGAAACACTGATTGATCTTAATCAGGGCAGCGCCGATCTGGAGGTGACCAATGGCGGCAAAACCGCCATCATCCCCATGATGATGGACAGCAAGGTTACCGCTTACGAAATCAAGTAAGTCTTCCAGAAATGAAGTTTGAAGAGGTCCGGCAACGGGCCTCTTTTTTAGGTCTGCCAGACGGTTGGGAACCAGTCTTCCGGCAACGGATCGTTCATCGCCAGTTTTAACCCCATCTGCGGAAACGGTGGCGACACATCATGGGGGCGCGCAACATAGCGTGTGCCCTCGCCAACAAACCGAAAACTAACCGCACGGCGGCGGGTTGTCGTTGGATTGGCCGGGGCATCATGCAACGTGTGAAAATCGAAGGCCAGAACATCACCAGGATCGACCGCAAACGACACAACGTCGTCATCATTCTGCGAAATCTCCGGGAACGGGGCATAATCTGTTGTGTCACCTTCAAGCGGTTCCAGCGTCTTGAACCGGCGCGGCACATAGGTCTGTTTGGCCTGATGACTGCCTTTGAGAAAATTCAGGCTCTCCATTTCACCAACGGGATCAAGCGGCACCCAGAGGCTGACCGTCTTTTCGCCCTCAAGGCAATAATAGGGCATATCCTGATGCCATGGCGTGGCTGATGTGTTGCCGGGTTCCTTCACCAGCACATGCTCATGGAAGAACTTCACGGTGGACGCGCCCATTAGTTCAGCGGCGATCTGACCCAGGGGGCCTTCTTTGGCCACGTTGATAAAGTCGGGAAACCGCTGCCAGTTCACATAATCACCGAAATAGGCACCACCCTCCTCCGCATGGTTTTTGCCATAGGGGCCGGGGCTGGCCATGTTTTCATCCACGGCAGCGGCAAGCCGGTCAAGCCAGGGCTTATCAAGGACATTTCGAACAACGGTTACACCGTCTTCTTTGAAACTGTTTGTGTCCATTTCACTTACTCCCCCTGCTCGCGCCAGTTTCAACCAGCTGCTTTTCACCGTTGTCGTTCTACAGGTCCCAACCATCCAGCGGTTTCGCCATCTTGAGGGCCGGCATGTCAAATTCGCCACCGTCGCCCTCGCTACGTCCATAGGGACTGTAGCCATGGCTTTCATAAAACGCGATGGCCTGCGCATTCTCCGGCTCAACTTCCAGGATAACACGTTTTGCCTGGGGAAACGCGCCTTCAGTTTCCACAAGAAGCTGCGAACCGATACCCCGACCTTTCAGGTGGGGCGCAACATAAAGCTGTTTCAAGTGCGCATCCGACTCACCGACCATGACGGCATATCCCATGCCACCAATTGAAGTTCCGTCATCTGCAACAACAAACTCGCTGTGGGGAGTATCAAGCTGGGCAAGCAGGCGGGGTTGCGTGTGCCAGAGCTGCGAGATGTTACGGATTTTCTCTTCACCATAGGTCGGACCGTAGGTAGCCTGCCAGCTTTCGTGGAGCAGGTTTTTGATTACTGCAATATCAGCTGGCATGGCGCTGCGCACAAAGAAGGGCGCTGTCCCGCTCATGCTTCAATTTTCTTGCGTAACAGTTCGTTGACAGCCTTTGGATTGGCCTTGCCGCCGGTTTCCTTCATCACCTGACCGACAAACCAGCCTATCATGTTCGGTTTTTCCCTGGCCTGCTCCACCTTGTCGGGGTTGGCCGCAATGATGGCGTCCACGGCGGCCTCGATGGCGCCGGTATCGGTTACCTGTGCCATACCGCGCTCTTCAACAATTTTGGCCGGATCACCACCGTCGTTCCAGATGATTTCAAAGAGATCCTTGGCAATCTTGCCCGAAATCGTATCCGCTTTGATCAGATCAACGATCCCGCCCAATTGGCCAGCAGAAACCGGACTTTCGGCAATATCTTTCCCGGCCTTGTTAAGCGCGCCCAGCAGATCATTGATCGTCCAGTTCGCAGCCATCTTGGCATCACGCCCATCCGCCACCTGCTCAAAATAGTCGGCAACCGCCTTGTCGGACACAAGAATAGAGGCGTCATATTCAGAAAGACCATCGGCCATGAAGCGGGCGCGTTTTTCGTCCGGCAATTCAGGCAGGCCTGTTTTCAAAGCCTCGACAAAAGCGTTGTCAAACTCCACCGGCAACAGGTCGGGGTCAGGGAAATAGCGGTAATCATGCGCTTCTTCCTTTGAACGCATGGACCGGGTTTCGCCTTTGTTGGGATCGAAAAGACGGGTTTCCTGATCAATTGAACCGCCCTCTTCCAGGATGTCGATCTGACGTTTGGCTTCATATTCAATTGCCTGCCCCATAAAACGGATGGAGTTGACGTTCTTGATTTCGCAGCGGGTGCCGAAATCACCGCCTGGCTTGCGCACCGAAACGTTGACATCGGCGCGCAGCGAACCCTGATCCATATTGCCATCGCAGGTGCCCAGATACCGCATGATAGAGCGCAGCTTGGTCACATAGGCCTTTGCTTCGTCGATTGACCGGATATCCGGCTTCGATACGATTTCCATCAACGCGACGCCGGACCGGTTGAGGTCGACAAAGCTCATGGTGGGATGCTGATCATGCATGGACTTACCGGCATCTTGCTCAAGGTGCAGGCGTTCAACCCCGATTTCGACCGTCTCGAACCCGCCCTCTTTGTCCGGTCCAACCTGAATGGTGATCGTTCCCTCACCCACAATCGGGTGATAGAGCTGCGAAATCTGGTAGCCCTGCGGCAGATCGGGATAAAAGTAGTTCTTGCGGTCAAACACCGACCGGTTGTTGATTTTTGCGTTCAACCCAAGCCCGGTGCGCACAGCCTGGCGCACACATTCCTCGTTGATCACAGGCAACATGCCGGGCATCGCAGCATCCACCAGCGAGACATTGGCATTGGGTTCATTGCCAAATTCCGTAGACGCCCCCGAAAACAATTTGGCCTGCGAGGTGATCTGCGCATGGACCTCCAAGCCAATCACGAGTTCCCAATCGTGATCTTCACCAGGAAAGAAGTTTTTAGGGTTGGGTGTACGGGTGTCTACGAGGGTCATAAGAGCCAGAGTTCTATCTGCAGATTAAGCTGTTGCTTACTAGATCAAACAACGACAGGCGACAATTGCATCAACTGCAATTTGCCGCCTGTGAAGGAAGATTCTCAAGTCAAAGAGGCTGACGGGTCGCCATTCCCGTGCAAAGCAGCGAGGAATACGCGACGTTTATCCAACAGGACCGTTCATACCGCGCGGACGATAAAAAATGGCCAGCTCCGGGCGATTAGCCGCCGGATTTCGCCTTTTCCTGCGCCTCTTCAAGTTTCTTGCGAGCCTCGTCGGCTTTCTTCTTCAACTCGTCAGCAAGTTTTTTGTTGCGCGCACCAACTTCGTCACGCTTCAGCGCGGGTCCGTCAAAAGCCTTGGTGAAGCCCTTCAACGTTACCTTCACAGGGTTTTTGGCCCGTCTGAAATTGGTCGATGTCAGAGTGATCTCTCCACCGCCCTTCAGCGCCTTAACAAGCCCGTCACTCAACTGGACTTCAGCGATACAGCGGTCAGGAAAACAAAGGCTGTACGGCAAGGTATTCGCCCGTCCCTTGTCGATCTGCATGTTGATGCCCTGCGGTATGCTGCGCCCCGCAGGAACGGCAACCTGAAAGATACGGCGGTTCACCTTGCCTTTCAGCTGAAACAAATTCACGGACGTAACAAGCTGGCCTTGCGGCGTGACAATATTGAACTGAACATTGCAGACATCGTTATCGCCTGTCTTTGAGCAGATTTTTACCCAGTCGGCGGTTCCTGCCGATCTCTGCTGAGCCTGGACCGGTTGGCTAACGCCCAAGGACGCGATACCAAGAACAGTTGCCGAAGCAAACAGTTTCCTGATCGATGGTGCTGCAAGACTGATGATTCTCATGAAGTGGTTTTCCTGAACGTTAAGAGGGTTTCGTCAAAACTCGCTTTTTGGGATCAAGCAACTATTACCAATCTGCGGTTTTCTTTGGGCAAATTGTTCGTTTCGGTGTTTCCATCGTCGGCAAATGCGGCGTCACCATGACGAATGTATTGTGACATTTGTTTAGTCTGTCCGACGACAAAACACCAGTGTTTACAACATCTGTTCTCCAATTGCAGACAGGGGTGTCACATATTTTCACCACCATGTTTCACTCTCATATGGCGGCGGGCCGTGATATGATGGACTATCGAATCAAATGGCTACAACCATTGACGCAATAGCTTTGGAGAGTCCGCTGAAACCGCCCCCCTGTAAGCTGCTGCTTCCTTTTGTCATTGTCTGCACAACTCTGGCGAGCGTATGGCTCCTGCCGCCGCGCGCACATGCGGAACCATCCCATGGCATCGCTATGCGGGGCGATCCGGCATTGCCCGCTGACTTCGCCCATTTTTCCTACGCCAATCCCGATGCCCCCAAGGGCGGCACGCTGGTTTACGGCGTCAAAGGCAGCTTTGACGACCTCAACCCCTTTGATCTCAAAAGTATTCGTACAGGTGCCCGTGGTTTGTGGGATCCGGTCTTTGGCAATCTCGTTTTCGAAAGCCTGATGAAGCGCAACCGCGATGAACCGTTCACGCTGTATGGCCTTTTGGCCGAGAAGGCAGAAATGGCCCCCGACCGGTCCTGGATCGAGTTTCACATGAATCCGGCCGCAAGGTTCTCGGACGGCAAGCCCTTGACCGTGGATGACGTCATTTTCACGTTCAACCTGCTCAAGGACCAGGGCCGCCCTCCCTATTCCAGCCGCATGAAACAGGTGTCGAAGCTGGAAAAAACCGGCGAACGCAGCGTGAAACTGACTTTCAATGACAAGGCATCGCGCGAAACACCGATGCTTTTTGGGCTGATGCCGGTTCTGCCTCAACATGCCACCGACATCGAGACTTTCGGCAATTCGACCCTTACGCCGCCGATAGGCAGCGGCCCTTATACAGTCCAGTCATTGCGACCGGGCGAGCGTATAACCTACAGGCGAAACCCGGAATACTGGGGCAAAGACCTGCCGGCAAATGCCGGTTTCAACAATTTCGAGACCATTCGGGTCGACTATTATCGCTCATCCAACGCCCAGTTTGAGGGCTTCAAGAAGGGATTGTTTGATATTTATCCCGAATCAAGCCCATCGAAATGGAATACGGGATACGATTTTCCCGCCATCAGCGAAGGGCGTGCGCTGAAGGAAACCTATAAAAAACGCACACCAAGCGGCATGTTGGGTCTGGTCTTCAACACTCGGCGCAAGAAATTCGCCAACCGTCAGGTGCGTCAGGCGCTTGCCATGCTGTTCGATTTTGAATGGGCGAATGAAAATCTCTTTTTTGGAGCTTACCAGCGCACATCGTCCTACTGGCAGGATTCTTACCTGTCCTCTCTTGGTCAGCCTGCAAGCGATCTGGAAAAGAACATGCTCGCCGCCTTTCCCGGTGTCGTGGCAGATGATGTCATGGATGGCACCTATAAGGCCCCTGTTGCGGATGGCTCCGGACGTGACCGCAAAATTCTGCGCCAGGCACTCACCCTTTTGCGCAAACAGGGATTTGATTTCCAGGATGGCACCCTGATGGATAAGGCAGGCGAGCCATTGTCATTTGAAATGCTGATCGCCGGAGACGCTGGAATCAGTGGTCAGGACATCGAGCGGATTGCTCTTGCCTACAAGCGCAGTGCTGCAAAGCTTGGCATCAAGATCGATGTTCGGCTGGTCGATGACACGCAATATCAGCGCCGCAAGGGGTCGTTTGATTATGACATGACCATTGTTTCTTATTCGTCATCCCTTTCACCGGGCGCTGAACAAACCTTCCGCTGGGGATCTCAGTCCAGGGACCTGGAAGGAACCTTCAATTTTGCCGGCGCGGCTGAACCCGCCATCGACATGCTGATCGAGCGAATGCTGAATGCAACCACCGAGGAAGAGTTCCAGGCAGCCGTACGCGCCTATGACCGGGTTTTGATCTCCGGTCACTATGTTATTCCGCTCTATCATTTGCCGGAAATCCGAATTGCGCGCTGGAAAAAACTGGCGCGGCCCCAATATACTCCCCTGTATGGGCCAAGATTCCAGACCTGGTGGTCAAGCGAGGCAGAGAAATGAGCGAAGAGCCAAAAAACGATGTCGTCCAAGTAGACGTTGTCTCCGATGTCATGTGCCCATGGTGCTACATCGGCAAACGCCGTCTCGAAGAAGCGGTGGAATCCCTTGACGGAGTAGACGTTGAGATTCGCTGGCGCCCCTTTCAGCTGGACGCCACCCTTCCGCCTGAAGGGCGTGATCGACGCGAATATCTTGAAACCAAGTTCGGCGGGCCGGAACGGGCTAAAGAAATCTATGCGCGTATCGAGGATGCCGGTCGTGATGAAAACCTCGACTTCGACTTCCAGGCCATCAAGGTTTCACCCAATACAATCGACGCGCACCGGGTTATCCGCTGGGCTGCCAATGAAAAAGGTGAGGTTCAGGACAAGCTGGTTGAACAGCTTTTCAAGCTCTATTTCATGGAAGGCAGCAATGTTGGCGACCACAGCGTTCTGATACAGGCTGCAAAGGACGCAGGCATGGATGAGGCAATCGTTGGAGCCCTGCTTGCCACTGATCAGGATAAAGATGCCGTAACGCAGGAAATTGCGGTGGCTCAGCAGATGGGCGTGACAGGGGTTCCCTGCTTTATCATCGACAACAAATACGCTGTTATGGGGGCTCAGGAAGCCGGGCACATTGCCGAAGCCATCAAACAGGCGTCGGAAATGAAAGAGGTCGAAGCGCCGCGAACTTAGGGCGTTACAGTTTTCGACGGGCTCACGCACATCCGGCATAGCCGAATGACCGTACGCGGAAACCAATCAGACTGATTGTGCAACAAACAGCCTATGCCGTTTTCTTGGCAATCCGGTCGAACTCCATGAGTTGATCAATAAGCGCCGGCATAGCGTGCAAATGCATCATGTTTGGACCGTCCGACGACAGGGTGTTATCGGGATCATCATGGGTTTCGACAAATACACCGGCCACCCCTACAGCAACCGCCGCGCGGGCCAGAACCTGCACAAATTCACGCTGGCCACCAGATGAAGCACCAAGACCACCCGGCTGCTGAACCGAATGGGTAGCGTCAAAAATTACCGGCGCACCCATGGCAGCCATTGTCGGCAAACCACGAAAATCATTGACCAGAGTGTTGTAGCCAAAACTCGTTCCCCGCTCCGTCAGCAGAACATTGGGATTACCCGTATCAGTGACTTTCTTCAAAACATTTTCCATGTCCCAGGGGGCAAGGAACTGCCCTTTTTTGACATTGATCACCTTGCCCGTTTTTGCTGCTGCCACCAGCAAATCGGTCTGACGGCAAAGAAAGGCCGGGATCTGCAGAACATCGACATGAGGAGCTACCTCAGCACATTGCTCGCTGGTGTGAACATCAGTCAGTACGGGCAGGCCAAATTCAGTGCGAATATCCGAAAAAATCTCCAACGACGCCTCGAGACCAAGCCCCCGCGACGCAGAAATACTGGTTCGATTGGCCTTGTCATAGGATGATTTATAAACGAGCCCGATACCGGCTTTGGCACAGATTTCACGCAGCGCTCCCGCCATGGCGAAGGCATGATCCCGGCTTTCCAACTGACAGGGACCTGCAATCAGCGACAGTGGAGCGTCCTGGGCGAAGGAAACATTGCCCACCGTCACTTTTGAATTGGCTCCACTCATGCTGCTTCCTCAAATAGGATCGGGCATCCCTGGCCACCTGCCGGGGCGACCGTCAACCGCTTTCCATTGTCGTGATAGTCAACCTTGTTGGCATCGAACAATGCCCGTGTTGTTGCAAGGCTTTTCACCTCCAGCACGAAAGTCTGAAACAGCAATCCGCGTTCGGTATCGCGGACATCCAGACCGTGGAACACCTGCATTCCTTCCGGCGATAAAACTGAAACCCTGCACTGGGGCGTTTCAAACGACATGCCAAACGAGTCGGCATCCATATAGCGCTGGTTCAGATAGGTCTGGAAGAAATACTGAAAATCGGTCGGGTTGGTCTCCGACAGGATCACTTCCTTCAAACCGGTCACACCATTGGCATGGGTTTGCAGGGCTGACCGGTCAACTTTTGGAGCATCAGCAACCTGAACCGTAAAAAAACGGGCATCGGGTGCGCGCCTGTCTGCGGCAAATGCCAGATGAAAGGCAATGGTCCCATTCTGGCCTTCCGGCGTGTCGAAATTACGGGAAAAACTCACCATATCTCCGCCACCAACGCCTTCCTGTTTAAAATAGGCATGGTCGGCTTTTGCATCCTGCGACTTCAGCACCATGTGGGAAAAGCCCTCGTCTCCACGCCTGAACCGAAAAGCCTGATCGTCGATCATGAATGTGTGTCCGGCCTTTGCCTCAGCCTCACAGGTTTCGCGGTGGGCAACCGCCAGCGGTTCAAGAAAAGTGTCGTCCGGCAAAAAGATGCAGCAGTTTTCTGTCCCAAACGGGTGCTTGCCATCCGGTGCGACGGTAAAACCCATACGGGTATAGCGCTCCCGCGCGCTATCGATGTCGATAACCGGCAGAACGAGATGATCAACGGTGCGCGGTTCGGCACCTGCGGATAAGTGTGAGGTCATTGGCCTGTCCTGCCCCAAGCCGGGCACGGTTTCAAGACACCGCGGCAGCTTCCAGCGCCTGAGGCAGCTTTTCTTCCAGCAGATCGAGATCAACAGGGGTTCCTGCTGAAATGCGAATACAGCGGTTTTGGGGTGCAACGAATGGCATACGTGCAAAAATATTCTGCTCAACCAGCGCGGCAACAACCCGCTTGGCAAAATCCCCGTCGCGCATACAGTCTATGGTGACGAAATTGGTGGCGGTTGGCAGCGGCTTGAGCCCGTTGGCCGATGCAATCGTCGCAATGCGTTCGTTAGCCTCGCGAACTCTTTTGAGCACCGCGCCCAACCAATCCTGATCAGCCAATGCCGCCAATGCCCCTGCCTGGGCAATGCGATTAACCCCGAAATGATTACGAACCTTGTTGAATGCATCTGCAAGATCTTCATGCGCGATGGCATAGGCAATCCTGGCTCCTGCCATTCCATAGGCCTTGGAAAAGGTTCGCATACGGATCACGCGCCTTTCATCAACATTAAGCGGGGGCAGCACCCCGTCAGGCGCAAATTCACCATAGGCCTCATCGAGGCAAAGAAGGCAGTCTTCCTGCAGAGCATCAATCATCGCCCCACCGTATCAGCCTCATGCCAACTGCCCATCGGGTTGTCGGGGTTAGCCAGATAGACCAGCCGCGACTGGTGTTGGGTAGCAGATGCAACCAGCGCATCGGGGTCTTCGCGGTCGTCTTTGTAAGGCACCGTGACGAGTTCACCTCCAAAGCCTGCCACGTGGAAATTGAAAGTTGGATAAGCACCAAGTGAGGTCACAATTGGCGCACCGGGTTCACAGACCATTCTCACCAGAAGGCCCAAAAGCCCATCAATCCCTTCTCCGATGACAATATTGCTGGTTTTGACACCGTAATGCTCCGCCAAAGCCAGTTTCAGGTCATAATTTTCGAGATCAGCGTATTGCCATACCTGCGCGGCGGCGGCCTCCATCGCTACAATGGCTCTTGGTGACGGTCCAAAGACGTTTTCATTAGCTCCCAAACGCGCCCGAAAATTGCGCCCCCGCGCACGTTCCTGGGTTTCAGGACCAACAAAAGGAACTGTCGAGGGAAGGCTTTCGACAAGAGTTGTGTAGCGGGGCATCAGGTTTTTCTCAGTTTGTTCGGTTCGCAGGTATTTATCACGGCATGTTCGTCTTCAATGCAAGCCACTCCAAAGCAAGCCATGGCCCCTGCTCAAATACAGTTGCCTGGCGAAGGGCTGGCGCATAAGGTTGCAGCACGGGGCGGTAACGGAGGAATGCAATGATGTTTGATTGCAGGACGGTCGTCGTTTCAATCATCGCCGGAGGTTTTCTCCTGTCGGTCCAACCGCAAGAGGCGGCAGCAGCAGGCGTTGGTTGCTGCATGAAGCGAGCCGAGGCAAAGGACGAAGCTCCCTGGGTCCAAATTCCCGAGCAGTTTAGCGAGTGCGAGAAGAAAAACCGCGAAGAGGATGATGACGACAATATTCTAGAGCCGCTGGGCCTCTACCGTTGGAACATTGAATGCTGACCGGATCGACAGGCTTTTGTCGTCAGCCCGGTTGCCCCAGAGCAATGTAGAGTTTGCGCAAGGTGGCTTCTTTGTTCAGCCGGCGGGTCTCATCCTTTTCAGCCGCCGTAATGATCCTGACAAATTCGCCTGAATCAAAACCATTGCTTCCAAACAACGTCGTGAAAAACTCGCGGCCACGCGACTTTTCCGTAATCAGCCGCTCAAACTGAGCCGCCTCCTCGGGCTCTCCCTGAAGAACATAAACGACAGCCGCAAAATAATAGGTCGTGATTTGACCTTCCAGGTCCATCTCCCGTTCGCTTTCCTCCAGCACGGTGTTGAGAAAAGGCAAAAGTGCGTCACGCCTCAACCCTGAGATTGTCTGCGCGTGGACGAAGTTCATGAAACGCTCGCGAAGCTTGGGTGTCTTGATGCCCAAAGCCCTCAGATAAGAGGCTTGGGTTTTTTGCGAATATCCATTGGATGCAAAATCGCCAAGGAACTGCGCAAGAACGAACTCATCGCGCAAAAGGTCAATTTCCTTGCGAACTGACTGGGCGCGTTCGAGTTCACGATCCAGTTCATCAGACGATTCTTTGGCCTTTGCATTGGCGTCACCGGCTTCCGTGGCACTTTTTCCCGCCCCGGCAGCAGATCTTTGAGCCTCTTTTGCCGCGTCAGAAGCACGGCCTTCTGCTTCATTGACCAATTTAACCGACGCATCAATTTGGCGAAGAGATCGCTCGAAATTAACGAACCCTACCGCCGAAATCAGAGCAACAACAGCCGTGGCCGTGCTCAGCAGCCAGGTTGTGCGGGTACGACCGCGGTCAGCATTGGCCAACAGTTCAGAACGGGTGCGTTCTGCGGCATCAATCGCTTCCCCCGCCCGTGCATTGGTGCGCTCAAACATCGACTGGGCGGCGGCCAGTTTGGCGTCTGTAGTCTGTGTAACGATATCCAGACGGCTGCCCAACTGCACCATTGAGCCATCGGTTCCCAAAGACCGTTGCGACAAAAGGAGATCGTCCATCCGGTGAAGACGTTCGCTCAGCTTTGTCAGTAGAAAAATCGAAATCTCGTGATGTTTCTCCATGATCTTGAGAAAATCATCACCGCGAATCTCTAGAAGATTGCTGGTTTCCGCCGCAACCAGTGTCGCCGTGCGCAAATCCTGACCAAACAGGGCCATCTCTCCAAATATCTCTCCACTCGACAGTTTGTAGAGTTCGATATCCTGGCCTTCTTCACCCTCAAGCATGACCGACACCACACCATCCCCAATGATGAACAGGGAATCCCCCGTGGAATCGTGATGAATAATGGCTTCACCAGCCATGGCTGTGCGTTTTGTCGAAACCTGATCTGAGAGAAGAACTTCGCGTTCATGTTTGCTAAGTGGCGCAAACATGGGATGAAATTCTATTGTGGCTTTCCACTCAAACGGTGCTTTCCTGGTCATGGTGAAATCACTTTCTTCCAAACAGCCCGCGATCATCTTCTCTTCATCGAACCAGAAGTTGAGGCCGACAAACATCCGAGTGTTTTTATACAAGCACGCGACATTCTAACTTTAAAGAGCCGCAATTTACTGGCCGCCTGACGGGTTGAGACTACCGGAAGGACAGAAAGCCTATAAAAGCTTGTTCATCAAACTATTCGGCGGCCCCGCTTTATCTTGAACGGTTTCATTCAAGTCTCACTCATCGCCCGTTACGACCCGCAGCCTCACGCCCCGCTACAGGCGGTTCAACGGATAAACAACGGCCCTCGTTTGAAACCAAGACAGCAAAGCTGAACATTGTACCACCACCCTAAGAGGCTTATGACGTTGCAATGAAACCTGAACCACCAAGCCTTGATCTTATCCAGCCTCCGGTTTTTGGATCAACGGTGGTTGCAGCGGTTCCGCAAGGAACGGGCTGGCGCACGCCCGCTGTTTTATTGATGCTGATGGCCGCTGCCATGCAACTGACTTTTGCCGCGTGGTCCGCACTTCAGTACAATTTTGCCCACGAAATGCTGTCTTTCACGGGCCGCGAAATTGGCATTCAGCAGTCAATTCGCGAAATTCCGGGCTTTTTGTCTTTTGCTGCGGTTTTCTTCCTGTTTGCCTTTCGCGAACAGACATTCGCCATGATCTCCCTCGTGCTGCTGGGCCTTGGTGTTGCAGCAACCGGATATTTCCCAACGGCAATGGGCTTTTACATCACGACTTTTATAGGGTCGGTTGGCTATCACTATTACGAAACGATGCACCAGTCGCTGACCCTGCAGTGGCTTCCCAAAAAAACGGCCGCCAGTACGATGGGAAAGATACTGGCTGTCGCAGGTGTCGCCCAGCTTGTTGCCTACGGGCTTATTTTTGTTGCCGGGCAGCTGTTTGATCTTTCCTACACTATCATGTTCGTGATTGCAGGCGGCACAACGCTGGCGATGGTTGCCTTCATGATGTCAACCTTCCCCACCTTTCCTGAGTCCTCCCCGCAGCGCAAAGCCCTGATCGTACGAAAGCGTTACTGGCTGTACTACGCGCTGACTTTCATGGCAGGCGCGCGCCGACAGATTTTCCTGGTTTTTGCAAGCTGGATGATGATTGAACGGTTCGGCTACGCCTTTCACGACATCGCCGCACTGTTTTTTGTCAATGCAGCGATTTTGATGGTCACTGCCCCGTTTATCGGCAAACTGGTGGAACACCTGGGCGACCGCCGTGCGCTGCTGATTGAATATGCCGGACTGGCAATTGTGTTCACCACTTATGCCTTTGTTTCCAGCGCCTGGCTGGCGATTGCCCTTTATATTCTCGACCATGCGCTGTTTGCCATGGCGATTGCCAAGAAGACCTATTTTCAGAAGATTGCAGACCCCGGTGATATCGCCGGAACAACGGGGGTTGCTTTTACCATCAATCACATCGCTGCCGTCTTCATCCCTGTGGCTTTCGGGCTTTTATGGCTGGTCAGCCCGGCAGCCGTATTCTTATCAGGTACAGCCATGGCGTTGTTTTCTTTGGCATTTGCCTGGCTTGTCCCCAACGCCCCTGAACCGGGTATAGAGACCATCTGGAAAGAGAGAACCGCGAAAACGTGATTACCTTTCTTTGCAAAACAGGTGGCGATCCCGTCACATTGTGCTTAAGCTAAAGAGAGAAAATAAGGTGCGCGCCCTATGACCAGACAATTCAACATCGCGAGAACGGCAGCCGTGCTGTTAACGCTCGGTGTTGTGTCTGCGTGTCAAAGCACTTCAGCCAGCAAGGTTTCGGTTGGCTATTATCAGATTTCCGGGCAAACAACGGCAGCCTTGGACCGTGAGATAAGACAAAAAGGCCCCAGAATTGACGGAGGCCGCCATGCGGTTGCCGTTGCACGCATCAAAATGGTGCCCAACGTCACCTTTACCAACACCACAGCCGGATGCCGCATCACCAAGGCCAAGGTCGCGGTTCAGGCGGCCGTAACCCTCCCTCAGTGGAAGGGCCGCAAAACGGCTTCAAGAGAGCTTGGGCAGGCCTGGGACAACATTGAACGCTATACCCGGCTCCATGAAGCCGTTCACGTGGCCATTGCATTCCGGTTCGCCAAACAGATCGAAGATGACCTTGTAGCACTGCCAGCTCAGGCCAAATGTGCGCAAACAAGAGTGATTGCCCGCAGGATTATCGACGATCACCTCGACAAACACGACAAGATGCAAAAGAAGTTTGATGCCGATGAGCAAAAACGCTTTGCCCGTGTTGCCAAAGAGCAAGAGAAAAAGCGTTCCTGACGCAATGACAAGCCGTGGTGATTGGTCCTGCTGACCGGTCCTCCCCAATAATTGGCCCTCTCAATGATTGGTCCTGCCTGGCGTATAACGCCGCTCGGGAATTTTAACTTTTTGAGATGAATAGCTTCAACGCCCCTATGCAGATGGACAGCTGTGCCCTACCCTGTAGTTTAAGGGAGAGCTTGCATTGTCTACGGGGAGATAGATGTCTGGAATACGCATCTTGGGAGTCGCTCTAATAGGGCTCATATTCACGGCACCGGGGGTCGGCGCCATGGATTTGAAAATATCGGAACGCAACAAATATTACAGGATCAATGGCAAATCAGCTCAGGATTTTGCCCTTGCGATGAGCCGCAAAGGCCCCTACTCGCGTCAGCACCGGCGCCGAGCGTGGGCAACCGCGGGGCGGGAGTTGAGCTTCCAGCTTGAACGGCGCAAATCCCGTGGAAAATGCGCTGTAAAACGCGCCAAAGTATCCATGGAAATCACCTACACGCTTCCCAAACTGCGCAGCAAATCGCGCGTTCCAAAGCGCGAGCTCAAAAAATGGCGTTTAATGCTGGGTCTGCTGAAAAAACACGAACAGACCCACGGGCGGTTTTACCGTGAACTGGCAAGGAAGGCACAAAAGTCGTTGCGTCGGCTTCCAACCGCGTCATCGTGCCGGCAACTGGAACAGAGCGCCCTTCAGCTGGTCCGCCGTCTCAGTGAAGAAGACCGCGTTCGCAATGACCGCTTCGATGAACGAGACGGTCGAAACTATCGCCGGATGTCGAGGCTTTATAACGGAAGCTGACCGGTCAGGGCGATGGATATACCCAAACCCAAGGCTAAACCCAAGGCTTAGACACCAAGCTTCTTTTGAAGGTTGGTAGAAGACGTTGTGTACTGAAATACAATGCGCTCATCCGGCGAGATGTATTTTTTGGCGGCGTGAGCCATCAGAGCGGCCTCGTGAAACCCGGACAAAATCAGCTTCAATTTGCCCGGATAGGTGTTGATATCCCCAATTGCGAAGATGCCAGGTTCGCTGGTCGCGAATTTTTCCGTATCTACCGGCAACAGGTTTTCATGCAGGTTCAGGCCCCAGTCGGCGATGGGACCAAGTTTCATCGTCAATCCAAAGAACGGCAGCATACGGGTGCAGGTAATTTCCTTTAGTTCCCCGTCAGCGTTCTTGACGATTGCCGCACTCAACTGCCCATCATCCCCCTTCAGTTCGGTAACCTGACCAAGTTCAAGTGAAATCTTACCTTCTTCCACCAGCATCTTCATTTTATTGACGCTATCTGGCGCACCTCTGAATGCATCCCGGCGATGTAAGAGCGTCAGAGATCGGGCGACGGGTTGCAGGGCCAGTGTCCAGTCGAGGGCAGAATCTCCGCCACCAACAATCAGAATATCGTGGTCGCGGAACTCCTCCATGCGGCGTACTGAGTAGAAGACAGAGCTTTCCTCATAGGCTTCGATGCCGGGTACAGGTGGCCGCTTGGGTTGAAATGAGCCCCCTCCCGCTGCAATGACCACAACCTTTGTATGGATCATTTCATCTTCGTCGGTCGTCACCATAAACGACCCGTCCTGCTGCTTTTCGACGGCAGACACCATGCGGTTGAAATGGAACTGCGGGTCGAATGGAGCAATTTGCTGCATCAGCTGATCGGTCAGACCCTGCCCCGAAACCTCCGGCAACGCAGGAATATCATAGATGGGCTTTTCAGGATAAAGTTCTGCGCACTGACCACCAGGCCGGTCCAGAATATCAATCAGATGGCATTTCAGGTCCAGCAAACCCAGTTCGAATACAGCAAACAGACCAACCGGCCCCGCCCCCACAATAACGACATCGGTTTCCAGGGGGGCGTTTTCTTGCTCACTCATGGGCATCGTCTTTCAGACCAGTTTGTTTCAACCGCTCTTCTTATGTCGAAACATGAGGCGCGCAACAATGCGGGTAAAACAAAATATTCCCGCAATATTCAGGGTCAGACAGAATTTCAGGTATAGGAGCGTGGGAAGCCGCCGTTCAGGCCTGCTTCTCAGGCACGTTAACGACCAGACCATCAAGATCATCGGTCACCTTGATCTGGCACGAAAGACGTGAATTGGGCTGAACATCATAAGCAAAGTCCAGCATGTCTTCTTCCATAGCCTCGGGGGTGCCAGCTTTCTCAACCCAGTTCTGGTCAACATAAACATGACAGGTGGCACAGGCACAGGCCCCACCACATTCTGCTTCGATACCGGGAACCGCATTTTTGATGGCATTCTCCATCACGGTCGAGCCATTGGGGGCTTCAACCTCAAAACGCGTGCCATCATGTGCAATATAGGTGATCTTCGCCATAATTAGCCGCCCCAAGCCGCTACGTTGGATTTGAAAGGGGCATGTAGCGTGCGCACCAAAAGAGTCAAGCCAAAGGCTTGATCACGGGGACACAAATTCATCAAAATTGCTGATCACTGAGTGATCGCAGGAAAAATCAGGCCATTAATTCCGCGATATAGGCGTTTGCTTCAGCAATGGCCGCCCCTAATTCGCCCAGATCCGCATTGCCTTCGCAATTCATTTCGACCTTCTCAGCCTCACGGGCAACGCGCCAAGCCCCAATTCCCCGGGCAGAGCCGAGTATGGTGTGGGCGGCCAGCTTACGCACGCTGGCGCTTTTGCCGTTTTCCAGGCGGTCGAGATAAAGGTTCGACTGGTTTCGGAAAAGCTCAAGAATTTCCATCTCCAGCGCACGATCGCCAAGCGACTGGCGCGAGAGATGAACGAGATCGACAGGATTAGCGGCACTGGCGCATTCAGGGATACTGGAAATCGTCCTGGGGGCTGTTGACGGTATCGCACATCCTCCGTGAGCAGTTGCAAATGCCGCTGTATGGGCCGGGTTTGTCATTATCTTGCATCCTGTCGCAAACTTGCACTATCGCCATTGTCCTGAGACAAACTATAAGATTGCGACTTTTAAATTGACCATTGGTTAACCGAACTGCCAGCCTGAATTTATGGTTAAGTTGGGGTGAATGAGGGAGCCACCAATCCACAGGTTTGGTAAACGAAAGGTAGACACGTTAACCTAAATTAACTTTTTATGAATTGGGGGTACTTCTGGAGTACCAAAATGGTTAGCGGCATATTAATGTCGCGGTGCGGCGGGCTTACAAATTTGTGCTCGCAGGGTTTCAAAATGAAACCAGAGATAGAAGTGTATTAAGTCGATTTCTCTGTTTTTCCCGAGAGTTATCGCAGTGAGCGAGGCGAAACCCGATGGCTAAAGCAGCCAAGAAAAAGACTGATGAGATTGCTGACGAAGCTTTGTCAGCAGTCGAAGAGGCATTGAAAATCGACTTCGGCAAAGAAGCCGATGCCGATGGGTCGGAAAAAAATCTCTCCAAAACGCCGGAGGACGGTCCGCTTGATCAGAAGGAAACGGTTCCTGCCGCCCCCAATGATCGCAAGAATGTTGTTTCCCCCGAAGCCCCCGCTGCCAATGATGACCGCCGTGGATCAGCCCGCTTTTCCGCCTCGCTTGCCCGCAAACCTTCTTCGCTCACCCTCTGGTTTGCCTTTATCCTGGCTGGCCTGTGGATAACTGCGGCCTGTTGGGCGGGTTATCAGGCCATCGGCCCTGATCTGCTGAAAACAGATGCATGGCTGACCATTCTGCAACGTCCCAACTTCATCTATTTCACCGCCAGCCTGCTGATCCCTCTTCTTTTGATCCTGGGGTTTGCTTTCATGATCCGCCGCGCGCAGGAAATGCGCCTTGCTGCCCGTTCAATGACAGAAGCTGCCTATCGTCTGCTTGAGCCTGAAGCCGAAGCCGTTAATGGCGTGCGCAGTGTGAGCCAGGCGGTGCGCATCGAAGTTAATGCGCTGACGGATGGCATTGACCGCGCCATGTCACGGGCCAGTGAGCTTGAATCGCTGGTTCACAACGAAGTTGCTTCACTTGAAAGTGCTTATTCGGAAAATGAACTGCGTATGCGCGGTTTGGTTGAAGAACTGGCCAATGAGCGCGATGCGATTGTCAATCACACCGAACGGGTTCGTTCTTCAATCTCCGGCGCAAGCGAAGCGCTGAAAGACGATCTCAACGTTTCGGCTCAGCAAATCAGTGAGAACGTCGCTCAGGCTCAAAGAAAATTCAGCGATGCCCTCGATAATACAAGTGACGAAGTTCAGGCCTCGCTCTCCTTTGCCGGAGAAACCCTGCTTGAGCGGCTGACATCAAAGAGTTCCGAACTGGGCGATCAAATTCAGGCCTCAGGCGCTGATCTTGTCGAAAAACTCAACATCCTCAACTCATCGGGCGCCAGTGCCTTTGAAGATGTTCTCGCCTCATTCAGCTTTGCCAGTGAAAATCTGCTTGAACAGCTGGCAACCCGGGGCGGTGAAATTGGAGAACGGGTCGAAACAGCCGGACTGGGGCTTGTCGAAAGTATTTCCACAAGTGGAACAGCCACCAGCAATGCCATCGAGATAAAGGCAACTGAACTGGCCGACCGCATTCATACTCTTTCTGAAAACATTCAGACGACCGTCAACGACCGCTTCTCCTCCATCGATGAGGATCTCAATGTGCGCGGCGGCGCCCTGGTTGCCGCATTGGGTCAAAAGACCGAACAGCTGGCATCAGCACTTGATACCGGCGCCGATCGTATCAACGAGACGGTCAACGACCGTATTACGAGTTTTGGCGCAACAATCAGCGGCCGTGTCGATGATATGGTTCAAAAGCTGGATGATCGCAGTTCCGCTCTTGAAGCCAATGTTCTCAAGATTGATACCGCACTGGACAACCGCACGCGCCAGATCAATGAAACGCTGTTTGAAAGAACGCGCGAGATTGCGGGAGCATTCAGCGATGGTCAAAAAGCCATCCAGACCGATATGGCCTCGCAGCTTGAAGAAACACGCGACGCGCTTGATACCAAGGCTCTGGAACTCAGCATGTCGCTGGCTGCACGGGTCGACAAGATCAACGAGAAAGTGGTCGAGCAGATTGACACAACCAGCGCCAAGCTTGGTGAAACAGTCGCCGAACTCAACGAGCGTATCGACACAGCTGACGCCCGCCTCTCCAGCCGTCTGGAATCATTCAGCAACGACTTCGAAGGCCGGTCGAAGGAAGTCGACGAGCGTATTGGCGAGCGTCTGGGAGAGATCGGACGTACATTCAGTCAAAGTGCTGACAACCTGAATTCGAAACTGGTCGAGAGCACCAGCGGATTTAATGACAATTTTGATGCCGTTGACCAGCGCATTGGCTCACGTGTCAAAGACATAAGCGAGACGCTGAACCAGGGCGCGGAAGTTGTCGGCAACAAATTCGACGAGGTGGATGGCCGCATTACCGCTCGTATCGGCGATATCGAAGGTACCCTCACCCGCGGTGTCGAAACAGTGGGCGCAAAACTTGCCGAAGGTGCGACCAATCTGCAAAGCAATTTTGATGAGCAGGTCAGCGTTGTCGACCGCACGTTCTCCAACCGTATCGACTCAATCAATGCATCGCTTGAAGCTGGTGCCGGGCGAGTAAACGAGGTTCTGTCTGAGCAGGCCAAGGAACTATCGGCCTCACTGGACAGCAACCTGGCAGGCATTTCGACCGCTCTTACAGCCGAAGCCAAGCGGGCTGAACACGCTGTATCCGGTTCCGTTCAGGCGCTGGAAGGCAAGATTGGTGAGAAACTTGACGCCATCGGCTCCGCTCTCCAGGCACGTGCGGACAAGGTGACAACCTCACTGGCCGAGCGCACGGCGGAACTTAACACCACATTGGCCGCCCGTTCCCGCGAACTTAGCCAGTTGCTGACCCGCGACACGCTTCCATTGCTGCGCAATTTCGAAACTGAAAGCCAGAACGTCGCCGCTATCTTGACCCAGTCAACGGAACAGATCGCTGCAGGATTGGTGGACCGGATTGGCGCATCATCGAGCCAGCTGTCGTCAGCCGCCGACGATGCAGCCCGTAAGCTGGAAAACATGCTTCTTGCATCAAACGAGCGCATGGAACTTGCGGCTCAGGCGGCTGCCGAAGATCTGGCGTCGCGCTATCTTTCACTTGAAGAGCGCACCACAGATCTGGTGACCAAGCTAACCGACTCCTCTGAATCACTCACATCGGCTGTCGAAAATCAGAGCACGTCGCTGGTCTCAAGCGGTGAATCCATGTCTCGCCAGATTTCCGATGTTGCCGAGCGGGTCGGCGAACGCGTGCGCACGGAAAGTGCCGCGATGGTGGACACGCTGACAGCCAAATCAACCGAGACTATTGAAGCGCTCAGCCGCACCAATGACCGGTTGCGCACAGAGGTCGGCGACCTGCTGTCGCGTCTATCTCAGTCCAACGATGTCTTGTCCACACTGATCACAACGGCAGACGAGAACCTGACGCGGACACAAAGCACACTAACTGAGCAGACGACTGCCTTTGAATCGGCAATCGGCCTCGCCTCAGAAAGCCTCAATTCATCGACCAATCGCATTGAATCAAACTACACCGGGTTGAAATCCGTATCATCAGAAGTTCTGTCAGAAATCTCCAGCATTGCCAGCCGGTTTGAGGTTCAAAGCAAGGCACTGGAAGACGTCTCCAAGCTGCTCGACAGCACACAAAACAATATGGCCGTCAGCCTGGATGACCGACGCGATGCCATCGAGACGCTCACCAATGGCCTTGTTACCAAATCTGGCGAACTTGAAGACCTCATGCGCCGCTTCACCACAATGATGGGAGAGTCCGTCACCGATGCGGAGATGCGCGCAAGAGGCCTGTCGGAAAGCCTGATGGAAAGCGTCTCTTCCGCTGCAGGCGAAGCGACAGAACGTTTTGCTGCCGCCACCGCAGAGATGCGCAATACTGCCGTTGATCTTCGTCAGGAACTGGCCTCAACGCGCAACGAACTTAAACAAAGCGTTCTGGAACTTCCTGAAGAAACCAAGGAGAGCGCCAACGCCATGCGCCGCGTGGTGTCGGATCAGATCAAGGCACTCAAGGACCTGACCGAGATTGTCGGCAAGGCTCCAAGCTCGGCAAGTGCGCCAGCCCGGCCTGCCCCGATTGCTGAAGCCGCGCCGCAACTGCCGGCAACGCCGACGCCGACGCCAGCACCAGCTCCCTCTCCGGCGCTGTCCATGCCCAAGCCCGCGCCAGCGAGCACAGAGCGTACTCCAGAGCCGCCAACCATATCGGCTGGAGATATTCTGGAACCGGCTCCGTCTCAACTGCGTGGCGGTCTGAGCTTCGAGGCACCGGAACCTGCACCGGCCAGCAATTCCGGAAGCACCGGATGGGTCAGCGATCTGTTGCGACGCGCCTCCCGTGACGAGGAACCGGCACCTGTTGAAAAACCGGCCCCGGCCCGCATCAGCTCCGACTCGCTCAACACCCTGTCGGCAGATATAGCCAAGTCGATTGATCATCAAGCGGCTGTGACACTGTGGCAGCGCTATCAGCGTGGAGAACGCAATGTTTTCAACCGGGAGATTTATACATCTCAGGGTCGTCTGACATTCGATGAGATTCAGGGAAAATATCATGCCGATGACAAATTCCGCGACTCTGTTGATCGCTACGTGGCAGATTTCGAACGGCTGATTGCTGATGTTTCGAAAAATGACCGTGACAATGTCATGACCCAGACCTACCTGACATCAGATACAGGCAAGGTTTACACAATGCTGGCTCATGCAGCAGGCAGGTTCGCGTAACCTGTCTGACTCTATTATCTGCCTATTTTCAATTGCCTGAGCCGGCGCGCCAGTCAGAGCTTGCCCAATTCTTGTGCCTGCTTAATTTGGATAATCGGCTCGCGCCGGGAAACCGACGCACAAGCTGCACTGGCGGCGGCACTGGTGCCGGTACTGGTATTAAATGAAGAGCGCTGACAACAGCGCATCCGGCACGCCATAATCTTGCAAGATTTGGCTTGCGAAATCGGGGCTACACCTGACCAACAACCCAGCGGATAATCCCTTTGGCCAGATCATCGAACGCGGCATCAAACGCGGCCACATAAGCTTGCGCGTCGCTGCCTCCTGCCGGGGATGTTGCCGTGAAGATGCGGGTTTCGCGCACCAGCCCGGATTTGTCAGCCAGCAGCTTGATGGAAAGCTCGATGATGGCGTCCCCATTTGAAATCTCAAACCGCCGGATGTCGCTCACCAATTGAAAATCAATCACCAGTCCGTCGCCGGGCCTGGCGGTGGCACCGATACGTCCCGTGTTCTCAAAGGCCTCCACAAGCCGGGCCTGCAACAGGCGCGGCACGGTATCAGACCACTGCGCACCCTGCAGGTAGGTGACGACCGACGGTGATGGCTTGACGATGATACGGTCACTGTCAATCGCCTTCAAAGAGGTGGGCAGTTTCACCAGAATCTGTGCAGAAGTACCGCCACCCAGCCCGGCAACGCTGGCAGGTGCTGTTAATTCAAAGGTATCACGCGGCGCTTCCTGGGGCTTTATCAAGGCACAGGAGGTCAGCAAAGCCGCTGCCAGTCCAGTGACCAACAGACGATGCAGCCCTGTCACGCGTGCGCCTGAAGCAGGAGAAGCTCGCTGGTGCAATTCAGGCATGTTTTTGTTTTTGCACCGCATAAATATTGAACTTGTCCACTTCGCACCATTCCAGCCTTATGCGTTTTTAAGCGGATTCCCAAGCACACGCCATTCTAGCGCCTGGGCCTTCCACTGGTAGTTTCGCGTACGCGAGAACCACCAGCACCGGAAATTAAAGCAGAAGGATTGTTCTCAATGTTCCTGATAACACGATCAATGCGGTTGATCGACTGACGTGCATCACGAATAAGGCTCTGTGTGTCTCCCAGGCCACGTCTGGTGAAAGAGGTAACGCTGCCTGAAATTTCAGAAATACGGGCATCAAGAACCCGTGCAGTCTTTCTAAACTGCGTGAGGGTTGCCCGCGCTTCGGCGACAAGTCCACTTCCGTCATTGGGACCAAGCAGCGCGTTGATCCTCTCAATCACCCCGTCAATCTTCTTCGACGACTCATTGAGACGCGCAGCAAGTTCACTGGTGTTGGTGACAACGCTATCTATATCGTCTCCCCGCCCCCGGAACCGACCCGTCACTGACGCAACATCATCAACAACACGCTGTGCTCCAGCCGATGCACTGGCAAAGCCATCTATGGCCGCATTGACCCGGGCCGCATCGATTGCAGCCAGCAGTGTTGTCACATTCTTACTGGCGGTGCTGAGATTGTTGATCAACGTGCGCACGACCTCCTGATCGACACCATCGACAATGCGACGCGCATTGGCAGCGGCCGTCGATACATCTTCAATTGTCTTGCTGACCTGTTTCTCATCTATTGAAGTCAGCACTTCATTGGCCCGCCCTGCAGCCTTTTCGAAGTTTTCGACAACCGAGGTTACGCGCCAGGGTTCAACAGCACCGACAATGGTATCGACCTTACCCAGCGTGCCGGTAATCTGTTTTGAAAACGTTCCCAACTGAGTGGCAGCGTTGTTGACCGACGCGATCAACGTGGAAATTTGCTCGCGCTGATCAGCCAGCGTCTTTGAGAAAGCCTCGGCATTGGCGATTGTTCTGCCAACACTCTCTCCATCAACACC
The DNA here is from genome assembly GCA_937930635.1 of uncultured Rhizobiaceae group bacterium. Taxonomy (GTDB): domain Bacteria; phylum Pseudomonadota; class Alphaproteobacteria; order Rhizobiales; family Rhizobiaceae; genus Pseudahrensia. Next base: position 100,211 of record CALHCF010000017.1, read on the forward strand.
TGACAAGACTGAATCAACCTGACCTGCGGCCTTGCTGATATTGGACACGGCATCAGACACCTGCTTGGGGTCAACCGCCGCCAAAACCTGATCTACCCGGTTTATGGTCTGTGATAGCGATGTGGACAGTGTCTCCAACTGACCTGCCGCCGCACTGACCGAACTCATAACGGCAGTAATCCGTTCCTGCTGGTCAGACAGGGTTTTGGTAAAAGCGGCAGCATTATCTACCGCACCCCGAACCGTGGTCGGGTCCACCGCACCAACAATCTTTTCAACCTGTGAAATTGTGCCATCGAGCTTGCCCGACAGACTTTCAAGCGACCTCGACATGGACCCTGCGCTTTGGAGGAACCGATTGAGGCCTTCACTGTTTTGCGAAAGCGACCGGGAAAAGACCTGTATGCTGCCAATCGTGTCGGTAACATTGGTGCTGTTTTGAGCAACAAACGACTCAAGCGACCCCATGATGCGCTCTGTACGCGATGCTATCGCGGTCACGCGCTTCAACAGATCAACCAGCGCCGCCGGATCACCGCTGATACTGGGTGTTGGCCCGTCTTCCGCCGGGTCTTTCAGCAGCGCAGGAGCCACCGGGCTGCCGCCGTCAAGCTGGATATAAGCGCCGCCCGAAAGCCCTCTAATTCCGATACTGGCCCGTGTATCTTCGCGCACAGGGGTATTCTTGTTGATTTCGGTATGCACAATCACATAGCGCGGATCATCGGTGTCCAAGGACAAAGTCCTCACCCGCCCAACATTGATACCGTTAAACTGGACAGGACTGCCTGCCCCCAGACCGGAAACCGACCCCTGAATACGAACATCCAAGGGTGCCAGGTTGTTTCCGTCAGAATACCGCCCAAACCAATAGGTCAGCACAAACGCCGAAACGATTGCAGCCAAAGCAAATATACCAACAGCAATGTAGTTTGCTCTCGTCTCCATACTGCCTTCTAGCTTGTCCTTGGTATTTACACCATGGCAACGCCCGTCACGACGTCAGATGCGGCACAAGTTTTTGTGCACGTTTTCCCAAAAAGTACGAAATGACCCAGGGGTCATCGACCTCCATCATTTTTTCCAGCGATCCGTGCACCAGCACTTTTCCGTCTCTCAATACGGCAATACGGTCGCAAACCGCTTCCAGACTGTCGAGGTCATGCGTGACCATGAACACGGTCAGCCCCAGCGTATCCCTCAAAGATGCAATAAGCTCATCAAATTCCGCCGCCCCGATCGGATCGAGACCTGATGTCGGCTCATCCAGGAAAACAAGATCGGGGTCCAGCGCGAGAGCGCGCGCCAGGCCCGCCCGCTTGATCATGCCGCCTGACAACTGGGATGGATATTTATCGGCAGCATCCGCGGGCAGACCAACGAGATCCATCTTCACAGCCGCCATCTCATCCATCAAACGCTGATCAAGATTGAAATATTCCCGCATGGGAACCTGAATATTTTCACGCACCGTCAATGATGAAAACAGCGCGCCATGCTGAAACAACACGCCCATGCGCTGGTCTATGGAGAGGCGGGTTGGTCCATCCGCATGATCATAGTCGATGCCAAAAAGCTCAATCTGACCGGCTTCTCGCCGCACCAGACCGAGTATGGCGCGCATCAGCACCGACTTGCCAGTACCGGAGCCGCCGACAAATGCCAGAATTTCACCGCGATATACGTCGAGGTCCAATTCGTGCAGCACTCGGTTTTTGCCAAAAGCGACATTGACCCCGCGAACCCGCAGCACGACTTCGCGATCATCGACCCCTGGTTTTTCCTGCCCCTTAGATGACGCCATGGAACCGTCTCTCAATAGTCAACTGCGGCGTAGTACATGGCAAACAATCCATCGACCACGATGACCACGAAAATCGAACGCACGACCGCAGATGTTGTATGGCGACCAAGAGATTCAGCACTTCCTCCCACTTTCAACCCCTCCACCGTGGCAACCAGTCCGATGATGATTGCCATGCATGGCGCCTTGATCAGTCCGGAAATGAGATGGTTGGAGCCGACGCTTGCCTGCAACGCATCAAGAAACTGCCCCGGTGTTATTCCCACATAGAGGTCAGCAACAACCATAGCCCCTGCAATACCGGCGAAATCAGCCAGAAGTGTGAGAATTGGCAGCGCAATGATCAGGGCAACCAGACGAGGAAAAACCAGCACCCCGATGGGGTTGAGACCAATAACCTGCAGCGCATCAATTTCCTCGCGCATTTTCATGGTGCCGATCTCAGCCGTTATGGCGCTTCCGGTTCGGCCGGCGACCATGATTGCAGTGAGCAGGACGCCAATTTCGCGCAACAGCAAAATACCGACCAGATCCACAACCAGAAGCTCTTCCCCAAACTGCTTAAGCTGGAATGCACCCTGTTGCGCGATGATCGCACCAATCAGAAAGGACATCACGGCAATGACGGGCACCGCCTTGAGCCCCATGTGATCAAGCTGATTGATGATTGATTTTGGGCGAAAACGACGGCCTGAACGACCGGCCGCCCGTGGTCCCCGAATGGACGCGCCAAGCAGGTAGAAAGCCATGACCATATCACGTGCCATGCCTGTAACCGCCTGCCCCAACGCCTCAAAGACATTGATCGGCAGCAGGGAGCGGGACCGCTCAATCGGTCCGTCATCCTGAGTATGAGGCCCGACCACCTCAACCAGCCGCAGGTGCCGCTCATTGGTATCGAGATGATGGAATGTGGCCCCGGTTTTTTGCGCATCACGCCGCAACCGTTCAACCATCCAGGCAGCGGCTGTATCAAAACTCGTGACAGCGCTTGTATCGAATTCAATGGCCGCGAATTTCTCTGTCCCAAGCTGCCGCAGGCTGGCATCGACATCGCCAAGCGTTGAAATCGTCCAATCGCCCGTACCACGAACGACCCAACGGTCCGACAGACGCTCAACATTTATGGATGCTGGAACTGACAAGCTCTACTGTTCCGGATCACGGTCCCAAGGTCAGCAATCATGCCATTTCCAGTCGAACGCGTCCATGTAAGATGCAATCATTCAGGTGCAGATTGGCAATCTATCTTGCCAACAGGATAAGCAGGATTGCGACGGCGATCAAAACGATCCCGAAAACCTCCAGACGCGAAACTTTTTCACGAAAATAAAAAACACTGGCAGCGAAGGTGAAAAGCAATTCAACCTGACCCAGCGCCCTGACATAAGCAGCATTTTGAAGCGCAAAAGCTGTGAACCAGCAAACCGACGCGACCATGCCGACAATACCAACCGGCCCAGCAACGCGCCATTCCTTCAAAACCCGCAGCAATTCAGCCCGGTTAAAAATGAGGAACCACCCTCCCATCATGATCGACTGCATCAAAAGCGCACCTGCCAGCGCAAACGCCGCGGCTATGATGAAATCTGCACCATCGAGTGCCAGAACCGCTCCCCGGAAAAACACAACGGAAGCACCAAGCAATGCTGCACATAAAAGCCCGATCCACGTGGCTTTTTCCCTAAGACCGCGCAAAACTCCCATGATCGACAGTTTCGTTTCATTGAAGGCCAGAAGGACAGTCCCTGCAGCTCCAGCAGCAATTGCGAAAATGCCAACAGGCCCGACTGTATCTCCCAGCAACAAGGCACCGAGTATCGCAATCAGAACAACTTCCAGTTTGGAGAACGTTGTTCCCACCGCAAAACTTCTGAATGAAAACATCCACAAAAGGACGACGGTGAACAGAATTTGTGCAACAGCACCAAGGGCGCAGTAAACCAGAAACCGCTCATTGATCCCGGGAACTTCATAGCCGCCCCAAAAACTCAACGCCGCGACATACAGGAGTGCAAGTGGTAACGCGTAGAGAAACCGCGCATAGGCCGCTCCGGCCGTCGACAAACGCCCCTGGATCGACTTCTGGAGCATCGAACGCAGGTTTTGAAGAAAAGCTGCAGCAATCGTGATGGGAACCCAGAGCGAAATCATCACACGCCGTGTATTTCAGTTGTCATGCCTTCAAGCATCAAAACTAGGCCGCCAACATCGTGCGGGTTTGCTCAATCATAAGCGCGGCCCGCGCCGCTTCACGCCCTTTTTCAACGAAATGAGCTCTGAATATCTCACGATGATGGTCTGTCTCCTGATAGTGATGGGGTGTCAGCGAGACAGAAAGGATCGGAACACCCGTATCAAGAGCAACCCGCATCAAACCGTCAACCACAGCACCGGCAACAAACTCGTGACGGTAAATCCCCCCATCAACCACCAGGGCCGCTGCCGCCACTGCGGCGTAGCGACCACTTGTCGCAAGATCCTTGGCCAACAGAGGCATCTCAAAAGCCCCCGGCACGTCAAAAACCTGAACCTTGTCCGCGGGTATAAGCTCGCAAAACCCGTCCAGTGCGCGATCAACAATATCGCCATGCCAATTGGCTTTGATAAATGCGTAGCGGGTGGTGGTCATGGCAATCTCCTTTTAAGCAACGACACTGTCACCCAAGGCGATTACGGATCAGCCGCAGCCGGGATACGGCGCAGCTGATACGTTCTCTTCCATCCGGACTTTAACCGTCGGCTCAGGCCTCTCACCTGATCTGCTTGACCCTTCCAGCGGAAGGCGCTCGCGGGCTCGCATATGTTCACATGCATACCGCCGGTGGGGAATTTCACCCCGCCCTGAGAACAACATCACTATCTTCGAAATCCAGAAGGCAGGCAAGCCTATAAGGCCAAGGCACGGGCCATGATATCCGCATCAATATTACCGCCCGACAGAACGACCAGTACTGACTGGCCGGAAACATCAACCTTTCCCGAAAGCAGCGCAGCCAGCGCAACAGCACCGCCTGGTTCAACAACAAGCTTGAACTCCCGAAAGGCAAAGGCAACAGCCCGCAGCGCTTCTTCGTCGCTGACAACCAGCCCGTCCGACAAACTATCCTTGCAGATTTCAAAAGCTATCTTACCAGGCATCGGTGTCAGCAGCGCGTCACAGACGCTGGGGGTCTTCACATTGCCACCAAGACGCTTTCCGGCACGCAGGGAACGTGACTGATCATCATAGCCCTGCGGTTCAACCGGATGAACATCGACGGCCGGGAAATAGTGTTTCAGCGCCAGCAGCACGCCCGAGGTCAGCCCTCCACCGCCAGTACAGACCAGAACACGATCCGGAGTCACACCAAGCGCATTCATATCCTGCGCCATTTCCAGACCTGCCGTGCCCTGCCCGGCAATGACATAACGGTTGTCATAGGGATGGATGACCGGCGCTCCGGTGTCCTTCGACAAGGCTTCGACAATCGCTTCGCGATCCTCATTGTGACGGTCATAATCGATGATCTGCGCGCCCGACCGACGGGTACGATCCTTCTTTGCCTGCGGTGCATCGGACGGCATGACAATGCGAGCCCTCAAACCCTTGATCCGTGCCGCCTCGGCAACGCCCTGTGCATGATTTCCAGAAGAACAGGCAAGAATTCCTTCCTGACTATTTACTTCACCTAAATTCTCTATCGCATTGAAAGCACCACGAAACTTGAAACTACCCGTACGCTGAAGACATTCCGGTTTGAGAAATATCTGCGCATCCAGTTTTTGATCCAGAACGTCCGAGCGCAGGAGCGGCGTGCGGATAGCCTGTCCTGCGATCGCATTCGCAGCCTTCTCGATATCGCTAAAATCAACGGTGTCTTGCATGAATCTCACCCAAGATAAATTTCTCCTCTGGCCGTAGGCGCCTACAATCTCCGGGTCAAGCGTATCAGACTGTTTGAAAAAACCGGGTTTCCTCAATCGCGCCTTGGCAGCCTGCATTGTTTGAGCAATGATCTTTCCATGCAAATCTGGGAGAAACCTTATGGATCTGGGTATCAAGGGACGTAAAGCCATCGTATGCGCATCAAGCGAAGGACTGGGCAAGGGATGCGCCCGTGCTCTCGCAGAAGCAGGCTGCGAAGTGATCGTCAACGCACGGACACAGGCCACCGTTGAGTCCACGGTGGCTGAACTGCGCAACTCCACGGATGCCACCATAACCGGTGTCGCCGCCGATGTTGGAACGGCTGAGGGTCAACAGGCCATTCTGGCTGCCTGTCCCTCCCCCGACATTCTTGTCAACAACAACGGCGGGCCACCACGCCGCAATTTTAACGAGCTTGACCGTCAGGCCATGATTGAGGGTGTTGTACAAAACATGGTGACGCCCATCGAACTCATCCAGGCGGTCGCCGATGGCATGGCCGAAAGGCAATTCGGGCGCATCGTCAACATCACATCACTTTCAGTTCTCATGCCAATTGAAGGGCTGGACCTTTCTTCAGGTGCCAGAGCGGGTCTGACCGCCTTTCTGGCCGGAGTGCGCCCTCTCTATGCAGCTCACAATGTCACCATGAACAACCTGCTTCCAGGCAAGATGGACACCAAACGCCTGCGTGGTGGCCTTGAAGCAGCAGCAAAAGCAAGAAACATTGATGTAGAGAAAGTTGCCCAGGCTCAGATGGACGAAATTCCAGCCAGGCGCTTTGGTACGGCGGATGAATTTGGCAATGCCTGCGCATTCCTGTGTTCTGCCCACGCTGGTTATATTACCGGCCAGAATATTCTGATGGATGGCGGATTGTACCCGCACGCCTTCTAACGGCTGCAGAACCGCATCTGCCACGTGCAAAGAGTTGGAAATTGTTAACCTTGCGTCACTTTTTTTGATCAAAAGCCCTTATTTCTATTGATTCTTGCGCAAGAACCCGCTGCAATGAATCAGCGGCAGGGGATTTAATTAAAAACGGGCGCTGTTTTGCGTATTTTGAGTATCATGGACGGCTTGGTGTGCTGCTTTGCGCGGTATATGCGCTCTTTTGCGGGTCTATTGGGCCTGTTTTCGGCTTGTATAGTCTTTTTGACGACAGTGAACCCAACCCCGGCAAACGCCCAGTCTGCCAGTTGCACACGCCTTGAGCGGCAACTGGTTTCATTAGGCCGCGGGAAAGTGCGCAAACGGTCATCCAACCGGTTCTCATCAGCAATCCGCTCGCAAAAGCGAGAAATTTCACGCATGAAGTCGGCTATGCGGCAGCGCGGTTGTTCAACCAAAAAATGGTTTTTCGTGCGCGATGCTCATTCATCTTGCTCCGGCTATCGCAACACGTTGGGAAGGATGCAAAGAAACCTGAAGTCTTTGCAGCGTAAAGGCGGCGGGAGTGCGGGATCGTCAGAACGCACTATCCGCTCGGTGGCAAAACAGCGCCGCTCCATTAAACGCCGCATGCAACGTGCAGGTTGTTTTAAAAAGAATGTCCGCAGCGCCAGCCTTCGTAAGAAACAACGCCGCAGTTCTGTGGTTGAACAAATATTTGGTCGCAATGCCAAAAAACGTCCGGTGAGTGCGGCACAGCGCAAACGGGACAAACGGCGACTGGAACGGGCTCTGCGGCGCTCGCGCGACTCCAAATCCAAAGTGAAGAATACCGTGCGCACCATCTGTGTGCGGACCTGTGACGGCTTTTTCTTTCCCGTAAGCTTTTCCACCAGCAAAGGCGGAGTGGCCCGGGATTCCCAAAACTGCAACAACTTGTGTCCAGGAACCGATATGGAACTGTTCTTCCACAAGACAGCCAACGAAACCGTCGAGGAAATGATCTCGGTTCGCGATGGCAAGAAATACCTGGATCATCCCAATGCTTTTGCTCACCAGCAGCGCTTCGACCCGGCCTGTCGGTGCAACCATAGTCTGGCCCGCAAGAACAGAAAGAAACAGTCCACGCCGAAGCAAGATGGCCTGCCAAAACTGAGAATTGCCGAGGAACGCAAGGTTATATCGCGCGTTGCCATGCCTGCCTGGCGCATCGACCGGGGACAGGATCCCGAAACTCTGGGCAATTTACGGGGTGCGCTGTCCGTCGATTCCATGGCCAAACTGAAATCCAAAGGACCCGGTACGGAAGTCGCACAGCAAACCCGGCGTATCAGGGTAATCGGCGACGCGTTCTTTCCCACCCAATAACCGGCAGTAGTTGGGCAAGCTCCGGCCCATGATCAAGGCCGGTCAGCGCTTTGCGCAATGGCATGAACAAACCCCTGCCCTTGCGCCCTGTTTCCTGCTTCAACGCATTGGTCCACTGCGCCCAGACATCCTCGCCCCAGGGTTCAGCCGGTAAAAGTTCTGCAGCAGCCGCGAGAAACTCCGCATCTTCCGCCAACACCTCGACCGGTTCAAACTGTCCCTCGACAATTTTTTGCCAATCGACAGCTTCCCCAAACTTGCTGAGATTGGCCCGGATCGCGAGCCAGAAACTCTCGCCAAGATCGGCGTCAGCCTCCTTTAGACGCGGTAGCGCACGTTCATAGGACATGGACTGAAGCAGCTTCTCGTTCAGCGCACCAAGATCATTGTCATCAAACTTGGCATCGGATTTAGAGACCTTTGTGGGATCAAAAACCGAGTTCAGTTCCTCCAGTGAAGCACATGCCTCGACGGCCTGCCCCGTTCCAATGAGCGTAGCCAGCGAGGCAACAGCCATTGGTTCCAGCCCTGCTTCTCGCAGCGACGCAATGGACAGCGCTCCCTTGCGCTTGGAAAGCCCTTCGCCTGAAGCGCTCATCAGCAGATTGTGGTGCCCAAACCGGGGTGCCGGTCCGCCCAGCGCTTCAAACAAGGCAATCTGAGCGCCTGTATTGGTAACATGGTCGCCGCCGCGAATGACATGCGTCACGCCCATGTCCAGATCATCGACAACGGAAGGCAGGGTATAAAGATAGCTGCCATTGCCCCGTATCAGCACAGGGTCGGACATGGATGCCAGATCGACCGTTTGCTGACCGCGCATCACATCATCCCAGTGAACATCGGTTCTTTGCGTTTCAAAGGGCGTGCTGGAAAAGTTTGGCAGCAAAAACCGCCAGTGCGGCGTACGGCCTTCTGCCTCGAAAGCGGCCTTTTCCTCGTCTGTCAACTTCAGTGCCGCGCGATCATAGACGGGAGGCAAACCTCGCGCCATGAGCCGTTTGCGCCGCCGCTCGATTTCATCGGGCGTCTCGTAACAGGCGTAGAGCAACCCTGCTTCGCGCAGTTTATCAGCCGCTTCATCATAGATTTTGAAGCGGTCGGACTGCCGTTCGGTCCGGTGGGGTTCGACCCCAAGCCAGGCGAGGTCATCGATGATGCCCTGCGCAAACGCCTCCGTCGATCGCTCGACATCGGTATCATCAAGGCGAAGAATAAAGCATCCGTCACTGGCGCTGGCAAAGAGCCAATTGATCAGTGCGGTTCGAATATTACCGATATGCAGCCGGCCAGTGGGCGATGGTGCAAAACGGACGGTGGGAGCGGAATTTTCTGTCATAGCGCCGGGATAGTAGACGGGGCATCAAAGTGCAATCGCTGGTGAAATCTAAGTGCCTTCCAACCCCTGCTCTGCACGGATCATCAACCTGTTTGAGACGGTCAGCATGACGAATGCACCCAAAAGGCAGTAAAACCCGATAAAGAAAAGCTGGCGCGGAAAAGAAATATCATAGTCAATCAATATGCCGGTAATTCCCGGTCCGGCTGCAGATGCAAAAACCATGAGCGCCATTGCGACAGAGCGCACCGAACCCAGATGACGAACGCCATAGATTTCAGGCCAGACCGCACCAAACAGCGCCGATGATACGCCATAGCTCAGCCCCATGAAAAACATGGTGGCAAAGATTGCGGCCGTCGCCGAAAAATTGGCCAGAATCAGGCAAGCCACACCCAGTGGCACAAGAAACAGCGGGAGCAGACGGATCGCGCTCCAACGGTCAATGGCGTAACCGGTAACCAGTGTCACGCAAACCGTGGTCACGGCCATCAAGGCAAAGGAACTGTAATAGATTTCGGGTTTCCAACCGTTGAGTTCAATCAGATAGTCCTGGTGAAACCAGATCGATGTGCCAATGAAAGCGGGAGACAAAACACCCGTACACAGCATCCAGAACAAAGGGTCCCGCAACACCTCATCGCGCTGCCATTGTCTGCCGGTCTCCTGATGATTGTCTGATATATCCTGCACCGTTGTTCGCGGTATCCGTTCAACACGCATCAAGGCAATGATTGCGGGAAGAGCAACCAGCAACAGCAACAAGGCAGCCGCAAGCCAGGCGTTGCGCCAGCCCACCGATGCTGCAATCAGGACAAACAGGCTTGGCATCAGGGCTTCGGAACACTGATGCCCGATATTGGATGCAGAGACCGCTTTACCGCGATTTGCCGAATACCACCGCCCCATCGCTGTCATCGCCGTATGCCCCATCATTCCCTGCCCGAAAAGGCGAAGGAGAAATATGACCGCGATCAACATGGGAACCGAGGTAATGAACCCCATGGAAACGGTTGCACATATCAAAAACAACAGGGTCACGCCTGCACAAATGACGACACTCGTGCGGTCAACGAAACGCCCGACAAACGGAAAGCAACAGGCGCTTGCCAGAGTGGCCGTCATATAAACAGTTCCGAAACTGCCATGACTGAGGCCAAACTCCTGGCGTATCTCCGAACCCCAGATCGAGATGAAGAATGTCTGGCCAAAGGCAGAAAAGAATGTCAGCAGAAACCCGCCGAGCAACCAGCGGGCATTCTCGCGATAGAAATCGAACATCGAACCGGCGCTGGGAAAATTGAGACGCCAATCGGCTTAAGCCTCAACACCTCTGCTGACAAGTACCGCAGTTTTTTGCTCAAGTGTCCAAAGGAAACAGCCGACAGGCTTTCTTTCGCGACATTGAGCGCACAGCCATCAATTCAGATTAGAAAAGACCACCTGCCCCGCTTTTGGCAGCACTTTTGGCGGCTTTGGTTGCGCGAAGCTTACCGCGCAGAATTTCAGATTCAAACCCAATGATTGAACTGCGATTGGGTGGTTTGGTCCCCGGTTTGAACGCTTCCATAATCACGCCCGATTTTCCGGCCTTTGCCAGCAATCCCGTCTTCGCGTTGATGGGATAAAGCTTGATGCCTTCTGGAACACGAAAATCAATAGCGGCAGTTTCGGTCAGAGCAGACTTCATGAACTCGGCAAAAATTGGCGCAGCAAGCCCGCCCCCTGTATTGCCTTTACCCATGGGCTCCGGGCGGTCGTAGCCAACAAAAACGCCAACGACGAGGTCCGGAGAATACCCCACGAACCAGGCATCCTTTTCCTCGTTGGTTGTGCCGGTCTTGCCAGCAATCGGCACACCAAGACCAGCAACCACCTTGGCGGTACCCCGTTGCACAACACCTTCCATCATCGACGTAACCTGATAGGCCGTCATCGGATCAAGAACCTGATCACGATTGTCGATCAGCACAGGCTCTTCCTGCTGAATCCAGCCGTTGGACTGGCAATCCTCACAGATACGCTCGTCGTGCTTGTAGATAGTCTTGCCATAGCGGTCCTGAATACGGTCAATCATGGAGGGATTGATGCGTTTTCCACCATTGGCCAATACAGAATAAGCGCTAACCATGCGCAAAACGGTGGTTTCCCGTGACCCCAGAGAGGACGCAAGCCCGGCAATCGGCTTGTCATAGATACCGAACCGCTTGGCGTATTCAGCAATCAGCGGCATGCCCATATCGTTAGCCAGGCGCACCGTCATCAGATTACGGGATTTTTCGATACCAAGACGCAAGGTTGACGGCCCTGCATAGCCACCGCCGTAGTTCTTCGGCTCCCAGATACCCAGCGTTCCGCCCTGATCCTTTTTGAAAGGACCATCCAACACGACAGACGACGGCGTGTAACCGTTATCAAGTGCGGCTGCATAAACAAAAGGCTTAAATGATGATCCCGGCTGCCGTTTGGCCTGAGTGGCACGATTGAACTGCGACTCATCGAAAGAAAAACCGCCAATCATCGCCAACACACGTCCGGTGTGGGGATCCATTGCAACCAGCGCCCCTGATACCTCCGGCACTTGCTCAAGCTTGTAACCGCTCTCCTGACGCGACACGTGAATAACATCGCCGGGTTGCAGCAGTTCGGTCATATCCTTGATCTTTTTAGAGCGACGGTCCTTGCGCGATTCCTTGATCGTGACACGTTGAGCCCACGGAGCATCCTTAAGGCTGATCGTAGCTTCCTCGCGTTCGTCAGAAATCGCACGGCTCGGCAAAAGCTTTGGTTTAAGGCCAATCCTTGCCGCATCCTCGCCAACTTCCAGAACAACGGCCTGCTGCCAGTCATCCACATCGTTAAGCTGTTTGACCTCCGACAGGGTCTTTCCCCAATCGCCTTCCAGCGAAATTTTCTGAAAGGCCCCGTGATACCCTTTGGAGCGATCAAATTTCATCAGTCCCGAAATCAGTGACTTGCGGGCGAGTTTCTGCATTTTCGGGTCAAGGGTAGTGCGGATCGACAATCCGCCTTCGTAGAGCTGGTCGACGCCATAACGTTCGATAATCTCGCGACGCACTTCTTCAGAGAAATATTCAGACGCACTGAGATAAGACCCCTGTTTGCGCGCCACCACACCAAGTGTCGTTTTCTTGGCCTCTTCGCCATCCTTCAGTGTGACATATCCATTGGCGACCATGCGGTCGATCACCCAGTTGCGGCGCTCCAGCGCCTGCTCGGTGCGGCGGTATGGATGGTAGTTGTTGGGACCTTTGGGAAGGGCTGCCAGATAGGCGGCTTCATGTATTTCGAGATCACCAACAGTCTTGTCAAAATAGGCCAGCGAGGCCCCTGCCACACCATAGGACCCCAACCCCAGAAAAATCTCGTTGAGATAGAGTTCCAGGATTTTATCCTTGGAATAGGCTTCTTCCATGCGCAGCGAGAGAATAGCTTCCTTGATCTTGCGGTCGGCTGTCCGGTCACTGGTCAGGAGGAAGTTCTTAGCCACCTGCTGCGTGATCGTTGACGCACCACGGGCGCGGGTGCCCCGTCCACTGAGTTTTGATTCTCCAAAATCGTAGGCGGCCTTGGCAAGCGCACCGAAATCGATCCCGATATGCTTGTAAAAATTCTTATCCTCGGCAGAAATGAAAGCCTGCTTCAACCGGGCGGGAATGGCCTGAATTGGCAAATAAAGCCGCCGCTCACGGGCATATTCCGCCATCAGCTGACCGTCTGAGGCATGTATCCGGGTTGTTACGGGTGGCTCGTAGCGGTTCAACACCTCGTAGTCGGGGATATCTTTCTTGAGTTTATCCACATAGAGCATCACGCCGCCCAAAACGAGAAGCAAAAGCACTGTTCCGATACCAAAGAGATAGCCGAAGAGCCTCAAAAACATGAGATTTAACTTTCAGTCATTTCAGAGCGCTGCCCCTTGCCGCGCTTTTTTCTGGTTGTTACCCGAAATTGAGGGGTCAGTGTGACTTGTTTACGCAAGGTTAAAAAATGATCCCTGTGCGTGACAAATTAAACACAATTCGGGGGTGGCGTTTCTAACTGTTCTCATTGACCCGCAAGTCTGGCTCTAAAGAAACTCTCAATAGCCTCTTTCGTTCTCAGAACCGCCTTTGCCTGCCAGTCCTCCGAACGCATCAACTGTTCGTCTTCGCGGTTAGACAGGTACCCTAGTTCCAAAAGAACAGAGGGTATTTCGGGTGCCTTGAGCACAAAAAAATCAGCTGAACGATGCGGATTTCGAATCAGGCGGATATCGTTTTTCATCTTTTGCACTATAAGGGAGGCGAACTTAATGGAAAATTTCTCCGTTTCGCGCCGGGTCAGGTCGATGAGAATATCCGTCACTTCCGTTTCAATCTTTGGCAACGAGAGGCCGGCAACCAGATTGGCCCTGTTTTGTTTGCGGGCAAGGGCATTTGACAGGTCGTCCGACCCCTCCTCAGAAAGGGTATAGACCGTCGCCCCTCGGATATCGCGCTGGCGCAGCGAGTCGGCATGAACCGAAATCAGAAGGTCCGCCTTGGCTTTCCTGGCCAAAGCAACACGATCCTCCAGCGCAACAAAAGTATCTTCATCACGACTCAAAATCACCTCAAATGCAGGGTTTACCTGCATCGCCGTCCGCAGTTTTTTAGCAAAGTTGAGAGTGATCCGTTTTTCGGCGGTGCCATCAAGCCCGGTTGCCCCACCATCGACACCACCATGACCGGCATCCACAAAGATTGTGAATTTGCGGTTGCTTGGTTCCTTCGCCTTTGTCTTTGACTTTTGTGCTTCGGGCTTGTCGGGTTTCGCCGCAGTCACCTGCTGTATCACGCGCGCGTTGGCTGCAAATTCGGCACTGCTGGTCGCGACCAGATCAACGATCAGGCGGTGCCGTTTTTCGGCTTCAATCTCGCGCAAAGTCTCGTTTTCCACCAGGACCGGCTTTGCCAGCTGCATCACGATCCGTGATTTCCCGGCCGCAATCGTTCCGTATCGTAGATCCGAGACAATTGACTTTGGCAAACGCCTGGCCTCGCCATCGAGACTGAAAACAGTTTGCGACAAGTCGACGATAATTCGGCGTGGATCCGTCAGAAGATAGACATCATGCGTAACGGGTTGGTTGAAATCGACAATCAGGCGCGCCCGATTCCCGTCTCCGACCACGCGCGCGGCGAACGCTATCGCCGGTTGCGCGGCGGTATCCTGGGCAAATGCAGTCTCAAAGTTCTGGACAGAAAGCAAAAACACCAACGCGAAGATGAAACTGATTCTCTTCCTCACTTGATCAGAACTCCTGAAGGTTGAAACGATTTTCTGCATTGTACCAACAATGAAACAGCCACCACAGATCAGTAACTTGTAACGAAATTATGGTTAATGCGCGGTAACGATTGGGCGATGGCGAGGTTTTGTATGACTTCAAAAATCAATAAAGCCGTCCGCTTGCCAATTAGGCGCTTGTGTTTCTGTCTGCACGGGCCTAAATCGATTATGCGGTATATTTTACTGAACTGTCTGAACCGGATAGAGGGAGCGGTATTCAGGTTAAGCATCGACCAAGGCAACACTGGGCAATCTGCTCAGGATCACAAATCAATGCCTTCAGATCGTTAGATCTTATCAAAAGATGCTGACCCGAAATCTCACCTTGCCGGATCATTATCAAAGACGCTCAGTTCATACCGGAAATTCAGATTTGCAGTTCGCCCGCAATTAAGGACGGTTGGGAACTGCGATGTAACAGCCCTCTTCAGGACAAAGTTGCAGGGCGCATGGACCAACAGGTCCATTTTCGCTGTTCGAATGTGACCTTAGCGGTCGCGCTAGATTTATTAAGGCCAAGACTGAGCAATTGATAGTACAGGCAACAGGACAGGACGAAACCAACAACGCATGGAGATCGCCTTCGCGACCATGCGTAAATTCGTCTGAATCCGGTCCATGCAGACCGGTTCCCCGCCACATTCCAGAGACTATGCGGACTTTTTCTGCGTTCACTCTCATAAATCGATTGCCAGCCCAACAAACCAGCACTCCCAAACATACGCCTTTAGGAACGCTGTCTCGCCCCTCGTGGTCCGGCAGATTCAATAAGGAGTATTTGTCTGGAGCTGCGGAAAGACAAACCCATGGCAAACAACAAAATGCTAATCGACGCGGCCCACCCGGAAGAAACCCGGGTTGCAATGGTCCGCGGAAACCGCATTGACGAATTCGACTTTGAATCAGAACACAAAACCCAACTTCGCGGCAATATCTACCTCGCCAAAGTAACTCGTGTTGAACCTTCCCTGCAGGCCGCCTTTGTCGACTATGGCGGAAACCGGCACGGTTTTCTCGCTTTCAGCGAAATTCACCCGGACTATTATCAAATTCCGGTCGCTGATCGTCAGGCTCTGATCGAAGCCGAAGCCGAAGATGCGCGCGCTGCAGCCCGCGAAGAAGACGACGATGAGGCATCAAGCGATCTCGATGCGGTCTCTCAACAAGACGAAGATGACGCGCCTGCAAAACCTGCACGCAACAAGCGTTCTCGTCGCCGTGGTGGCAAAAAAGCAGCCGAAGCGGCGGAAACCAATGCCGATGACGCTGAAGTCGCATCTGCTGATGACGATGTTGAATCGCCCAAAACTGCGGCAACCGAATCACCGCAGGACGATGATGTTGCTCTCGCAGCCGACGCAGAAGGCGAAGAGGATGATGACGATGCCGATACGATAGCGGCGGAAAACGACGGCGATGATGTTGTGTCGGAACCTGTCGAAACACCGGAGCCGGTCAAAAAGACACGCCGCAAAACCTCCCGCAAGAAAAAAGACGAGGCAAAAACCAACAGCACAGAGGGCGAAGCTGCGCCTGAAACTGAGGATAGTAAGGCGGAAGCGGCAGACAGCGAGGGCGAAGCAGAAAAGCCCGCAAAGAAAACGCGCCGCAGAACGTCACGTAAGAAAAAGGATGCTCCTGAGGCCGAAATTGAAGCGGAAGCTGAAAGCGCACCAGAATCCAGCACCGATTCGACGGAAGAAAAACCGAAAAAGACGCGCCGCAGAACATCACGAAAGAAAAAGTCGGAAGACACCGATACAAAAGCCGCCGACACTGAGGTTTCAACCGACGGGGAAGCAGATGCAGCGTCGGAAGAGCCTGATAGTGAGACAAAACCCGCTGAAGAAAGCGGTCGCAAGCCCCGGTCTCGTCGTTCAAAGCGCAAAAGTGCAAAACCGGCAGACGATAATGGTGATGACGGCGATACCGCTGTTGAGGATCTGGGGTCAGAGGATGCTCTTGAAGAGGTTCCAGCCCGTCGCACAAGCCGGCGCCACTACAAGATTCAGGAAGTTATCAAACGCCGCCAGATCCTGCTTGTGCAGGTTGTAAAGGAAGAACGCGGCAACAAAGGCGCGGCGCTCACAACCTATCTGTCACTGGCCGGGCGCTATTCCGTCCTCATGCCCAACACAGCACGTGGTGGTGGCATTTCCCGCAAGATTACCAACGCTGCCGACAGAAAACGGTTGAAGGCGGTGGCATCATCGCTGGAAGTGCCCCAGGGAATGGGAGTTATCCTGCGAACCGCTGGTGCATCCAGAAAACCGGAGGACATTCAACGAGACTTCGAATATCTCATGCGTCTTTGGGAAAACGTGCGCACGCTGACGCTTGAATCGACCGCCCCCTGCCTGGTGTATGAAGAAGGCAATCTGATCAAACGGTCCATCCGTGACCTTTATGACAAGGATACGGGTGAGATACTGGTGGCTGGCGAGGCCGGATACCGTGAAGCCAAAGACTTCATGACCATGTTGATGCCCAATCATGCCAAGAACGTGAAGCTCTACAAGGATCGTATCCCAATGTTTGCCCGTATGGGCGTCGAGGCGCAGCTGGATGCCATGCTGCAACCTCAGGTGACGCTGAAATCAGGCGGATATCTGGTCATAAACCAGACCGAAGCCCTGGTGGCCATCGATGTGAACTCCGGTCGTTCAACACGACAGCATTCTATCGAGGAAACAGCGACGCAGACCAACCTGGAGGCTGCCGATGAGGTGGCCCGTCAGTTGCGGCTGCGAGACCTTGCGGGTCTGATTGTCATCGACTTCATCGACATGGAAGACAAGCGCAACAACCGCGCCGTTGAAAAGCGTCTGAAAGAAGCTTTGAAAAGCGACCGGGCCCGTATTCAGGTCGGACGTATCTCTCATTTCGGCCTGATGGAGATGTCGAGACAGCGCATCCGGGCGAGCGTTCTGGAATCAACGACGCAGGTCTGCCCGACGTGTGAAGGGCTTGGCCATGTGCGCGCTTCATCTTCTGTCGTGCTGCAGGTACTGCGTTCAATCGAGGAACATCTCAACCGCAATTCACGCAACAACCTGACGGTCAAGGTCAGTTCATCAACCTCGATTTATATGCTCAACAACAAACGCGAAACCTTGAGCGATCTTGAAAGCAGGTTTGGCGTTGCCTTGACAATCGAGGTGGATGACACCCTTGGCACCACGCCATGCACAATCGAACGGGGCGAAGCCTCCCGCAAAAAACCTGCTCTGGAAACTGCTGTTCAACCTGACACCATATTCCAGGATGAGGACGAAGGTGCCGAACAGCCTGATCAAAAGCCTGACGATGGGAATGAGGGCAATGAAGGCAGTGGCGATGGACGCAAACGCCGTCGCCGTCGTCGCCGCAAACGCGGCAGCGGCTCAGACAAAGATGCAGGCAATGGCGAAGCCAACCAGGCCACGGATGACAGCGCCTCACAAGAGGCTCAGTCCATAGCCGAAGAGGGTAATGCGTCGAGTGAGACTGCGCCTGCATCCGATACTGAGGATCCGCAACCTGATGCGGAAACGGAGAAAAAACCGCGCCGGCGTTCACGCCGCACAAAGGCCAAGGCAGATGAGGCGCAACCCGATGCTGGTGAAGCTCAGGGTGAAGAGACTGACCCGGCTGACGTCGCAGACGAAAAGCCAAAACGCCGTACAAGCCGGTCGCGAAAGAAAAAAGAAGAGCCTGTGGCGGAAGAAGTCGCAGCCGCCGCTGTGCCCTCGCAGACGACCGCGGAACCTGCAGACTCCGCAGAACCTTCCAAACCGAAGCGCCGAACGACCCGCCGCAAATCCGAGCCTGCTGAGGCTGCCGCCGAACAGCACGAGGAAACTGTTTCTGCAGTCGCGACAGCAGAAACAGAAGATGCGACCCCGGAACCGACAAAGCGTCAGGGCTGGTGGAAGCGTAAGTTTTTCTAGTCAGCTTTTTGGGCTGGGCCTGCAATCAGCGGGCCCGGCCCAAGTTTTGCTGGCCAGGCTCATGCGATGACGCCAAAAGGCCGGTTATTTTTCAAATATGCGCGCTCAACGGACGCTTGATGCCTGGACATCAGGGCAAATGAAAAACGGGTGGCCTCCCCCCGGATAGCCACCCGTTGAACCTCCCGTACGCAAAACCAGTCGGGAGGTAACTCGATTTTTGATCAGGCTGCGGCGATCAACTCGCGCAGGTCCGGGTGAAGGTTGCTGGATTCATCGCGCAAAAAGCGGATCAACGCTTTTTCATTGTCGTGAAACGTGCCATCGCGTCCGATACGCTCTACCACCCATCCAGCTTCATCGGCGGTAACAATCTCTGCAACGCGCCATGCGTCCTGCATGACGGCGGTATCGCGCTTGAATGCGTCTTCCACCACTTTATGCGGGGACAGAGCCATCTTGTAGATACTGCGCAGCATGTCGACCAAACCATCAACCGGGCTTGATGAATTTGTGTCTGCGGAGAATGGGTCTAGCGACGACCGGCGTTCGGGAACCGCACCTCCCGTTGTTGCCAGGAGATAGTTGGCAACACCTTTGACAAACAGCTGCGACCATGTCGGATCGTTTTCATTCTGTTTTGTCTTGTCATTAAGATCAAAAAGAAACTCTGCTTCAGCGCGTGTCACGGCCATTCCGCCATCACCACCAAAAGCAAACATGACACGACGAATGAGGTCGACATCAAAGCGGCAGATAACCTGCTGGTCACCGGCACGAAGAGCTGCAACCGGTCCCTGATTGTTCAAAACCGCTTCGGCAACCTGATCCAGAACAAACCGGACCAGTTTCTGGGGCGAGGATTTGGCAGCCTCAAGCACCTGAACCACCATTTCAAACCGTTCAGCGCTGTCGATCAGACCCTGGCGGGCGATACAAGCCATGAGCCAATTGGCGTTGTCCTCATTGATCTCACCGGTGGGCTCAGTTTGGTGAACAATATGATTGACCAGCGCCTCAGAAAAAAACTGCCCCCATTCGCGGCATTTATCCTGGACAGCCGCATCAAGAGCCAGCAAGGCCTCGGCTTCGCTGCGGTCAATCTTGTCATTATTGTAGAAATCCCTGCGCAACATAAGGACATCGTCGGCTGAAATACGACTGTTTTGCGCCATTGAATGCAATGGTTCTTCCAACTTCAAATCACCCATTTGAACCCACTCCCAAAAATTCGCTCACGCAAATCTAGTTCAAGAGGGTTGAAAATGTACGAACGCCGTCAGTTAACCTTGTGTAAACCAAAGTTGGGCGGTTTTTGGTGAGGCATACTCGCTTTTCCCCTTGCCTTCCGGCCTTGTGACTTGCAGATTTCGACAATAGGGAATCTACAACCGCCGTCCCATGGAGCGGCTTACAACTGGGGTAGCTCAAATGGATGTAAGAGCCGCAGTAGCCTTCGAGGCCGGCAAACCACTGGAAGTGACGACCGTTCAGCTTGAAGGGCCACGCGAAGGTGAAGTTCTGGTTGAGATCAAGGCGACGGGGATTTGCCACACCGATGAATTTACACGTTCGGGTGCTGATCCTGAGGGAATTTTCCCGGCGATACTGGGTCATGAAGGTGCCGGCGTTGTTGTCGATGTTGGCCCTGGGGTGAAATCGCTGAAGAAAGGCGCCCATGTCATTCCGCTCTACACGCCGGAATGCCGGGAGTGCGACTATTGTCTTCACCCCAAAACCAATCTTTGCCAGAGAATTCGGGTCACGCAGGGTCAGGGGCTCATGCCCGATGGCACCAGCCGGTTTTCCATCGATGGCAAACCAATCATGCACTACATGGGCACATCGACCTTCGCCAACTTTACAGTCCTGCCCGAGATCGCCCTTGCCAAGGTACGCGAAGACGCGCCTTTCGACAAAATCTGCTATATCGGTTGTGGTGTGACGACCGGCATCGGTGCCGTCATCAACACCGCTAAAGCCGAGCCTGGATGCAATGCCGTCGTTTTTGGCCTGGGCGGCATTGGTTTGAATGTTCTCCAAGGTCTGCGCCTTATTGGTGCCAACAAGATCGTTGGCGTCGATATGAACAACGATAAAAAATCCTGGGGCGAGAAATTTGGAATGACACATTTCGTCAACCCTTCCGAGATTGGCGAAAACGATCTGGTAGACCATCTCGTTGAGATCACAGATGGCGGGGCAGACTATTCGTTCGAATGTATCGGCAATGTTAATGTCATGCGAACAGCCCTTGAATGTGCCCACAAGGGGTGGGGAGAATCCATCATTATCGGCGTTGCTGGCGCGGGACAGGAAATATCCACCCGGCCCTTCCAGCTTGTGACAGGCCGCTCCTGGCGCGGCACAGCCTTTGGCGGTGCACGGGGGCGTACAGATGTCCCAAAAATTGTGGACTGGTATATGGATGGCAAAATACAGATTGACCCCATGATCACCCATAAAATGCCCCTTGAAGACATCAATAAGGGGTTTGATCTCATGCACGAGGGAAAATCCATCCGCTCGGTGGTCGAATTTTGATCGTCTTGCATCAGCAACTGACCGGAAACAAAAACACAAACGCAGCCATGCTTCTATTGCTGGCGGCGCTGGTATTTGGCGTGTTTTCGCTAACCGGCATTTCAGCTCACGCTCAAACGACGACGGTAACGCCTCCCGGCACCCCGTCAGAAACTCAGCAACCGCCGAACGAAGAACCCGCGCAGGAAGCGCCAGACTCTGGGTCTGAAAACACGCAACGCAATACATTTGAGGTTCTGGAACAGGAACCAGACTCAAATGAAAGCGAGGCGGAAGAGCAGGAAGCCGAAAAGCCCAAAGATGAAACCGATAAAAAGGCCGAAGACCAGGCCGCCCTTGATGCGGACCTGCTTGGCAATTGGGTGTTTATCGTTGATGGCCTGGAATCCGAACTGGAGGGAACGGCTGTTCTGGACGCTGTGAAAAGGTGTTTGGAGTTTAATGACAAGCTCACTGTAAGAGCCAACAGGCAGACCAACATTGATCCTCCCGATATCAAAAGCCTTTTTGGCGATCTTCTTTTCTACCGCACTGAAAGAGGCCTGCATCGCCTCGACCTGCGACAAGGGCTGTTGAGCATTTTTCTGGCGCAGGCCAGGGCAACCAATGCGCAGGGAAGAGTTTTATGGGTGTTGCAGGGGCAAAACAACCAAAGTCAGCTGACATTTGTCGACATGAAGCCGCGCGGTGGCAAAGGCTTCCTCATGCTGGAAAATCAATCAGTCTATCTGAAATGCCCCAAGCTTCCGGTTGCAGCCGGATCCGGCGAGTAATCGCGGTTGGAGGGGTAGTCTGATTATCTTCCACTCCCTTGTGTTTACGGACCATCACTGATGCGCATTTTCATTGATGCAGATGCCTGCCCCGTAAAAGAGGAAACCTTTAAGGTTGCAGCCCGGTATCAGGTGCCCGTGGCCGTGGTCTCCAATGGCGGGATACGCCCCTCTCGTGATCCACTGATCGAAAATGTCATCGTTGCAGCAGGCGCAGACGCGGCAGACGACTGGATCGCAGATCATGCGCAGCAGGGAGATGTTGTCATTACCGCCGATATTCCGCTGGCTGCACGTGTCCTGGAACGTGAAGCCAGCCCTATTGGTCCGACCGGAAAACCTTTCACCGAAGAAACAATCGGCATGGCACTTGCCATGCGCGATCTGAAGCAACACCTGCGCGAAGCAAACAACACGCAGACATATAACCGCAACTTTACAGACCGCGATCGATCCAACTTTCTTCAGGCATTGGACCGGCTTGTGGTACAACAACAACGCAAATAAGCGAGGCTGCGACCATGGAAAC
Source organism: uncultured Rhizobiaceae group bacterium (assembly GCA_937930635.1). Taxonomy (GTDB): domain Bacteria; phylum Pseudomonadota; class Alphaproteobacteria; order Rhizobiales; family Rhizobiaceae; genus Pseudahrensia. The sequence continues at coordinate 122,632 of CALHCF010000017.1, forward strand.
CGTTTCAACAGCACTGGCCTTCGGTGGAACACAAGGCGTCTATACCCACGACTCCACGGTCTGTGGCTGTGTGATGACATTTGCGGTGTACGTCCCTCCGCAGGCGGCAGAAGGTCCCTGCCCTGTACTTTGGTATTTATCGGGCCTTACCTGCACCCATGCCAATGTGATGGACAAAGGCGAATACCGCGCTCACGCAGCGCGAAACGGGGTGATCATTGTCTGCCCGGATACGAGCCCACGGGGAGATAACGTTCCCGATGACAAGGACAACTGGCAATTCGGATCGGGAGCAGGTTTCTATATCGATGCAACGAGCGAACCCTGGCGCAAAAACTACCAGATGTATTCATACATTACCCGCGAACTCCCGGATCTGATTGCAGCCAATTTTCCCGCCGACATGGATCGCCAGGGTATCTTTGGCCACTCGATGGGTGGGCATGGTGCGCTGACAATCGCCCTCAAGAACCCGGATCGGTATAAAAGCTGCTCGGCCTTTGCTCCTATCGTCCAGCCATCAACTGCTGACTGGTCCGCCGGTGCTTTCAAACGGTATTTGGGCGATAACGAAGACGATTGGGCGCACCACGATGCCACCCGACTGATTGAAAACGGCGCTCGTTTTCCCGAATTCCTGATTGATCAGGGAACCGCTGACAGCTTCCTCGACGAGGGCCTGCGTCCCTGGCTTTTCGAAACGGCCTGCAAAGAGGCTGGAATACCGCTCAATCTGCGTATGCAGCCAGGATACGATCATTCCTATTTCTTTATTTCAACATTCATGGGCGATCACATCGACTGGCATTGCAAGAAGCTCTAAGTTTCATTGGCGACTGCGCGTTCACGCAGGAACAGATAGATCCCCGAACCCACAATGATCAAAATACCAAGCCATTTCAGCGCATCTGGAAATTCGCCAAATACCCAAAAGCCCAACGCGGTTGCTGAAATAATCTCCAGGTACTGGAACGGAGCCAGAAGCGACGCACTGGCCAAACGAAACGCCTGCACCACCATCAGATGACCGATGGTCGCCAGGACACCTATTGCAAAAATCAAGACCCATGGGACCCCAAATTCTGGCCATTGGGGGGCCGAAAAATTGACAGAGCCGGCCCAGGTTCCAACAACAAGCACCGCCGTCAACATCAGCACACCGCCAATCCCTGCGACGAACTGCATGGTCATCGGATCATCATCACCTGCGATGAGCCGCGTGATTGTCAGATATACGGCGAACAAAAAGGCCGTCGCGATGGGCATCAGGGACACCACGCCAAAAACGGCATAGCTTGGCTGAATGATCAGCATGGCCCCCGCAAACCCGCAAAGAACCGCCAGCACGCGGCGCCAACCAACGCTTTCCTTGAGAACCACGACAGACAGAAGGGTCAGAAAGAACGGCTCAACAAAAAAGACCGCGATTGCATCAGCGATCGGCATATAGCGCAGCGTTGCAAAAAATATCATCACCGCAAGGCTCATGATCGCCCCGCGCAGCAGATTTGCGAAAACTCTTGCAGGCATCAGAGCCGAGAAACCCCGCAGCCCAACAATGACGGGCGCCAGAAGGCTGGCCTGTACAACGAAACGACCGAACGTTGTCTGGCCAGCGGTCACGTCATAGCGCAGCGTCAGCAACTTCGCCATCGCGTCCATGATGGGCAACAGCAGCATCGCAATCACCATCAATGCCATGCCGCGCGCAACTTGCGACTGCGGTTTTGTTGAGAGGGACCCGGCGGCTTGTCCGTTCGAGGCAGGCGAAGATTCCATCAATGTCACGCCTCAAACCCGGTTGCGTAATTGTTACGCGAATTTCAGCCGATTCAAAGCAAATTCAGAATCTGCACCCTTCAATTCAACGGCAAGAAAAGCTTCAACATGAACCTGAGGAGGCAATTCGAGTTTCTCCAGCAGTTCGTGGGAAATCAGGAACGGTTCATCATATTGTTTGGCCACGGCTTCAATACGTGCGGTCATGTTCACGACATCTCCCAGGAACATGACCTGCCGCCGACTGTCACCACACTCGCCAACCACAACAGCTCCGCCATGCAGCGCTGCTCTGAATCGCGGGGGAGAGCCAAATTCCTTTTCAAACTCCGGAGCATGTTCCACCATGCGTTGACGGACCAGATTCAGTGCTTTCAGGCATCGGGCGTTGCGCTGTCCATCTTCACCCAGCGGCCAGGTCGCGATCACTGCGTCGCCAACATAGGAAACAATCTCTCCTCCGGTTCGAACGATGGCCTGATCGCACTGGTAGAAAAATTCAGCCAGATATTCATGAAAACGAACGTCGCCCAGTCGGCGGGCAAGCCGGGTGGAATCCACCAGGTCAAGAAACAGGAAAATTCGTTCTTCGGATACAGGTCGAAAATACCGACCAATGACGAGATTGAGGAAGCGCTTGAAACCGATAATGGTCGACAATTGCGACAGCACGACAAATACGATCACGATTCCCATGCTGAACAACGTATCGCGCACCTGTTGACCTGGCTCAAAATCGAGAACCAGCGGCCGGCCGGCAATATAATCTGTCAGAAGTTCATTCCCCACCAGCCCAATGCGAACGATCAAAGTCAGTGCCAGAATACGGACAACCAGGCCGGGCAGAAAAGCGGTCCGTCTGATCCAGCTGCGCCGTACTGCCCGAATATAAAAGACCTCAATCAGGGCGGAGATAGCACCAATTGTGAAACCCGTGCGGAAGCCAAGATAAAACTCCCCCTCCTCCGGGCCATAGACCAGCCGTGAATAGCTTTCACCAATGAGACCACTCAATATGGCAATGATGACGACAACAAACAGACGCAGATAAAACGATGTATCGCGCCACCAGACCGGCGCCAGCATTACAGGCGCGGGCCGGCCTGCAGATTGCTCGGCAGAGCTTCTCACACCAGCAACCGGATGAGTTGGCAGGCAGCCTTCATATCTTTGAAGCGCTTGGCTCGAATTTCGCTGGCTTCCTCATCTTCCCCCCACTGTGAACGATTCCAGTCTTCATCAACATGAGCCGCAGCCCATGCTTCATCACGGTCCAGCTCGCCTCGGTAGACCGCCATGGCAATAATGGCCGATCCCGTGAGTGAGGTGACAACATGGGTTGCGGCAAGCACCACGGGATCATCAATAGCGGCAACATGCACCCCAAAGGCCGCGATAGATTCAGGCGGTTGCAGCACATGCATGAGGCCCTCGGCCAGCACAAATCTCGCACCCAGCTGCGCCTGCGCCCAGTCAATCAAAGGGTCCCAATGTGCAGTTTGAAGATCGACCAGACCTGCGGGCGATCCAGCCCTGTAGCAAAGCAGGTCGGTACCGGCATATCGGATGATATCTTCTTTGACGGCCTGCATATCACTGGCAACACCGTCCAGTGCGGTATTGACCAACCGCGTTACCGGCATCGTCATGGGGTCTATGCGTTCTGTCTGGGCTTTCCATTCATGCGCGAGCAGATCGATTGCGTCACGCGATGCCAGTGCCAACGGCAATCGACCCGGCGTTTTTACCGGCTTGCCGTCAAGGGTTACGGTAAACCTGTCTTCAGCAAAAACGACGTCGACATCTTTGTAAAAGCGCTTTGGCAGCTGACTTTCCCTCGATGGTTCAGCGACCCGGCTCGGAATCTGAGGCACATGAGGATCCCGCTCTCCAAGAATATCACTCATAATTCTGCCGTTCGTATCTTGAACTCACAAAGGACATATCGAGCACCACCTAAGCTATTGTAAGACCGTTTTGAAGAAGGTCATCTGCTATTGAAGGACATCTTCATCAAGCGACATCCCGTCTTCTTCATCAAAGACAAACAGATTCCAGCTTTGAACCATGTGCGATGGCAAGGGCGCGGTAATATCCAACATGGGTTGCCCGGCATCTGGATGGGGAATGCGGATACGGCGTGCATGAAGGTGCAGACGCTTTTGCACGCCTCCCGGAATTTCCCAGTTTTCAACATCGAAATATTTGGGGTCTCCCACGATGGGATGACCGATATGCTGGGCATGAACCCGCAATTGGTGGGTCCGCCCCGTCACCGGCTTCATCTCCACCCAGCTCACGCTTCTGGGGCCTGAATCAATAACACGAACATGCGAAACTGAATGGTCGGCGCCTCGTTCACCATGCTTGGCGACCCGCATACGGTCTCCATTTTCGGTTTGCTCTTTAACAAGATAGGTCGATATCCGGATATCGCGCTTTCGCGGCACGCCCCGGACCAGAGCCCAATACGTCTTGTCAGTGTCGCGGTGACGGAAACTCTTGGTCAGGGCCGCCGCCGCGCCCCGGGTCTTGGCGACCACAAGAACGCCGGAAGTATCGCGGTCAAGCCTGTGGACCAGCCGGGGTTTTTGCCCGCTTTTGTCACGCAAGGATTCAAGCATGGAATCAACCGAACGGTTGATGCCGGAGCCCCCCTGAACAGCCAGTCCCGAAGGCTTGTTGAAGACAAAAACCTTCTTGTCCTCAAACAGCAACATGTCGCGCAGCACATCGGCGTCGTGACGGTCTCGAATGGTGTTTGCCGTCATATGGCGTGGCTTGCCAACAGCAGAATCGAGAGGCGGCACACGCACCACCTGCCCGGTCTCCACACGGGAAGAGGTTTTTGCCCGCGACCCGTCTATCCGAACCTGCCCCGAACGCAGAAGCTTTTGCAATTGTCCAAAGCCAAGACCGGGAAAATGTGCCTTGAACCAGCGATCAAGACGCATTCCCTCTTCATCATCACTCACTGTTTTTTGAGTTACACCTGTCAAAGCCATGGGTATCGATTCCTAAACACCGGCCGAACGCGTCAGCCACAGACCAGCAAATACCGCAGCAATGGAAATCACCACCGAGGCCAGAATATAGGTTGCGGCCTGACCTCCCGCACCCCTTTCCCACAGATTGGCAACATCAAGCGAAAAGGCCGAGAAAGTGGTAAAACCGCCCAACACTCCTGTAGCAAGAAACAGACGCATATCCTGACTGCCGCCTCGCCTTACCAGCCAGCCAATCAATAATCCCATGGCCAGACAGCCAAGAACATTGACGATCAATGTACCGTAGGGAAAGCCGAACCCGAAAAACCGAACAGCGCCCTGCCCAACCAAATGACGCCCTGCGGCTCCCAGCCCTCCTCCGACAAAAACCAAAAACAACTGAAACATTGCGCGGGTCTACCTTATCGGCCTGACATTGACCATATTCTAGATTGTGAACAATGACGTATTGTGTCTGCGCATTTTGCGCCACACAATTGCGATGCTTCCTGTTTTTCGAGGTTAAATAATGAAAATCGCAATCCTGGCAATTATCACCTGCGCCACAGCTTTGAGCGCCTGTCAAACCGCAAAACGGGGCCGAACAGATGTTGTTAAGGTCTATGTCCAACCATCATCAGCCAAGATAACCACGTCCCTGGGTCATACCTGCAAAAGCCCCTGCAGCCTGACCGTGAAGCGCCGCAAAAAATTTACAGTCACGGCATCAAGACCGGGCTATCGCAGCCAGACCGTAAAGGTTGGCAAGAAACTGGACAGAAAGTCTGCGGCCAAGACCGCAGCCAGTTTCATTGTGCCTGGCGGCTCAGCTCTTGTCGCAATTGATGCGGTTACCGGAGCCAATTTCGATCATCACCCCAACCCGGTTCGCATCAGGCTGAAAAGGAAGTAAGGCTGATTGCAGAGCGTTTCGGTCTTTGACTGACACACAAATTCGGTTGACGGGTGATAATGCGTCTATATTGATTCAGGATTGCTTGTTGCGTTCATTGCGCAGGTTTGCCCAATATTCGAGGCGCTTCCCGATTTCGCGTTCAAACCCACGGTCCAGCGGGTCATAGAACTTTTGTCGCCCAAGTTTCTGCGGGAAATAATCCTGCCCGGAAAAGCCATCCGGCTGATCATGATCATAGAGGTAGCCGCTGCCATAACCTTCGTCTTTCATGAGGTTTGTGGGAGCGTTGAGAATGTGTTTGGGCGGCGGCAGCGAACCACCTTGTTTGGCGGCGCGAGCGGATGATTTAAAGGCGACATAGAGAGCGTTCGACTTCGGCGCTGTGGCCAGATAAACGCATGCCTGCGCCAACGCCAGTTCCCCTTCGGGCGATCCCAAAAAGTCGTAAGCATCTTTGGCAGCATTGGCGATGACCAGAGCCTGCGGGTCTGCAAGCCCGATATCTTCCGACGCCATGCGAACAAGGCGGCGCCCCAGGAAAAGCGGATCCTCTCCCGCATCAAACATGCGCGCGAGATAGTATAAGGCCGCGTCCGGGTCGGAGCCTCGTACCGACTTATGCAGCGCCGAAATCAGATTGTAATGGCCATCCTGCCCCTTGTCGTAGATTGGGGCGCGGCGTTGCAGAACGTCTTGTAATTCACTTGCACCAAAAACCTCCCCTTCCCGCGCTGCACGCCAGATTTCTTCCGACAAGGTCAAAATGGCACGGCCGTCTCCATCCGCCATGCGCACCATGACCTCCCGGGCTTCCTCATCCAGCGGCAGAGGTTTTCCCTCAACTTCCTCTGCCCGCGTCATCAGCGCGGAAAGGCTGTTGGAATCATGGGGCTTGAAAGTCAAAACCCTGGCGCGTGACAGAACAGCGGCATTCAGCTCAAAAGACGGGTTTTCGGTGGTTGCACCGACAAGCACGATCGTACCGTCTTCCATTACCGGTAAAAAGGAATCCTGTTGGGCCCGGTTAAACCGGTGAATCTCATCGACAAAGAGAAGTGTTTTCATTCCATTGGAAGCCCGCATTTTTGCAGCTTCAAATGTCTTTTTCAGGTCTGCGACACCGGAAAATATTGCTGAAATCTGTTCAAAATGATGATAGCCCTCACCGGCAAGAAGACGGGCAACAGTCGTCTTACCGGTACCCGGCGGCCCCCAGAAGATCAGGCTTCCGAGATTTTCCCCCACCAGCAGCCGTGACAGGACACCATCTTCGCCAAGTAGATGATCCTGCCCAACAACTTCGTTCAATTTGTTGGGGCGCAACCTGTCTGCCAGCGGCCGGGCAGCCATGGAATTCGCAGAACCTGCCGTATCTCCAAAAAGATCAGCCATGACCAGAACCCCGACAGGATCGCAGGGGCCCAGTCACCCTAGCGAACAAACTGACGCAAACGTCTGCCGCCGCGTTCAATAATAAAACCCCACCCGCTCGACTCCCCGGAAGCAACCTGTGAGAGAATACCCGTATCCTTGATGGGCACATCATTGACCGCAACAAGGATGTCATTTTTCCTAAACCCGAACCGGGCAGCCGGGCTGCCATTGTCCACGGCCAGAACAACAACCCCTGTTGAGGACGTGGACAAGCCGACTTCCTGAGCAACACGTGGCGACAGATTGGCAAAAGTGGCCCCTGTAAAGGGCGTGCGGCCAGTCACCTGGGTCACGTTTCTTTCCGGGACTTCCGGCGCTTCATTCAAAGCCAGTTTTAGCTTTCGCCGCTCACCACGAGAAAGAACCGTCAGATCAACAACACGTCCCAAGCCGGCGGTTGCGAGGCGGTACCCCAGAGCGTTTACATGCTGAACAGGTTTCCCATCGATCATCAAAATGACATCACCAACCTTCAGCTCAGCCCCCTCGGCAGGACCTCCCGAAGCAACTCCGGCAACAAGCGCACCCCTGGGGCGATCCAGCCCCAAAGAATCCGCAATATCCGATGTAACCGCTTGGAAATCCGCTCCAATCCATGGCCGCAGAAGCTTGTCGCTGCCCTGACGTACCGATTGCAGGACCACGCGCACCATATTGGAAGGCACAGCAAAGCCGATACCGTTCGATCCACCCGAACGCGTATATATGGCCGTATTAACGCCAATCAGACGCCCGGTCATATCGATAAGGGCCCCGCCGGAATTGCCCGGGTTGATGGAAGCATCAGTTTGAACAAAGAAACCAAAATCCTTGATTCCGGCCTGGCTGCGGGCGAGAGCCGAAACAATCCCGCTGGTCACAGTCTGGCCAACACCAAACGGATTGCCGATAGCAAGAACAAGGTCGCCAACTTCAAGGTCTTCTGAATCGCCAAGCTGAACAACCGGAAAATCTTCCTGCGTATCCACCTTCAGAACCGCAAGGTCGGATTTCTTGTCGATCAGCTTGATTTCTGCCTCAAACTCCCGCCCATCCGACAAAGCCACCTTCACCTGATCGGCATCCTTGATGACGTGATGGTTGGTAATGACAATGCCATCAACACCGACAATAACCCCCGAACCCAATGAGCGGGCTGTCCGCTGCCTGGCCTGGCCACCGAACGCGCCACGACCAAAAAACCTTTCAAAGAACGGGTCTCCCGCAAAAGGAGAACGGCGTTGTTTGACCTGGCGGGCAGCGTAAACATTCACAACAGCCGGGGCGATGCGCTTGACCAGCGGCGCATAGGAAAACCGTATCTCGGCAGCATTATCCGGAACTGTTCGCAAGGCATCTGAACTGCCACGAAGGGTCGTATCTTCTGCGGTTCCCGGCTGCACAGAAATGGCAAGGAAACTGAACGCTAATGCCGCGATTATCGAACCGCTTCCGTATTTTCTCAGCATGTCCGTTTTCCTTCACCTTTGTTGCGCGTCTATAGCGATATTGGACTACACGTGAGAAATTTCCAGCCGTCTGCTGTTAGCAAAATTGTGTAGACAGCGCCGCAGGAGAAAGGAACCACTCCATTCTTTCGCCTTGGCTTTGGTCAAAACTCGTTGAATCAAATACCTAATTACAATTTTATACCACCTTCAAAACACAAAAAAGGGCGACCATCAGGCCGCCCCATGAAATCATTGGGAAGTGATAAAGGTACGTTATGCGGCAGTTTCCGCAGCCGGAGCAGCAGCAGCTTCCAACGCCTCTTCTTCTTCCATACGCTCGCGGTCGGCCTTGCCTTTAGCATCTTCGTCGCGATCAACGAGTTCTATAACAGCCATCGGCGCGTTGTCGCCATAACGGAAACCGGCTTTAAGCACACGGGTATAGCCACCGGGGCGCTCTTTATAGCGTTCTGCGAGAACTGAAAAAAGTTTCTTCACCACCTCATTGTTCTGCAATTGTGAGGCTGCCTGGCGACGGGCATGCAGATCACCGCGTTTGCCCAGCGTGATCAGTTTATCAACCACAGAACGCAGTTCCTTGGCTTTGGGCAAAGTGGTTACAATCTGCTCATGGGTCAGCAATGCCACTGACATGTTCATGAACATGGCCTTACGATGGCTTGCCGTCCGATTGAGCTTGCGGCCTTGTTTGCGGTGTCTCATTTTGCCTACTCCAGGTTCAAGCCGCTCTAGGTCTTAAGGGCGGCATATTGTTCTTCATTCCCCCCCGGCTTTTTAGCCGGTCAGGGTCGTTTTCAGTTAGTACTGATCTTCGTAGCGCTTGGCCAGATCTTCGATGTTTTCGGGAGGCCAGGCCGGAATTTCCATACCCAGATGCAGCCCCATCGTGGCCAGAACTTCCTTGATTTCGTTCAGCGACTTACGCCCAAAGTTCGGCGTACGCAGCATTTCGCCTTCGGTTTTTTGAATAAGATCACCGATATAGACGATGTTATCGTTTTTGAGGCAATTGGCGGAACGAACCGACAGTTCCAGCTCATCAACCTTCTTGAGCAGAGCCGGGTTGAAGGCAAGTTCCGTAACCTGCTCCTGAACAACCTCTTTTTGTGGTTCTTCAAAATTCACGAAGATCGACAGCTGATCCTGCAGAATGCGGGCGGCATAGGCCACGGCATCATCGGGAGAAACGGATCCGTCTGTCTCGATGGTCAATGTCAGCTTGTCATAATCGAGAACCTGACCTTCACGCGTGTTCTCAGTCTTGTAGGAGACTTTTCTCACAGGTGAGTAGAGGCTATCAACGGGAATGAGGCCGATCGGCGCATCTTCAGGACGGTTGCGTTCAGCAGCAACATATCCCTTGCCGGTATCGACCGTAAATTCCATACGAATTTCGGCATCTTCATCCAGCGTGCACAAAACAAGCTCAGGGTTCAGAATTTCAATATCGCCAACGGTCTGAATGTCACCTGCAGTAACAACGCCGGCCCCTTCCTTGCGCACAACCATACGCTTCGGGCCCTCACCTTCCATGCGGATGGCGAGTTCCTTGATGTTCAAAATGATGTCTGTGACATCTTCGCGGACACCAGGGATGGACGAAAATTCATGCAACACGCCGTCAATCTGTACGGATGTAACCGCAGCGCCCTGCAACGAAGATAGCAAAACACGCCGCAATGCATTGCCCAGGGTCAAACCAAAGCCACGCTCCAGAGGCTCTGCAATCAGGGTGCCCTTGGTACCGGTCGACGAAACGTCCAGCTTGTTTGGTTTAATAAGCTCTTGCCAGTTTCTATGGATCATTGAAAAATCCTTCCGAATACGTTGCTGCCATCCAATCGCAACAACAAACGTCTGAGCCCCGCAGGATGGAAACGGGGCAAGGATAAAGGCTTAAACGCGGCGCTGTTTGCGCGCACGGCAGCCATTGTGTGGAACCGATGTCACGTCACGGATCGACGTGATTACGAAACCAATCGACTGCAGGGCACGCAAAGCCGACTCCCGACCCGATCCGGGACCGCGAACCTCAACTTCAAGCGTCTTCATGCCATGGTCCTGAGCTTTCTTGCCAGCATCCTCAGCCGCCACCTGGGCAGCAAACGGAGTGGACTTGCGCGAGCCCTTGAAACCCTGAGCACCTGCAGAAGACCAGGCAATTGTATTGCCCTGGGCATCGGTGATTGTGATCATGGTGTTGTTGAAAGTTGAACTTACATGAGCAACGCCAGAGGCGATGTTCTTACGTTCACGCCTTTTTACGCGAGCGGCATCTTTTGCCATTTCATTTCCTTCTGGTGATATCTGCACCGCCGTAATGCCAGCGGCTACATCGAATAAAGGTGGACCTAAAGACAGCTACCGGACCCGAACCAATCGCGAACCCGACCCTCAACCCTGTCTTTTTGTAATTATTTTTTCTTACCTGCGATTGCCTTTGCCGGACCTTTGCGCGTTCTGGCATTGGTATGGGTACGCTGACCACGCACAGGAAGGTTGCGACGATGGCGCAAGCCACGATAGCAACCCAAATCCATAAGACGTTTGATATTCATCGATGTTTCACGACGAAGATCCCCCTCGACCATATAATCACGGTCGATGATCTCGCGAATTTGCAAAACCTCTGCATCGGAAAGCTCATTGACCCGGCGAGGCGCCGGAATGTTTGCTTTTTCAACAATATCAGCAGCATGTTTTTTGCCGATACCGTGAATATACTGCAGTGCAATTACAGTACGCTTGTTTGTTGGAATATTGACGCCAGCGATACGAGCCACGCTGATCTCCTTGAAAGGTTCCCCAAAAGGCCATCAACGACCTGACTTGGGTTATTTTGGACCGAACAAAACCGACAAATATAGGTTCAAAACCCGAAAACGACCGCTTCCAGCACCAAAAGATGCCCGAATCCGATCGTACAATTGTCGCGAATTGTGATGCCGTTCTAAGGCGATTTATTGCGCCCGTCAACAGGTGTGTGAACGTATTTGAAGAATGAACTTAAACCGCCATCAGCCGGGAAAGACCGGGCAATATTTTCTTCAAATTTTGTCTAAAACAAGCGCAATTTCTTCGCTGACACCATCAATGCTGGCCATGCCATCCACTGGCCGCAATTTGCCCTTGGCGTAATAGTATCCAATCAGCGGTGACGTCTCTTTGTAGTATATCTGCAGACGGGTGCGCATTGCTTCGGCATTGTCATCGGGGCGGCGTTTGAATTCACCGCCACCACATTTGTCGCAAACGCCCTCAACGTCAGGCTTTTTAAGGCTATCATGATAGCCCTGGTCGCAATTGACGCAGGTATAGCGCCCTGAAACCCTTTCCACCATCGCGTCGTCGTCAACACGCAATTCCACCACGGCATCCAGATGCGTGCCCCTGTCGGACAACATCGCTTCTACAGCATCGGCTTGCGTCAGGGTCCTTGGATAACCGTCGAGGATGAACCCTTTGGCACAATCAAGCTGATCAATGCGGTCAGATACAATCTCGTTCACCACTTCGTCTGGGACCAGCTTGCCAGAATCCATAAGAGCCTTGACCCGCTTGCCGGTTTCCGTCCCGGCAGCAATGGCAGCGCGCAACAGATCACCAGTGGAGAGTTGCGGGATGCTATGCTTATCAACCAGACGCCGGGCTTGTGTGCCTTTGCCCGCGCCGGGAGGCCCCAGAAGAATCAGTTTCATTTCTTGCGTTTCCCGGCGCCACCGCGCTGGCCGGGGCCTTTTGTGCCGCGGGCGTTGCCTTTGGCACCGCGAAGTTTGGATTTCTGAATCAAGCCTTCATATTGCTGTGCAAACAAATGCCCCTGAACCTGCTGCACCGTATCCATGGTCACACTCACAACAATGAGCAGCGACGTACCGCCAAGAAAGACGGAAATCCCCAACCCGGTAAGGAACATCTCCGGAATCAGGCAGACAAAAACAAGATAAAGAGCGCCCAGAACGGTAACACGGGTCAGGACATAATCGATGTACTCAGCTGTCCGGTCACCGGGGCGGATGCCGGGAATGAACCCACCCTGCTGTTTGAGATTGTCAGCCGTTTCCTTCGGATTAAAAACAATGGCGGTGTAGAAGAAGGCAAAGAAGGCAATCATCACACCGTAGAAAATGAGATAGCCAGGTTGCCCACGGCCCAAAATGGCAGAAACCGTACTGAGAAGATCAGACTGCCCTGGCTGCGTTGAAAAGCCTGTGACGGTTGCCGGAAGCAGCAACAGCGAAGAAGCAAAAATTGGCGGAATGACACCAGCGGTGTTGAGTTTCAAAGGCAGGTGCGAAGAATCGCCCTGGAACATCTTGTTGCCAACCTGACGCTTTGGGTACTGGATCAGCAACCGGCGCTGCGCGCGTTCAATAAACACGATAAAGGCGATCAGCCCGATAATGGCAACGATCACAGCAAAAGATGTAAAGGTGGAGATACTGCCTGTGCTGCCTGCATCAAGAAGCTGAGCAAGAGCACCGGGAAGCGCCGCAACAATACCGGCAAAGATAATCAACGAAATACCGTTACCAATGCCCCGGGCGGTTATCTGTTCACCCAGCCACATCAGGAACATCGTACCACCAACCAGAGTTACAACGGTTGTCAGCGTGAAAAACCAGCCGGGATTAAGCACCATACCGTCCGAAGCCTGGAGACCTGCGGCAATACCCCAAGCTTGCGCGGTTCCAAGTATCACCGTGCCGTAGCGGGTATATTGGTTGATAACCTTACGTCCCTGCTCGCCTTCTTTCTTCAGCTGCTCAAGGGTCGGCACAACCGACGTCATGAGCTGCATGATAATGGAGGCCGAGATATACGGCATGATGCCAAGAGCGAAGATCGCTAACCGTTCAACGGCCCCTCCGGCAAACATGTTGACCAGCCCCAGAACGCCCTGGCTCTGCTGCTGGAACGCCGCAGCCAGTTGTTCCGGATTAATGCCGGGAAGCGGAATATAGGTTCCAAGCCGATAAACGATCAGGGCAAAGAGAGTGAACCAGAGCCGCTTTTTTAGATCGGTCGCCTTTGAAAAGGTCGAATAGCTAAGATTGGCTGCAAGTTGCTCGGCAGCTGATGCCATTTTCGTCTCCCATCCGGCAAAGACGAAGAGCCCTGCCCGACTGAATAATAGTTTGAATGTTAGTAGAACAGACTGCCCAAATGCGCAAAGGGTGATGATGCCCACGCTTCGCTATTCACACCTGGTAGCGGAATAAAAGAACCAAGGCGCATCGCAACGAAAGCCAGAAGAAGAAATCCCAGGCTCCGCTTAAGCGTCTTGTTCCGCCAAAGCTGCGAGATTGAGAAATTCGAAACCAACTGCTCAATCGGAGATGCCATCACTCTTATCCTTTGTAAGGCCGGACCCTATCGATCCACGCATTTACCCGCGCTCATAGCGTAAATATGGAGCAGTTGCAGATTTTTGCCACCCTAAAATAGACAAAAGCCCCGAAACGAAAACCGTTTCGGGGCTTTATTCATCGCCTAAGCTCAGGCTTTGGTTTCTTCTTTACTGACAGGAGCCAGAACCTTGACCGATCCACCCGCCTTTTCGATTGCCGTTATCGCTCCTTTTGAAGCACCGGCAACTTCCAGATTGAACTTGGACTTGGCTTCACTGCCACCCAGCACCCGGACACCGTCACGAACACGGCGGATAACCCCCGCTTCTTTCAAAACATCAGCCGTGATGGTGGCCTTTGCATCCAGTTTCTTGGCGTCAACTGCTTTTTCCAGGCGCGCAATGGATACCTCGTTATAGTCCTTGGCAAACATGGCGTTGGAAAAACCACGTTTAGGCAAACGACGGTAGATGGGCATCTGCCCGCCTTCATAACCGTTGATCGACACACCGGAGCGAGATTTCTGCCCCTTAACGCCGCGGCCACTGGTTTTACCCATGCCGGACCCAATGCCGCGTCCAACCCTTTTGCGGGAAGGCGAAGAGCCGTCTTTATCGGAAATTCCGTTAAGTTTCATCGTCCTTACTCCTCCACCACGCGCACGAGGTGAGAAACTTTCCTGATCATGCCACGCACGGCAGGAGTGTCTTCCAGGGTGCGGCGGCGATTCATTTTGTTAAGGCCAAGTCCAACCAGCGTCTGACGCTGGTCCTTGGGCCGCCGAAGCGGACTGCCAATCTGCTCGACCGTGACTGTTTTCTTGTCAGCCATATCCCTGCCCTCTTACTCTTCCGCACCGATCAGGTCACGACGGCGTGCCTGCAGGGTGGAAAACTTGATGCCGCGTTGTGCCGCAATATCCTTGGGGTGCATCTGACGCTTCAATGCATCGAAAGTTGCACGAACCATGTTGTAGGGGTTCGAGGAACCCAGTGATTTAGCAACAACATCAGACATGCCGACAGTCTCAAACACCGCACGCATCGGACCACCGGCAATAATACCGGTCCCTGGAGGCGCTGCACGAAGGACAACCTTGCCGGCACCGTGACGACCATTGACATCGTGATGCAATGTACGGCCGTCGCGCAACGGCACGAAAATCATATCGCGTTTGGCAGATTCGGAAGCCTTACGGATTGCTTCAGGAACTTCACGTGCCTTGCCGTGTCCAAAACCAACGCGCCCCTTTTGATCACCAACAACAACCAGTGCGGCGAAGCCGAATCGACGTCCCCCTTTGACCACCTTGGCCACCCGGTTTATGTGTACAAGCTTGTCGACGAAACCATCGTCTTCCTGCTCATCGCGGCGGTTGTTACGACCGCCTCTTTCTGGTCTCTGTGCCATATCCTGTTCCTTATTCTTTTCCGGTAGCACAAACATCTGTCAGCCATGCAAGACAGCCGACGGTGAACGGGTCTTTTGACCCTTGTTATTTCAGCACGGCTTAAGCCGACTTAGAATTTAAGTCCACCCTCACGGGCCGCTTCAGCAAGCGCTCTGACACGGCCATGATACAGGAATGATCCTCGATCAAACACAACATCTGTGACACCAGCCTTGGACGCCCGTTCGGCAATGAGCTTGCCAACAGCAGCAGCAGCAGCGGCATTGCCACCCTTGTCGGCAACGCCTTTTTCAAGGGTCGATGCAGCTGCAAGAGTGTGACCATTGGAATCGTCAATGATCTGGACATACATATTGGCGTTCGAGCGGTGGACGCTTAAACGGGGACGGCCATTGGCAACCTTTTTAAGGCTGCGACGGACGCGGGCAGCGCGACGCTGCTTTGTGGAAAGTACACTAGCCATTTGATTACTTCTTCTTGCCTTCTTTGCGGAAAATCACTTCGTCCGCATATTTTACACCTTTGCCTTTGTAGGGCTCTGGTGGCCGGTGCGCCCGGATCTCAGCAGCAACCTGACCAACCACCTGTTTGTCATGACCGCTTATCACGATCTCGGTGGGCTTGGTTACCTGAATGGTGACATTTTCCGGTGCTGTGTAAACCACCTCGTGACTGAAGCCCAAAGACAGCTGTAGCTTATTGCCCTGCATGGCAGCACGATAACCAACACCGTTGATCTCAAGCGTCTTGGAGAACCCGTCTTTGACCCCGGTAAAGATATTTTCAATCATCGTACGGGACATGCCCCAAAAGGAACGGGCTTCTTTGGACTGATTTGCAGGATCAACACTGATCTTACCGTCTTCCATTTTTACAAGCACCTGCTCATTGACCACAAAGGACAACTCGCCCTTGGGGCCTTTTGCAGTAACGGTCTGACCGTCCAGCGATGCGGTCACTCCATCAGGAATACTGACCGGCTTTTTACCAATGCGTGACATTGTTTTCTCGCCTGTTTTCTTCTCGAACCCGCCAGGGTTCTGTAAAATTCAATCAACCATGCCCATCAGAAGATGCGGCACAGCACCTCGCCACCCACGTTTTGTTCACGCGCATCATGATCCGCCATCACACCTTTGGGTGTTGAAAGGATGGAGATACCAAGGCCGTTTGCAACACGGGGCAGGCTTTTCACCGACGAATACACCCGACGACCCGGCTTGGAAATGCGGGTAATTTCGCGAATAACCGGCTTGTCTTCGTAATATTTCAGCTCGATTTCCAACTCGGCTTTACCATTGTCGAAATCAGTACGGGTGTAACCGCGAATATAGCCTTCGGCTTCCAGAACATCGAGCACATGGGCGCGAAGATTTGAGGCAGGAGTAGACACCTTGCCTTTGCCGCGCATCAAGCCGTTACGCATACGGGTCAGCATATCGCCAACAGGATCGTTCATAGACATCTGCTTGCTCCCTTACCAGCTTGACTTAACGAGGCCGGGAATCAGGCCCTTGGAGCCAAGTTCCCGCAGCGCGATACGCGAAAGACCAAGTTTGCGGTAATAACCACGCGGACGGCCAGAAACCACACAACGATTGCGAAGGCGTATCTTGGCGCTGTTGCGCGGCATTTCAGCAAGCTTCAGCTGAGCTTTGAAGCGCTCTTCAATCGGCAATTCCCGATTGTTGATGATAGCCTTGAGCTGCGCACGCTTGGCGGCGTGTTTTTTTACCAGACGAACCTTCTTCTGGTTATTTTCAGTGGCACTGACTTTCGCCATGCTTTTTTCCTTTATTTCGTTTGCCGTTACGACTGGGCACCATTGCCACCCGCAAGAAGAGGATATCGCCTAAGCGGCTTCCTTTTCCTTCTCAGGAGGAAACGGGAAGTTGAAGGCGCGCAGTAGTTCACGCGCTTCATCATCCGTATCAGCCGTCGTACACACGATGACGTCCATGCCCCAGATCTCATCTACCTTGTCGTAGTTGATTTCCGGGAACACGATATGTTCCTTGATACCCATGGCGAAATTGCCACGACCATCAAAACTTTTAGGGTTGAGGCCACGAAAGTCACGCACGCGCGGCAGCGCGATGGTGATCAGTCGATCAAGAAATTCAAACATCTGCGCGCCGCGCAGTGTAACCTTGGCCCCCAAAGGCATCTGCTCACGCACCTTAAAGCCGGCAATCGACTTCTTGGCACGGGTTACAACAGCCTTCTGACCGGCGATCAGCGTCAGATCTTCAGCCGCAACCGATGCTTTCTTGGAGTCGGCAGTTGATTCACCGATACCCATATTGATGACGATCTTGTCGATCTTGGGCATCTGCATGACGTTCTTATAACCAAACTTTTCCTGCATCGCTGCACGAACGCTGTCATTGTAGAACTTCTTAAGCCGTGGCTCGTTGGACTTGTCAGCCATCGATCAGGTCTCCCGAACGCTTGGCAAAACGCACGCGTTTGCCATCATCATTTGTCTTGATGCCCACCCGTGTTGCCTTACCGTCCTTGGGGTCAGCAATTGCCACGTTGGAAATGTGAATAGCGGCTTCCTTGGCGATAATACCGCCTTCGGAAGTCTGCGACTGCTTGGTATGACGCTTCACCATATTGATGCCTTGTACCAGAACACGGTCGCTCTTGGTCAGCATCTCCATGACAGTACCGCTGCGCCCTTTGTCCTTGCCGGACAAAACAACAACGGTGTCACCCTTTTTGATCTTGTTCATCGTCTTCTCTTTCCTTGCGATCCGTTGAAGTCGCCGTTACAGCACTTCGGGTGCGAGCGAGATGATTTTCATATGTTTCTTGGCACGCAGTTCGCGGGGAACCGGGCCAAAAATACGTGTACCAGTCGGCTCGCCCTTACCGTCGATCAACACAGCTGCATTGGTATCAAAGCGGATGACGCTGCCATCGGCACGCTGAATGTCCTTTGCAGTGCGCACGACAACGGCTTTTGCCACATCGCCCTTTTTGACACGACCGCGCGGAATAGCTTCCTTGACCGACACTACAATAACGTCGCCCACACCAGCATATTTACGCTTTGAGCCGCCCAGCACCTTGATGCACATGACGCGGCGCGCGCCGGAATTGTCGGCAACGTCCAGGTTAGTTTGCATCTGAATCATGGCTGTTCTTCTCTTACTTGTTGGACACCGGAACCGGCATCCTTGCCATTGAAAAGGCGTTTCCGCCCGTTTTTATCATTCACCGGGTGAAGGACTAGCCTTCTAAAACCACCCAGCATTTGTCCCGCGAAATCGGCTTGCTCTCCTGTATGGAGACAATGTCACCGACTTTCTTGGTATTAGCCTCGTCATGCGCCTTATAATTCTTCGAACGGCGAACCGTCTTCTTGAACAGCGGATGTGTAAAGCGGCGCTCCACCTTCACAACCACAGTCTTGTCGTTCTTGTCGGAGACGACGGTGCCCTGCAAAATTCGTTTCGGCATATCTTGTAATTCCTTAAGCGCCAGAGGAAGCGGTTGCTTCCGCCTGCTTCAAACGGGCAATGGTGTGAATGCGGGCGATATCGCGACGCAACTGGCGCAGGCGCGCCGTATTTTCCAACTGGCCCGTGGCCCGCTGAAACCGCAGGTTAAACTGCTCTTTTTTCATTTTGACCAGTTCGTCTTTCATCTGGTCTTCGCTTAAAGCGCGAACGTCGCTGGGCTTCATCGCCTCAACCTTTCACTTTTCATCGTCCCGCGTACCCGGTCAGTCCTGAATACGCTGTACAAACTTGGTCTTCACCGAGAGCTTCATCGCTCCCAGGCGCAATGCTTCGCGGGCCACCGGCTCGCTCACACCATCAATCTCAAACATGATCCGCCCGGGTGCCACACGAGCAGCCCAGTATTCCGGCGCGCCCTTACCTTTACCCATGCGAACTTCCGTCGGCTTGGACGAAATCGGCAGATCTGGGAAAATGCGGATCCACACTCTGCCCTGACGCTTCATCTGACGTGTGATCGCACGACGTGCGGCCTCAATCTGACGCGCATTGATGCGGTCCGGCTCAAGTGCCTTAAGGCCATATGAACCGAAAGTCAGCGACGTACCGCCCTTGGCATTGCCATGGATACGCCCCTTGTGGGCCTTGCGGAATTTTGTGCGTTTTGGTTGCAGCATAATTTTCTACCTTGTTTCCGGATCGCCAGGCTTAGTTGCGCGGCGGGCGACGGCCACCGCCACCACCGGATTCCTGAGCCTCAACCGACCGGCGTTCGGATGCCATGGGGTCATGTTCCAGAATTTCACCTTTGAATATCCAGACCTTCACACCACAGATGCCGTAAGCGGTCATGCCTTCAGCAGTACCATAATCGATGTCTGCACGCAGGGTATGCAACGGCACACGACCTTCACGGTACCATTCCATGCGGGCAATCTCGGCACCACCAAGACGGCCACCACAGTTGATGCGGATACCACCGGCACCAAGACGAATGGCGGATTGCACGGCGCGCTTCATGGCACGGCGGAAAGCAACACGGCGTTCCAACTGCTGTGCGATGGATTGCGCAACAATCGTTGCATCAACTTCCGGCTTGCGAATTTCAACGATGTTGAGATGAACTTCAGATTCCGTCATCGCCGAAATCTTCTTCTTCAAACGCTCAATATCTGCACCTTTTTTACCGATAATAAGACCGGGCCGCGCGGAATGAATGGTTATGCGGCATTTCTTATGCGGACGTTCAATGACGATCTTGGCAATCGAGGCAGCCTTCAGCTCTTTTTCAAGATAGGTGCGGATATCAAGATCTTCTGCAAGCAGACCACGGTAGTCGCCCTTGGTAGCAAACCAGCGTGAATCCCATGTGCGGTTAATACCGAGGCGAAGCCCGATCGGGTTAATCTTCTGACCCATTACGCGGCCTCCTCTTCTTCGACTTCACGAACAATGATCGTCAGGTGCGCAAAGGGTTTTTGAATACGGCTGGCACGACCACGACCACGCGCCATGAAGCGCTTCATGACGATTGAATGACCGACATGAGCTTCCGCCACGATCAGGCTGTCCACGTCGAGGTCATGGTTGTTTTCCGCGTTTGCGATTGCAGACTGAAGGCATTTGCGAACAGTTGCGGCAATGCGTTTGGATGAGAATTCAAGATCGGACAACGCCCGCGACGCTTTCTTGCCGCGGATCAGCTGGGCGACAAGGTTGAGCTTCTGCGGAGAGACACGGATCATCTTGTGAACCGCTTTTGCCTCATTGTCGGCGAGTTGCCTTTCAAGCTTGGGCTTACCCATGACTTACTTCCTTTTCGCCTTCTTGTCCGCGCCGTGGCCATAGTAGGAGCGGCTTGGCGAAAACTCGCCCAACTTATGCCCAACCATATCTTCCGAGATATTCACCGGGATATGCTTCTGGCCGTTATAGACACCAAAGGTCAGGCCGACGAATTGCGGCATGATGGTGGAGCGACGGCTCCATGTTTTGATGACTTCGTTGCGGCCGCCTTCGCGTACCTTCTCGGCTTTCTTGAGAAGGTAGCCATCGACAAACGGGCCTTTCCAGACTGAACGTGACAATCTCTCGATCCTTATTTCTTACGCTGGTGGCGGGAGCGCATGATGAATTTATCAGTGGTCTTGTTAGACCGGGTACGCTTGCCTTTTGTTGGTTTACCCCAGGGTGTCACCGGATGACGACCACCAGATGTACGCCCTTCACCACCACCATGCGGGTGATCGATGGGGTTCATGGCAACACCACGCACCTTGGGGCGATTGCCATACCAGCGGTTGCGGCCGGCCTTACCCATATTGGTGTTGGAATTATCCGGGTTTGAAACGGCCCCTACAGTTGCCATACAGGAACCGTGGATCAGGCGCTGTTCGCCGGAGTTCAGGCGCAAAATGGCATAAACACCGTCGCGCCCAACCAGTTGAGCATAAGTTCCGGCAGAACGGGCAATCTGCCCTCCTTTACCCGGCTTCATCTCAACATTGTGGATGATGGTACCAACCGGGATAGCCGACATGGGCATGGCATTGCCGGGTTTTACGTCAGCCGAAGCCGCCGAAATCACCTTGTCTCCAACACCGATACGTTGCGGAGCAAGAATATACGCAAGCTCACCATCATCATATCTGATCAACGCGATAAAAGCCGTACGGTTTGGATCATACTCCAGACGCTCGACTGTACCTTCAACATCCTTCTTGAGACGTTTGAAATCGATCTTGCGGTAGGAACGCTTGTGACCGCCACCGATACCACGTGATGTCATACGACCCACATTGTTACGGCCGCCGGACTTTGAAAGACCTTCGGTCAGCGTCTTGACAGGTTTACCCTTCCAAAGGCCTTCGCGCGAAACGATGACCAATTGGCGGGTACCGGGTGTCATAGGACGGAATTTTTTAAGAGCCATGACTTTTAGAGCCCCGTGGTTACATCGATCGACTGGCCTTCAGCCAGCGTCACAAATGCTTTTTTGACATCACTCTGCTTGCCAAGGTGACCGCGGAAACGCTTCACCTTGCCTTTACGCAGAACCGTATTGACGGCCATGACCTTCACACCAAACAGGCCTTCTACAGCGCGTTTGATTTCCGGCTTGGTCGCATCGCGCGCGACATTGAACACAACCTGGTTCTGTTCAGAAGCCATGGTTGATTTCTCGGTAATGACCGGCTCAATAATCACGTCGTAGTTTCTGATATCGCTCATTTGAAACGCTCCTCCAGAGCTTCAACGGCAGCCTTCGACAGGACCAGCGTGTTGCGACGCAAAATGTCATACACGTTGATACCCTGGATCGGCAGCACATCGATATTGGGGATGTTACGAGCAGCCAGCTTGAAATTGCTATCCAGCTCGGAACCGCCGATCATCAGCGCGTTTTCCAGACCAAGTTTGCCAAACTGGCCCCGAAGAGCAGACGTTTTCGCATCCTTTGCGGCCAGATCATCAATAACGACGAGAGACCCTTCTTTAGCCTTTGCCGACAAAGCATGGCGCAAAGCCAGTGCGCGAAATTTCTTCGTCAGATCATGGCTGTGGTCACGGGACTGCGGACCATGCGCTTTACCACCGCCACGAAACTGCGGCGCGGACGCCGCGTGGTGACGTGCATTACCTGTACCCTTTTGGCGGTACAGGCGCGCACCCGTCCGGTCAACATCCGAACGACCCTGAGTCTGATGCGTGCCCTGCCGCGCCTTGGCGCGCTGATAACGAACCATGCGCGCGATAATATCCTCACGCGGATCAAGACCGAACACCGTGTCGGAGAGCGACACTTTGCCGGATTTTTTGCCTTCGAGGGTCTGGACTTCAATATCCATTATTCTGCCCCTCCATCTTTTGCCGATTCAGTTTCAGCGGCAGCATCCTGCTCAGCCTGCTGTGCTGCAGCGGCTTCAGCTTCTGCCGCCATTGCAGCTTCGGCCTCTTCAGCAGCAGCCATGGCTTCTTTGGCATCTCCCCGCAGCGCAGCTGGGTAGATAGCGCTCTCATGGGGTGCTTTCTTCACGGCGTCCTTTACGGTCACCCATCCGCCTTTTGGCCCTGGAACCGCGCCTTTGACAAGAACCAGACCACGCTCGATATCAACCTGCACAACCTGAATGTTCTGGGTGGTCACGCGGGTATTACCCATGTGGCCAGCCATTTTCTTGCCCTTAAATACCTTGCCAGGGTCCTGACACTGGCCGGTAGAGCCGTGGGAACGGTGGGAAACGGAAACACCATGTGACGCACGAAGACCACCAAAGTTGTGGCGCTTCATAGCTCCCGCAAAGCCCTTACCGATCGTTGTTCCCGTCACATCGACATACTGACCGGGCAGATAGTGAGCCGCAATCAGCTCCTGACCGACATCAATCATGTTCTCTTCTGAGACGCGGAATTCAGCCAGCTTGCGCTTCGGCTCGACCTTGGCAACGGCAAAATGGCCACGCATCGGCTTGGAAACGTTTTTCACTTTCGCCTTGCCAGCACCGAGCTGAACCGCCGTGTAGCCGTTTTTCTCATTGGTACGCTGAGCAACCACCTGGACATTCTCCATACGAAGAACAGTCACAGGAATATTGACACCTTCGTCTGTATAGACGCGGGTCATCCCAACCTTTTGTGCAATCACGCCTGAGCGCATTGTTCCGTTCCTTTAGCGTTTTCGGGCAGGCAATTCTGCCCCGCTTGTTACTTTTTCAACCCGGCCCGTGCGGACCTAGAGCCTGATTTCAACATCCACACCAGCAGCCAGATCGAGCTTCATCAGCGCGTCCACTGTTTGCGGCGTCGGATCAACGATATCGAGAAGCCGCTTATGTGTTCGCATTTCGAACTGCTCACGGCTCTTCTTATCGATATGTGGCGAGCGGTTAACTGTATAGCGCTCAATGCGCGTAGGCAGTGGAACCGGTCCGCGAACCTGAGCACCCGTCCGCTTGGCCGTCGAGACAATTTCTTTCGCCGACGTATCAAGAATGCGGTGGTCGAACGCTTTCAGGCGAATACGGATATTCTGGCCATTCATGTCGCGTAGTCCTTAAAGTCTGCGCCCGTTCTGGAGCACTCAACTGTCAAAAAATTACGCGGGAGAAACGTGTCTCTCCCGCGTATGGGTTCTCTTTACTCAATAATCTCAGCGACGATACCGGCGCCGACGGTTCTGCCGCCTTCGCGGATCGCGAAGCGCAGACGGTCTTCCATCGCAATCGGCACAATCAGCTCAACCATCATCTCAACATTGTCGCCCGGCATCACCATCTCCGTGCCATCCGGCAAA
>CALHCF010000018.1 GCA_937930635.1 uncultured Rhizobiaceae group bacterium
GGCGCATTTATCAAGTGCTTTCCAGTCTGGAAGACCAGGGCATTTGTCGGCAACATATTGGGGTACCCACCATTCTTCGCGGGTTACAGCGGCATGAGATCCGGCATCAACCAGGCCGTCTTCGGCAACGGCCTTCTCAAATGCTGTTTTCATGGAGCCTTCCCAGGCTTCTACCTGAAAATGCATATCGCCATCAGCAATGGCTTTGAACTGAAGTTGCGAGTCAGACGGAGCATATTCAACAGTGTAGCCCATGCCTTCCAGCACTTTGCCTACAACAGTGGAAAGCACCAGCTGACTGGTCCAGTTGTTTTGCACGATGATAATCGG
Organism: uncultured Rhizobiaceae group bacterium; assembly: GCA_937930635.1. GTDB lineage: Bacteria > Pseudomonadota > Alphaproteobacteria > Rhizobiales > Rhizobiaceae > Pseudahrensia. The sequence goes on from CALHCF010000018.1 coordinate 331, forward strand.
GTCGTCGGATTCCGCCTCTGCCCATGCAGATGGTGTAGTGAATGCCACGGCAGCTGAAAGCGCCAGGGCAAATTTAAAAGATTTGGCAATCATGGTTTCTCCCTTTCACGGTCATTGTGACCAACATCCAACAGAGCTGTCACATCGGGTGGATACCGACTTGTTTTTGAACCGCACTGCTAAAATCAGTATTGGGCAATCACAGGTCGAAATCAATCCAAAAACGTACCGATTTGAACCTTTTGTGTGCCAATTTTTTTAGCACGCTCAGGCCTGGTCTTAATTGGACCATGATGGAGCCAGGCATTCGTTCGCCTGATTGATCAGACAATTATGGCCACAGATCAGACGAAATGGTATCGTGAGGCCTGTTTGTTCCTGATTGATTTGAATATTGTCTCTGACTTCTTTTGGCTTTTTCCTGGTTCCAGGTTTTTCACTCGTGGCGCTGTCCTGTGCCATCGACGTGTTGCGTGCCGCAAACACCGGGCAACAAGACAAAAGTTATCAATGGACTTTGTTCAGTGAAACAGGTGGTCCGGTTGATTCATCGAGCGGCCTGGAACTGAACACCACTTCTATATCTGATCCAACGGACATGGGACTGCTCGCGATCTGCGGCGGAGAGCGAACCCATCTTTTCACAAGCAATGTTGTGATAAATTGGCTTAAGCAGCTGGATCGCAAAGGCGTTCGCCTGGGCACTATCTCCGATGGTGGCTATCTGCTGGCAGAAGCCGGCCTGTTTGATAACCACCGCTCCACCATTCATTGGAAATGCCAGACAGCCTATAGAGAACGGTTTCCCCATCTGGATGTACGAGTCTCCATTCTGGAGATCGACGGGCAGAGATTTTCCTGTGCTGGCGGCACTGCCAGTCTCGATCTTTTTCTTGGGCTGCTGCGCCCGCAGATTGGCGATGAAAGTGTTGCCCGCATTGCGGACAACTATTTTCATGATGTCATTCGCGGCGACAATCAGGTGCAGCATCTGACAAGTGCCTTTCGCTTTGCAGGCCGCAACAAAGTGCTATCAGACGCACTCCTTTTGATGGAAGGCAATCTTGAAGCGCCCCTCAGCATTGGCCAGATCGGGATCGCTATCGGGACAAGCACCCGCCAACTTGACCGGGTGTTTCGCCGCCACCTCAACACCTCCCCGTCGCAGCATTATCGCGAAATGCGCCTGCTGCGCGCCAGTGAACTTCTTAAACAGACCAGCATAAGCGTTACGGAAATTGCCGCCGGATGCGGGTTTCAGTCGGCATCGCATCTTTCACGGTATTTCAAGAGCCGCTTTGGAGAAACACCGCTGGAGCATCGGCGCGCCCTGTAGCCGATGGAAGTGCGCGATTTCCACAAGCAGGCTGGTCAAACTGTCGCATCAGTGTTTAAGTACCAATGACGTACCAATTACAACCAATAAAGGTTGAGGTGCAGAAACCATTTTCCGATGGGAGGGAGGAGTTCCATGGAAGACCAAGTCGCGAAACTGGCGGCCGAACTGGCCGCACTCAAGGCAGCAAATGCAACCGGAAACACGGTGGCTGCTGAAACCTATTATTATCTGACAATACCGCTGATGATTCTCATCCACGTTGGCTTTCTGGGCTACGAAATGGGTGCATCGAGGATGAAGAATGTGCTGGCGTCGGGAATGAAAAATATTCTCGCCTGCGCTTTCATGATCCCAACATTCTACTATTTCGGCTGGTTCGTCTATTGGGCTTTCCCCACCGGTTTTGATTTTGGTGTTGGCCCCAATGAAATCTCCGGCTGGGCTTACGCTGTCGGTGCTGCTAATCCGGCCGGGTCGGTCATGGGGCCGCATCTTGGAGACAATGCAACCGGGGTATTCTGGGGGGCATTTACACTATTTGCCTGTACCACTGCCTCGATCATGTCGGGTTCAGTTATTGAACGTATCCGCTTGGTTCCGTTTGTCATTCTTGCCATCATTCTTGGCTCGTTCGCCTGGGTGCTGGCCGCAGCTTGGGGCTGGCATGCCGATGGCTGGCTGGTTCAAAAATGGGGTTTCCATGACATGGGTGCTTCTGGCGTGGTTCACACGGTTGCAGGTTTCTTTGCACTGGGTGTTCTCATCCCGCTTGGCGCCCGGATTGGTAAATACAACCCTGATGGGACGACCAATCACATCGCCGGTCACTCGATGCCAATGACGATGATAGGTCTCATGACAATCATCGTCGGCTTCTGGGGCTTCCTGATGGCTTGCCTCATATATCCTGGCGAAGCCTGGTCATGGTCAACCACCGAGTTCACCAATATCTATGGAACACCCATGACGTTGTCGGCGCTGACCTTTAACATCCTGATGGCTTTTGCCGGGGGGATCATCGGTGCATGGATGACAACGCGCGATCCTTTCTGGATGATGTCAGGTGCACTTGGCGGCATCATCTCATGCGCATCAGGGCTGGACCTGTATTGGCCACCGCTTACCTTCTGCATTGCCTTTGTAAGCTGTGCATGGATCATGCCATGGGCTGCACGGATGCTTGAGAAACTGGGGATTGATGACGCCGTGGGTGCGGTCACGGTCCATGGTGTTCTTGGTGTCGTGGGTGTTCTGAGCGTCGGTATCTTTGCAGCGGGCTTCCCGTCAACAACAGCGGAAGGTGCAGTAGTAACCAGTTTCGTTGGTCAGTTTGTTGGTGCAATCGTGATGGTGCTTTGCGGGTTTATTCCCGGCTTTGCATTCGCATGGCTTTTCAATGCAATGGGTATCCTGCGAACAAGCGAAAGTGTCGAACTTGCCGGAATGGATCCCAAAAAAGTTCCGGCATCAGCCTATCCGGAAGGCATTCCCGTGTCTCCGGTTCCGGCTGAATAGCGATAATTACAAGAAAGGAGATTACAAATGGGTGCACCTTTTGAAGGTTCCTGGGACGCGGTGAAAGATGCCGCTTACTATGCGGGCGCTGGGGGAGAGGCATTCTGGCTTTGGGTTTCCATTGCCTTGTGTGTGCTCGCTTGCGTTATGGGCCATCTTCATGAATCAAGGGCAAATTCGAAGTAGCTCTACCGTCACTTAGCAAAAAGGGCCGCTCGTTTTGCGGCCCTTTTTTTGTTCGAGGATTATCTCCATGCAGCCACATGATTTGTGCAATCACTTTTTAACCTGGCAATGTCGCATCCGGCAGATTGCAATGCGCGAAGACGCAGGACGCCCAAGCCAGGGAATGCGCCCCCGGGTTCTTGACGGTGAAGGCGAGGAACTATCGGCTGGCATTGTTGTTTTGCTGATACGCGAGAACCCCATTGAATCGACGGAGTTCCTCAAGTTTCAGACCCAAAAGCACAATGACCCCCAGGATGTTTACAACAAAGCGCTGACCTTCCTGCAGTCGACACACTATCACCGGGCGATCGAGTTTTCAGATGAAATGACTGGTCTTTTTGGGGCGCATTCCGCGCTGGTGGAAAGGCTTATGATCGAAGGTAAATGCGCACTTGAGTTCGAGCAGTTTAATCAAAACTATCGCATTCCCTGCCGCTTGCGGTTACTTGCCGTGGAGGAGGAAGCCTATCAGGCAACCCTCTGGCACAACCGGGTCTTCAATCCAAATATTGGTGACGATATCGAAATTATCGGTTTCCAGCCGGATTGGGATGAAGCCGTGGCGCTGCTGGAACAGCGACAAAAGAATGTTGGTTGAAGTCGTAAACAGTCCGGTTGGTTTTCGCTCGTGGTAATTCGACGCCATCAAATGCTTCTGTAAGGGCGCAGCACATAAAAGCCGCGCAGCTCAAGCGACGTTCGTGTCAGTTGGAAGCTGAAACGCTCTGGCCGGAAAAACCTTCTCCTGCTTGCAAATACTCTTCGCGAATTGGTGCAAATATGTCGAGGATCACTGCACCATCGGGGCCGGCCTTCATGGTGTGAGGCACATTGGGCGGCGTGCGCCAGAAGTCGCCTTTGCCGATTTCGAACTCAGTTTCCCCCTGGTAGCGGATGGCACTGCCTTCCAACATAACGCCCCACTGCTCTTCGGGATGGTTGTGCATGGTTCCCATGGCATGCGGTTCTATGCGCGCTATTGAGAGCATGGCTTTCTCACCAGGGTAGATTTGTGTGATCATGCCTTCAGCAAGTTTCCTGAAGATGCCGCCTGTGGGGTCATCCAGATTGTATAGTTCAATTTTGTGATCGGTCATGATCTGAACTCCGTACCGACAAAAAAGGCCCGCTGGTTTGTTACCAACGGACCTGTGTCTTCAAGCCAATTTCAGGTTTAGAATTTCCGGTAGGCCTTGTTCAACTGAACCATAGGGTGATCGGGTGACATCTGAAATTTGATCAGCAGTTCACGGGCAATCATATCCCGGTCTTGTTGGTTGTCCGGCAGATCATAACTTTCAGGAATGGCGACCCAGCCGTTGATGTTGCGATCGAAAACGGCCGGCTTGCCATCATCATATCCCATATGCACGTCTTCCAGCCAGTTCAGGTCATCCCACCCCATGAACTCGATATAGCCTTTGAGGAAATCTGTCAGACGGTCGTAGTCGGGCAGAAGGTTGACATCATAGCGATAGCCAATGTGCTGCCCGATAGTTTGTTCGCGCTCAGAATCGATCCCACCGCCTTTAAGGAAGTGATCGACATCCTCTATTTCCGCGCCTTTATAGCTTGTTCCAGCCATTTGGTCAGCCTTCCTTAGATGTGGTGATAATCGTCAACGCCGACCGTGTATTCCGTGCCTGCCAGTGGAACCTGCGCGATGGCGGAGGCTTCCATTGTCAAAGCAGCGAGATCTTCCGGTTCCAGCGAGTGGATGTTGGTTTTGCCGCAGGCACGCGCCATCATTTGCGCTTCCATGGTCAGCGTATGCAGGAAGTTGTAGACGCGTTCGGCGGCTTCGTCGGGGTCAAGACGTTTGCGCAATTCAGGGTCCTGGGTCGCCACGCCAACCGGACAACGGCCCGTATGGCAGTGGTAACATTCACCAGCTTCGACACCCATTTCAGAGGGATAATCAGCCTCTGGAATGTCCTTGTTGCAGTTTAGCGCCATCATCGCGGAATGACCGATAGCGATGGCATCGGCTCCAAGAGCCATGGCCTTCGCGATATCTCCCCCGTTTCGTATGCCACCTGCATAGACCAGCGAGATTTCCCCACGCTTGCCGATGTCATCGATAGCCCGACGCGCCTGTCGTATTGCTGCCATGCCAGGCACACCGGTCTCTTCTGTTGCCAGATGCGGTCCCGCGCCCGTGCCGCCTTCCATACCGTCAATGTAGATGGAGTCCGGGTCGCATTTCGCTGCCATGCGCACATCATCATACACTCGCGCAGCGCCAAGCTTGAGCTGGATGGGAATCTGCCAATCGGTTGCTTCACGTATTTCCTGAATCTTGAGCGCCAGATCATCCGGGCCAAGCCAGTCGGGGTGGCGGGCCGGTGAGCGTTGATCAATACCGGCGGGAAGCGAACGCATTTCCGCCACCTGATCTGTCACTTTCTGGCCCATAAGGTGGCCGCCAAGTCCGACCTTGCAACCTTGTCCAATGAAGAACTCACAGCCATCGGCCAATTGCAGATGATGCGGGTTAAAACCGTAACGCGACTGAATACACTGATAAAACCATTTTGATGAGTAGCGCCGTTCGTCGGGGATCATCCCCCCTTCTCCAGAGCAGGTTGCCGAACCGGCCATGGTTGCGCCTCGCGCCAGTGCGGTCTTGGCTTCAAAAGACAAGGCGCCGAAGCTCATGCCGGTAATATAAACCGGGATATCCAACTCAATTGGACGTTTCGCGCGCGGGCCGATAACCGTTTTGGTCAGGCATTTTTCGCGATAACCTTCAATGACAAAACGGGTCAGCGTTCCTGGCAGAAATGTCAGATCATCCCAATGTGGGATCTTCTTGAACAGCGAGAAACCGCGCATCCGATAACGGCCAAGCTCCGACTTGATGTGGATGTCGTTTACAACCTCTGGCGTAAATACCGACGAGGAGCCGAGTTTATATTTCTTCTCTGCCTGAAGCTTGGAGAAGCCCGTTTTCGGTTTTGATTTATCGAGCATTGATATGCCTTTCTATTCCACAGCAGAGGCGGCCTTAAAGAACCAGCTTCTTCTCTGATGGTTCGAGGTTGTCGTAACTCCACAGCTGTTTGCCAGCGACAATTTTGGTAAAATGGTCAACACCATTTTCGGGCATCATCTCGTACTGTGTCAGCTTGCGCGTTAGCCAGGCTTTGTCGAGATCGGTCAGGTCTGCGGGTACTGCATCAACGCCAAGATCGCGGATCTCTCCGCCGACATAGATCGTACCGTCATACATTGAGTCGCCCAGGTTCTTTCCTGCATTGCCGCACACCACCATGCGTCCGCGTTGCATCATGAAACCGGAAAACGCACCGGTATCGCCCCCGACCAGAATAGTGCCGCCTTTCTGATCGATACCGGTGCGCGATCCGACAGAGCCCTTGCAAACAAGGTCTCCGCCCCTGATGGCGGCACCAAAGGTCGAACCCGCATTCTTTTCAACGACGCAAACCCCGGCCATCATGTTTTCGCAAAAAGACCAGCCAACGCGTCCTGAAATACGAACGGTGGGACCATCCAGCAGGCCGCAGCCGAAATAACCGAGCGAACCGTTTACGATGAAATTCATTCGATGAAGAATACCAACGATGATCGAGTGTTTTGCTCCTGGATTGTCGAGCACAATTGTGCCGTGACCACTCTCGATCAGCTCGCGGATTTCTCCGTTGATTTCAGTCGCTTCCTTGCCTTCACAATCAACCGAACCGCGTTTGTTGAAATCCACATCCGGGGCGAAGGCGTAGGCATATGTCCCTTCGTTCTCCAGAGAGAACATCGTTTTGATGTCACGTCCCTTAAGAGGCTCAGTGTGCAGCCCCATTTCATGAGAGATATCTACGCCTGCCATACTCTAACCTCCTCATCATAAGGGTCCCAGGTATCAATTTCATGCGGAATAATTGCACGGATCGCGACCTCCTCAGAGGCGAGTGCGACCATGTCATCGCTCTCGTAAAGAACCATGGGTTTGGCAGCCATTGAATCTTTGGCCATGCCCAATTGGTCTTTCGTTGTGACCAGATAGGTAAACACTCCATCGATCTCATCAATGGACTTTCGCAACGTTTCTTCCAGGCTGAAACCCTTTTCCAGATGCGTTGCGACATAAACTGCCAGCAATTCAGAATCGCAGTTGGAAACAAAGCGCTGACCTTCGCGCTCAAGTTGCCGGCGCATCAGCCAATAGTTTGTGAGCTGACCGTTATGGACGACAGCGATATCGCTGTAAGGGTAGGCCCAGTACGGGTGGGCCGACCGGATATCGACATCCGACTCGGTGGCCATTCTGGTATGCCCGATCCCATGTGTGCCAGTGAAATCATCCAGCCCGTAAGCTTTTGAAACCACCGAAGCATCGCCGAGATCTTTGATGAGTTCCAAAGAAGCCCCAATCGAAAGGATTTCAGCGCCCTCTATGTCCTCGATATGGTCGGCAAGTCGTTGCATATCGCCGCTGTATTGAATCTCATATCGAAACGCGTATTCGGTCGCCTCTTCGAGCTCTTTGACTTTCACTCCAAGGTCCTTGAGGGTTTCATCAACCTTCTGCTTACGCGCAGCAATCTCGTCGCCCATTTTCAGTGATGCACTGAGATCCTCCTGTTCGGCGACTTTGAATCGCAAAACAAAAGTGTTTTCATCCGGCTCACCGTAGATTGCGAACCCGGTTGAGTCCGGTCCACGATGTTTGAGAGCTTGTAACATGTTGGTCATTTCCTGACCGACATTGCTCGAGCCTTTGCGATGAATAAGCCCTGCTATTCCGCACATGGGCACATTTCTCCTGTTGGTTTACAGGCCGACAAGCTAAGCTGTCGGCATTCAGTTATTTGCGATTAGAGCGCCCTTACGGCAGGCACTCCATATAGGTGTCGTTGTCCCAATCGGTGACAGTGGACATGAAGCGTGCATATTCGTCGTGCTTGTATTCGTGGAACAGGCGATACATCTCGCCTGGCATTCCACGTCGAACCACCTCACTATTTTCAAGATGAACCAATGCTTCGCCCAGAGACATCGGCAGCTTCTTGACATCCTTACCCTCTTTGATCGCATCGTAAATGTTGCGTTCTTCAGGCTCACCAGGGTCAAGCTGGTTGTCGATACCATCATCCATTGCTGCCAAAAGCGTGGACCCCATCAGATAGGGGTTAACCATCGAATCCACCGAACGGTATTCAAACCGACCCGGAGCCGAAACACGAAGACCGGTTGTACGGTTCTGGAAACCCCAGTCCGCAAAGACAGGTGCCCAGAAGCCGGTATCCCAGAGACGGCGATAAGAATTGACGGTGGAACAACCGACAGCTGTCAGGGCCTGCAGGTTATGTACCACTCCACCGATGGCCTCCAGGCCCTCTTTACCTGGCATTTGCGGGTCGTCGTTATCCGGCATGAAGGTGTTTTCACCGCCGCGGATATACATGTAATTGTCTTTCATGCCCGGCAGATTTTTGGGATCATTGCCCACAGGCGCAAATTCGTCTTTGCCGCCGCGCCACAGGGACATGTTGTGGTGACAGCCAGATGCTGAGACCCCCATGAAAGGCTTGGTCATGAAACAGGCGAAGATTCCGTGTTCGCGGGCAACCTGGGCACATATCTGGCGATAGGTGGTCAGACGGTCCGCATTGCGCAGCACATCATCGAACATCCAGTTCAATTCCAGCTGGCCTGGTGCATCCTCATGATCACCCTGGATCATATCTAGACCCATCTTTCGGGCATAACGGATCACCTGAAGGGAAACGGGACGCAGGCTTTCGAACTGGTCAATGTGGTAGCAATAAGGTTTGGAAAATCCGTCCTTCGGTTTGCCGTTCTCGTCAAACTTCAGCCACATCATTTCAGGCTCAGTACCGATACGCAGCTGCCGCCCGTGCTTCTTCTGGAACTCGTCGTGCATACGGCGCAAATTGCCGCGGCAATCTGCCGTCAAATATCCGCCGGGATCTTCTTTTTCTTCTCTGTTTCGAAAAAGCGTGCAGTAGAAGCGACCGATCTCGGGTGCCCAGGGCAGTTGCATGAAGGTTTCCGGCTCGGGGATTCCCACAAGTTCCGCGGCCTCGGGACCATAGCCCATGTAATTGCCTGCACGGTCTGTGAACAGGTTCATGGTGGCGCCGTAAACAAGCTGGAAGCCTTTTTGGGCGACCTGTTCCCAATGATCGGAGGGAATACCCTTGCCCATAATTTTGCCGGTTACAGACACAAACTGGAGATAAAGATATTCAATACCCAGTTCGTTGATTTTCTCGCGTACCTGTTTAACCTTTTCGTCGCGGCCTTTGGCCTCAACAAACTTCTCGATATCCATAGCCACTGAGCCTCTCCCATTGCCTCAGGTTGGTTTGAACCTTTAGCCTACCAATGGCATACCAATTTTGACAACCCTTGATTCTCCCAAAGGTTGAATTTTTCGGCATTTGTGGACGATTGTTCAGAAGCCAGCCATTTGGTGGTGTTTCCAGCTGCCTACATTGCAAAAACTAGCTACAAGAACTACCTAACTCTAAAGTGAGCTGATTGCGCGGTAACAGTAATAGGATGAATACTGTTGCTAGCGAATTGAATCGAAAGCAAAAACAGGTTGTCCACAGCTGTTGAGGGGAAAACACATACTGCGTTATGAACGGATTGGTAGCAGAAACCAGATCGAACTGGGGTGCCCGCTCAATTTCGACCCAGATTAAAAAGGCGATCCGGTCCGGCGCGCTCGCTGATGGGGATCAGTTGCCTCCTGAGCGGGAATTAAGCGAGACCTACGCCGCGTCGCGCAGCACCATTCGCAAAGCTCTTGAGCAGCTAGAAATCGATGGCCTCGTGACCCGCAGAGTCGGGAGCGGTACATTTGTGAGCTATTCCGGCCCCTCGGAAATCAATGTTGAGGCCGTCATCGAGCAAATCAGCCCGTTGCAACTGATTGACGCCCGTATCGGTTTTGAACGGCAGATGGCCCGGTTGGCCGTAGTCCATGCCACTGCGCGTGACATCGAAAGGATGGAAAGCGTTCTTGCTCGGCTTGAATTGTCACATCAAGATAAAGACCTGTTTACCCAATACGACAGCGAGTTTCATCTTTCGCTTGCAAAAGCATCGGGCAACCCGCTGATTGTTCAACTCTATGACCAGATTAATGAAGTGCGTACCCATTCACAGTGGCGCGCGGCCCGTGAGCAGGTTCTCAGCCCGGAAAAGATACGCATGTATAACGATCATCACCGGCGTATTCTGAAGGGACTAAAGTCCCGTGATGCAGCGCTGGCGATTGACGCGCTTAATGATCACATGGCTCTTGCTCATGCGGATCTGATGGGAACGCCGGAATCCCCATAACTTGTGGTTTGAAGTTCACCCTCAAACCGATCATTGGCAGAGGAAACTCCTACAAACTGGCGATCGTGGCTCAGCGCCGGGATGCGCCTGCGCGCCTCATCAACTTTTGCAAGATCGATATCGGCTGCAACAAATCCGTCCCCTTCACCGCCATCCGCCAGAACTTCTCCCCACGGGTCGACAATAAGCGAATGCCCGTAGCAGCTTCCGCCGCCAACAATATCACCATGCTGACAGGGTGCGATTACATAGGCGCCGTGTTCAATAGCCCGGGCACGCTGGAGGACATGCCAATGCGCTTCTCCGGTAACTTTCGTGAACGCTGCCGGTGTGGCAAGCATTTGCGCACCGAGACGAGACAGCGTTCTGTAGAGTGCTGCAAAACGCAAATCGTAGCAGATCGATAAACCGATCTTGCCAAAAGGTGTGTCAGCGACAACAGCTTCGTTCCCCGGAGAAATGGTGGCCGACTCCCGATAGGAACCCTGTTCCAGATCGACATCAAACATGTGGATCTTGTTGTATCGAGCAACAACGTCTCCCTTGGCCGAAACCAGATAAGAGCGGTTTGATATCCGCCCATCGTCATTTTTTACGCCCACGGAACCCAGAAGAAACCAGACATTCAGCTCTCGGGCAGCATCAGCAAAGGCAGGAAGCACCGGATGTTCCTCTTCCCGAAATGCTGATGGAATAAACTTGCCATCTTCAGTTTTCAGGCCGGAGAAATATTCGGCAGTCGCAATAATGTTTGCGCCATCAGCCGCCGCGTCCCGGGCAATCGAAAGACAAATATCGATATTCTCATCGACGTTGGGCGTGGCGCAGTTCTGAATGCAGGCAACTCGGAATTGGCTGGACATCAATGACGATTCCTGTTCAATCTCGATGACCAATCTAGACCAATTTTAAGCTTGAGTGAAGGCTTGACCAACCCGTCAATCGATCCGCACCGGTCCCTACATCGCAGAGGCGGATATGCCATAGCGGCGGGTGCGGGTCTGTGGGGGCTGTTCTGGTATCCGCTAAGGCTGCTGGACCAAAACGGAATCCCCGGTCTTTGGGCCGTCACTTTGGTATTGGGCGCGACAGCAATCGTTAGTTTGTTTCCGCTGCTGCATTTTCGACCCCGTCTTGATGGCAATCGGCGTGCATTTTGCACGATCGGATTGGGGATTGGCATATCGACTGTCTTCTATTTTGCCGGGATGATCCTGTCGGATGTGGTGCGGGTGATTTTCCTTTTCTACCTGCTTCCGATCTGGTCAATGCTTTCCGCCCGTCTGCTCTACGGCGTTTCCATCTCCCGCTCTCAGATGGCTGTTGTGGTGCTCGCTCTGGGCGGCCTTTTTCTCTTGTTGGGTGGCGACGGCAACCTGCCTGTACCCCGGGCAATGGGTGATTGGTTTGGTCTTCTTGCAGGATTTTTCTGGGGCTTGTCTCTCACGCTCTTGCGCGGTGCGCCAGATATTGATCCCGTCGCAGCAACCACTGCGCCGTTCCTGTTTGGAGCGCCAATCGCACTCGCCTTTGCGGTTTTCTTCCATCTCTCAGGCATTGATCGATCCACGGTTGAAAACAGCCTCAACTTGAATCCGGCAAACCTGAGCATTGCATTTGCCTTAGGCGCATTTTTGTTGTGGCCATCGATGTTTGGTCAGGTCTGGGGTGCGCGTATGGTTCCCTCAACCACGGCTGCTCTGCTGACAATGAGTGAGATCCTGGTCGCAACAGTAAGTGCCTGGCTGATTGTCGGAACCAACTTGACAACAGCTGGCTTCATGGGTGGCGCAATCATTGTCGTAGCCGCAGTCTGGGGCCTGATAATAAGTGACGGTTAAGTGTGCAGACGCAGTTGTTCGTGGGATCGGGACAAAGCGATTAATCCCTTGTCACAAAAACTGGAAAGCCTGGTGCTGTTGGGGAGATTTGAACTCCCGACCTCCTCATTACCAATGAGGTGCTCTACCCCTGAGCTACAACAGCATTTGTTGGGCCGATCTGAATGACCAGCGAACGGTCAGGCTCATGCCATATGGCTTTAGTGCTTGCAAGCACCAAAGCTGGCGTGGCGATATCTTTGTTGGCGAAACAGAAATGCTGGATTCGTTATCCCTTCAACTGGTAAATCCGGGCACCCCGTGGCAAAATATCGGCATGGATAACGAGCCTGAAAAACCAGCGTTGTCAGAAGCCGAAAGACGAGAAAAACGTCTCAAGGCTGCTCTGCGGAACAATCTGCAACGGCGAAAGCAAAAGGCTCGTGCACTGCGCGACGAAGGGACAGTCGCGGATGAGGGAAGTGTCACGGCCGCGGATGATTCAAACAGTTGATGCCCACAGATATTGATTTCCTCAGCCGTTAAGCCTTTTGAGCGACAAAATGTTGCTGTAACTGCCGCTTTGCCCTAAATCACGGTTTCTTCTTTGGTGAGTTGTATTTCTTAGTTCTGACCGTTTTTTGCTATCGGTGATGATGGCTTGGAATCGGCCCACCGCGTTTGCGACTTTTTCGCATTTTATCATTGAGGCTCCCTCATGGACAAAATTCTAATTCGCGGTAATGGCGCTTTGAACGGCACTATTCCTATCTCCGGTGCCAAGAATGCTGCATTGCCCCTAATGATCGCTTCTCTTTTGACAAGCGAGCCGCTGACGCTGGAAAACATGCCGCGCCTCGCTGATGTGGAGGCGCTGAAAAGCATCCTGTCCAATCACGGAGTTGATTATCGCGTCATGGGGAAGCGCCCGGGCGATACTGACATGACAGGCCAGCGAATCGCATTTCAGGCCAGTGAAATTGTTGACACCACCGCGCCCTATGATCTGGTGCGCAAGATGCGGGCGAGTTTTTGGGTGATTGGCCCGCTTTTGGCGCGCTCCGGTGTTGCTCGCGTCTCCTTGCCGGGTGGATGCGCGATTGGCACAAGACCCATTGATTTGTTTATTGAAAGTCTGGAAGCGCTTGGTGCCGAATTCGACATTGATGCCGGCTATGTCAATGCAAAGGCTCCCGCTAATGGTTTGAAAGGCGCGCGTTTCCGGTTTCCAAAGGTCTCTGTTGGGGCGACGCATGTCATGTTGATGGCGGCGACGCTGGCGGATGGGGAGACGGTTATTGAAAATGCAGCACGGGAACCCGAGGTCGGCGACCTCGCCAACTGCCTTAATGCAATGGGCGCTGATATCTCCGGCATTGGTTCATCGACCCTGACGATCCGTGGTGTAACCTCCCTACATGGTGCCAACCATGAGGTGCTGCCAGACCGTATCGAAACAGGAACTTTTGCTGCCTGTGTCGCGATGGCTGGTGGCGATGTGTTGCTGAAAAATGCCCGTACCGAACTGTTGCAGGTGGCGCTTGATACGCTGGAAAAAACCGGCACCAGCGTTGCCATGACCAATGAAGGTCTGCGGGTAAGCCGGAAGAGCGGAGAAATTCAACCCGTTGATTTTACAACCGATCCTTTCCCCGGGTTTCCAACCGATCTGCAAGCTCAATACATGGCGCTTGTTACCCGCGCCAGTGGTGTGAGCCACGTCAAGGAAATGATCTTTGAAAACAGGTTCATGCATGTGCAGGAACTGGCGCGTCTTGGTGCCAACATTTCCATTGATGGGCAAACCGCTACGGTGACCGGCGTGGAGCGCCTCTCAGGGGCGCCCGTTATGGCAACAGACCTTCGCGCCTCCATGTCGCTGGTTATTGCAGGGCTGGTTGCTGACGGCGAGACGGAGGTTAACCGGGTCTATCATCTCGACCGGGGGTTTGAGCTTCTGGAAGAAAAACTGTCAGCCGTTGGGGCAGATATTGAGCGTGTCAGTGGCGGCTGAACTGTTTCGCGCATCAGTCGAACATGAAAATGCCCTAGATATTTTTATTCAACAAAGTGCGCATGCCTACCTGCGCGCGCGGGTTGCGCAGACTTTCTAGATTGGATTCCAGTGTTAGTTCGTCGGCCCCTGTGCGGGCCGCCGCCGCCATGGTCTCAAAAACCGAAGCTGATGTTTTTTCCAGCGCTTTGGCCGCGTTTCCGGTTTTCAGCAAGTTCCCAAGCATGAGCGCTGCCGTAAGGTCGCCAAGCCCGTTGGGCGGGCCGGGCATATAAGGGTGTTCGGCAAGCAGTGTCTTATCTCCATTCACAAGAAGATTACCGGTATGGCCCTGCATCATCGCGAAGGCGGATGTGGCAACAGTGATCGGAACACCGAGCAAACCGGCAGCATGGAGCAGCTCTTCATTGTTGGTGAGTGGTGGGCTTCCTGCGAGCCAGGCGAGTTCGAACGGATTGGGGGTGACAAGATCGGCTTTCGGCAAAAGATGGTTGCGAATAGCGGCGGCTTGCGACTCTGGAACATAAAGCTGTTCGCCATCGCCGATCACGGGATCAAGCGTATAGAGCGCTTCCGAGTTTACGGTCTTTACTGCATCGACCAGTCGCGCGACTGGTGCGACTTGTTGCGAATTACCGAGATAACCAGACAAGACTGCACCAACTTCGCCAAGCCAGGGAGCGTTTATCAGATCGTTGATCAGCGTGTTGAACGCTTCCGGCTCAGGCACAATGCGGGAACCATGTCCGGCGGCTTGATTGTGGCCTGGGTGCCAGGGCAGGGTTATGGTCGGGACGATCCAGACAGGGTAGCCTAAAACTTCCAGCGCGAATGCAGCGGCACGATTACCCACGGTTCCCCGTACCACATGGCTGGAGATGACGATGATCGCCGGTTTCTTGTCTGCCATCTGGTATTCCCCGAAAAGCCCTCCAAATCACGCTCAACTCTTGAGATTTGCGGCGCGAATGGATAGGTGAACGTCAACAAGTCACGTGGCGCATGGGCGCCCGTTCAAGGGATACATCATGACTGCGGTTTTCGTTGTCCTCAATGCAATTCTCGATATCTATTGGTGGATAGTCATCGCATCGGTTGTTTTTTCATGGCTGTTTGCCTTTGGCGTCGTCAATGCCGGAAATCAGTTTGTCGCGGCCGTTAGCGGATTTCTCTACGAGGCGACCGAGCCGGTTTTACGGCGCATTCGTCGTTTCATGCCAAACCTCGGTTCAATCGACATTTCACCTATTGTGCTTCTTCTGGCGATCATGTTCGCGAAAGTTTTCCTGAACACCACCATCGCCAGCGCGGTTGGGGTGAACTTCTCCAGGTGATTTTGTCCATCCCGTTGTCAGATGAGAACGGGATCAGGTGTCACCATCATGCAGATTTGAGAAGGTTCGGGCTGCAAAAGACCCGTGAGCTTCCCGCAGGTTTTGGGCAAACTCTTGTGTTTGCGAATCGGCTGGGATGAGAAAACAGCGTATCAAGACAATGCGTTGGGGCTGCTGCGCCATCTATGATGGTGAGGGTTCCTGGTCTTTTCGTTCAATACGCAGAAAAATGCACACCCTTTGAGGATACAAAGCTGTTTTTGCCCGTACGGGTAAAGGTGACACAAGCAGACCCGGCTCCTGGTCCCTTGGGGAACACCGTGCAGACGCGGTTGCCACGGAAGTACCAGGTTCCCTTGTTTGATCCAAGAAGTGATGACGCTCCCACTGTACCATTGTGCCGGTATTTCAGACGGATCGAAACGCCCCATCGGCGGGCCACTATGGTCTTTCCCAACATCGCTGCCCGAACTTCAGAAGGATTCATAGCTCTGGCATGAACTTGCTGAACCTGTGCGCCAACAAGAAAGAGGAAGCCGACGAGAGTGAGTTTCATCAAATTTTTCATAGTGGTCTCTGAAACCTGCAAACTGGTGATCCCGCATAAAATTGTCTGCTTGCTGAAGCTGGAAACACTAATCAGCAAAGGATGCGAAGCATCTAAATAACGTGGAAGCCGGCGTTTAGTTCCAGGCAAAAGCCTTCTTTTGAAGAGTTTTGCCGCTGAAGGTCTCGTTGCCTTCGGCAATTTCGGTGCCGCCAGCATTTAGATAGAAGGCAACAGCCGGGTCATTTTCTTCCAGAACCCAGACCACACAACCCTTAAGGTTCAAAGCTGCAAGTTCTTTTCGGGCGGCCAGAAAAAGGCGCTTGCCGAGGCCAATTCCCTGATATTCCGGCAGCAGATAAAGCTCATAGATTTCGCCCTGCTGGGGCAAGGTGGCAACGCGATTGGAGCCCAGCGTCGCATAACCAACAATCTGCCCCATCGATTCCAGAACCAGAATGCGGGTTGAGTGACTGATTGCCCGTTCCCACCACTTCGGGTCACGCCTGCGGATCATGGTTTGAAGTGCTTTATGAGGGATCAGGCCCGTATAGGCCTGTTTCCATGAAGCATCATGAACTCCGGAAATTCCGAAGGCATCTTCCGCGTTTGCCCGCCGCGTATCGATACTCAAAATGCTCATGAAAAAAGCATAGTTAAGCGATTGTAGAGCAACAAGCAGGGCAACCCTGCAAGCGTGGATAAGTAGACGAAAAAGACAGCCGTTTGATCAAAAAACCTCAAGGCGTGGTCGAATGGCAACAGGCGGCATCGTGTCATGGGTCCGTATCAAAGCGAAGGTCTCTTTGTTTGAAGTACGGACGTACCGCCCTCGATCAGCTCTCCCTTGAACCGGGTCGTCTTGTGCGAGTGAGTCCGATGGGAGGAGCAACAAATCTAATTATTGCTCTATCGGCAGCCTGATTTGTATGATATCAGATTACGTAACGTAAGATATTGGGGAGATCTACTCATGGAAAGCAATGCGGTTGAACAAGTAGGTGGTGGCATCACCTGGTTTGCAGAAAACGGGATGAACATAGTGATGGCAATCGTCATCATAGTAGTGGCGTTCGTGGTTGCGGGTTTCGTCAAGAAATTGATTACGCGTGTTGCCAATTCCAATGAGGCGCTTGATGATACCCTCTTTGAATTCTTGGGCTCGCTGGCCCGCTATGCGATTCTCGCATTTGCCGGAATTATGGTGCTTGAGCGTTTTGGCATCACCACCACATCTCTGGTTGCCTTGATTGGTGCAGCGGGTCTTGCAATTGGTCTTGCGCTACAAGGCACCCTGTCAAACCTGGCGGCTGGGGTGATGTTGCTTCTGTTCAGACCATTCCGGGTTGGGGATTTCATCGATGGAGCCGATGTATTCGGCAAAGTGGAATCAATCACGCTGTTCACGACCGACCTTATTACCTTTGACAACCAGCATATTATTGTTCCAAACAGCGAGTTGTGGGGCACAAAAATCACGAACCATAGTTATCATCCGGTCCGAGGCGTCGATCTGACTTTTGCGGTCGGCTACAGCGCCGATCTGGAGAAGGCGAAGAAAGCGATTCTCAAGGCTGTTAAAGCTAATTCCAACGTACTGAGTGATCCTGAACCCTGGATCGCGGTGGACAAACTGTCTGACTCGTCCGTCGATATTGTTGTTCGGCCGTTTTGCAAGGGAGAGCACTATTTCGATGTGCGCTATTCATTGCCGCAAGCCGTCAAGGAAGAGCTTAATCGCCAGAAAATCGAAATCCCATTCCCGCACCGTGTCATGATTCAATCAAAAGCGTGAGCGGGCCAGCCCCTGCTGAAAAAGAGGCCTTATAGACGTGCTGATGAAGCAGCCCAAAGGGAACCCGGAATAGAAGCTTCAGGTGATTTTACCGCGGGAATTGAGAGTGCCGTCTATGACTTTCAGCAGGCAAACGGCATTGCTACAGATCGGATTGCAAGCCTGACACACTTGCTGTGACAGGCCTGTACGAACTGGTCTTGCTTGCGACCAGTCGCCCGACTCTTGGATATCTTGCTTTCTTCACCCCAAGAGCCAATCGCGCTGAGCGACAAGCCGACGACTTTGGCTGGCGCAAATCCCACTTTCGCAAATGAGGAAATAATGATTGTGTGAACATCACCGATAGAAAGATAAGCCGGCAAGGACACCGCAATGAAACTGAAGGATATCAAAACCTTTGTTGTCGGTAATCCGCCGCCGTCCTTTGGT
The DNA here is from genome assembly GCA_937930635.1 of uncultured Rhizobiaceae group bacterium. Lineage (GTDB taxonomy): Bacteria > Pseudomonadota > Alphaproteobacteria > Rhizobiales > Rhizobiaceae > Pseudahrensia. The sequence continues at coordinate 18,687 of CALHCF010000018.1, forward strand.
GGCCGTTATTTTCTATTTGTGAAGGTAACCACCGACAATGGCATTGTTGGATATGGGGAGATGTATGCGGGAAGTGTTGGGCCACAGGTGCAGTGCGCTGTGGCTGAAGACCTTTTTGCCCGCCACTGTCTCGGGCTTGCTCCCTCCGATATCGAGCGGATGTTTCGCCGCTTTCATTCATCGGGATTTTCGCAGCGGCCAGACCCCACGGTGATGGGGGCTTTTTCCGGTATCGAGATGGCCTGCTGGGATATTGTCGGCAAGGCGCTCGACCGCCCGATTTATCAGCTGATTGGCGGGTTGGTCAACGAACGCATCCGTTCCTATACCTACCTTTACCCTGGTGATGATCAGGACCCGGCGACCTTTTACAACGACTGTGATTTATCGGCGCAACGCGCTTTGGAGTATGTCGACCAGGGTTTTACCGCTGTGAAATTTGATCCTGCCGGCCCTTATACCGTCAACGACCCGCACCAGCCTGCCATGGTCGATCTTGAGCGCTCGGAACGGTTTTGTCGCGCGATCCGCGAGGCTGTTGGCACACGGGCGGACCTGCTGTTTGGCACCCATGGACAGTTCACAACCAGTGGTGCGATCCGCATGGCGCGACGCCTGGAACCTTACGAACCGCTCTGGTTTGAAGAACCAACTCCGCCGGAAATGCCGGAAGAAATGGCAAAGGTCGCGGTCAATTCCAAAGTGCCAATTGCAACGGGCGAACGGTTGACGACCAAATATGAATTCGCCCGGGTTTTGCAGACTGGTGCAGCCTCTATCCTGCAACCGGCGCTAGGGCGTGTTGGGGGTATTTGGGAAGCCAAGAAAATCGCTGCACTTGCAGAAACGCATTATGCGCAAATGGCACCTCATCTCTATTGCGGACCGCTCGAAGCGCTTGCAAATATCCAGTTTTCTGCATCCATTCCCAACTTCCTGATTCTTGAATCCATTCAACAATTTGGAGGGTTTCATGCAGAACTTCTGGACCAACCGATCCGGTGGGAAGACGGGTATGTCATTCCGTCAAACCGGCCAGGCCTTGGCCATGAACTGAATGAAGAAGTCGCGCTGAATCATCCTTATGAGGAGAAACGCCTGCATCTGGAGATGCAGGATCAGCCTTATAATTATGCGGAAGAAAATCGCTTCGCTGGGGGATAATATAATGAAGGTTGGATTTATTGGGCTGGGCAATGTTGGAGGCAAGCTGGCTGGCTCATTGTTGCGCAATGGCTTCGATACAACCGTGCGGGACCTCGACAAGTCGGTCGCGCAGCCGTTTCTCGATCTAGGCGCCCACTGGGCTGACAGCCCTGCAGAGATGGCGCGCGATTGCGATCTTGTCATCACCTGTCTACCGTCGCCGGCTGCGTGTGCTGCAGTGATGGAGGCCGAAGACGGTATTCTCGCGGGAATGGGACCGGGCAAGATTTGGGCTGAGATGTCGACCACGGATGTCGAAGAGGTCAAACGGCTGGCAAAGCTTGTTGAAGCCAAGGGTGGGTCCGCAATTGAATGTCCCGTTTCAGGTGGCTGCCACCGGGCGGTGACGGGTAATATCTCTATTTTTGCGGGATGCGACCGATCAACATTTGACCGTATGTTGCCTCTGCTGACCACTCTGGGACGACGGGTTCTGCACACCGGTGATATAGGAACGGCATCGACACTCAAGGTGATGACCAACTATCTGGCAACCGCCAACCTGATCACCGTTTGCGAAGCAATGGCAACGATGAAGGCCGCCGGTCTCGATCTGGCAACAACATATGAGGCTATCGCTATTTCTTCAGGGACATCGTTTGTTGCTGAGACGGAAGGGCAGGTTATTTTGAACGGCAGTCGGGATATCTCTTTCACCATGGACCTGGTCTCCAAGGATATTGGTCTTTTCCAGCAGATTGCGGAGCGCCATAATGTGCCGTTGGAGGTGTCGCCTCTCATCGTTGATATTTTCGCGGATGGTGAGGCCCGCTTCGGTCCGCGTGAACTGTCGCCCAACATCATCAAGAGGCTTGAAGATGCGATGGGTTTTGAGGTTTTGGCCGATGGTTTCCCTGTAGAGATGGTTGATGATGAGCCCGAAGAAGCAGGCTATGAAGTTGTTCCACGTGGACAGGATTAAGAGGGAGTTTTGACAGTGAGCAAGATCGAGATCTGGGGGCGCAAGACCTCTTCCAATGTGCAAACCGTCATGTGGACGGTGGCGGAGCTGGGCCTTGATCATGTTCGTCATGATGCCGGTGGGGTTTTTGGTGGCACTGATACAAACGAGTTTCTGACGATAAACCCGATGGGGCTGGTCCCGGCCATACGTGACGATGATCTGACGCTTTTTGAAAGCTGCGCGATCGTTCGATATCTTGCGGCAAAATATGGTGATGAAAGCTTTTGGCCTGCCAATGCGACGACCCGCGCAGAACTCGATCAGTGGGCTGAATGGTCAAAAACCACAGTTTCAAAAACCATCATCTATGATGTGTTCTGGCAGCTTATTCGCACACCCGCCGCCGACCGAGATTACGAGAGTGTCGAGCGGGCCATTGTTACGCTGGGCAAGCTGATGGCGATTGCAGAAAATCGCTTGGGTGATGATGACTATTTAGGAGGAGGAGCACTCTCCTTTGCTGATATTATTTTTGGGCACACGCTGTACCGTTATTACACCTTGGACTTTGACAGGCCGGTAACGCCGGTGCTGGATGCATACTATGAGCGTCTCACCAAACGTTCGGCCTTTGCCGAGCATGTGATGGTCGACTATTCCAGCCTGAAGGTGGATTAAGTTTGAGCCACGGTGCCGCCAACCACGAATTCGTTCAGGAAGCCGACTATGTGATAGTCGGCTCTGGGTCTGCCGGATCAGTGGCCGCCTCGCGTCTTTCGGAAGGTGGGTCGAATGATGTTTTGGTGCTTGAATATGGTGGCACGGATATTGGGCCACTCATTCAAATGCCTGCGGCACTTTCCTATCCCATGAACATGGCGACCTATGATTGGGGATTTGGCACTGAACCGGAACCCAATCTCAACAACCGACGGTTGGCGACCCCCCGCGGCAAGGTGATCGGCGGCTCTTCATCAATTAACGGCATGGTCTATGTGCGCGGTCACGCACGCGACTTCGATCACTGGGACGAAAGCGGCGCAAAGGGCTGGTCCTATGCTGACGTTCAACCCTATTTCGAGCGTGCCGAGACATCTAACGGGGGCGCTGAGGGCGAGGGCAGGGGGCGAATCGGGCCAATGCATGTTGGCCGGGGTCCGCGCGAAAATCCATTGTTTCATGCGTTTGTCGAAGCCGGACGACAAGCCGGTTTTGAAGTCACCGACGACTATAACGGGCTGAAGCAGGAAGGCTTCGGCGCGATGGAGCAGACGATTTACAAAGGGCGGCGCTGGTCAACCGCCAATGCCTATCTAAAACCGGCATTACGGCGTCCCAATCTTCGCATGATGAAATGTTTTGCCCAGCGTATTCTGTTTGACGGCAAACGTGCCATCGGGGTGGAAATTCGACGTGGTGATACGATTGAACAAGTGCATGCACGCAAGGAAGTCATACTGGCGGCATCCTCCATCAACACTCCAAAAATACTCATGCTTTCGGGGATTGGCCCGGCCGACCACTTGCGCGAACACGGAATAGAAGTTGTTGCCGCCCGGCCCGGTGTGGGCAGCAATCTTCAGGATCATCTTGAGCTTTATATTCAGCAAACCTGCATCCAGCCGATCACACTTTACTCCAAACTCAATCTCTTCTCGAAGGCTTTGATCGGTGCCCAGTGGTTGTTTTTCAAGACCGGCCTCGGCGCTTCCAATCAATTTGAGTCTGCCGCTTTCGTCCGTTCCCGACCCGGTATCGAATACCCTGATATTCAGTATCATTTTCTACCCGTCGCTATCCGTTATGACGGCAAGGCACCCTTGGAGGAGCATGGCTTTCAGGCACATGTAGGTCCGATGCGATCTAAATCCAGCGGCACGATCCGGCTGGCTTCTGCAGACCCATTGGAAAGCCCAAAAATTGCATTCAACTACATGAGTCATGACGATGACTGGGCGGAGTTTCGCCATTGTATTCGCTTAACGCGAGAAATTTTTGGTCAGCAGGCTTTCGATGCTTATCGAGGTGATGAAATTTCTCCCGGTGCTCATGTGCAATCTGATGAGGAACTGGATGATTATATTCGTGAGCATGTTGAAAGCGCCTATCACCCCTGCGGCACGGCAAAAATGGGAGCTGAAGACGACCCCATGGCTGTGGTTGATCCAAAATGCCGTGTTATCGGTGTTGAAGGTTTACGGGTTATCGACACCTCGATCTTCCCACGCATCACAAATGGCAATCTTAATGGCCCGGCCATCATGACTGCCGAAAAGGCAAGCGATCATATTCTGGAGCGCGCACCCCTGCCACGGTCCAATCTGCAACCCTGGATTAACCCGCGCTGGCGCGAATCCGATCGATAGGCTAATGCTCCAAGACGGGGTTAAGGGAATTTAGTCGTGAATTGGTCACTTGGATTTGGGCTGGAGAAGATCGGGCTCGCCGTTCTGCGCTTTCCGCGCGTCGCGACGGTGATGATGCTTATCTCACTGGTTCTTTCAGTCGTTGCGCTGCCCCGTATGGGCTTTGATGGCAACATCATCAACGTGATTGATGAGAAAAGTCAGGCGTTCGACGACTTCGCAAAACAAGCAGAACAGTTTCACGACTATTCAAACGACGTCTCGGTCATCCTGCGCAGCGATTCTCTGGTAACGGCGCAGACGATGGAAGGTTTGCGCAATCTGCATCTGGATTTGTCACTGGAAGACGGGGTGGAGAGTGTCTTCTCCATCTTCTCGCTAGGTGACGCGGCGAGTGAGAATGATGCCGCTGAAAATCTCTTGCCCGTCGAATTTACGACAGATGAACAGACCCGTTCAAGCATCGCAAACCTGCTAAAGAATGAACCATCAATGCGATCCATCATCGCCCCTGACAAGGGTGCGATATTGCTGTTGGTGCGGTTGGATTCTCAAGTGCAAGAAACAGAAACCGGATTAAGTGCTCAGCTCACCGCGTTACGCGCCGCAATCGAATGGTTAAGCCCGCCCGGCGTCAGCGTTAGCCTCTCCGGCATTCCTCAGGTTCGAAGCTCCATCGTTGCCGCGATCATTCAGGACCAGACCCTTCTTACGTCGCTTGGCATTATCCTGGGTTGCTCTGTTGCATGGTTCATATTCGGTACCGCACGTGCGGCAATTATCTGCACCATTCCTGCGTTTATTTCGGTGCTTTGGACGCTTGCGCTGTTTGCAGCAACTGGTGCCAGGCTGAACCTCTTTACAACTTCGCTGCCCACCCTTGCGCTGATCATAACATATGCGGATGCCATTGTTCTTTATTTTCGATGGCAGGCTTTGAACCGGACTCAGGACCGCCCGACACTCGACAATCTTCGCGATGCTGTTCTCAGAGTTGGCCCGGCATCGTCTCTCACATCGATAACGACAGCTTTGGCCTTCGCCTCTTTTTCGTTGGCTTCCACCAGCAGTATGGATGAGTTGGCATTCTATGGCGTGGGCGCGGTAATGTTTGCGTTCCTGGCGATGATCACGGGGCTGCCTCTTACTGCCTATTGGGTCATTCGTTGGTTTGGAAACACCAAGGATGCGCGCGGCCCCCGTTTTACGGGGCAGGGAGGAACCATTGCGTCGGTCACGACAGCGGCACCGGCATTGGTTGCCACGGCTGCTCTCGTGATGTTGATGGTGCTTGGCTGGATTCACTACCAGCTCAAGCCATCCTACGCCCTGGCCGATTACATGCCTTACGGGTCGGAGATCAGGGATGCTGAAAAATATGCCGATGATGTCTTTGGCGGAACATCACAATATTACGTCATATTGCCTGTCACACCTGAGGGAAGTTTCAATGATGAAAAGAACCGCAATCGGCTTATTGCGCTTCAGGGCGCTGTCGCCGGACAGTTTGGTGACAACCGAACTCAGTCTCTCGCCGCGGCATGGAAGCGCTTGAATCAATCGCAGATTGAGGAATTTGATACCATTTTGGACGATGCGCCAGCGGCCTTGAGAGGGCGTTTTATATCAAAAGATAAGAGGCTCCTGCAGGTCAGTGCGGTCACCAGTACAGGCACCAATACTTTGGTGGTTGAGGGCCGTATCAGAGAGTTGCAGGCCGCTATTGATGAGTTGCCATTTGGTAGCGAGGTTAAGATCACCGGGCTGTCGGTCCTGTTGTCAAAAGAGTTCCCCAAGTTGATTGGGGAGCTTCGGTCCGGTCTGCTTGTCTCGATTTTCCTGGCTATGCTTGTGCTGGCTGTAGCCACGCGAAATCCTGCGCTGGCGCTTGCATCTTTGGTGCCCAACTTGATCCCGATTCTGTTTACCGAAACTGTGATCTGGTTAAAGGGAGCCAGTCTGAACATGACCAATGTCATTGCGCTGACCATTGCCTTCGGCATTGCTATCGACAACGCTGTGCATGTGATCAACTCCTATGAGAAAATCAAAGGCACGACTGATTCTGTAACGGCGGATGTGCGGGCTGCTGTTGCAGAAATTTCGCCAGCACTGCTGGCGAGCACGGGCATTGTGTGCGTGGCGGCAACAATTACTCAATTCAGTTCCATGCCTTCGGTGGCCGAACTGGGGGTCTTGTTGATTTCAACCCTGATCGTCGCGTTGATATCCAATTTGGCAATATTGCCCTCTGCGATGATCCTGATCATAAAAGCGCAATCTCGAATTTTTGGAAGTTCTGTTCAGGAGAAAACCACATGATGAACCGGAGAAAGGTCAGACTTGGCCTGCTTATGGCTCTGTCTGCAGCTTTGGTGTTTCCTCTGGGGGCTACATCATCGCAGGCTTCCTCTTCTCAGAATTTCATAAAGAACCTGGCCGGGAAGTGGCGTGGTGGGGGAGTTTTGACAATCAATGACAAAGGTAAGAAGGTGCGCCTGCGCTGTACTCTTGACAATAAGCTGAATGAGCAAAAAAGGCAGCTGGCAATCCGAGGGCGTTGCGCCGCCGCCTCAGGCAGGAGGTCTGTGCGCGGTTCAATAACCTACGCAGTCACCGGCAACGGAATTTCCGGAGTTGCGCTCAATTCAACCGCCAATGCAAGGGTTGTGGGAAGCAAAGCATCTTTTGACGGCAAACGGCTGACCCTGGTGTCGAATGTTCTGGAAACAGCCGTCAATCGTAATGTACGCACGCGCAACGTCATCACCGGCTCGCAAAGCCGTTTCTCTATCGCCATCTCATCGAACAAGGGTAAAGGCTGGAAACGCAGCGGAACTCTGTCTTTTAAACGTTAAGCCTGAAGTGGCCCGGATAAGACCGCGACATATCAATGGCCGTTTTCTTCCCGCAGTTTCCGGCGAACGGATTTCTTGATTTCTTTAGCCGCCGGGATATCGGCGGCGATGTGGTTTTCGTTACGCACTTTAGCAAGCTCCATCTGTTTTTGCCGGTCCGTAAAACGCTTGCGCTGCTGTTGGCTGTGCCGATCATGGCAATGTGGACATGAAACCCCTGCTTCAAAATACAAGCTCTCTTTGTCCTCGTTGCTGATTGGCATGCGGCACGCATGACACATATCGTAGCGACCGGGTTCAAGACCATGGCGTACAGAAACCCGTTGATCAAAGACGAAACATTCTCCCTGCCAAAGACTTTCTTCAACCGGCACCTGTTCCAGGTATTTTAAAATACCGCCCTTCAGGTGATAGACATTTTCAAAACCCTGCTCTTTCAGGAAGGCTGTCGACTTTTCACAGCGAATTCCTCCTGTACAAAACATGGCGATTTTCGCTTTTGGATCAGCCTCTAGTTTGTCATTCACCCATTGCGGCAGTTCTCTAAAGCTGGTTGTCTCAGGGTTGAGTGCGCCTTTGAAAGTACCGATTGCCACTTCGTAGTCGTTGCGGGTATCAACCACAGTGACCTCGGGATCAGCGATCAAGGCATTCCAATCCTGAGGCTCCACATAGGTACCGGCATTGCCAGCTGCATCCACTCCCTCAACGCCCAAAGTGACAATCTCGCGCTTGAGACGAACCTTCATGCGGTAAAACGGTGGTTCATCGGCCCATGAATATTTCACGTCCAGGCTGGAGAATTCATGATGATCTTTTAGCCAGTTTATGACGGCTTCAATTCCCGATTCAGGACCTGCTACCGTGCCGTTCAGCCCCTCTTGTGCCAGCAAGATCGTGCCCATGACATCGCTGGACTTGCACACGTCAAGCAGCGGCCCCTGCAATTCCTGGAAGTGGGGCAGGGTTACGAATTGGTAAAGTGCTGCGACGAGGTAGCGTGGCGTGTTTTCTGAATCGATGTTGGCCATCAATTTTCTCGGGAATTTGCTCTTGAAGCTGTGTCGCCTGTATAAACCAGCATCGCAGCTGAACAAGAACCATCGTAATGAAAAGACGCTATTTTTACCTGCTGATGGTAATCGTATTCGCCCTTGTGATCAGTTATCTTTTTCCTGCCTGAATCTAATTCAGTGGCGCCTGGCTTGCTTTTTCAAAACGTTAATTTGTTCTTATCAGGCCTGCAAAAATTAAGCTCCAATTAACCATAACCCCTCAAAAGTTAACTACTGGGTTTCCGGTTTGGAGACCCTATTTGGGAATCTTGGTTGCCCTAACGTCATTTTCTTGACGAGGTGAAGTACCTTTGGCGCCATTTTAGGGGTTTTGAAAATGCTCTCTGCATTTGGAAAAGTTTTCAAGAAATCAAAGAAGCGCGCCATGATGGTTCCAGCGGCTGCTAAGCCCCTGATGCGTGTTCTTGAGCCGCGGATCCTCTTGGATGCTGCAGGTATGGAAACTGCCCGGGATATGGGGGAGCAGACCGCTCATACCCAGATCGCCGATTCCAACCACGAAGCAATAAATCAGATCATCCATGCTGAAAGCAATGGTGCCAGCGATTTGGATTCTGACACCACCGATTTGCAACAGACCGAGCTAAGTCGTGATGTGGTTTTCATTGATGGCAATGTCGAAAACATTGGTGAACTGCTCAACGAGCTTGATCCGGATGTCGAGGTTCATATTCTTGACCTGCGTGTTGATGGCGTCGAGCAAATTGCTGATATTCTTGATGGTCGCGAAGACCTGGCTGCCGTTCATATTTTTTCCCATGGCGGTGAAGGGGTTCTCAATCTCGGTTCCAGCCAGCTGTCGGGTGAAACAATCGGCAGTTCTCACGTTCAGGCTTTGAACCGCATCGGTGCGACGCTGAGTGAAGATGGCGATATTCTCATTTACGGTTGTAATTTTGGAGCGGGTGAAGCTGGCAGAGCTGCTGCAGCACAACTGGCCGCCGCGACCGGTGCCGACATCGCTGCGTCGGATGATCTGACAGGTAGCGAAGAGCTTGGCGGCGATTGGGACCTTGAGGTTGTTACGGGTTCAATTGAAGCAACCGCATTTTCTGCTCCCAACTGGCGGGGCGTCCTGGATAGTTTTGAAATATCAGTAACCACTGATCCGACCGTAACCGGTGGCAATCAGGTTGGTGCTCAGGCCCTGTGGGCCAACGCGGGGACTGTTGGCGGGCAGGCAATCGACATTCGTGCGTCGGTAACCGCTGTAACCGGTGGTGCCACGGTCGACTTTGCCACTGTGAGCAATACCGACCCAACAGCTGATGATATGCGTGTTATCGTCAGCAATGGCGGCACGGTTACCGTATTGTGGGAGATATTCCTCGCAGGAACGACCACACGACCCACCGAAGGAGATGTCACTCTCACAATCGCCGACCTGGATGGCAATCTTGGTGCACCAGATACCGTAGAAGCGGTTTCGGCCAATTTGACAGGGCTGTCTTCTTATACAGTGCAGTCACCAACCAATCAGGTCGTAACAAACGACGGCACAGAAATCCTGTCTTCCGGTACTGAAAACCAGAATAGAGAAGAAGAGAGCTGGATTCAGTTTTCTTGGGCCAGCGTCAATCAGTTGGAAATCACTTACCATACGTTCGTGAACGGTGGGCGCTTTTTCGACCATGATGGCGATGGTGATTTGGTTTTCACCAATCCTGATACGTCTTTTGCGACGGGTCTGGACCTGGATGCAGATGATTCATCGGGAGCTACGGGCTCCAACTATCAGACCACTTATTTCTCCGGACCAACTGGCGCAACACCAGTTGCAATCGCCGATGGTGATATCGAGATCACCAACACAGGTGGGGCTTCCTCGCGGGCCACTATCCTTCTGACCAATGCGCAGGCTGGGGATATTTTGGAGGTCAACAACACCATTCTCGCAAGCCTTGGTTTGACCGGCACGGTTGACACAAGCACACCCGGTGAGATCATGGTGACGATCGAAGGAGCCGCGAGCTCAATCGACTATCAGACTGCCATTCAATCAATCCTGTTTCGCAATACACAAGCCGAACTCGGCAATACCTTCGATCTCACGAATCGCTCGATTGATGTTCAGGTTTTTGATGGTGCTTTCGCCAGTGGTGTCGCTAATACGGCCATTAACTTTGGCAACATCATCAACCAGCCGACGCCGGTTCAGGATGTGTATGTTGGCACCGAGGATACCCCACTTAGCATCAACACCACCAATGGTTTGCTTCAAAACGATATTGATCCAAATGGCGCGCCGCTTTTTGTTTCGTCAGCCGTCGACAGCGCCGGAGGCGCAATTACAGTAAATGCCGTTGGAGCGGCCTCACCGGTGTCGACTGTATTGCCCAGTGGCGCCACACTCATACTTTTTGCCGACGGATCCTTTGAATATACTCCTATCGCTGACCAGTCCGGCGTTGATTTCTTTAACTACACAGTGGAAAACCCTGGTGGTTTTCAATCATCGTCTTACGCATCCATCAACATACAAGGCGTTGCTGATACACCTGTTATTCCGTCTGGAATTGAAAGCGCGGTTGCCGATGAGGATCAGCCAACCAATACAGTCGATGTTACATCGACTCAGGGTGATTCAGATAATTCTGAGACCCTGCGCTACAGCATCACCAGTATTCCGTTGGGTTACACCATTACCGATGGTACCCGTCAGTTCACCCCAACAAGCCCAACCGACCCTGTCTTTCTTGACGGCTGGGACCTGACGAATATCTCACTGATTCCGCCAGCGGCGGCAAATCATTCTGATGAAGATATTCTTGTTCAGCTGACGGTTGAGTCAACCGAACCTAACGGATCAACGACCAGCTCGACAGAGGTCATTCGTTTTAACGTCGCTGCGGTTGCCGACGAACCTGTTCTCACCCTTACTCCTGGCGGGACCGGTCAGGATGTTCCGGTTGCGCTTGGACCAATTGTATCGGCAACGCCGCTGGATACTGATGGCTCGGAATCCATCACATCTTTCACACTCTCCAATATTCCTGCCGGGTTTCAGGTGCTGCAATCTGGAATACCGCTGACGTTGAGCGGTGGGTCAGTAACGTTCAGTGCGGCAGATCTGGCCAATATCACGATACAGACCACACCAGGGTTCCTTGGAACCTATAACATTGATGTTCAGGCAACCGCGACCGAGACCAATCCGCAGGATGATGTCTCTGTTTTGTCGGCAACCGGCCCTGCGCAGACTTTAACGATTACCGTTGACAACGTTGATGATCCGGTTGTCGCAAACGATGATGGTGTGATCACTGTCGTCAGTGGTCAGCCCGCCGTCCTGAACATAGTCAACAACGATTCTGTTTTGGATGGGGGGGCAGTCATAACGCAGATTGATGGCGCGCCCGTAACAATCGGTACTCCTTTTAATTTGCCTGGCGGGCAAGGCACCGTAACGGTCAATGCCGATGCTACGATCACATTTACCGGGGCGACCACTTTTGCCGGTGTATTCAGTTTTGACTACACGGTTGCTGACACGGATGGTGATTTTGATACCGCTACGGTAACACTGCGAGCATTGGCGGACACCGATGGTGACGGAATATCCAACGCCGACGATATCGATGATGACAATGACGGCATCCTTGACGTAAACGAGCTGAGTTCCGCTACAGCAACTGTGACAACGCCCATCTTTGGTGTCGCTGCAGATGGCGGTACGTCTCTGCAGACCGTGGATCTATCCGGCTTCAATCTGTCACCTGGTGACACGGTTACGATTTCAAATGTCACGGCGAATGGCGATCTCAACGGCGGTGCCAATGAGACCTTCAACCTCAATTTCAACGGGGGAGAGTTTCAAACACCGGAACTTGATACTGGCTTCCAGAGCGATGGCACACAGCATCCTGTCAATCCATCGGTAGCTTTCACATTGACCGTGATTGACATCGGCGGCGGTGTTCCGGGGATTACTATTTTTGGCACATCGGGTGCGGGAGTTGGTGCTCTCAATGGCATGACCGACGGTCTGGAATACCAGCTCGAGATTGGTGTTGTTGAAAGTCTCGATAGTGATGGCGACGGTATTGCCGACCACCGTGATATTGATTCCGATAATGATGGCATCACCGACAATGTTGAAGCGCAGACCACCGCCGATTATATCGCGCCATCGGGAGCAGACCTGGACAATGATGGCCTCGATGATGCTTACGATGCTGATACCGGCTCAACTGATCCAACATTGAGTGTGGGACTGACTCCCGTTGACACCGATGGTGATCTGACTGCTGATTATCTGGACCGTGACTCTGACGATGACGGCATTGATGACGTTGTTGAACGCGGTGATGGCGGCCCAACCATCACGCCTGTTGGCCCCTTCAACGATGCCGATGGAGATGGTCTTCTTGATGAATTTGAAGGCTCTAATACGACTGATGGTTTCGATGTAAACGACGAAAACCTCAACCCAACAGACACAAATTTCAACCTGGCACGGGACCCGCTGGTTAACGCAGACGGATCAAATGCGACGCCGCTGGTCGCCGATCTGAATTTCAGAGACAACGACACTGATAATGACGGAGTAAGCGACGCCGATGATATCGATGATGACAATGATGGTATTATCGATACTCTTGAAGGGCTTACAGAGCAGGCTGTCATAAATTCGGGTTTTTCTGACTCGGTGAATCCAGCTCTAGCAAACGTGACATTCAATAACCCGCCAGGTTTTCGGTCGTACCTGTTTGATCAGGCCGATGTTCCTGGTTGGTCGACAACATCGACGGATGGACAGATTGAAATCTGGGAATCTGGTCACCTGGGTGTCGTTTCCCAGGACGGTGGTCATCACGCAGAGATTAACGGACTAGAAGATGCTCAGCTTTTCCAGGACATTGCAGTACAGCCTGGCGATATTATTTCTTATTCGATCTGGCATCGTGGTCGCGCTGGCGTAGATCAGGCCGATATTTTGATCGGTGAACCTGGCAGCCTCGTTGTCCAGCAGACAATGACAACAGACGATACTGAGTGGGTCAACTACACCGGAACCTACGTTGTTGGAGCCGGTGTTACGAGCATCCGCATTGCGTTTGAGTCGGTCAGCACATCTGCAGGCAATATTTCCGTAGGCAACTTAATCGATAACCTAACAGTTGGTATTTCGCGTGACAGCGATGACGACGGTATCGCCGACCATCTCGACATCGATTCCGACAATGATGGCATTACCGACAACGTCGAAGCGCAGACTACCGCGGGCTATATCGCCCCATCGGGAACTGACCTGGATAATGATGGTCTTGATGATGCCTACGATGCTGATACCGGCTCCGCTGACCCAACGTTGAGTGCGGGGCTCACCCCCATTGATACCGATGGTGATCTGACTGCTGATTATCTGGACCGTGACTCCGATGATGATGGTATCGATGATGTGGCTGAACGTGGTGACGGTGGCCCAACCACCACACCTTCCGGTCCCTTCAACGATGCTGATGGAGATGGCCTTCTCGACGAATTCGAAGGCTCCAATATTCTCGATGGCTTTGATGTAAATGACGAAAACCTCGATGCGACGAACACCAACTTCAATTTGGCCAGTGTTCCGGCACTGAACCCGGATGGTTCAAACGCCGTTCCCCTCGATACCGACCTCTCATTTCGTGATGTTCCCAATCCACCGGATGCGGTTGACGATACCGGTCTGACAGTCGCCGAAGATGGAAGTCTGACCATCGATGTCTTGGCCGATGATACGGACCTTGACGGTGACGCACTGACCATCACTCAAGTTGATGGCAATCCAATTATTGATGGTGGTGCGGCGGTTCCTGTGACCAATGGTTCCGTACAGCTTGTTGGTGGAGAACTCGTATTTGCCCCATTGGGCAATTATAATGGGCCTTTCTCGTTCACTTACTCAATTACCGATGGCAATGGTGGAACTGATACCGCAACGGTATCAGGAAACGTCACGCCTGTTGATGATGCCCCTGAAAATACAGTTCCAGGTGCCCAGACGACGATGGAAGACAATTCTCTGTCCATCGTTGGCGTATCGGTGCAGGATGTTGACGGTGGTTCACTGACCACAACATTGACGATTCCCGACTTCGCAGGCGGATTGACCGTAACAGGCGGTTCGGGAGCAACCGTCACCGGTAATGGTTCAGCCACAGTGACTCTGACCGGCACGGCGGCGCAGATCAATGCAGCTCTGGCCGGGCTTACATATGTCCCGATTGCGGACTTTAACACCGATGTTTCTGGTGCCTTCAATCTAACGGTTCTGACCAGTGATGGCATGGTGTCTGACAGCGACGATATCGCCATTACGGTTACGTCTGTTTTGGATATTACGTCTGATTTTGTCAGTGTTGATGAGGATATGTCTTCTTCTTTCAATGTCTTGACGGGCACGAATGGTGCGACGGCGGATAATTTTGAAAGTCCTGCGGCTGTGGTGACGGCGGTG
>CALHCF010000019.1 GCA_937930635.1 uncultured Rhizobiaceae group bacterium
GTTTATCGATACGGTTACAGCAGCTCCTGCTTCCGAGTTTAGTGTGACTTTAGATTGCGGTCGACCCCGCTTAACATTTTTACTGGTTGAACCGATTGTTGTAAGCAGCCCTTGTTCGATCATGATGCCTAACAAATTTGACAATGCGGCCTGACTTAAATTAGTTAGCTCCCCAAGTTTTGCGCGCGTTAACGAGCCTGAACCACGCAACGTATTTAAAATACGATAGCGGTTCTGTGATCGTAAGTCGTCACTTCTAATGATTTCGGAGCGATTCATTCTTAAAATTCTTTAATCGATAAATTCAGCTGTAGATTCAACTTGACACAATTATACCTACGTGTCACCATTTATTTCTAGTCGTGAATTAAATACGGCTTGGACCAGAGTGCGGGCTGATTGGCGCGTATAAAATAAATAATTGGAGTGAGTATGAAAAAGATCTCTATGGCGCTACTAGTAGCGACCGCTGCTGCCGTATTTACGGGCAGTGTTTATGCTGAAGGCAAGGTTGTTGGAGTTTCGTGGAAAGTATTTCAGGAAGAGCGCTGGAAGCGCGACGAAGCCGTGATCAAGAAGATCGTGGAAGCCAGTGGCAACAAATATATTTCTGCCGATGCGCAGGGTTCCGCTGCCAAGCAGCTGACTGATGTGGAATCGCTGATCTCGCAGGGTGCAGATGTATTGATGATCGTTCCATTCGATTCAGAAGCAATTCTGCCTGCCGTTGAAAAGGCGTCTGCCGAGGGCATTCCAATGATTGCCTACGACGTTCAGATCGAGCACAAGGATTCGCTTTACATCACATTCGACAACGTTGGCGTTGGCCGTTTGATTGCGAAAACCGTTCTGGAAGCCAAACCTGAAGGCAACCTTGCCATCATCAAGGGCGACCCAGGCGATCCAAATGCCACATTCCTTCTTAACGGAATGATGGAAGTCGCTAAGCCAAGCATCGACTCCGGCAAGATCAAAGTTGTCGGTGAAGCTGCTTCTGATGGCTGGAAGCCGGAAAATGCTCAAAAGAACATGGAGCAGATTCTGACAGCAAACGACAACAAAGTTGATCTTGTCTTCTCACAGAATGATGGCATGGCCGGTGGTGTTGTGGCTGCACTTGATGCACAGGGCCTTTCCGGTTCTGTTCCGGTCGGTGGTCAGGACGGAGATCTGGCTGCGATCAACCGCGTTGCCCGCGGCACACAGACAACATCTGTGTGGAAAGATTCGCGCGCACTTGGGAAAGTGGCAGCCGAGGCCGCTTTGCTGCTGGCCGATGGCAAGAAAATGACCGACGTCCCAGGCGTCGGTAAATTTTCAGACGGCAAGCGTGGCGTTGAAGTGAATGCCATCCTGCTGGAACCACTGGCGATCACCAAGGGCAACATCAATGTTGTCATTGATGCCGGCTGGATCAGCAAGGACGCGGCCTGTGAAGGTGCACAGGGCGATGTTGCTGCCTGTAAATAAGGTCGATTGAATCATCAGGGCCGCACGGCGATTTATGCGGTGCGGCCCTTTTTTGTATCTGTTTTTTATCTGGCATGATGAAGCACGGCTTTTGATTGCCAGATAAATAACAGATGCCGGAACACCTGGGGTGTTTAGAGGCACGGTCAGCTTTCCATGGGGAGTAGGGTCTTGGCTGAGGATCTGGGGACAAATAATTCTGTATCGTCAACGGAAACTGACGAATATCGCGAGAGCGGTCTTGTTAAATTCCTGCGCGCGACGGAGGTCGATACACGCCTGCTTGGTATGATCGGTGCGTTGTTGCTGATCTGGGTCGGATTTCATCTGTATGGCCACTTCGTCAATGGGTTCGGTGCGTTTCTCACACCGCGCAACCTCTGGAACCTGTCGGTGCAAACCTCGTCCATTGCCGTAATGGCAACCGGTATGGTGCTGATTATCGTCACCCGGCACATTGATCTGTCCGTTGGCTCCATGCTCGGCTTTGTCGCCATGATAATGGGCGTGGTGCAGGTCTGGGTTCTCCCGGAATATCTGGGGCTCGGCAATCCGTTTATCTGGGTCATCACGGTTGTTGTTGGGATTGTTCTGGGTGCGCTGGTTGGTGCTTTTCAGGGGTATCTGATTGCCTATCTTGCCATCCCGGCCTTCATTGTAACTCTTGGCGGCCTGCTCATATGGCGCGGCTCCGCCTATCTTGTAGCGCGGGGCGAAACGATCGCGCCGGTGGATGCCACTTTCTCACTTATTGGTGGTGGCCCGTTTGGAACCATTGGTGCCACGTGGTCCTGGATATTGGGCATTGTGGTCTCTATCGGGATTGTCGCCTTACTTTATGGCGGACGCAGGCAGCGTATTAAATTCAAATTCCCAACAAGACCGATGTGGGCAGAATGCCTGATTGGCGGCGTTGGCATCGCGCTCACTCTGGGGTCCGTGATTGTGATGAACGCCTATCCCTGGCCGAAGGGGATCGTTCGTCGCTATGCCGAAGCCAACAATATTGACGTGCCGGCGGAAGGGCTTTTCATTTCACACGGCTATGCCATTCCGGTTTTGATTGCACTGGCTGTTGGTGGGGTCATGACTTTCATAACAACACGCACCCGGTTTGGCCGTTACGTATTTGCCATTGGTGGCAATCCGGAAGCCGCGGAACTGGCGGGTATCAATACCAAGAAAATGACCCTGCTTATTTTCTCGCTGATGGGAGCGCTGGTTGGCATATCGGCAGCGATTGCCAGCGCTCGCCTGAAGTCTGCGACACTGGCGCTTGGGCAGCTGGATGAACTGTATGTCATTGCCGCTGCGGTGATTGGCGGCACGTCTTTTGCAGGCGGTATTGGAACGATCTATGGCGCCATTCTTGGTGCACTCGTCATGCAGTCGCTTCAGTCGGGCATGGTTCTGATTGGCTTTGACGCTGCTATTCAGCAAATGGTGGTTGGCGGCGTACTGGTTCTAGCGGTTTTTCTCGACACGCTTTACCGCAAGAACTCGGTTTAGGGAGGCGTATCATGGCTGGTAATTCCAAAGGCCCTTCACCCGATCCCAATGCGGGTAAAACCCCCCTGGTGGAAATGCGGGATATCTCAATCGCCTTTGGCGGTATCAAGGCTGTTGATCATGCTTCAGCCGATCTCTATCCCGGAGAAGTTGTTGGTCTGCTTGGCCACAATGGTGCAGGAAAATCGACGCTTATCAAGATCCTGTCGGGCGCCTATCCTCGCGACAGTGGTCAGATTTTCGTTGATGGTGAAGAGGCTGTCATCACCAATCCACGTCACGCCAAGGACTATGGCATCGAAACAATTTACCAGACCCTTGCGCTGGCCGACAATGTGGATGCTGCCGCCAATCTGTATCTTGGACGTGAACTGTTGACCCGCTGGGGTACGCTTGATGATGCGGCGATGGAAGCAGAAACGCGCAAGGTAATGGGGCGTTTGAACCCCAACTTCCAGCGGTTCAAGGATCCGGTCAAGCAACTGTCCGGTGGGCAACGGCAATCAGTGGCGATTGCCCGGGCCATCCACTTCAATGCACGCATTTTGATTATGGATGAGCCAACGGCCGCACTCGGGCCGGCGGAAACGGAGCAGGTTGGCGAACTGATCATGCAACTCAAAAAGGATGGGATTGGTATCTTCCTGATAAGCCATGACATCCATGATGTGTTTGATCTTGCGGACCGGGTAACCGTCATGAAAAACGGCGCGATTGTAGGGTCGGCCCGCACAGAGGATGTTACCAAAGACGAAGTTCTTGGGATGATTATTTTGGGAAAATGTCCACCAGGCGCCATTGCTGGTCCTGGCGCATTGGCTGCCTGAAGCCTTCGTGCGTTGGCCGAAAACTGACATGCTCCAGCCGTCAGTTGCTCATCAGTTCGATCTCTCCTCGATCAAGCATCAGAGGAACAACGATCTCCTCCTCATCGTTGAGGTGTCGGTCGAGTAACCCGACAATGCGAACGCTTGATGTAGCGAAGTCTTCGCCTGCCCGTTTTAACCCGTCATGGTCATCGTCTCGTGTTTGGAGCAGGGCGTTAGCGACGCGAACCATGGTGTGAACTTCCGCATCAATGACATGATGGTCTTCTTCCAGAAGCTCAATACCCTTGATCAGGCGTTTTTCAGCCGCCATGAAGTTGGGAAAGAAAACCCCGTCCTCGATACGATGATGGTGGTCGAGGGTTTGAAGGAACTGTTGAAGCCGGGGAGCCATCTGCGTGCGAAACTGTGTGCCATCAACCCGCCCCTCGCGATAGTCCTCACTTTGGGCGACAAGGTGTGAGCCCATCATTCTGAAATGCCGGTGTATGGATAACCAGAAACGGGTATGTTCGCCCAAGTTTGAATGGCTGCTCCAGCTATCGCGAGGATAGTTTTCCAGCAAAAATTTCCATTCTTCAGGAAGCCCTGTTCGGGTTTCGATGCTCAGTTGCGGATCAACCTTACTCATCTGCATCTTTGCAGGGCCAGGTCGGTGGCCTCAAAAACCCCTTGGGCAAGGTGGTAGTGTCATCTCCGCAAGCCAGGTCAAGCTGGAATTGCACCAAATTCCTGACACTGCTCAAATCAACGCCTTCGAACTGAGCGAGATATGTCCAGCTGGTATCGAGGTCCAGATCGTCCAGTTTTGCGTTTTTGAAGGAAACCCGAGAGAGATTTGAAAAACTCATCGTCGCCCCGGTCAGGTCTGCTCCTTCAAAGTTGGATCTGCTGAATTCAGCTTTGCTGAAATTCGCGCCCTGAAGGTTGGCACCTGTGAAATTGCTGCGGAAGATTTCAGCCTTCTCAAAATTCGCGCCCCGCAGATCGGTCCCTGAAAAGACGATACGTAAGGCTTCTATCTTCGAAAAATTTGCACCAACCGCCGAGGCATCAGACGCGTTGGCTCGCATAAGTTTTGCCTTACTCAGATCAGCCTTATCGAGTTTGGTATTGCGAAAATCGCTGTTGATGGCATCAAAATTGCTGAGTTTCGCGCCCGTGAAATCGATGTCACTCAAAATGACATTGCGCTTGCGACAACCAGACCAGTCGATACCAGGACCTGGCCTGTCCGTACATCCGGCGAGAGCGGAACCGGCAGGCAGGAGGAGGGTAGAAAGTCCGGCACCCATGATCATGGACAGGCTTGCGATGAATTTTCCCCCTGGTCGATATCTGCCATTTGTTCCATGGATGCAGTCTGCGCTTTTCACCGTGCAATCTCCTCTTGGCCGTGCTCCACCCAAAGCTCATTGGGATGGTCCAGAGCGTGTATTTCCAGTTTCACCTTTTTGCCACGAATGGCCACTTTTTTCTTTTTTTCCTCGATCTGGTTGAAACCAGCTATCTCGATAGTTTCGCTCGAAACACACAAGACACATTGATGTTCCTTTGTTGCCGATTCAAGGCGGCTGGCGGTGTTAACCGGGTCGCCAAGCGCTGTTAAGCCACGTGCATGCCCATAGCCGATATCGCCAAGAATGACGGGCCCGATATGAATGCCTATTCCAATACGCAAAGGGGCATCCAGGTCGATGTTCAGCCGCTCGTTAAGTTCGTCCAGTCTCTCGACCATATCAGATGCAGCGGCCAGTGCATTGCGGGCCGCTGTCTGTGGGTCTGCGGTCACGCCAAAAAGGGCCATGAAACCGTCACCCAGAAATTTGTCGATACGTCCATCGTGCATTTCCACGGCTTGCCCCATGGTGCGGGAAAACTGATTGATCAGATAGACCACGTCAAAGGGAAGGCGTGATTCTGCCGTGCGCGTGAAGTCACGCAGATCGGCAAACATGACGGCGACAATACGTTCCCGGCCTGTGGCCCAGGGTTCGATCTTGCTTGCGTTTGTTCCTGCATAGTCGGCTGGCAGCAGCCGGGCGACCAACATGTCTCCCTGAGGTTTCAGTTGGCATGCGAGCCGAACATCATCGGGAGCATCCACACGATTGAGAAGGCGCCGCTCGCTTTCATCCGGCGGGTCATAGGGCGCCGAGCTTTCCAGAATACGTACGCGACAGGTTGAGCAGCGTCCCCGCCCACCACAGACGCTGGCGTGAGGCACTCTGCACAGCTTACTCATATCCAGGAGCGAAGCGCCTTTTGGGTGACGCATGGTGGGGCCGTCAACATAGGTTACGGCGATATTTTGACGCCGCAACTGCAACCACAGACGGAATATGCGTGCGATGATCAGCAAAATAAAGACGGCAACCAACAGCCATCGAACAAAACCTGTATCTTCCTGGATCCAGGAAAACACCTCATCGGCTTCGAGGTTGAGTTGCTCATAATACTGCGCCATCCAGTCCCCGTCCGACGCCAATGGAATGACGCGTCTTCCGGCTGACAGGTAGCCGGTGAGGGCAAGAACCGGGAGAAGAGAAGCAAAAATCAGGCACCAGAATCTTATTCGCTGCGAATAGACAGGTTTGTGGCGCAGCCACATATGCACCCCGATGCAGCCATGAACCCAGGCCGCAATAAGACCCGCGGAATTCAGAACTCCATAGAAGGGTGAAAACACGAATGTCGAAATCAGAACATAGGCATAGGTGTCGTTGATCGAGTAGGCGGCTGACGCATATCGTGTTCCCATTATGTGAGTGAGAACAAGAAACGGAATGGAAATTCCCAACAACAGCTGGACCCATTCAATCTTTGGAATAGCCCTCAGCCTGCGTTGATAGACGCTCCATATGGCCAGTACAAAATGGATGGCCAAAGCCCCATAAAGCGCAATGGTCATGATCGCGGTGCGCCAAAATGATTTGACGAGATGGCCAACATCTTCCTGTGCTTCCAGAGAGATCAATCCAAAGGCATGATTGGAGAAATGCAAAAGTACGTAAAAGAAGAGCACAAGTCCGGAGATAATCCGGACCCGCGATTGCAGGTTGACGAGAAGCAATTTCAATCCGCGTGCTTTGCGAATGCCGGAATGTTTGGCGGTGTCGGTTGTCATGCGAGGACCACAACATGGGTAGGAGTTACGTCATCACCGACTGCGGTTTCGACTTGTCTGGTCTCCCGGTCTGGCTTGTATCCCTGTTTAAGAGCCAACTTGAAGAGCTTCCGGTCGCAAATAGCTTTTGTCTTTAAAATCTTGTTGTGTTTTTCCAGCTTGGCGGAATGGTTCACGGTGGGGCCTATCACGGTGTATTCCAGACGGTCTCCATCGCCAACAGCACCGTAGACAACAGGGCCAGCCGCAGCGCTGAGATTGACAGGAACATCGGCAGACGGACCGTCCCACTGTGGTTGGCGTTCGAGTATTTCGTTAATGCAGCGAAGGGCGTTGGCACAATATTCATGATCGGAAGATGATGCGCCAAAAGTGATCATGATACCATCACCCATGAACTTATCGACGACACCTTTGTGGCGGTGAACGATGGGCACGATCTGATGCTGGTAGTCAGAAAGCAGATGCATTGCCTGACCGGGGTCCATTTGCGCAACCATGATGCTGAAACCGCGAATATCGACATTGACCACGGCGGCTTCCCGGCGCACGCCTTCGCCAGCCTTGATCTGGTGATCAGCGTCGCGAATCTGTTCGGCTACAGACCCGGGCATGAAGCGTGACAATTCCTGTGCCGCACTTTCCTCTGTGACGGATGAGACCAGGAACTGGTGAGCCCGCCGCACGGCAATCGCAAGCACAATCGTGAACATTACCATGGAGATGAGCTTGCTTATTTCTGCGCCGATCAGGACAGAATTTGATGTCAGATAGGTTACGTAATCGCGCGTGATCATCGGGTCGGTTGGATCAGTTCTGATCGCGTATATCACAAGCAGGCTCCAACTCACGCAAGCGGCCAACCCGGCTGCCAGGACATAACGGGCTTCAAAACGCAGCGCCCTCAATCCAATCAGGACGAAAAAGTTCATGACCTCCACGGCCTTCAAAGAGAAGGAAGCCGGTTGTCCGTATTGAACATGAAAACTCCAGATCAGATAACCCAACAGAGCCATGTCGACGATAATGGAAGTGTAAACAAGCCAGTCCGGTAGTCGGCGCGCTGCAGCAAAGAGCAGTTGCAGGAAGGTGAAGATCAGGTAGATCGATATGATCAGCGGAACACTGGAAGTTGTATCAGGATCAGGGACGGGGGTGATTGCGTAGAAGAAACCCCACAGCGCAAATACGATCAGCTGGATCATGCGAACGAGAACTTCGCTGAGATCATCATTGCGCATGATGGAAACGCGAATGCGCTGCGGCAGCCGGGCTTCCGCATTGACAGCTTTCAGGCTGTCGAGTGCTTCAATCAGTTTGGAGATCAGCGCGCTCATTGGTCCTGTCCCTCATCGAGTTGGACAAATATCCGCATTTGTTGCCGATACTTTGGCGGCTCATCTCCCGCAGCGCCAATCAAACCAGTAGCTTGAGCTTTCAAACTTTTATGACCAGGCCTTCATAGGCCGCCCAGGAACGACGAAAAACGTCTTTGCATTGATTGCGGATTTCATCGAGCGCTTCATCGGTACGGCTGGGGCGATGGTGGAACATGCAATATCGTTTGACCCCGGCAGCCTTGGCCAGTCGAGCTCCTTCCTCCCAGGTGGAATGGCCAAAATTCCAGAACATCGGGAATTCTGAATCGGTGTAGGTAGCATCATAGATCATGAGATCCGCCCCTGCTGTGAACTCGATAATTCCTGCATCAGGCTTGTCGGGGATATGGGTGGTATCCGTAATGAAACAGATTGAGCGTCCCTGGAAGTCTATCCTGTAGCCAACACAACCGTCATGATGATTCAGCGACATCGTTTGGACCGTGGCGCCCCGGATTGGTTTGAGGACATCACCGGGTTCAAAGTCCTGATATTCCAGCTTTGAGGTAAAGACTTCAGGCCCTACCGGGAAAAACGGTGAGCGCATATATTCATGGACCATTCGTTTGGTTTTATCTGGTCCGGGCAGATGGCCAGACCACAATTTAACGGTGGTCTTTTTGTCGAAGAATGGTTCAAAAAAGGGCAGTCCGGATATGTGATCATAATGACAATGGGTGAAAAGCAGATTTAGTTTCTTGCGTTTCTCACCCTTTTTGTCGGCCCGGCGAGCCTCGCGCGCCAGTTTGCTGCCGAGCCCCCGCAGACCAGAGCCGGCATCAAAAATCAGAACTTCATCGCCACACGTCACTTCGATACATGCGGTATTGCCACCATACTTGCCTGTATCAAGCGACGTGGAGGCTAGTGTGCCCCGCGCACCCCAGAAGCGAACATTGAAGGTGTCGATGGCCATTCAGAGTACCTCGCAAAGCGAGAACGAAGAGGCCGGTAATGATACTGGTACTGATAAAAGCATATTCATGGGTTACGACCGATCACCTTTCAGCTCGGAAATTTCCTGTCTTGCCTCGGAAAGGTCCTGTGTTGTCTTGGCCAGCCGCTGGACCAATTCCTGCAAAACAGCCAATGCCAGTGCCGGACTGTCTTTCACCATATCAAGCATGTGTTCTTTGCGGATACACAGTGTTTCAAGAGGTTTGGTCGCGATCACAGTCGCTGTCCGTGGAATGTCGCACAAAATACCCATGTCACCGACAAAGGAATTGGGACCAAGTTCAGCAACCTTGTTGGACTGGGCGCCGGGTTCAGAGGCGACAAGCACATCGGCGAAGCCACTAATGAGAACATAGGCGGCATCGGAATCATCGCCCTGTTCAAACAGAACTTCACCGGCATCATAACTGACATGATCTGAGGCAAACGCCAGGAGCTTCAACTTGTTCGCTGGCATATTGACAAACATCGGAATTGACCGAAGCAGATCGACTTCGTCTTTCAGCTTGCTCATCCTACTACCTCTCTGCCGCCGGGCGACATCTTTTTCAAACGCATATTCATGCTACTCGTTCCATTAGACCGACCAGGCTTGCATAGGCTGGACTGATTTCTGCCAGTTCATCCGGTGGCCCGATCTCAGCCAGATTTTGTCGTTCAAACCGCATAACCTGATCAAACTTGCTGGCAAATTGTGGATTGGCGAGAACCCACAGGATACCAAAAGGTTTTTCCCCCGTCGCCCCTCGCGCCCGCTCAATAATTTTTTCGATAAGGCGTTCCTGAGATCGGTTATCGAGAGCGTTGAGGCCACGATTGACGATAAGAAGGTCAGAACGCTTCAGCAGTGCTCTGGCCAGAATGATCCGCTGTCGTTGGTTTTCAGACAACCGCTTGCCCCCGGTGCCAATGTCAAACTGAAGTCCGACGCGGAAAATATCGTCTTCCAGACCCTGTTCAAGCAACAGTTCGCGTATCGTTGCCCGAACCTGATCGACAGCACTTGCCTGTCCATGGGCAATGCGTCCAAACAGGATGTTGTCCTGTACGGAGTTGTAGGGATTATAGGTCTCGGTGTCATAGACGCTGATACGGTCTTTCATGTCGGCGGGAAGGCTCTCATGAAATCGAACGCGTGCAGCAAGAATCTGGCTCTGGATATCCTCGTCAACCAGTTTCAGACGATTGCGGCGTTCAATGTAGCCCAGGGGCAATTGCAACAACATATGGCGATCGTTTTCATCCACTCCATCGAAACCTGATTCGCGCGCACGTGTTAGAATGGGTGGATAGGCTTCCAGCTGTTCAGGGGTCATGAAGTTGAGCTGATCGAAAAACGGATTGTCAGGAGAAAGGTCTGCGAACAATTCCAATGCGGTTTCCGCAAGTTCCATTCCCATCTCAAATAACACCCGATCCAGCCCGTCAGCAGCCAGCACGCCCTGCAGGTGTCGGTTTTGCGCCAGATTGTCATCGGAGAGTTCGTCACTTCCATACGATGTGCCAAAAAGCAGGTTTTCTGCCACGGTCGCATGTTCGTTGTATTTCTCCCAATCCCAGACCTCAATGATTTTCCCAAGATTGGTATCGCCCGTTCTTTCGCGAAGAGCGCGTCGGACACTCAAGATACTGTTGCAAAGGTCACCATCGGCCTCCAGATCCAGCATCTGCCGCATCGCAAGGTCATAGATCGTGTCGTCCATTTCCACGAGTTCAAGAATTTCCCGCACTTTGACATATACTTCCTCAGGGCCGTTGATTCCCATAGCTTCGTAGTCAACCCAGTCTGCGGTAAAATCGAGCAACGTGTTGCCGGATGCCTTGGCCTCTCCCGTTGACCGGGGGTGCAGTTCTTCATGTTTTCTTGTGGTGTCTTCTGCACGCAGCGGGGCGTGTTTGTTGACGTAGAGCAGTGTATCAAGAAACGTTGCCTGAGGAAGATAGGACTCACTCCCCGCGTAGGCGAAACGACGTCCACGAATGGATTCCGGCAGATCGTTAAGGTGATTCCCATTCAGCGTCACACGACCGGAGGACGGGGCGTTCAGACCAGCCAGTGTATTGGCCATGGCTCCCGCACCCGAACCCAATGGACCGATTGCTGCGGTTATGGAATCGAGCGGCAATGTGAAGTCTGCGTCCTCAACAAGTGACGTTCCAGAATCATCGGTAACGTTGAGATTGCTGACCGCAATTGCCCCTTGAAGCGGTGCAACCGGCTCATCAGAGGGCGCCTGTTTCCAGGATTCAGCAATACCAAGCACATTGAACTGTTCGACGATCTGCGCATATTTGATGTTGATATCCAGCCGCTTCTGATCCCACATGATCAGGCCATTAACTGGAGATGGCAGGTCCTTATAGGCGTTAATTACACCAAGCAGCTGGCCCACATTCAGCGTGCCGCGAATGGCAAAATATCCGCCGATTACGTAGAAAAGGAAAGGGGTCAGCTGGGCGAGCAGATTATTGAGAAACTTTATGAAGAACTTGCGCTGATAAAGTTCATAACGAATGAAGAAAATTTTGCCGAGACGATTGGAAAGCTCGGCCCGCTCATAGTTTGATACGTCGTTCACGCGAACCGCAGAAATGCCTTCGACAATTTCACCAATGCGGCCGGACAGCAGACGCGCGGTCAATTGTCGCATGCGGCCAAGGACCAGAACCCGCCGCCGCAGATAGGGAATGAGCGTCGCCTGAACGCCGATGATGGCCATGGCGATCAGTCCAAGCCAGAAGCTCTGGTTCATGATGAAGATGAAGGCAACTAGCGCCTGCCCTCCCAGATAAACCGGCTGGACAAAGGCATCGCCAATAAACTCGCCGAACGGTTCCACCTCATCCTTGATCATGGAGGCCACTTCGGAACCCTTTACACGCTTGAAATGCCCGATCGGGAAGCGCAAAACGCGGTCAACAAGCTGGTAGCGCATCCGCCGCAGCATCCGCTCGCCAAGCCGGCCCTTGTAGGTGTTTATGTAGAATTTAAAGAGGCCATTAATGCAAACCAAACTCAGGAACAGACAGCTAAGGGCGATCAGATAGGGCCAGCGCTCCAAAGCAAACCCGCTAAATACTTCCCAGCTTCCTCCACCCAAAAAATCGGGGAGCGAAAGGGTGAATTCCAGAAATTGCTTGGTAGCGCCAACCTGTTCAAACCCCACTCCCTGGATTGGCTGATTGACGATCCGCACCGGAAGGTCCAGGACCATGAAATAAGTGGGCATTGACGCAAGGATGACGCACAGAATCCATATCTGTTCCCGGCGGGTGTGACGCCAGACATAGCGCAGCAACCGCTTGTCGAGAGGTCTGTCAGCCTCGTGAATTGTGTCCGATTCAGCCAACCCGAAACCTGTTTTGCGAAGCGTTCACGTCAAATCTTTCGCTGCTTGAAAGCGGAAACAAGAAGGGCATTATACCAATAAATTGATGGAGTACCCTGTGCGAGACAGACGATAGACCAGGGCGTGGATTTAACAAGTGCGTTTTGGCACAGAATTAAGTGCAGAACTATGAATGAACCTGTCATCCCGTTAGATTGATATCCACAATTGGTCGCGGTGATTGCACGACGCACGGACGGCTCGTTTTCCGTACTTGTTTTGGTGCATGCTTTGACTAGCAAATGGAGTATTCATGACCTCAAAATCAGATGTTGTAATTGTTTCTGCCGCACGAACTCCGGTTGGTTCGTTCAACGGCGCTCTGTCGGGCGTTCCTGCCCACGAACTGGGGCAGGTGGCGCTTGAGGCGGCAATCAAGCGCGCAGGGCTTGATGCTGCTGAAATAGATGAGGTTATTCTTGGTCAGGTGCTCACAGCAGGTCAGGGCCAGAATCCCGCCCGTCAGGCTTCCATTAACGCCGGCATACCCAAGGAAACACCGGCCTGGGGTATCAATCAGGTCTGCGGCTCTGGTTTGCGGGCTGTCGCGCTTGGTATGCAGCAGATTGAGGGTGGCGACGCTGATATCGTGATTGCTGGCGGTCAGGAGAGCATGTCACTCTCACCCCATTGCCAGCATCTGCGTGATGGCAAACGCATGGGTGATTTTCAGATGATCGACACCATGATCCGCGATGGTCTGTGGGATGCCTTTAATGGTTATCACATGGGACAGACCGCAGAAAATGTTGCCGAAAAATTCCAGATCACCCGCGATACGCAGGATGCGTTTGCGGTGTCTTCACAAAACAAGGCGGAAGCCGCTCAAAAGGCAGGTAAGTTCAAAAGTGAGATCGCTGTGGTCACAATTAAGACCCGCAAGGGAGAAACCATCTTCGAAGAAGATGAGTATATCCGCCGCGGGGCCACATTGGATAATATGCAGAAGCTGCGCCCGGCCTTCACAAAGGAAGGAACTGTTACGGCAGCCAATGCGTCCGGCATCAACGATGGTGCCGCCGCGTTGGTTTTGATGTCTGGTGATCAGGCAAGAAAGCGGGGTTTGACCCCGCTGGCCCGTATCGTGTCGCGGGCCACTGCGGGTGTTGATCCTGCGATCATGGGTACCGGCCCCATTCCGGCCTCGCAAACAGCGCTCGAAAAAGCGGGCTGGAAAGCACAGGATCTTGATCTTGTTGAAGCCAACGAGGCCTTTGCCGCACAGGCCTGTGCCGTGAATAAGGAAATGGGCTGGGATACTGACAAGGTCAACGTCAATGGAGGCGCTATTGCCATTGGCCATCCCATCGGGGCATCCGGTGCACGCATCCTGACAACACTCTTGCACGAAATGGCTGCGCGTGACGCCAGAAAAGGGCTTGCGACCCTGTGCATTGGTGGCGGGATGGGCGTTGCCATGTGCTTTGAAAGAGATTGAGACAGGTACTGAAAAATGACTGATCTGACAGGCAAGGTCGCGCTCATAACGGGCGCTTCAGCAGGAATTGGCGCTGCCACGGCACGCCATATGAGTGCGTTGGGCGCATCGGTTTTTCTTTTTGCGCGGTCCGCCGACAAACTTGAAAAACTTGCGCAGGAAATTGAGCGCGACGGCGGGAAGGCCGCCTTTCTGGCCGCCGATGTTGGCAGCGAAACTCATGTCAGGCAGGCTGTAGAGCGTTGTATCACCGAGCTTGGATCGCTTGATGTTCTGGTCAACAATGCCGGTCTGATAGATCCCATTGCCCGCATTGAGGATTCTGATGTCGATGCCTGGTCCAATGTTGTCGATGTTAATTTCAAGGGCGTGTATTATGGACTGCGCCACGCCATTCCCGCGATGAAGAAGCAGGGTGGCGGAACGATCATCAATATCTCTTCGGGGGCTGCAGTCGGCGCGATGGAAGGCTGGAGCCATTATTGCTCTACAAAGGCAGCTGTCCTGTCGCTTACAAAATGTGTTCATAAGGAAGAAGGTGAGAACGGCATTCGTTGTGTGGGCCTGTCGCCGGGCACAGTCGCAACCGAAATGCAGATTCAGATCAAAGCGTCCGGAATCAATCCGGTCAGCCAACTGGATCCCGCTGTCCATATTTCTCCAGATTGGGTCGCGAAGGCGATTGCATGGCTGTGCACACCAACTGCGGATTCCTATCTGGGAACAGACTTTTCTTTGAAATCGGATGAGGGACGACACGCGGTTGGCCTGCCTGTTTAGAAACTGTTAACCGCATCCGGGTTGAATCGCCCGAAACGTTCGTTAATTTATGCGCTGTCAAAACAACGCCCCAATTGGATTGGAAGCGTTTTTATGACCAATGCATGAACTGTGACACCGCTGGGGGTCGACCACCATGCCTGCAATACTGACTAAACCTCGCTTGTTTGCGACACTCTTGGGATGTCTTGGTGTCCTGGCGGGTTGTAACTCGACCACTGTTCTGGAAACCAGTGCATACAGCGCGAGCTATCCTTCTCAACGCTATGGCGATAAGGACCCTGTCCGCTTCAAAGGCCTTCAGCCCAAGAGTTTTCAGGTTCATGGCATAGATCTGTCGCGCTACAACACCAAGGTTGACTGGCCACGCGTTAACAGATCAGGCATCAAGTTTGCCTTCATCAAGGCGACCGAAGGCAAGGATGATCGCGATGTTGCCTTCAAAAAGCACTGGAAAGGCGCGGCCCGGGCCGGCATTCCGCGCAGCGCGTACCATTTCTATTATTTCTGCGCATCTCCGGAAGCGCAGGCGCGCAATTACATTAACGCGGTCCCCAAATCCGAGCAGTCGCTTCCGCCGGTTCTCGATGTTGAGTGGAATCCTAAAAGCCCAACCTGTCGCAAACGACCATCCCCCGCCAAGGTGCGCAATGTCCTGAAGCGATGGCTCGACAAGGTGGAAAGTCACTACGGTCAAAAACCGATTATTTATGTCACCGTCGATTTTTACGCTGACAATTTCGCCAATGGCGCGCTGCCCGGCTACCAGTACTGGTTGCGTTCGGTCACTGCTGATCCCAGCCACAAATACGGCAACCGACCCTGGAAGTTCTGGCAATACACGGGCACCGGTGTTGTTCCAGGCATCAAGGGTGAGGTCGACATAAATGTTTTCAATGGCACCGAAAGACAGTGGAAACGATGGGTCGCTAAAAACCAGCGATAAAGTTGTGCTTTCTTATCCCTTGTAATCAATCGCCGACCTGGCCTGGTCTTCCAGCCATGCAGCCATTTTGCGATAGGGCACCGGTCCATAGCTGACGCGCGCGACACCCAGACTTGCGAGAATCCTATTCTCCGGCACATGGGGCAGCGCGATAATGTTGACCGGCAGGGAGACCGCGTCACACAGGCGTTTGATCAACGTTTCGTCGGCCAGTCCCGGCGCAAAAAAGCCGTCAGCACCGGCATTTTCATAGGCGTTGGCGCGGGCAATGGCTTCGTCCAGCATGGCATCGGAATGGGTGTCCGGTTTGGCTTTCAGGAAAATATCGGTACGCGCATTGATAAAGATGCCGGCCACTTTGCTGTCAGCGGCCTTACGGGCGGCTGAGATCCGGCTGGCCTGCTCGTCGGTAGCATACAGGTCTGAACCACCGACAATCTGATCCTCGAAATTGAAGCCGATGGCTCCTGCTTCGACCACCTGTTTCACGGTATTGGCAACGGTGGCTGGATCACTGCCGTACCCGCTTTCGATATCGGATGATACGGGCAAGTCGACTGTCGCAACAATCCGCCGCACATTTTCTGCCATAAGCTCCAGCGGAATATTCTCGCCATCAGCAAACCCGTGCGCTGCCGCAACGGGCCAGCTGCCGGTTGCTATCGCTTTTGCCCCAGCGCTCGCTATGGCGGAAGCGCTGCCGGCGTCCCAGCAGTTGTACAGGATAACAGGGTCGCCCTTTACATGCAGAGCTTTGAAGGTTTTGGCGTGGTCGGCTTGCTGGCTCATGGTGGGTCTCGCGCAATAATTTTGAAAAAGAACAGACTATTTGTAACTCAACGCATGACTTGCGATTTTGTGCCAATACTCAGTCAAATTTTTGACCGCGGCAACCATCGCTTCGACGGTAACTATAGATCCACGCATTCATTGCAGACACCCGGCGTGGTTTGTAGACTTTTTACCGGGATGGGCCTCTGCGATGGAATGCGCGATGCCGTGAGACAATCGCCTTGGGGGATCTATTATGCGCTTTTTGAGAACAATCGGTCTGGTCTTGTTGGCCGGGTTTATGCTTGCCAGCCCTTCCGCCTGGGCGGAGGCCACCCAGAGTGTTTCGGCTGCTGCTGTTAAACCGACCCAAAGCCGTGCGCTTTCCTATCTGGAAAGTTTGAAAGGCAAAGCGGGCGATTATCTTGCGCCGAGCCAAATTGATCAGCGTTATAATCTCGCCCTTTATGTAAACGCGAAGGCAAGCGGACCCAATGCGCAACGGATGTGGGTTTTGCAGCGAGATCAGACGACCGGGCGCTTTAAACTCGCGCTTTGGGATGACAAGTGGTGGAAGTCGAAGAAGGCACGCACGAAATACAAGGTTGCGGAAGGTGATGAACCTCCCTTCAGCTGGCTGGTTTCAATCGGCAAGAAATGGCGGGGCGATAACCGCTCCGGCCCGACCAGCCTTGGCGTCTTTGCGCTTGACGAACGCAAAGGGCGTATGCAGCGTGGATGGCATGCACCCGGCATGATCCATGCCATGTATCTTGACCTGCATTATCGGTCTGGTCGCCGGTCCGGGATAGCATTTCATGGCACGACACGTAGCCAGTACCGCAAACTCGGGCGCATTGCGTCTCACGGCTGTATCCGCATGCACCAAAGCAATGCGTTGAAACTCCTAAACAGGGTGCGTGGTGCCGATAAGGTGCTGGCTCGCGATGACGTGTGGGGTGAGGTGCCTCGGTTTTGGAGACGCCAAAAGGGCGGCAACCGCTACGGTTATGTGCGGGACGGATCGCTTCTGCATGGACAAACAGGCCGGACCTTGAAAGTTGCAAGTGCGAAACCGGCAGACGGCTCGGCTTTGGATGTTGTGCTTGCTCAAGATAGTGAAACTCAGACGTTGCCTGCTCTTACCAAAACAGGGTTTCGAGCCATTACGGTTATTTTCAAGGACTGATCCTCAGTCCATCCGCGCCATAAGGTCACCAGACTTCGTGACCCCGCAAAGCATGTTGCCGTTCAACATGAAGCAAACACCGCCGAACATTTTCCTTTCCACGATGTTGGGATCGTCAACCAGAGTTCCGCGGATGCGGTCTGCAAGTTCTTCCATGACGGTCGCCTTTTTTTTGTGAGACGGGTATAGCGGCGGTATCAATCTGTAGCACGGTTATCCAATGGCTGGCACAAACCACAACAACAGGCTCATTGCTGACGGTCCGGTGATTATCCTGGTCAATCCGCAACTGGGTGAAAATATCGGTGCTGCGGCACGGGCGATGGCAAATTTTGGACTTGCGGAACTGCGACTGGTCGATCCGCGGGACGGTTGGCCAAACCAGGTTGCAAAAGCCAATGCCGCCAAGGCAGATCACATTATTGACGGTGTGAAGGTTTTTGAAACCCTTGAAGCTGCGCTGGCTGATCTGAATTTTGTCTATGCAACAACAGCACGGCAGCGCGAAATGCTGAAACCTGTTCGTGGCCCCGAGTTTGCGGCGCAGACCCTGCGCGAACGCCACGAAAGAAGCGAACGGGTGGGGGTCCTGTTTGGTCGTGAACGCTGGGGGCTCGAAAGCACGGAAGTTGCCCTGGCGGATGAGATCGTAACGTTTCCGGTCAACCCTGCCTTTGCGTCTCTCAACATAGCACAGGCGGTTTTGCTTATGAGCTATGAATGGATGAAAACAGCCGAGGCCAAATTGCCGATTAGCGAACCTCCCAGCCTTCCGGCCCGTAAGGAGGAGCTCTTTGGCCTGTTTGATCACCTTGAAGAAGTGCTGGAACGCGAAAACTACTTTCGTCCCCCTCACAAGAAGGCAACGATGGTGGAAAATCTGCGTAATATTTTCCAGAAAGCCGGTCTCAGTCAGCAGG
The DNA here is from genome assembly GCA_937930635.1 of uncultured Rhizobiaceae group bacterium. Taxonomy (GTDB): domain Bacteria; phylum Pseudomonadota; class Alphaproteobacteria; order Rhizobiales; family Rhizobiaceae; genus Pseudahrensia. Next base: position 18,703 of record CALHCF010000019.1, read on the forward strand.
AGATCCATGCTCTGCGCGGTGTGGTTGCCACCCTTGAAGGCCGCAAAACAAGGCCTCGTAAGCAGCGATAACCGAACGCAAACTGCTGTCGGTTACGGTTAATCAATCTTTATCCGGTAGTATTTGACGACTTTCGCGCAGCATTGCTGCAGCTATCTCGAGCTTGGAGATTGAGATGGACATTCTGTCGCTTTTGTTCAGTTTCGAAGGCCGTATCGGTCGATTAAAGTACTTTGTCAGCAGCTTCGTAGCTGGCCTGGTGGCACTTGTACTGCTTGGTGTGACCGTTGGTACCTCTGGTATTTTTGGCGGTGGGCTGCAGAATCTATTCAACATCAGTGCCAGCAGTCTTGTGATGCTGCTTCTAATTTTCACGATTGGTTTTTGGGTTCAAGCGGCTCTGGTCTGGAAGCGTGTGAGGGACATGAGCGACTCGATGATGGTCGCCTATTTGTGGCTGTCGTTTTCTTTGTTGAGTTTTATTCCGCTGCTCGGTTTGTTGGCTTCCGTGGGCGTTGTCGTCATGGTTGGTATTTTTTCCGCCAAACCTTCAAAGGACGAACCTGCTAATTCTTCTTTTGCTTCAGTTTTTGGAGAAATTGCGGAGACAATTTCTGAACCCAGCACACCAACCGGCTCTCTTGATGAGTTGAGCGACCAGGACCTTGTTGCCCGCGCCCGTCAATTGCGCGAGAAAGAACAGGTTGCTGTTGCACCCAAAGCGATCAAGACGGAGCGATCAACCCCACAACCGGCAGGGTTTGGCCGGCGCACTGGTCTGACTTCCAATGCGCGTTGATGACCTCAAGATGGTCGCAATCTGAGTGTCCATGCCCGTCTCATGACCATTCTTGTCTTTGATTCCGGTATCGGTGGCCTGACTGTTTTGCGTGAAGCGCGGGTCATTATGCCCGAACACCGCTTTGTCTATTTTGCTGATGATGCCGCCTTTCCTTACGGTGACTGGGAGGAGGGGGCATTGGTTGAGCGGATGCTTGGTGTATTTGATGGTCTGATACAGACCTATAATCCGGTTATGATCATGGTGGCCTGCAATACAGCATCAACCCTGATCTTGCCGCATCTGCGCAAACGTTTTTCAATTCCTATTGTCGGCACAGTTCCAGCCATCAAACCTGCTGCTGAACGGACCGCCAGCGGTCAGGTCTCCGTGTTGGCAACGCCGGGCACTGTGCAACGGGATTATACCCGCTCATTGATCGCGGAATTTGCCAGTCAGGTGAATGTGCGGCTGGTGGGGTCAGAAAACCTTGCTGCCATAGCCGACCGCTTCATGCTGACCGGTGAGGTGGATGATGCAGCTGTGCGGGCGGAAATCAATGAGTGTTTTGTTGACCGGCTGGGTGCGCGCACCGATGTCGTGGTGCTTGCCTGCACTCACTATCCGTTTCTGACAAATGTTTTTCGCCGTTTGGCGCCTTGGCCGGTTGATTGGCTAAACCCCGCCGAAGCCATTGCCCGCCATGCGCAGAATCTTCTGCCGCGCGGCGGCTTGGTGCAGGATGTTCAGGATATTGCGCAATTCAGTGCCGGACCTCCAAAACCGGAACTGAGACGTTTTCTGTCGGGTTTTGGGATGCAGGTGGTTTGAGCGCGCTCAGGCGTCCCGCAGAGCAATCCATTCGTGATCAGGGTGATTTTCAAATCGCCACTTGCGTAACGGACCAGCCATGACGTTCAGGTAATACATGTCGTATCCATAGGGTGCGCCACAAGGATGATGGCCTTTGGGAACCAGCACGACATCGCCATCTGATACTGCAATCGTCTCGTCCAGCGACTCATCATCCGTAAATACACGCTGGAAACCAAAGCCCTGACGGGGGTTGAGGCGATGGTAATAGGTTTCTTCCAGGTAAGTCATATGGGGGAAATCGTCTTCATCATGACGGTGAGGTGGGTATGATGACCAATTACCCTGTGGCGTGAAGACCTCGGTTACCAGAAGCGAATCCGCCACATCAAACTCCTCCATTGCGATAGGATGGATATGGCGCGTATTGGCTCCCTTGCCACGTCTTTCGCTGCCAATGTCATCAGGGCCGATTAACCGGACGGGATGTCCTCCTTTGCCGGGTGCCGAGCAGACCGCGATGGTACAGTTCGTTTCCGCGACGGCCTTCCATTCGTTATCATTGGGCACGTAAAGGCACGTTGGCTTGATGAATTCGAAAACATCCATCCTTTCGCCGCATACGCCAAAATCCTGACCATCGGCTGCCAGCGATGCCTTGCCCTCCACAATCACGAGGATCACTTCCCGGTCCCCGGTTGCTTCGTGTACAATCTCACCTGCCTCAAGGCGATGGACGGCAAAGCCGACATAATTCCAGTCTGGTGATTTTGGACCTTTGGCATTGTCTGGCGTGATGTCGATAATCTTGCCGCTGGTGCCGGAAGGTCTGATGAGGAGGTCGGACATGACTGTGCCTTGTTTGATTGAAGACTACTGAATGGTGCGCTCTTTTGCCTTGCCAAGAATATAGTCTTCACGCGCAGCGTTGACCTCTTTGCGTGGCGAGACTTCCGGAACCGCGACATCCCACCAGCTGCCCCCAGCTTCGGTGGAAGGAAGCGGGTCAGTATCAATCACAATGACGGTGGCCCGTTCCGCGCCACGCGCCCGTTCCAGCGCGGCTTCAAGTTCTGCAATGGATCCGGCTTTTTCAGCCGCCGCACCCATGGATGTGGCATGGGCGACAAAGTCGATATCGCTTGCATTCTGGTGGACCGCATCATCCAGGAGATTGTTGAAGTTCGCTCCACCCGTTCCCATCTGCAGCCGGTTGATACAACCAAACCCGCGATTATCGGTAATGACTATCGTAAATTTTATTCCCATCATCACGGCTGTTGCGAGCTCTGAATTCATCATCAGATAAGAACCGTCTCCAACCATCGCGATCACATCACTATCGGGCCGGGCAAGCTTTGCGCCAAGCGCGCCGGCCACTTCATAGCCCATGCAGGAGAAGCCATATTCCATATGGTAGCTTCCCACAGTGCTGGCCTTGAACAGCTTGTGCATCTCACCTGGCATCGTTCCTGCAGCACCGAAAATTACCGTATTTTCTCGCGCTGCCCGCTGAACCGCGCCAACAACCTGCATATCGGTTGGCAGGATGTTTGTTTCATCAACCGGCGGCGCGGTAAGCGCATCAACCGCGTTGAACCAGCCATCTTTTAAAGCTGTGTTGTCATTGTCGTAGCGAGTTGACCCCAACGCCGCAGTCAGGGCTTCCAGGCCAGTTTTGGCATCAGCGACCAACGGCATTGAATTACGTTTTCCAGCATCATAAGCCCCGGCATTCAGGGCAATAAAACGCACATTGGACTGCTTGAACAAAGACCATGAGCCTGTTGTGAAATCCTGCATTCTGGTGCCAATGGCCAGCACCACATCCGCATCGCCGGCAACCGAATTAGCGCTTGAGGCCCCCGTTACGCCCACGGGTCCCATGTTCATGAGATGGTCCCAGGGCAGGGCCGATTTGCCAGCCTGGGTTTCAGTCACGGGAATGGAGTGAGTTTCTGCAAACTGACGCAGTGTTTCGCAGGCACCCGAATAATGCACGCCGCCGCCCGCTATGATCATGGGGTTCTTTGCGGTTTTGAGAGCCGCAACCGCTGCCGCCAGCTCTTCGGCAGCCGGTGGCGCGCGGCGGATGTTGAGCAGCCGTCTCTGAAAGAAGTCTTCGGGAAAGTCGTAAGCTTCTGCCTGTACATCCTGACAAAATGCCAGTGTCACAGGGCCGCAGCGGGCTGGATCGGTCATCACCTGAAAAGCACGTGGCAGGGCCAGGATCAATTGCTCAGGCCGCGTAATGCGGTCGAAATACCGCGAGACGGCCCGGAAGCAATCATTGGCGGAAACCGTTCCGTCTTCAAAATCCTCGATCTGCTGCAAAACCGGGTCCGGTCCCCGATTGGCAAAAATATCACCGGGAACCAGCAGGACCGGCAGACGGTTCGCATGCGCCAGCGCCGCGGCAGTCACCATATTTGTTGCGCCAGGGCCGATGGATGTGGTTGCCATCATCGCTCGACGGCGATTGGAGGCTTTTGCGAAAGCGATTGCCGCATGTGCCATCGCCTGCTCATTGTGGCCTCGATAGGTGGGCAGGGCATCACGCACCTGATAGAGCGCCTCGCCAAGGCCAGCCACATTGCCATGACCAAAAATGGCCCAGCATCCGGCAAGGTAGGGTACTTCGCTGCCGTCAATCTCGATATATTGGTTTGCGCAATAGCGCACCAAAGCCTGTGCTGCGGTCAATCGGACTGTCATTGTCATGGGTTTATCCTTAAACGTGGCGATACTGCGTATTGGTTAGGGTGAGGCGGCGTGCGTGGCCGATCCGCAAATGATGGGGTGATCTTTCTGGCTGTTGTCGGCTGGCACAACTATTCCAAGACACCAGGGGTCCTGAACGGCGATCACCTGCACACAGTCGGATATCTCGGCCCCGGAAAGCAGCCATCGGTCGGGCCTTATCCCCTGGTCAAAGATTTTGAAAATGATGTCGGCGGTCCCGTCATCGATCTGAACCATCGTCTCAAGACCACAGGAGCGGGCCGACTGAAATGTTCTTTGCAGAGCTTCAAAATTATGGCCCTTGCTTTCGAATACAGCTGTATGGCTAACGGGCCATTGGGCAAAATCTGTATGGCCTGTGGCGACACGTCTGCCTATCCATAATCCATGATCGATGGCGCGATAAAATGCTTCACGATGGCGGTCCCAGTCTCCCACAATTCCCCCGCCGGTCTGATCAGCAAGGGTGGAGAGTATCGCAACAGCATTGTCTGATCCTAGATTATCAATACAGGTGATATGGAGTTCACGATCCCGGTTCCGCCGATTGGTGGCCCAGTGAATATGTTCAAGCAAGGCATCTTTGCGCAGTGCTTTTTGTGAGGAACCATTTTTAAGGAACCATTGGAGCTCTTCCCAACTTGGATAGGCTGGCGCACAGCCGTGGCGAGAAACGGCGAAGGCTCCGCAGGCATTGGCCCAGGTCAGCGTCGTCTCCCAGGGCTCATCCTTTAGCCAGCCACGCAACAGGCCGGACATAAAGCCATCTCCCGCGCCAAGAACATTAAAAACCTCAATAGGAAAACCGGGTCCCGTCGTCCCGTCATCAAGGCTTGATGGAATGGTATCTTCGAATGCAACAGCTCCCATCGGACCGCGTTTGCAGACAAGAACTGCATCGCTGATTGACCGTACAGAACGCAAAGCCTCCAGCGTATCGACCGATCCACCTGCGATATGAAACTCTTCCTCTGTCCCGACGATGAGATCAAACAGCGGCAGGGTAGATTGCAGTTTTTCGGTGACAGCCGCGCTTTCGATGAAACGCTCTTCACCATCACCGTGACCTGCAAGGCCCCAAAGATTGGGCCGGTAGTCAATATCAAGTGCGGTACGAGCCGCATTGTCCCGCGCTAGCTTCAGGGCTTTCAGCACAGCCGCTTCTGTCTTGGGATTGGAAAGATGGGTGCCAGTCGCAGTTACACAACCGGCCTGCGAAATGAAGGCCGGATCAATATCATCTTCGCAAAGAGCCATGTCGGCACAATTTTCGCGGTAAAAGATCAGGGGAAACTTGTCCTCATCGCGGATGCCCAGGAGAACGAGGGCAGTCAGCCGCTCCCGGTCGGTGATAACGCCTCTTGTATCGACACCTTCGCGGTCAAGCTGTTCGCGAATAAACCGCCCCATATGTTCATCGCCCACGCGGGTAATCAGCGCGGACTTCAAGCCCAGTCGTGCCGAACCGGCTGCGATGTTAGTTGGTGAGCCACCAATATATTTGTTGAAAGAGGTCATATCCTCCAGCCGACCGCCAACCTGCGCGCCGTAAAGATCGACGGACGAGCGGCCAATGGTGATGACATCAAGCGTGGTCAATCACCCAACCTCCGCAATATTGACCTGTCGTTTCTCATCAATAGAGAGATGGGCTGCCTCCGCCAGCAGAAGCGCTGCAAGACCATCTTCACCAGTTGGCGAAGGGGGAGTGCCCTGTCTGACAGCCGCAACAAATGCTGCAATTTCCAGCGCATAGGCTTGCGTGTAGCGGGTCATGAAAAAATCTTCCAGCGGGGGTCTTGTGTAGCCGTGTGCACCGGCAATTTCCACGCTGTTTGGGCGATGGTTTTCGGCATGAGCCATGCCTTTTGAACCATGAACTTCAATGCGCTGATCATAGCCATAGGTTGCACGGCGCGAATTGGTAATCACCGCTTGGCGGCCTGTCGCAGTCTCAAGAATGACACTGGCAGTGTCGAAATCGCCGATGCTTTTTGGCCCTTCTCCCGTTAACGCAGAGGCGTGGGCAGATATGAGAACCGGCTCTTCGCCCAACAGAAAACGCGCCATATCGAAATCATGGATTGTCATATCACGGAACAACCCGCCGGACCGTTCCATATAGCTGATGGGGGGAGCCTCGGGGTCGCGGCTCGTGATCTGCACCAATTCGACATCCCCAACAACATCATCGTCAATGGCCTTGCGTACAGCTGCAAAACTGGGATCAAAGCGTCGATTGAACCCGACCATGAGCATGGTGTTGGTTTCTTCAACCACGCCGAGACATTCCCGTACCCGTTGCGCAGAAAGGTCGATTGGTTTTTCACAAAAGATGGCCTTTCCCGCCCGAGCAAAACGTTCAATCAGGTCTGAATGCGTGTCTGTTGGTGTGCATATGATGACGCCGTCCACATCGTCTGCCTGCTCAATTTCTTCGATGGTACGCACCGTGCAGCCATGAGCCTGTGCAAGCTGCCCGGCGGCTTGGGGAATGGCATCTGCAACAGCAACAAATGCAGCGTCAGGGTTCAACGCAATTGCATCGGCATGAACCCTGCCAATACGCCCCGCTCCCAGAACAGCAAGCTGCAAACTCATGAACATTCCTCCTGAAGGTGGCAGAGCCGATGCCAATTGCCACCAATTATCGCCGGTCGTTTAGGGATTTAAGGCAGGGTTCCCTTCTTTTGCAACCGGTTGCAAGAATTATTCCGCTTTGCCGGATATTTTCCTGAGCTTGTGTCCCGGAATATAACTTGCCGTGGGCAAATCCGCTGCAAAGATCTATAAAAGCGTGACAACACGGCGATAGCGCTTGCAACAAGAAAAAGTTGGACCCGGTTTTGGCACAACCTCCTCTTCCTCAGGAAACCATTCGCAAAAAACGGGATGGACAAACCCTCGATAAAGAGGAAATCACGGCCTTTGTATCGGGTATCAGCGACGGATCTATCACCGAAGGTCAGGTTGCAGCATTTGCCATGGCAGTCTTTTTTAGCGGCATGTCCCGTCAGGAGGCTGTGACTTTGACGCTCGGTATGCGTGATTCAGGAACTGTTCTTGATTGGTCGCAGCTGGACGGCCCGGTGCTTGATAAACATTCCACCGGCGGTGTTGGTGATAATGTCTCGCTTATGCTGGCTCCGGCGGTGGCGGCGTGCGGTGGTTTTGTCCCCATGATTTCAGGTCGGGGGTTGGGCCATACGGGCGGTACGCTGGATAAGCTCGATTCCATTCCCGGCTACACAAGTCAGCCGGACAATGAGCTTTTCAGAAAGGTTACGGCCAATATAGGCTGCGCAATTATCGGTCAAACCGCCGATCTGGCGCCCGCAGATAAACGGTTTTACGGCATTCGTGACGTAACGGCGACGGTTGAAAGCGTTCCATTGATTACCGGGTCAATCTTGTCGAAAAAACTGGCAGCTGGCCTGCATGGGCTGGTGCTGGATGTGAAGTGTGGCAATGGCGCCTTCATGGACGATGTGGAAAAGGCTCGTGAATTGGCGCAATCGCTGGTTGAGGTTGCAAATGGTGCGGGGCTGAAAACCACGGCTATTTTGACTGATATGAACCAGCCTCTGGCCTCCGCAGCGGGCAACGCTTTGGAAGTGCAAAATGCCGTTGATTTTCTTACAGGCCGCTCGGTTGATAACAGACTTTGGGATGTAACACTGGCACTGGGTGCCGATATGCTCATGAACGGTCGGTTGGCTGGGTCGGTGGAAGACGGTATGCGCAAGATGGAGCAGGTTTACACGTCGGGTCTGGCTGCAGAAAGGTTTGGGCAAATGGTGGAAGCGCTGGGCGGCCCGGCTGATTTTGTAGAACGCAGTGAGGCCTATCTTCCCCGCGCTCCGCTTGTACAGGCTGTTTTCTCCGACAATGGCGGGGTCGTAACAAAGGTCGATACCCGTGCTGTCGGTGTTGCCGTTGTGGCGATGGGCGGCGGACGCATTCGTGCTGCTGACCCGATCGACCCTACCGTTGGTGTAACAGACCTTGCTGCACCAGGAGACTATGCGGATAGCGAGACGCCGCTGGGAATCATTCATGCTCAAACCGGGGAACAGCTTGAGGCTGCGGCTAGCGCCTTGCGCTCAGCGTTCACGTTGGGTGAGCATACAGCGGTGTCCGACAATCCGCTCATCATCGAACGGGTCAGCTGATCGTCCGGATTTTTGATGGAACACCGTACCTTCAAAGTTGGCACTTTCATGAAATTAGCGGGGCTGGACTATGCGCATTCCCGCCCTTTTCGAAACTGGAAGGATGCGGTCTTAACCGCTGCTGTCGGGGGCTGGGTGCGGATGGACCCGCCATCACTGGAACTCGCGACCCTGGCGCTGCATGAGCTTGAGCTGCGGGGCAATGATCTCAATGCAGCGGTGAAATTTGCCGGTTCAGGCCTTAAGCCCATCCCGTGGCTGATCGAGGCCGGTCAGGCAGTTCGGTCCGCATTTCCCACGCAGGTTCTTGAAACTCAAAAAGAGGGACGGCTGGGCAGCCATGTCTATGTCATGCTGCGGGGTGGCTATACCGAAACCAACGGGTGGTATGGGGCCTATGTGGGGTCAACAGGTAAGACGCCGCAGCGACGATGTGCAGAACACCGCAAAGGTATCCGTGCTGCCCGGGGTCTGCCGCGTTACGGCATTGAGCCCCTGTGGTCCTTGTTTGATTTTATCAACCCTGTACCAAAGGCTCGTGCCGGCCGGGAGGAATGGGAAACCCGCCTTCATGAAATTCTGGCTCAGGTTGTTCCCAAAGTGACTGGTGATGTCGCGTTTTAAAGTCGGCTGTTGCGGCGGCTATTTTTCTTTTCGGCAGACAAGGTAGATGTGAACATAGTCCATGGCATGACCATCCGGGTTTGCCGCGACCTTTTGCTGATACCGGCCATAGAATGAGTCGATGATTTTGCTGCGTTGCTCTGCTGATCTGTCCTGCGACAGTCCGTTGGCAAATGTCGGTTCCGACCAGGATCGCAAGGTTGGTATATAGTTACGGGCGAACCGTTCGGGATCTTTGTGGTTCTCGGTAAAATCCTGTTCAAACGGACAGCGCACCACCCGGCTTTCGACATGATCAAGCCGCAGACCGGACCTGAAAACGGTGCTCTCGCTGTCTTCAAGGGGAGCCACAAACTGCCCCTGCGTTCTGTAGCATTGCGGGAAATTCGTATTGAGAAATTCTTCGCGGGTGATCGTTCCATCATTTGCAAGCCCGCCCCAAAGCTCAGCAAATGTATCAAACATGTTTTGCGCGCCTGTGTTGCCGAGATAGCGTCCGTGTGAATCGATGCCGAAGTTAAACAGGCAAAGACGCCCACCGGGCTTCAGCTCCTCACTTCTGCGCAACAACATGCGTTCCCAGTCCTGTGCCCCTGTGTGCTCATAAGCGGCCCGTTCCGCAGGAGCCGCGCCAACCATATGAACGTGATCTGCGATATTGCAGGGCACAGTCTCGATATAGTGGGAGGCTGTCGCGGAGAAACCAAGATCCAACGTCGCGGCAGGGACAATGGGGTGATGGAAACTTGTTCCGCTAGCATAAACATGCACGTTGGGGATTTCCGGCAAATAACTGTCGGTGTCTGTGAGCCCGTGGACGATCTGAAAAACCTGGCTGAAATCGTTGCGGGGCAGGTCTGTGTAGATCATTTCTATGGGTCTGGAGGGAACAGTCTTGCGGACCTTGCCAAGCACCCGGCGCCACAGATCAATTGACGTACCACCATCCGCTGCTCCCATGTCGGTGGCACGAAAGATTGTGCCATCATCGACGAGGGACATGGCGTCTATAGCGTCCAGCACCATTTGTGCGGCGTTATCCATCACATGCTTGGCACCAATTGTGGCGCTGGAATAGTAACCGGCAGGCTTCATGGCCATGAACTCGGTTGTATTCGTCTGTTTCGACATCTCTGCTTCCTGAGCCAATGACTTAAGGTTTAGGGGGCAGGCTGTCAGTTATTGAGCGTCAAAACAATGGAGTTTGGAGATATTTCAAGGGCAGATGACCGGAGCACCTTATGGTGATGGACAAGTCGATCATAGCCAGTTTGGTGCTCAACCTCAGGTTAGCGAACAGCTTCAAGGACTTTGAAGCCACCTCTGTCTTCCAGCATTTGTGTTCGCCGAAATTGTCTCTGTAATTCGGCTTCATATGGCAATGTCCGGTTTGCAACCATGAGCAGACGGCCACCCGATGGAAGAGCGCTTGCTGCCGCCGTGATGAATTTCTGGCCAAGGCCTGGGTCGGCCGCCCGCGAGGTGTGGAAGGGCGGGTTCATGATGATCCAGTCATAAGGCCCGGAAGGTGCTTCACGAGTAAGATCGCACCAGTGTGTCTTGAACGGCACTGTTTTTGGTTGTGCGGCTGTAATTTTGCTAACATTGGGATCGATGGCATCGACTGAATTCCAATCGACCTCATAAAGATCCACGTGAGCAATGTGCGTCGATTTCTCCATCAACTGCATCGTCAGATAACCCCAGCCTGCGCCAAAATCGGCAACGCGGCCCCTGATGCGGTTATCAAAATGATTGGCGAGAAGGCGCGACCCTGTGTCAGGGCCATTGGTAGAAAAACCTCCTAGTGGGATATCATAGCCATCAACCGTTTTGACGGTGGCTGGAACGGACCATTCCTCTCCCTCCCGTTTAGCCCAGAATGTAATCGCATGGTGTTTGGAAAGGCTTCCCTCAATTGAAGCCTGTTTTGCGACCCATTTGCGAAGTGCTGCAACGCCGCCTTTCTTGTCACCGGCAACCACAAGGGTGCCCTTGGGCCTCAGGGCATTCCAGGCGCGAGTCAGATTGAGTTCGTTCAACGCACGGGAGCGACCAAGCAGCACCAAACCGCCTTCATATCCGGTCTGGATGTCAAAAGCTGGTTGGGCACGATACCCATGCTGCTCCAGATCGAGATGAACACTGCGCAAATTTTGTTCGCCGTCCAAACAGGTTTTCCAGTCGACATTGGAGGATGGCAGAACCTGTAGATTGAGCGCCAGCCACCGTGAAGAAGGTGGTGCAATCAATTCTTGTTCAAAGGGCAACAGCAGAGTGTCGCGAAAGTCACGCTGATTTGCCAAACTCAACGCCGGCTCAGGCGGTCAAAACGTTTCAGTGTTGGAGGGGCCTTCCACCAGAAACCCGGTTTCTGCACCTCATTAAAACCACTCTCATAAATGTTGTGCAAATAGGTCGGATCGAAGTCCAGCGCATTTTTCGGCGGCGGGAATTCTTCCGGAATGGCAGTCAGAAAGAACTCTGTTCCGGAATTGCGCGAACGAACATAACCACGATAAACCGTCTGTAGTGTCAATTCGCGGGTCAGTGTGCCGGTTGATTTGACGGCCAGATCGAGAAGATTGGGTTTTACAGCTTCGAACGTCTCCTCCAAAGCCAATGATCCGTTGATAATGACGTAGAGATTTCTGCGTTTTGCCGGGCTCTGGAAAATGAAGTCAGATAGAAGAACTGGTGCTTTCAGGCCACCATCGACATGGGCCTGTCGCAGTTGCACGCCGCGCTTGGGCTTTATGTAGACCGGCGGAAAAACAATCGGAATGGCTGCAGACGCGCGCAGCACCTTTTGGAACAGCTGGAGTGCGTTGCTTCGCCCGTTGCCACCACCACTGGCCAGCAACCCCATGTCCCACACCACCAATTCCTTGGCGTCAAGATTGGTGGTTGCAACGTAAAGCCTACGGCCTTTGGCGTGTTCTGCCGCCACCCTTTCAAGAATAGCCGGTGTGATGTTTTCCTCAATGCGGCGTTTTAATGGGGTGTTGTCGAAGAAGCTGTCGAAAAAGATACCGGTAATGCCCCGGCTACGAAAAATATCAGAGCTTTTTGGTTGCAAAAACAGTTCTTTAAGCCGGGCATCATATTGCGGGCCCAGAAATGCGAAGACCGATATCAAGGCGCCGCTTGAGACACCTGTCACGATGTCAAACTGCGGGCGTGTGCCGGATTGAGACCATCCGTTGAGAACCCCCACACCATAGGCACCATCAGTTCCGCCGCCAGAAAGAGCCAATATATTGACCTCGTTTCTGGCTGTCGTGGGACTGGTTTTGGAATTATCAACTACAACATCGTTGATAGCCACGGCTTCCGTGGGTGTGATGCCTCTGATGGCCTGACTTTCTGCCGGTCGGCTCACACAGCCAGCGAGGCACAACAAAAGGACAACCGCCATCAGGTGAAGGTAGTTCACCGTCTGTTGCAAATGTCTCATCACTACTCGCACCCGCACCTTCCACAACCAAGCCAGCGCATACCCTAGCAGCGTGTTTTCTGCCAAAAAAGAGCGGGATCAATCAAATTTTAACGAAGGTTAATGCTGCAAGAAAAACGGCGCTGCAGAAAACTGCAACGCCGTCAAAGATTCACACCCCTTAGGATGGTTCAGGTATTAGAGTAATTTAGGCATCTTCGTCGCGGCTGATTTCTTCGCCGCTTTCCTGGTCGACAACTTTCATTGACAAGCGCACCTTGCCGCGGTCGTCAAAGCCCATCAACTTGACCCATACCTTGTCGCCTTCATTGACAACATCGGTGGTCTTGCCAACACGTTCATCAGCCAGCTGAGAGATATGCACAAGGCCGTCTTTTGCGCCGAAGAAATTGACAAAAGCGCCAAAGTCGACGGTTTTCACGACCGTACCCTGATAGATTTCGCCGACTTCCGGGTCGTCCGTGATCGAACGGATCCACTTAACGGCCGCATCGATTTCCTTGGCATTGGAAGACGCGACTTTCACAGTGCCATCATCTTCAATGTTCACTTTGGCACCGGTCTTTTCAACGATCTCGCGAATGACCTTACCGCCGGAACCGATCACTTCACGGATCTTGTCGGTGGGGATCTTGAAGCTTTCGATACGCGGCGCGAACTCGCCAAGCTCTGAACGGCCTTCCGACAACGCTTTGTTCATCTCGGCAAGGATATGTTCGCGGCCACCTTTGGCCTGCTCCAGCGCAACTTTCATGATCTCTTCGGTGATACCAGTGATCTTGATATCCATCTGAAGCGAAGTGATGCCATCGGCTGTACCGGCCACTTTAAAGTCCATATCACCAAGATGATCTTCATCGCCCAGAATGTCGGACAAAACCGCGAAATCATCGCCTTCCTTGATAAGACCCATGGCAATCCCGGCTACAGGAGCTTTCAGCGGAACACCGGCATCCATGAAGGCAAGCGATGTGCCGCAAACTGTCGCCATGGAAGATGATCCGTTCGACTCCGTGATTTCGGAAACCGCACGCAGCGTATAAGGAAATTCCTCTTTGCTTGGCAGAACGGCACGAACGGCACGCCATGCCAGCTTGCCGTGTCCGATTTCGCGGCGCGAGGTAAAGCCGATACGGCCAGTCTCGCCGACAGAATAGGGCGGGAAGTTATAGTGCAGAAGGAAGTTTTCCTTGTAGGTGCCGGTCAGCGCATCGATGAACTGCTCATCGTCGGATGTGCCCAAAGTGGCGACAACGATGGCTTGGGTTTCTCCGCGGGTAAACAGGGCTGAACCATGGGTACGCGGCAAGATGCCGACTTCAGATTCAATGGCGCGGACCGTCGAAAGGTCGCGGCCATCAATGCGTTTCTTCGTTTTGATGATCGAGCCGCGAACAACCTGCGCCTGGACCGATTTGAAGACTTCACCCAGCGTATTGGCTTCTTCCTCGGTTGAAGCTTCGTTGAGAAACTCTTCCTTGGCTTTCGCCTTGGCCTCGTCGAGCGCCGCATAACGGTCCTGCTTATCGGAAATCTTATAAGCTTTTTCGATATCTTTACCGACCAGCTTTTCGACCTTTTTCATCAGATCAGAATTATCCGGAGCAATATGCTCGCGTGGCTCTTTGGCGCATTTTTCGGCGAGTTGGATAACCGCGTCGATAACGGCCTGAAATTCCCTATGACCGAACATGACCGCACCAAGCATGGTGTCTTCCGACAATATTTTAGCTTCTGATTCCACCATCAAAACGGCTTCGTTGGTACCGGCAACCACGAGGTCGAGATCACTTTCGTCCATCTCGTCAATGTTCGGGTTCAGTACATATTCGCCATCGATCAGTCCGACACGTGCACCGCCGATCGGGCCCTGGAAGGGAACTCCGGAAATGGTGAGAGCCGCAGAAGTCGCGATCATGGCAACAATATCCGGGTTGTTTTCCATATCGTGCGACAGAACAGTACAGGTAACCTGCGTGTCGTTCTTGTAGCCGTCAGCAAATAGCGGGCGGATCGGGCGGTCGATCAGACGACAGACCAGTGTTTCGTTTTCGGAGGGACGTGCCTCGCGTTTGAAAAAGCCGCCTGGAATTTTACCAGCCGCATAGGCTTTTTCGATGTAGTTTACGGTGAGGGGAAAGAAGTCGAGACCAGGCTTGGGTGCCTTTGCGGACACGACATTACACATGACGGTGGTTTCACCATATGTGACGATCACGGAGCCATCGGCCTGACGGGCAACCTGGCCCGCTTCGAGCGTGAGGGGACGTCCACCCCATTCGATTTCGACGACGTGTTTATCAAACATTGACATATAGACAATTCCTTTGTGTGCGGCCACACGGCGCCTATCGCCGGGTGCACGAACCGCACGGGTCTTACAATTGTGGTGAGAATGTCCCATCCAAACCGCACACAATGTGCGTCCAGATCCGAAAAACTTCAGGAAGAAGATTGGCCTTACAGTGCCGTCATTGTTCGGTTTTCGTCGCTGTTGCCCCGATGGCACAACTAAAAAACCAAACGTCTCTTCCTATCGGGTCTGTCGAGGGCAAGACAATGAGAGGCACCTTTTGTGTGCCGCTGACAATCCTGCCCCTGTCCAAATGAGACCACTCTTACCAAACATGGGGATCATACCAGATTGATATGCCCCAAACAACAAGCGGCGAAGCCGGACTGGCCTGCCGCTTTTTGCATTCTTCTATCGGCGGATGCCGAGACTGGTGATCAGCTTCTTGTAACGCTCTTCATCTTTGCGCTTTGTATAATCCAGAAGCGAACGGCGTGTTGCCACCATTTTCAACAGCCCACGGCGGGAATGGTTATCCTTTTTGTGGCCTTTGAAATGTTCGGTGAGGTTGTTGATGCGCTCTGTAAGGATCGCAACCTGTACTTCCGGAGAACCGGAATCACCTTCTTTAATGGCATATTCTTTGATCAGTTCAGCTTTACGCTCAGGCGTAATCGACATCGGGATACTCCTTGTAAAATGAGGGTAAAAAGACGCCCGGGCCGGGATGTCGTCCAGCACGGGCCAATTGGTGCCTGTCCGGCACGCGCGCAGTATAGGCGCAAAGTGGATAAAGGGCAAGAGGTTTTGGAATAGTGACTATCGACAATATGAACGAGGCTGTCATGAAATGAGCAGCGATACGGTTTCCTATTTATGCGGATCAGACAATTCGCGAATCCTGTGTCTTAGATCGATGGCAACACCTGTTTGAATGGACTCTTCCGCTGCCGCGCCAACAATGACCGCGATGGCGCCATCGCGAAGGCTGACTTCCGGCTCACCACCTTCCATCACCATCTTCTGGAAACGCTGATGCTGGTAGAAGGTTGAGCCATGGTGGTCACCGGCAGCAAGAATGGCGTGATCAACCTCGATGAGTTCGTGAGTTTCAGTCTTGGTTGCCCGATCGCTGAAGTGGATTTCCGCTGTTCGTTCCTTGCCGTCCACCGAAAACCGGGATGGTCCTGGAATACAGGCCGAAATAGTTCCCATGGGCCCGGAAGCAGAAACAATCTCCTGCCAGTTTGATGCTTCGTCGAACATGCAAAGATCAAGCATGGCGCGGGTGCCATTCTCAAAATCGACGATGACAAAAGCATTGTCGACAATGTCGGGTGTTTGCGACCCATAACGTTCGTCAAGATGGTTCACATCTACCCCACCGGATGCAAAGAGCCGCACCGGATTGGATTGTGTAATCAGCCGCATGAGATCGAAGAAATGGCAGCATTTTTCAACCAGTGTTCCGCCGGTATTGGCATTGAAGCGGTTCCAGGCGCCGACCTTTTCAAGAAAAGGAAAACGGTGCTCACGAATAGAAACCTGAACGATCTTGCCGATCCGGCCGCCGTTAACATCGTCGAGAAGACGTTGCACCGGAGGCATATAGCGGTACTCCATGGCAACCCAAACCGTGGTTCCGCTCTCCTTTTGCCAGTCAAGCATATCGGCGCATTCATCCTGCGAAATACCAATGGGTTTCTCGCACAGGACCGGCAGACCGCATATCATGAGATCAGCCATGATAGCGTGATGGGTATGGTTGGGGGAAACAACGACAAAGACATCGCACAAGCCGCTCGCTATCAGTTCCCGGTGATCTTCAAAGCAGGGTGGTTGCGAGCCAAATAAGGTGTTTGTCAGCGCCAGGGCACTGTCACGCATATCGGCATTGGGATCTGACAGCGCCCCGATTACGGCACCATCAAGCAAGGCGATATTGCGCAGATGTTCATGGCCCATCATTCCAAGGCCGATAATTCCGTAGCGCACCATGGTCAGAGTTCCAGAACTGGCAACTTGAGAGCGACCGCAACATCGCGCAGCATTTCACGGTGATCGCCATAAGCAAGCGCCATATGGTGTTCCAGTCCGCTATTCATGATGTTGTCCAACATCTTTGGTGCTGGCGTATCAAAAGCCACGACACCGGATGTTCCGGTAAATGCCTTGTCGCGCTTCAGCATCTTGCCGTGTGACAGGATCATTTTTGTTTTCCCGTGTGCCTGAGAGATGCGCATGAAAGTCACGTCTCCCTCCTTGAGAGGAAACTCAAACAACAACGGCATTTTCCGGTTGGTGTGAATGGTGGCTTGCGCCTGCACGTCCGGCTCCGCCATTGAAATGGGGGCTTGCCCGCAGTGCCAGACAACGCCGGTTCCGTCCTGTGTATCAATGTCTACCAGATCAACCAGAAAAACCGCTGCATCGGCCACACGCTGCAGGATCATCTGGCTAAGCGCACCATAGACATCAGCCTCACAGGCGCAGGGTGTCCGCGCCTCACCCAGAAGGGATACGGGACCGCAAACCGCTCCACCATATTCGGTGAAGGTTTCGGGCCAGCAGCGAATGGCAAAAGCTTGGTAATTATGATCAGCGCGCATTTGCTCAAGCGCGAGCTTTAGTTTCAGGGAGCGTGAAAGTTCGTCCTGATCAACCTCATCGAGCCCGGCAAACTGTCCTTCAAGCTTTTTTCGCAATTCAGGCAGGGAGTCTTCTCCAATGGAATTTGCAAGTTCAAACAGATCATCAATGGCAAATTCATCAACTTTGATGCCTGCAAGGGCATCCAGTTCGTCAGGGTTGTATCGGCAGGTATCGAACCCTTCGGGATGTTCGCCAAGCCGGGCAATGCGCTGATCGTGAAGACCGGCAACAAGTGTTTTCGCCTCGTCACTGGCACTGGAACCGATAGCGGTAGCGGACAGCATTGTCGTTTCATGGTCCCCTGAAAGCAGAGCAGCAACATCAGTCTCCGGGCCGTCACCATAGGCCCAACTGAAGCGCTTTCCCTGGAGGCCAAGCGCGTGGCTGGCAAGGTTTAGTCCACAAAATGCATTGAGCCTCAGGCGCCCGCCCAGACGCGGTTCCGGTACTGCCCACAGAGCAACAGGAACCGGAAGAGAGGCGGCCGCCTCAAGTGTCATCGCTGCATCGGTGAACGTGACCTGGAGAATGAGCAACCGGTCAATATTTTGCTGCTTCAACTCATCAATGGCAGCTCGGGTCGCATCGGCATCGCAGAGCAGTTCGCGCGGTCCGATGGTGTGAATGTGCATGTCATCCAGAGCGGTGAGCATGGACGCCAGTTTTTCGTTGGCATAGTCAACATCGAATGTCGCACGGCCCAATGGCAGGAGACCAATTTTCTCCTCCATATCCTACACCTCCGGATAGTGATTTCGGAAACTGGCATCTGCTGGAATGAAGCCTGCACCACTGCTGCCGTAACATGCATGTTTTTGCCAAGGGGTGGCGGCTTCGGCGGCCAGGGCGTTCAGGCTTCTCATGTAGCTTACGGAGTCGGCCTCCAGGGCGGCCCGCATCCTGGCTTCGTCGGGGTAATGCGCGAACGCATCAAGCCAGATCGCGCGACCCGCAAGATAGCCGGAAGCCCCGGCCCGGCAGGCATGGGCAAGCACATTGCGGAACGCATCTTTTCCCGCACCGGCTGAAAGCATGACCCAGGGCCGCCCAGCGAGGCGGCCCATCTCATTAAAGATGGCCTGTGTTTCACTGTCTTCATCCTCGGGAACAGCATCAGGCGGCACCGGACTTTCAAGTTTGAAAACATCGACGCCGTAGTCAGGTTTTGCAAATTCTTCCACTGAAGCCAGTACGTGTTCGGCTTTCTTGGTTTTCATATCCACGTAGTCCTGGGTCTGTTCTTTGTCGCCGACAAGCGGATAAACGAGCAACTCGAACAGGAAAGGAATATCGTGCTTCGCGCAGGCTTCGCCGATTCGTTTGGTGAAATCCTGCTGCTTAAGGTTCACCAATTCTCCGGCGTCAGGCCGATACCAGGCCAGGACTTTGACGGCGTCTCCCCCCATGCGTTTGATCTTTGCAACGGACCAGTCGTCAATTTCCGACGAAAGCCTGCCATCCGGTGTTTCCTCAAACTGAGAATCCTCAAGAGTAACGATCAGCCCCTTTTGAGGATTCAGCTGATCGATTGCCCGGGGAATAGCGTAATGCGGATCAAGCAGCAGGGCGGTTGAGGCATCTTGCAGGGTTTCCACCAACAAGGCTTTGAAACTGGCCACCGCTTCCCAGGGAGCCTCTGCGACGCCGTGATGCTGCGCGATAGGATTTTTGATCGGTGGACGCTGATCGACCGCAGTCATCTGAAAAATACCGCGGTGGTCGGCCATACGCCGCATGCCCCACAATTTGCCGGGGGTTAGTTGAATGGTCATGATCTACCTTCAGTCGATGGGAAGTCCGCTCGGCACATTCAGGGGTTTTCCCAAACGGCCCGCCAGCGCCTGCTTGTCAGTTAACGAATGAAGGAAAGCAACGAGTTCGGCAATCTCTTTATTGCTCAATGCCAAGGGTTTGATGTCGATATGGCGCTGCAGTCTTTTCATCTCACGGGTATCGTCCCAGATTGCAAAATCGGTTTGCTCAAATTTTGCGTTGGCGGGCAGAATAACCTGTTTACGGTCCCAGCGTTGAAGTGCTTCAAGCGGGTTCAGATGATGATCAATAATGCCCTTTAAGGTTGCGTAAGCGCCATTATGACCCCAGGGACCGGTCTTTGCGACATTGCGTAAAGATGGCGTGCGAAACCTGTAGGCATCGGTGATTTGGTCTGTCTCGCCCATGCGTCCAACGTCTCGTGGATAGGGGTCGAACACGCGGGTGCGCCCGGGACCAAAGGGCGGAAGCGCCAGCGCATGAAATTTCTGATCGGTGAGCAGGGCTCCGCTGTGGCAGGTGCTGCATTGTGCCTTGCCATAAAACAGTGCCGCTCCTGCTCGTTGTTTCTGTGTAAGCGCAGTCTGGTCTCCGGTCAGAAAACGGTCAAAAGGCGCATTGCTGGAGCGCCACTCCGAGTTGATAAAATCACCAATTGCATTGGCGATGTGTATCATCTTGATGTCACCCGGACCGGCGATGTCTGGATAGGTTTCGCCAAAGAGCGATCTATATTCCGAGATTGCCGCCACGCGTTTCGCAATCCTGGGCCAGACATGATCGATCCGTTCGCGCCGGGATGCCGCAATTTCATTTTCTGCAGGATCGCCGGCCATCTCGGTCCGTGAGGTGATGGGAAACATGGTCTGGGCAGCGGCAATGCTGGACAATCCCTTGGGCAACCATTCCTCTGCGGGGGTGTTAAACCCGTTGCCATAGGTGTCGGCCACAGAGGCCCGGCCATCATGAAACAGTACACGAAAGTCCTTATGGCCAAGATTAAACAATGCATTGGCGTTGCGCGGCACCCGCTTTTGCGGCATGGCGCGGCCCTCAGGAAACCGACGCTTCGGGCCAAGCCCGATACCACCTTCGCCAATCCCCAGCGAGAGGCCGTCAGTTGTGGCATGCTCATGGCTGTGGCAGGTGCCGCAGGCGATGTTCCGGTTCCCGGACAGCACTTTGTCATAGAACAACAGCCGTCCAAGCGCAGCGCGTTTTTTATCAAATGGCAGATAATCGACCTGCTTGATGGGATTTGGCAGATATTGCTGTGCGGATGCCCCGGCCCCAATTGATGGTTGTACCGTGAACAACACCGCAGCACCTGCCAGAAAAACTGAAACTGCCCGTTTCATGTATCTTGAACCCCAAAATTTAACACCCGCAAGCTTGACAGTCATGCGGTCTCGCGCTGTCTGATAAGCTTATGGAAACTGTATTTATCCGCCGCAGGAACGCAAGTCTGTCCTGGTTGCTTCTGCTTATCATTGGTTTGCTCGTGCAACCGGCTCACGCCAACTCGGCGCTCGAACAGGCCCGTGACCTGATGGAGCAAAGCAAGTTTGAAGAGGCGCGAAAGTCTCTTGCACCGCTTGCTCGATCCGGCAATGCCGATGCCGAGGAACTGATTGGTGTCATGTATGCTATGGGCCTGGGGGTGCCGCGCGATGATGTGCGGGCCTTTGAATGGTATTTGCGTGCGTCAATGAAGGGACACCCTGGCGCCCAGTCAGGCATCGGCTGGTATTACGAGACGGGGCGGGGATTACCGGCACCCGACAAGGTGCGCGCCTATCTGTGGTACACGCTTTCCGCGATCGGGGGCGACCCTGATGCGGCTGTGAGCCAGGAAGAGATCGTCAAAAAAATGACAAAAGACGAAATTGCCAGGGCGCTGGCTCTGGTCGATGATTATAAAGTCTGGATGTATCCGTTTCGGTAGCAGGATTGTCGGTTAGCGACAGATATATTTCCCGTAAGCATAGCCCACGGATCCCAGATAATTGCGGTCATTGTTCGAGCTGCGCAACTGAATTTTCCACCAGGCCCCACGTCGGGCCCGAAGAGCTATCCGGATGCCGGGGCCCAGACGTCGAATTTCTCGACACCGGGTGCTGGCGCAGGTCCGCATGGAAAGGAAATTGTCACCACTTCTGTTGAGACGGCAAATCCGACCTGTGCGCACTCTCGTCGGCCGGGTTGGCTGACTGACAGCAGGCTGTACCACTTTGGGTTTTGGTTTCGGCTGGGCAGGCTGCACGGTTTCCCGGGGTGTCGCCTGCTTTTTTAATGCCTCAAGTCGGGCTTTAGCAAATTTTGCATACAGACTGTCGCTGTAGAACTGGAGGTAAATTTCATAGTCGCTGACGCGTTGGGAACTGCTGATAGCGTCCCAGGCCTGCTTTGCCTCGGTGTCCTGCGGCGTTGGCAAAGCTGGTGGAATAACCGGCTGGGTTGATGGTTTGATCACGGCTTGCTGTGTCAGCCCCGTGCTTCCCGGTTTTTTCGTGCCACCCAGCGGATGCATAAACACATCTTCGCCTGGCAAAGAGCCATATTGAAACGGCTCTTGTTGCAAGCCGGTGGTCTCCAGAACCTCATCGCGCACTTTTCGAAATAACCTTCCAACATCAAGGTCCGGTTTGGCGATGTGTTTCAGGAGAGCCGACGTGTAGGGGCTGTTGCGCCCGTTTCCATCGCTGGCTGTCGTTCCTTCTTTGGCGGCGAAGCCAACAAGAGTTCCTGTCTGCGGCTCGACAGCGGCAAGGCCACGACCCAGCGAGCGCTTTTTTGCGCCGACAGACCGCATTTTGCTGACAAAGGGATTGTTACGACAGGCATCCAGCAGCACCATGCGCAGCTTGGAAGCGCCGCTCACGGCGTTGAGCATCATATCAAGCGGAATAGTCTGAAATGCCACTTGCGTATCTGTTTCCAGCTTTGCATCGACCGGAATGAGATAGTTTTGCTTGTCGATCTCAATACCGTGTCCGGCAAAGAATATCATAGCCACCTTTGCGCCATTGGCACTTTCACTGAACTTGTTCAGCGCTTTGCGCATGGTCTCGTAGTCTGCATCAATGACGGTCTGAACTTCATAACCGATATTGGTCAGCGAAGCCGACAGGTCCTGAGCATCGTTCGTGGGATTGGCAAGTTCTGCAATCTTATTGTATTTCGAATTGCCGATAATCAGCGCAACGCTGCGGGCATCGGCGGCTGCTTGAGCCAAAAGCAGGATACCAAAAGTGAGCAGGGCCAGAAGCAAAATACGCCACCGCGTCCCTATCTGCCTGTTGTCTGGTATGTTTAGCATGGCACCCATTGTAGCCTCAAAACATGCATCATCAAAACCGTCGAGAATACGGAAGCTGTTTTATTAAAATCGCACGGCTTCAAAGCGACTGCCGTGATGAATCACACAATATAAAATAAAAGAGCCGCCTGATTGAAAATCAGACGGCTCTTCAAATACGGAAGACCGTCAGATCAGTTCAGATCTCTGGCGGAAGCCTCATCAATTTCCTTCTGTGCAGCTTCGGCTGCACTTTTCAAGGAATCGAAGATCGTGGCTCCGTTTTTCACATTGGTCTTGAACCAGTCATAGACCGGAGCTGCAGCCTGCTGAAATGCTCCCTTTTCGCTGGGTGAGGGCACATAGAGATTGCCACCACCACGAACAAAATCAGCATAAGCCTGGATGGATTTGCGCTTCGGAGAGGCAAATGTCGCCTGCTGCAGACCGTAGAAACCGTCGACAACAACCTGTCGAAGATCTTCCGGCAAAGACTTGAACTTGTCGTTGTTCATCCACCACAGGGCACCCATATAGGCGTGTCCGTCGAGCGTCACATATTTCAGGCCAGCATCAGGAAACTTCATTCCCATGATGTCGGTAATCCCGTTTTTGGAACCTTCTACAACACCAGTCTGGAACGATGTGAAGAGTTCCGGCCACGGGATTGGAGTTGGGGAAGCGCCGAGAGCTTTCACAAGCTCCTGCGGCAGGTCTGCCACCACGGTGCGGATCTTCAGACCTTCCATGTCTTTGGGCGTTTTGACCACGCGTTTTGTGTTGGCAAAATTGCGCCAGCCGCCGGTATTACCAATAGTCATGAGGCGGATTTTGTCGCCTGAATCAGCAAGGGCCATGTCGCGCAGGGTGCGGACAAAATCGCTTTGCAGCACTTTTTCAGCAACACGGTCATCGCGCATCAGATACGGCAGGTCGAGCACCTGTACATAGGGAAAGGCGCCAGCAGCACCACCAGATGTTGAAATATAGACATCAATCGAACCGTCCGCGACGCCCTGCAGGCATTCTGCACCCTTTGAGCAAAGCTGCGTACCGATAAACAACTCGACGGCAATCTTGCCGTTGGAAGCCGATTCGACATAGTTTTTGAATACAACAAGACCATCATAGTCTTCGTCATTCTCGTTGGAATTTGCTGTGGCGCGAATGGTGAAATCTGCCGCATAGGCGCTCCACGTAGCGCCAGCAACAAGGCTGAGGCCGAGTGCTGCAGTTCCAATCTTCTTCAAGATGGATTTCATATTGGTTTGTCCTCCCATTTATCGGAAACCGAACTTGGTCCCTTGATCAAAACCTAGCACGACCGCTGGTCGCGTCAATTTAGTTCGTCAAAATAATGCCCGTAAAATTGGCCCCATGAGATCAGCATCGTTTACAAAACCAAGCCAGGTGGGAATCGCCATTGAGATCGCGGGAAAATAGGTGATCAGGAAGATCACGAAAATTTCCACTGCAAGAAACGGCAGGATGGCGCGGGAAATCGTTTCCACTTTCACACCCGAAACCGAAGAGGCAACAAACAATACCAGCCCCATGGGAGGCGTCGCGAGACCCACTGTCAGGTTGACCGACATGATCATGGCGAAGTGAACCGGGTGAATGCCCAGATTGATGAAGATCGGTGCCAGAATAGGACCAAGAATGATGATGGCCGGCCCTGCATCAAGGAACATGCCCACAATGAAAAGCAAAATGTTGATGAGCAGCAACAACAACAATGGGTCCGATGTTAAGGTCAAAATCCAGGCTGCAAGGGTCTCTGCCGCGTAGGATAGGCTCACCACCGTCTTGAAGGCCATGGCGGCTCCCACCAGAAGCAATACGACTGATGAGGTGATGGCTGACTTGGTGAGGATGGAAGGCAGATCCGAAGGATCTAGTGTGCGAAGGACAAGCAGCCCCAAGAGCAGGGCGTATGCCACGGCAACGGCAGACGCTTCCGTTGGCGTGAACACACCACCCAGAATGCCGCCCAAAATGATGAGTGGTGTGAGCAGCGGCAACACGGCTCGCTTGGCGATAATTCGGAATGCCTGCGACATGATTTTCCGAAGGCCGAACAGGACCAGTTCCGCCATGAGAAGCGAGACGATTACCGGCAGAAAATCAATTTCAATGTCCAAAAAGAGGGGGATCGATATGCTGCCCGAGAGGCTCTCCTGCATTGCGTCGGGCAGAAGTTTCCAGAGCATGAAGGCCAGAAGAAACCGGGTGATGATGCGGGCTGCTATGTCTTCGACCCGCGTTATGGACACATCATCCAAAACGACATTCCGGGCGGGTGGATATTCGTAGCGATCACCGAGCATGTGGGTGGCCCCCATGAGGCCAAGGCCAACCAGAATTCCCGGAACGATACCACCGGCAAACAGGGCGGCTACAGAAACTTCCATCACATAGGCATAGATAATCATGATGCCCGAAGGTGGAATGATCGGACCAATCACAGACGATGCGGCGGTAATGGCAGCTGCAAATTTGCGCGTATACCCCTCTTTCTCCATGGCCGGAATCAGCATCGAACCAAGTGCCGATGTGTCGGCAACCGCCGAGCCGGACATGCCGGCAAACAGCATGGAAGACAAGATATTAACCTGCGCCAGCCCGCCGCGTACGGACCCGATAATTGCCTGAGAAAAGCCGACCAGTCGTTCGGTAATGCCGCCGCGGTTCATCAGTTCACCAGCCAGCATGAAAAAAGGAATGGCGAGCAGGACGCCGTTGTCGATACCGTTGAAGATGTTGCGGTACATAAGGGCGACATCCCGTTCCATGCCCTGTTGAAACAGCATGAACCCCGGCGCAAACAGCATGGCGAAGAAAACCGGCACGCCAATCAGCAGCAAAATCAGGAACAGCGGAAGAAATAACGCCAGCATAATCAGTTGGCCTTCATAGATAACGGCAATTCAGGCGTGGCGAAATTCTCATCATCGCCGATCAACCGTCCAAAAGCGCGAATGATTAGCTCGATTCCAACACTGATCATCAGGGCAAGGCAAACTGACATGGCCAGATAGATATAGGATGTGCGGAACTCCAGATTGGTTCCCAGTGCCTGATTCAACCCGCTGTCCTGCACCAGCCGGTTGAGCCCGGATGAGTTGAACAAAATGGGGGATGAAAAATGCGTCCAGGCATGACTGAGCATTACGATCAGTACAGTCATGGAAAGAATGAGAAGACAAATTATGAGTATTGATCGCAAACGACGCGGCAATGCTTCGGGGAACATATCAATCGATACGAATCCACCCCAGCGATAAGCGGAAGGTGCGACCAGCGCCATCATCCAAATCATCAAAGCCCTTGCGGCTTCTTCCGGCCATGGCAAGGCATTGTTGAGAACGTATCGGAAAAAAACCTGCGCCAGAATGATCAACACCATTAGCAACAGGGCAATCCAACCCAGCCCGCGTCCCAGCGCGAGAACTGTCGTGTTTATTTTTTCAAGAAGCCTCAAAAAGCCCGCAAGTACGCCTAACAAATCCGTCCGAACTCCCTCATTGTGAGCGTGATGGTTTAGCACTGAGGCTGGCCTGTCAAGCAGGCGATTGACTTGCCAACACTGTGATTTCAAAGCCGCTTTGTAATTGCCGTAAAGGCAGGCTAACGCTTCTTTTTTGGGACTTTGCAAAAAGGTCAAACGATGGATCCTCAGAAATCACGATACGAACTTGCCAAGAGCCTGGCCAGTGCGGCGGGAGTTTTGGCAAAATCGCATTTCCAGTCGATCACCGAACTCAGGGTTGAAAAAAAGGGTGCTCAGGATCTCGTATCCAACGCGGATGTTGAGGTGGAAACCTTCATTCGCAAACGTCTTGCCGACATGTTTCCTGAGGATGGCATTGTCGGCGAGGAACAGGGCAACAAGCCCAGTCAATCAGGCTGGACCTGGGTGATTGATCCCATCGACGGTACGGCAAATTTTGTCAGTGGGATTCCTGCATGGTGTGTGGTGCTGGCTTGTGTTCACGACGACACAACAAAAGTCGGTGTGGTCTATGAACCGTGTCATGGTGAAATGTTTTGCTGCGCGCTGGGGCAGGGGGCGTTTCTCAATGATGTCCCGATCCAGGTCGCCGAAACCCGTGGGCTTGATGATGGCAGCCTGGGCGTCGGTATGAATGGTCGTTCGCCGCGTGCAGCGATTGTGAAGTTTATCGACAGGCTGATGGAGCTGGGCGGTGTATTTTATCGCAACGCATCGGGCGCGCTCATGCTGTCCTATGTCGCTTCGGGCCGCTTGATCGGTTATGCCGAACCCCATATGAACGCCTGGGATTGTCTCGCCGGTCAGTTGTTGATTGCAGAAGCGGGTGGTCATGTTGAACAACAAAGTGCTGACAGAATGCTGATTAGCGGAGGCCGTGTCGTTGCAGGTGCGCCGGTTATTTTTGATCAACTGATCTCTATGGCTGATGCGGCCTTTGGAGACGATTGAGGTTTTAAGATGATGGGCTTGATGGTCTGCACGACAAACTTTTTACAAAACGAGGTAGTCTGAAGCTGTGGATACAATCGCGGAATTGATAAGTCGCCATGCGCGCACGGGACGGGTTGAATGGATTGGCCTGCGCCCTGCCAAACGGACTGACCTGATTTCTGTTTCGAGCGCTGAAATTACCGATTGTGGCCTGGAGGGTGATCATCGGTCGACGCCCGGTAAACGGGCCGTATCGCTCATTCAGGCAGAACATATAACAACTATTGCATCACTGCTTGGGCAAGAGGGCGTTGCTCCAGAGCTTCTGCGCCGCAACATCGTTGTGTCCGGCATCAATCTGCTTGGTCTTCGCAACCACAAATTCTCTATCGGCTCGGCGGTTCTTGAGGGCATGGGGATTTGCGCACCATGCTCCAGGATGGAAGAAATTTTCGGCCACGGTGGCTATTCCGCCGTTCGGGGCCATGGCGGGATTGTCGCCAGTGTTGTGCAACCCGGTACCGTGTCCTTGAATGACGACGTCACACCGCTTTAAGCCCGGCCATGTGGCGTTGACCAGTCAATGTCAGGACCAATGGGAATAATGCCAAGCGGGTTGCGTTTTTCGCTTTTGGAAAAATAACCCTGCTTATAAATGTCGAAACGAACAGTCTCGGCAACACCATCCATCTGGAAAATATCACGGGCATAGGGCCAAAGATTCCGGTAGTCGCTTAACCGCCGCAAATTGCAGCGAAACGCATAATGATAGGCAACATCAAAACGTGCCAGTGTGGGAAAGAGGCGCAGATCCGCTTCCGTGAAAACATCTCCGCACAAAAACCGGTTTTCGGCCAGATGCTCGTCAATCCGGTCCAGCGCATCGAAAACTTCCCGGGCGCCTTTTTCATAAGCTTCCTGTGTGGATGCAAACCCGGCCCGGTAGACCCCGTTGTTGATGGCCCGGTAGATCAGCTCGTTCCAGGCATCGATATCCTTGTGCAGTGGCGCGGGATATAGGTCGTGGTCGGAGGGTGCGATATCGACAAAGGCCCTATTGAGCATTCGAACAATGTCAGCAGATTCATTGTTGACAATACGCTGCTGCTTCTTGTCCCAAAGGACCGGCACCGTGAGGCGACCCGTATAGGGATCGGCGTCGCGTGAATATACCTCGTGAACCGCGGAAATTCCCAGATGTGGATCGCTGAATTCGCCTTCTAGATTGAAGATCCAGCCCTGCTCGTTCCGGTTTGGGCGCGCAACGGAAACGGATAGAACAGAGGTCAGCCCTTTTAGGGCCCGTGTGAGCAGAGTTCGATGAGCCCAGGGGCAGTTCCAGGCAACATAGAGATGATAGCGGCCCGTCTCGGCTGCGAAACCGCTTATGCCGGTCGGGCCGGCAATTCCGCCCGGAGTAATCCAATGACGAACACTGCTTTTTGTGCGTTGCCATTCGCCGGAGGAAAGCGTTTGTGTGACGTCCTCACCGGCATGATACACGCCATCGACCATATAACCCATCTGGTTTCTCCGTCGCTTTTTCTTGACCGCGCCGCAGCTTGACCTTCCCGATTGACGATGTCACTCAACCAGTCATGCATTCTGGATCAAAATTCCGTTCCATCAGCCTTCTTTTGATTGCTCAGGTTGCCGCCATGAGCCTTTGGTTTGTCTCGGCTGCGATCCTTCCCGATGTCCTGCTCGAAGTTGAATTGTCGTCTTTTAGACAGGCAGCATTGACCAGCGGTGTTCAGGCGGGGTTCGTGATCGGCGCGTTGGTTTCAGCCATCTTGGGGCTTGCAGATCGTTTTGATCCCCGACGGGTCTTCGCCGCTTCCGCCATCGGGGCCGGTGTCTGCAACCTGGTTCTTCTGGTCGCTGAACCAGGCAATTTTGTAACGATCATCGCGCGCTTTTTGACAGGCGCTCTGCTCGCCGGAGTTTATCCTGTGGGTATGAAGATTGCTGTGGGGTGGGGAAAGGAAGATCGGGGGTTTCTGGTGGGAGCACTGGTTGGGGCATTGACCCTGGGGTCGGCTTCTCCACATCTGATTTCATTTGCCGGTGGCACGGACTGGCGGTTGACGGTCATCATTGCGTCGCTTGCGGGAATTGGGGCAGGCCTGATGATTTTCCTTGTCGCTCTTGGCCCGTTTCACGGGGTGGCGGCTCGCTTTGACCCAAGAGTTGTTTTGTCTGCCTGGACCAACCGGCGGGTCCGGCTGGCCTATGCTGGCTATCTCGGTCACATGTGGGAACTCTACGCCATGTGGGCCTGGATTGCAGTTGCAACAGCCATCTCCTACGGCGCAACGATGCCGGAGGCGGATGCTCAGCAATTGGCCAAGCTCACAACATTTCTGGCAATTGCGGTCGGCGGACTGGCCTGCCTGGTTGCCGGTCGCTTTGCAGATCGGATCGGCAAAGCTGAAGTTACCATTATCGCCATGACACTCAGCGGAGCGTCGGCTCTGGCGACGGCGTTCAGTTTTGGTGGGCCGGTGTGGATTACGTTTGTAGTGGTGATCATCTGGGGTGCGACCATCATTCCGGACTCGGCCCAGTTTTCTGCACTGGTCGCCGATGTTGCTGATCCCAGTCAGGCGGGCAGCTTGATGACGTTGCAGACAGCATTGGGGTTTGCCCTCACTTTCGTCATCATTCAGGCAACCCCCTCAATAGTGGCTTTAACAGGTTGGCCTCTTTTCCTGGCGGGCCTCGCATTGGGGCCGGTTTTTGGAATTGTTGCGATGGTCCGTTTAAGGTCTTTGGCCAGGGACCCGGGTTCTTAGTGCTTGTCAAACAGCCGGTTCTGATGTGAGCTTGCTTCGGGGCTGCGGCAACCGATGAAAGTGTAGGGCAGGATTGATGAGTGGCATGACAATGGAAGAGGCTGCCGCCTACATGACGGCGACCGATCCGCGCTTCGCCGTTGGCGAGGCGCAGATCCGTGGCGTGACGTATCCGGTCTTCACAAACATCCCAAATGACATTGGTGCCATGTTTCGCACAGCAGCTGCGGCTCATGGGGATGGTGCAGATGATTATGTGGTCTACGGCGAAGAACGCCTTAGCTATGATGCGTTTTGTGACCACGCCAACAGGATGTCCCATGCATTGATTGATCAACTAGCGATCAAGCCGGGAGACAAGGTTGGTATCGCGATGCGCAACTATCCTGAATTGCTGGTGCTGGTGATGGCAATTGCATCAGCCGGGGCCGTGACTGTCTTCCTCAACGCCTGGTGGACAACCGAAGAACTTGACTACGCGCTGGAGGACAGCGGCGCGAAAACCGTTTTTGCAGATGGACCGCGCAGTGACAATCTGGCGCCGTTGATAAAACAGCGGGGCGTTCGTCTTGTCGGTGTTCGTGATGGTGTGGTGAGTGGGCGCGAAAGCTACCCTGCGTTGCTTGCAGCAAGCCCCCGTACTGATGAGCCAGGAGTTTCCATCGATCCGGATGGTGACTTTGCGGTCATGTATTCATCTGGGACGACAGGTCATCCCAAGGGCGTTGTGCAAACCCACCGGGGAGCGATCTCGGCAGTTTATTCCTGGTTGTTGACCATGACTTTGTTGCCGCTCATGGCCGATCCGGATGTGCCGCCTGCTGGGCCCAAACAACAGGCTGCGCTGATTGTCACGCCGCTTTTTCACGTAACGGCCACCCATGCCGTATTTCTGCTCAGTGTGCCGATGGGTGCGCGGGTCGTTTTGATTCACAAATGGGACGCTCAAGAAGCCGTTCGTGTGATCGAAAAAGAAGCGATTACGCGTTTTGTTGGCGTTCCAACCCAGGCCGCCGAGCTGGCTGAAACAGCCAGACGGATGGGCGCCCAACTCTCCTCTCTGGAGTTTCTGGGGTCAGGCGGCGCAAAACGACCGGCGGCGCAGGTTGGTGAGCAGCAGGACATACTGCCGCACGTTGCGATAGCGTCTGGATGGGGAATGACCGAGACCAATGCCATAGGACTTGGGATTTCCGGGCAGGACTATCTTGACCGCCCGGGCGCTGCGGGCCGCCTCTATCCGCCAATTCAACAACTGCGCATTCTCGATGATGACGGCAATGAACTGCCTAATGGCGAGGTTGGTGAACTAACCGTCAAGAGTGCTGCCAATATGCGCTGCTATCTCAACAAACCGGAGGCCACTGCCGAAGTATTGCAGGATGGATGGCTACGAACCGGCGATCTCGCCCATGTTGATGATGATGGCTATGTCACGATTGTTGACCGAAAAAAGAACATCATAATTCGCGGTGGTGAGAACATTGCCTGTCTGGATGTGGAAGGAGCGCTGCATCGCCATCCGGCTGTGCTGGAAGCTGGTGTTTTTGCGGTTCCCGATGAACGTCTTGGCGAAGTTGTTGGCGCAGGAGTTCAGGTGAAGCCGGGTGCGAATGTGACCAGCGAGGAACTGGATGAGTTCCTGAGTACCCACATCGCCAAATTCAAAATCCCGCAATATTACTGGTTCAGAACGGAACTGCTGCCGCGGGGGGCAACCGACAAAACGGATCGTCGTGCCTTGCGCAAAGAATGCCTGAAAATCTGACAGACCTGACGTCGCTTAACATGAGCCACCGGAGTTTTTTGCAGTGAAACTGAAAGATCGAACTGTCGTTGTTACAGGTGCCGCAAGTGGAATCGGTCGTGCCATGGCCATCCGGTTTGCCGCAGAGGGTGCAAAGCACGTGGTTTGTGTCGACCTCGACGGTGATGGGGCAGACCAGACCGCTGCACAAATCAATGGTATTGCCTATAAGGTAAATGTAGGTGTCGAAGCGGAAATCGAGACACTGATCGATACGGTGGAGACTGAACAGGGGCCTATTGATCTATTCTGCTCCAATGCCGGAATATCTGTTGCTGGCGGAGTGGAGGTTGGCAATGATGAATGGCAGCGTATCTGGGACATCAATTTGATGGCCCATGTCTATGCCGCGC
Source organism: uncultured Rhizobiaceae group bacterium (assembly GCA_937930635.1). Taxonomy (GTDB): domain Bacteria; phylum Pseudomonadota; class Alphaproteobacteria; order Rhizobiales; family Rhizobiaceae; genus Pseudahrensia. Next base: position 50,710 of record CALHCF010000019.1, read on the forward strand.
GTCATCTCATTCCCCGAATGGTTCAGCGCGGCGGCGGTTATCTGCTAAATACATCTTCTGCCGCAGGACTTTTATCGCAGGTCGGATCGGCTCCCTATGCCGTGACCAAACATGCAGCAGTTGCATTGGCAGAATGGCTGGCTCTGACTCATGGTGATGAAGGCATCAGGGTTTCTGTCCTGTGCCCCCAGGCTGTTCGTACCGAGATGACACGGGGCCATGAAGATCACGTGGCCAGCATCGATGGTATGATGGAACCGGAACCGGTTGCAGAAGCCTGTGTCCGGGCAATTGAGGATGAGACCTTCCTGGTTTTGCCGCACCCACAGGTGCTCGACTACATGCGCAACAAGACACAAAACTACGACCGCTGGATTGGCGGTATGCGCAAGCTCAACCGGCAGTTCGGCGGGTTTGAGGGATAGAGTTTATTCGGGCTTTGGATTGCGTGGCCGGACCAGACCTTCCTGAGCCACGCTGGCCACCAGTTTCCCGCTTTCTGAAAAAATCGAACCACGGTTGAACCCGCGGCCCCCGCCCGTGAACGGGCTGTCCATTGAATAAAGGTGCCACTGGTCAAACTCGATGGGGCCGTGGAACCACATGGAGTGGTCGAGACTGGCAGTCATCACGTCACCTCGAAACCAGGTCAGTCCGTGAGGGCGCAAAGATGAGCCAAGCAGGTTCATATCAGAGGCATAGGCCAGAAGGCATTGCTGGATTTGTGGCCTTTGTCCAGCCGCGCCTTCCATTCGAAACCATATGCAGTTTGTGTCGGATACCGGCTTGGGGTCGAAGTAATCCTGCGGCTCCACCTCTCTGATTTCGATGGGGCGGGGGCGCAGAAAGTCAGCGCGCCGACTTTCCTTGACCTTGTGTGCTTCCTGCTTGCGCATCTCTGCCCGCGAGACCAGATTTTGCGGCCTTTCGACATCGGGCATTTGATGTTGGTGCTCCCAACCCTCCTCATCAACATGAAAGGATGCTGACAAATTCAAAATCTGCTTGCCGTGCTGTACCGCAATCACCCGCCTTGTGGTGAAACTGCGTCCGTCGCGCGATTGATCAACGTGATAGATGACAGGAATGGCCGGATCTCCTGCACGCATGAAATAAGCGTGGAGAGAATGGCACAGTCTCTCATCGACCGTGCCATAGGCGGCAGCCAGCGCCTGTGCGATCACCTGTCCGCCGAAAATTCGGACACTTGTTTCACCGCCGCTGCCTTCGCCGCGAAACAGATCGACTTCCAGTTGTTCAATATCCAGGATGTTCAGCAGTTCGGCAACGATATCGGTCATGAGAGTTTGCAGTGCTGTTGTTCAGATGTTTGAAGTCCCCTTATAGGGCGGCGTTGTGGGCTGCAAAAGGCTTCGCCTTTGTTTGTTGGGCGTTTGGAGAGATTGAAGACGAAGGCGCGGTGATGCTTTAGAGATTGAGTGTCACCCATGCAGCGTTGCGAGATGAAGAGCGCACGCACGCATCCACGAACGCCACCCCCTCCACACCATCTTGCAATGACGGGAAAACCACACCGTCAGGCCGTTTTGTCCCGGCTTCAACAGCTCGTATCGCCTGGGCCGCCTCGGAATAGATGTTGGCGAAGCCTTCCAGATAGCCTTCGGGATGACCCGGTGGGATACGGCTGACCCGGGCCGCCTCGTCACTCGCAGCAGCACCGTTGCGGGTTATCAATTGTTTGGGTTCGCCAAGCGGGGTAAACCATAACTTGTTTGGGTCTTCCTGTTCCCATTCCAATCCCCCCTTTGTGCCAAAGACGCGAATGCGCAGCGCGTTTTCATTGCCGGGTGCTACCTGGCTGGACCACAACATCCCGCGCGCTCCGCCTTCGAAACGCAACATAACGTGCGCATTATCATCAAGTTCGCGTCCGTCCACAAAACACTGCATATCTGCTGACAGGCTTTCCAGCTCAAGCCCGGAGATGAAGCGCGTCAGATTGTAGGCATGGGTTCCTATATCGCCGATTGAGCCTCCCGCACCGGACTGAGCGGGATCGGTGCGCCACCCGGCCTGTTTTTGCCCCGTTGTCTCCAAAGGTTCTGACAGCCAGTCTTGCGGGTACTCCACCTGGATCACCCTGATGGTGCCCAGTTGTCCGTCCGCGATCATGGCTCGTGCCTGTCGGACGAGCGGGTAGCCGGTATAGTTATGTGTGAGCACAAACAGTGCTTGTGATTTCTCAGCGACCTTCGTCAATTTCTTTGCGTCACTTAAGGTCGAAGTAAGAGGCTTGTCGCAGATCACATGGATTCCACGCTTTAGAAATTCACGGGCAGCACGGTAATGCATATGGTTTGGGGTCACGATGGCGACGGCATTGATACCATTCTTGAGCCGGGCTTCGCGTTGAGCCATGGCCGTGAAGTCCCCGTATACCCGGTCTGCCGGCAGTCCAAGGTCTGCGCCTGACGCCTGCGATTTCTCGGCGGTGGAGCTGAAACAGCCTGCGACAAGTTCATAATGATCATCAATGCGGCTGGCGATGCGGTGAACGCCGCCGATGAAAGCGTCTCGGCCACCGCCGACCATGCCCAGGCGAATGCGGTTTGTCATCAACTCAGCCCCAGCATTTTGTTGTTGGTTGCATCATCAGCGCCGCTATCTGCAAAGTCGTCAAAGGCCCGCTCGGTGACACGGATGATCTGATCCTTGACGAACTGCGCCCCTTCGCGAGCTCCGTCCTCAGGATGCTTGATCGCGCATTCCCATTCGACCACTCCCCAACCGTCAAAGTCATATTGAGCCAGTTTGGAGAATATAGAACGGAAATCGACCTGACCGTCTCCCAGCGACCGGAAGCGTCCTGCTCGGTCGATCCAGGACTGATAGCCGCCATATACACCTTGCCGGCCGGTGGGATTCAGTTCCGCATCTTTGACATGAAACAGCTTGATGCGTTCATGGTAGATGTCGATATGGGCAAGATAGTCGAGGGCCTGCAGAACATAGTGGGATGGATCGTAGAGCATGTTGCAGCGGGCATGATTGTTGACCCGCTCAAGGAACATCTCAAAAGTAACACCATCGTGCAGGTCTTCGCCTGGATGGATTTCATAGCATATATCCACGCCCTGATCCTCTGCATGATTCAGGATGGGCAACCAGCGACTTGCCAGTTCATCAAAGGCTCGTTCAACAAGGCCTTCAGGCCGTTGCGGCCAAGGGTAAACATAGGGCCACGCAAGCGCGCCGGAAAATGTTGCATGCTGGCCTATGCCCATATGGGCTGACGCAGAAATGGCATTCTTGACCTGTTGGATGGCCCACGCCTGTCGGGCCTTGGGATCACCATGAACTGATGGGTCGGCAAAACCGTCAAAAGCCGCATCATAGGCGGGGTGCACTGCCACCAATTGCCCCTGAAGATGACTGGAAAGCTCGGTAACCTGAATACCATTGGCGGCAGCTTGCCCGGTAAATTCATCACAATAGGTTTTTGAGGTTGCCGCCTTGTCCAGGTCGAAAAGTCGCTTGTCCCAGCTTGGTACCTGAACACCTTCATAGCCACACTCGGCAGCCCATGCCGTGATGTCATTCCAGGAGTTGAAGGGTGCCTCATCCCCTGCAAACTGCGCAAGAAACAGCGCTGCGCCTTTCATGGTCTTCATCGTTGTTTCCTTTGCGTTTTTTTGTATTGGCTCTTTGATATTTCGACAGCAGACCCAAAGCTCGTCAAGATATTGTTGTATGTTACAGGGTCTCAGGACTTCGGCAATCGGCTAAATTTCAACGGCCTGTTTTTGCGCAAACCGCGGAGCCCGGAACTGCCTTGGTCGACTTCATGGTCCTGCAAAAGCGGTTGGATATGTTGGGTAATCGCTTACGCCCCCACCATGCCTCACAGTTCCGCAGTTGTGGTGCCTTCCATCCGCGCTCCGTCTGCGCTGATATGAGTGCCATCTGAACCGATGTTTGCCAGATTGCAGAAAATCTCGATGCGGTGGCCATCCGGGTCGAGAATGTACACAGCTTCATTTTCGCCCCAGGAGCCATCGCCGCGTGGGTCAACGAAACTGTGTACGACCGGACCACGCACAACCGGTGCCCCGTTGGCAGCTACTTTATCAAAAACAGCCATCCAGTCTTCTCGCGTATCGCATTCGAAAGCGAAGTGATGGAAAGACGCAATACCTTCCAGATCATCTTCCGGTCTTGTTGGTTTGGACCGATAGGTTTTCTTGGGATTGTGAACGAGGACCAGGTCGTGATGCTGTTCTCCAAGGCGAAGAAAAGTCAGTTCCACCGGTATGGCGGGAACTTCACCGGCACTATGGCGTTCAGTAAGTTTGAAACCCAATACTTCGCGATAGAACGCAATTGACTTGTCCATGTCGCTTACCTCAAGGGCAATATGTTGCATGCGGGCAGGTTTGATGGTTGTCATATGTTGTGTCCTGTGTAGTCAAAGGCGGTGTCGCGAATGATTGTTTTCTCTTGCAGCGCAATTGAATCCAGGGCTGCAACATCTATTTTGTAATACTGACAGGTATCAATCGCTATGTAGAAATTGGTAAGTCGAAAACCCGCCCGCAATTGCCTTGGGTAAAGGTGGGCAAAATCGGATCTAAAGGTCGCGTTAGGGGAACAGATTAAGATGCGTAACACAGATATCAGGACTGGACCCAACAAGAATGAATCTCAGAGACCTCGAATACGTTTTGGCAATCGCCAAGCATGGGCAGTTCAGCCAGGCAGCCTTGTCATGTAACGTTTCCCAACCTGCTCTGTCCAATCAGGTCAAGAAACTCGAGCGAGAATTAGGGGCCGAGCTTTTCCACCGGCGCAGCATGGAAGTTCGCCCGACGGAAACCGGCAAACGGGTTATCGAGATTGCGGCGCGAATGATCGGCGATGCACAGCGAATCCATGATATCGCTGTCGAACACCGCAATCCTGAAGCGCTGCCACTAAAGATTGGCATGACGCCAACACTTGCTCCTTATCTGACACAGTACTTTGCGGACCTGCTCAAGAATCTTTTTCCAAAAATGAAAGTGTTTATGGCTGAAGATCTTCCCAAACGTCTGGTGGAGATGGTGCAGAATCGCGATCTCGACTTCGCATTGATTGCGCGAAAAAGTCACAAAAGTCAGCTTGGGTTTGCATCGATTTGGTCAGAGGCCGTGTTTCTGGCAGTCAGGAACGGACACAAATTGGCAAAGTGCAAAAGCATTCGTCCAGAAGAGGTGTCATCTCAGCAGTTGATCAGGTTGCCCTATTCGTTTGGATTTGAACTTGAGGAGCGTCTTCCCAGACCTGCTTTATCAGATCGACGGGAAAAGCTATTTGATCTGTCAGCGATGCGCTTTGAAACAGTCTGTCGTCATCTGACATGCTCAGACAACAGCACAATCGTATCGGCTCTTGCTGCAGAACAGTTCAAAAGAGACAATATGGGGTTGAGTTTTATCCCGTTTGAACCACCGGGCAACCTTCGTGATATTGGCATTATCTATCGCCCAGGCTGCCCCAGGATTCAGTTGCTTCTCAAAATTGGTTTCGAGATCAACAAGCATCCGCCAGATGGCGTTGTTCCCACGTTTGAACCAATAGCTTGATCAGCTATCGCATCTGGATACCGCTTGAACAACCGGGTGCTGAGACCGGGAACCCGGACTGGTTTCAGCGCCCAATTGTCCATCTTGGACGATATCTTTACCGGCGGCCCTTTGATGTCGGTTTCTTGATGGTCGGGTTGAACCCGATGACGCCGGTTCTCGAATGCGGTATGCCCAAAATGGCTTCCGCGGCCAAAATGCCTGATCGTACCGACCCTTCCATGGAGCCAACATTCAATCCGTTCGCCGTCCAGTCGCCAGCAATGGAAAGGTTTTTGAAACCGGTCTTGTTGGCGAAGAGACGGTAGCGCGTCGAGCCGGGCGGAGTTGAAACATAATTGTCAGAAGGGTTGATATTGACGCGCCAGTATTGGTCATCAAACCGTTCCACACCTTCTTTCCCGTCATTAGGTGTCAGCCCGTGAAGCAGGTTGAAATCAAGAGAGAAGGGATCACCGTAACCTTGTCTGGTCGCCACTGTTGCCCCAGGCAGCATTGATCCGCCATTGGATTGCAGGAACTGAATGGACTGGTGCTTTACCTGTTCGGTCAGCTTGCGTGGAAAATCGGCTCCCTCTTTACCGGTTATCTTGTGATAAAAAGGTATGGTGCCGCACAACAGAAGAAGCGATGCAGGCGTGTGACTCTTGGGCCAGTTTTCGTATTTGATGTATTTTGTAAAATCACCTTGGCCATTTGGCTGAGTCATAAAGTTGGCTGAAAGAAGATAGTCGTCATAGGTGTTGGAATAACCATTCCAGCCCAAATCCCACGGCGTTTTGTTCATCCATATCTGCATGGCCTGTGTGGAGACCGTGACAGAATTTTGCAGCATTTTTCGCCAGTCCGGGTTCGCGTTTGCGAGATTCTTGGTCAGGAATTTAAGTCCTCCCACCGAAATGCCGATAATGACGCGGTCGAAATCCTTGCCGCATTTCAGCGTTTTTTGTTTAACTGGCTTCCAGTCACACCAAAAACTCTCCAGGTCTGCTCCTGAAGCCTTCAAGGCCTTGCCCTCTTTCAACTGCCCGTAAAGCGGGCGGTCGGGCCAGCAGTCCAGGCCCTTTACTCTCACATAGGGATCATAGGCATATTTGCCTTTGTTCACGGTGGCCTGCACATCAACATCAAACTCATTGATCATCATGGTGCGGCTGTTACAGCGAATATCTGTAATCGTGTGAAAGAAGGCGAATTTCACGCCACGCTTTTGGAGCACTTCATGGAGAGGCGCGATCAGAGTTTCGCCTGACCCGGCTTCAAAAAGCTGAATAAATTCTCCCAGATAGGTGAAGCTCATCATGGTCCAGTGCAGATACGCGCCAGCAGCCATGATGGGCTGACGGGTGCTGTCTCCGTCTGGATATTGGTAGGTGATGTTGGGCGTTGATGACGTCAGCGGAGAGTTTATGGTCTGCGGTGTTGCGCCATGTTTTTCAAGCCACTCGCGATGATCATATCGGTCTATCTTTGAAAAATTTTCATAGAGAAGGCGGTCTTTGAGTACTCCCGTCAAAATTGTGGCGACAAAATTGAGCGCAAGACCCGCACGCCGGATCCGGTCGCGTTCCGCCTCAGATGAGCCGCCATTGGCTTTGACAATAATTCCGAACTTGAAGGACAAACCATTGAAGACCGTTGCAGCAGTTTTCATTGCCACTTCAAGTTTTTTGGGGTCGATTTTTTTTGCCTTTGTGAGGGGAACGAAAAGAGGCAGTACAGCATCAAGCGCCTGTTTCAGACCCTGATTTATTTCTTCCTTTCCATCGACAATCCGCACATCATAGATTTTCCTGGCCGGGTCCGTGTTCATGGGGTGATGACCATCCGACGGTGGCACCATAAAATTCTCGGCAATGAATTTTTGAGTAATCGGATTGCGGAAGGTCTTCACATAGGCCTGCAAAATAAATCCGAGACCAAGCTGGATCATGTTCAGTGAATATGTATCCATACTAGCAAGGCGTTTGACCTGGTCAGTTGTCAGGTCCTCACGATGCAGGCTGTTGGTCGGCACCTGTATGGGCCATTTTTTAATTGCCCCATCATCCATCTCATAGCGGATCACGCCACTCATCCCATAGAAGGCCTGCTTGAAATCGGGCAGGGGGTGCGAAGGCTTGCGTTTGAGTTCATTGAAAGCGTCCATCATGACACTGAGCGCGTTGAAATAGCATCCCAGAAAACCGTGGATACCGTGTTCATAGACCCTCATATGTTTGTCGAGATCACGACCCGTTGCGCATTTTCCGCCAACCCGCCATCCCTGTTGATAGATGGTGATGTCGTACTTTTTTCGAAGCGCAGGAGTTTCTGTCAAACGAAAGGCCGCAACAAGAGCCGATGGCCCCGCACCCAGTATCGCAATTTTTTCTTTCTTAGTGGACGCCATCAAGATTGCTCCTACAGTTTTAGCTTGAAAACAATTCGAAGCTTAAACTGAGGGCAATGTATGTGAGAAACTTCACTCCACTTGCCCCGCAGGAAAATCAGGCGCGAACGCTTTGGCACCCGAAATCAGGAGCCTCGTTCACTGACAGCTGGAGAAGTTGCGACCACCCCATGGTCCCCCCTGGTTCAATCAGACAGGGGCATTCTCGATGAACACAAGAGGATCAGGCGACCTTTTGACGTTTCACAGGATTTTCCATTGGCTCAGAAAGTGCATTTTGGGCTTTCTTGTTGCGATGGTCGCTGCTTTTGGCGGTCGGCAATGATTGGCTGAAATTCTGCCATTTGGTGTTCAGCTTGTCCGCATATTTTTGTTCAAGTCCACCATCTAACCAACCGGTTTTGAACATTGTGAATGCGGTCCCCATAACCTTGCCGCCCGTCATCTGCAAACGGGACAAGGCTGAGTGCACGGCAGAGCGTTTGGCCTGACCGCCAGCAACAACAAACAGCGTTGCGTCGGTTTCCCTGCTCATCAGCAGCGCATCGGCATAACCGGAGACGGGAGCAGAATCGAGGATAATCACGTCATATGTTTCGGACAACGCCGCAAAAAGGTCGCGCATCTTTTGTGAGGCCAGCAGGTAAGAAGGGTTTGAGGTCACTTTGCCCGATGGCAGAACCGTGAGATTAGGAACGGGTGTGGCCTTGAAACATCCAGCCTGATCTTCAATGTCCAAAGAACCATTCAGCAAATCTGCAAAGCCGAATGTGTTGTTCACGTTGTATGTTTTGTGAAGGCCGGGTTTGCGAAGGTCAGCGTCAACCAACAACACCTGTTCACCCAGACGAGCAAAATTTTCTGCCAGATGACGCGCTGTTGTCGATTTTCCTTCACCGTTATCAGTGCTGGTCACAAGAAGAGTTTGGGTGCGGTTTATGGTACGCATGTGCTGAACGGCGGTGCGCAGGATGCAGTAGGCATCCTCAACCACACCGTTGGCCTGTGCATCATCGTCATCCCCATCGCTCAGGCCCGCAGTGTGCGGAATGGTGCCCAGAACTGGCAGATCAAGTTCATCAGACAATTGCTCGGGATCACTGAAACCGTCATTGTACAATTCTTTTGCATAGACCAGGAATGCGCCCAGCATAGAGAACAGCATCAGGCCGCCAAGGAGATTGATGAGCAGTCTGGGGGAGGCGGGTTCACGCGGAAAATCGGCGGCATCGACCATTGAGGCTGTCGCTGTTTTCAGCGAAGCGCCAACGCCGACTTCACTCAGCTTCTTTATCAGGCTTTGATAGTGTGCACGGTTGGAATCTGCTTCCCGCCGCAAAATTGTATAGCGAATGTTTTTGCGCTGATACTCTCGTTTCTGTTCTTCAAGCTTGCGAAGTTCTGAGCGCAAGGATGTTTCTTTGCTGCGCGCCTGTTTGAGCTGGATTCGAATGCCCGCGCCAATGGCTCTGATTTCATTGCTCAGGCTGCGTTCGACATTGATGATCTGCGAACGAAGCTTGCGCATCGTGGGAAATCCAGGTTTCAGGGTCGCCAGCTTCTGCTGATATTCGGCCTTCAGATCGATAAGTTTGTCTTTGGCCGCCTGTACTGTGTTGCTCTCGAATGACTGGGGCAGAGAGGCTGCTCCATTTTGCTTCAACTGCGCACTGTAGCGCTCAGCTAGCAGTCTCTCATTGACGGCATGTGCAAGCAATTTATTGATTTCATTTATGTTTCCGGCGATGAGGTCTGAGTTTTCACCAACTACAGTCAACCCCTGGTTCTTAGCATAGTCGACCAGCGCCTGTTCCGATGTTTCAAGCTTGGACTTGGCGAGAATTGCCTGCTGCCCCAGGACCTGGCGCGCTCGGTTCGAAACCTCAGTTTTTTGCTCTACCGTTAGTCCGATATACGCACTGGCTATCGCGTTGACGACCGCGCGTGAATAGGCAGGCGAGGGGTGTTGATAGGTAACCGCCAGAATGCTGGTGTTGCGTATGAGTTTTGCAGACAGGTTTTGACGGACCTTAGCAATTGCATTTTCGTGGCGTGTCTTCACATCTGTTGCAGAGATATCTGTCTGACTTGCAGTTGCAAGCGGATCACCAAAGAGATTAGACAAAGAGAATTTTGGAATCTGAGCCAGAAACGTTGGATCATAGGCCAGGTTCAATCTCTCAACGACGCGTTCTGCAACGTCGCGGGACAGAATTTTCTGTCTGGCCGTCTCAAACGCCACCAGGCCATTTACCTGCGACGATACTTCCAGTTCCTGGAGAACCTTGGCAGACGATGTGATGACCTCAACCTTCGCCGTGCTGTGAAAAACCGGCCGCTGGACCTTGGTGTAAAGCAGGCCACTGATCAGCCCCGCCAAAAGACAGGCGATGATGACCCAGCGATATTGCAGAACCATCCGAAACAGACGGGTTGGCTCGAAATCACTCGCAGCCGTTGCCACCTGGGAAAATTGTGGTGTGAACGCCTGTTCAAGTGCAGCAAGCTGGTCCTGGACAGCCATGGAACCAGCTTTACTGGTTTTTGGGTGATCGAAAGGATGCTTCAACATGGTCGTCTTTCCACCAATCAAAGGGGCGCAACAGTGCGCGCGGCTGTGGACGCAATGCCAAGTGCGGCTTTAAGGTTTTTAAGGGCGATTTTTGATTTCGACGGGAAGGCTACGACAACATCGCGCGGATAGAGTCTGGGGTCCGGCTCGGTTCCCTTGCGGATTTTGACCAATGAATATTGGGCAACCCTTGTGCCAGTCTTGAATTTCCGAAAAATGAAAACCTTGTTTTCATCTGCCGTCTCGTTGAGCCCTTCAGACTTTGCCACCATGCGCAACAATGTTGATTGCGCATCGGCACGAAAGACGCCTGGATGCTGGAAAGCACCATCCATTGTGATCATGCGTTCGGTGGAGTGGCGCACAAATACGGAAATCTGCGGATTCTGCAGATAATTCCTGCCATACAGGCGCTTCAATTCTGTTTCCAGTTCGGGAATTTCCAGGCCTGCGGCTTTTACGTAGCCAACCAGCGGCAATTGTATGCGACCATCCCCGTCGACCCGAACATCCTTGTCAAGTTCGTTGACCTCGAAAAAGTCGATCTTCAGTAGATCGTCTTTGAAAATCATGTTGGCTTTGCCGTTGCGTGCATGTTCTGGAGGACCAAGGCGTCTGACCACCTTAAGGTCGCCCGTCGAAGCGCCGATCAGGCTTTTTGAAGCAGTGGGTTTGGGTGCAAGACCGTAGTCCTGTGTACCTGGATTACAAGCCGAAAGCAGCATGGTTCCAGCGAGGGCCAGTACTGCGGATGCACCTCCTTTTACCATTCTCACCATACTCGAAGTCCCACTTTGTCCGTATCGACCGCCCAACGTATTGCCCCTGGCGGTTACAGGTATTTTTGTACCTGTGCTGTCCCGTCCTCCTTGATAGTGAGCAGTTATTTGCCAACCTTTAACTGGTTTTTTTTCCCGATTTCGTGGTTAATCGTTTACTACGCCATACGCCGGGCTGATATGGCTCGTCGGGGCTGGCCATCATGGTCTTAACGGCGCTTCAAGCATTTGTTGTCTATTAGGAAGCCGTTAATAAGCCTGATCAGGAAACAGCAAGCGCCATGAGCAAGAGAGCAAGGCTTCTGCGAGCATTCATTCTTTTGTGCACTCTGGCCTTTATGACCTACTTTGCTTTGTTCGAGCGGTTCTTCCCGCTTGAGGTGCCAGAAGCTATTCGGGGCCATGGTGACCACAATCTGCACATGCTGGCATTTTTCTGCCTGACGGTGATTTTATTGCCGGGTTTTCGATCCGTGATTGGGCCGCTGCTTTTTGCAGTCTTTGTCGCGCTTGCTCTCGAGGTCCTTCAAATTTGGTTGCCGGACCGAGGGGCCAATCTGGATGACCTGCTTGCCAGTCTTGGCGGCATCGCTCTGGGTTTCGTCATGGTGTTTGCAATCCGCTCGGTCTTTCAACGGTTTCAGCAGTCGCTGCGGTAAACGACGAATTAACTTTAAAAAGCAAAGCTGAACGTCATTTGAATCAGCTGCGAATCCATTTTGCCGGTTTCGCGGTCGGATAATTATTGGGGCATAAAATGAAATATCTCGTCACTGGCAGCGCCGGTTTCATCGGCTTTACTATTGTCAGAAAACTTTTGCAGCGTGGTGACAGCGTTGTCGGAATTGACATGGTCAATGATTACTATGACCCCAGGATCAAGGAAGCTCGCCTTGCGGTCCTCGACAAGACGGCAAGCAGCAGCAATTCAGGTTATGCGTTTGCACGTTGTAATCTGGCTGACCAAAATGCAGTCAATCAGGTTTTTGAAGAGCACAAGCCAAAACGCGTTATCAACCTCGCGGCTCAGGCCGGGGTTCGCTACAGCCTTGAAAATCCACACGCCTATGTTGAATCCAATATAATCGGATTCACCAACATTCTTGAAGCATGCCGCTACAACGAGGTGGAGCACCTTGCCTATGCGTCCACTTCGAGCGTGTATGGTGCAAACACCAATATGCCGTTTTCAGAACATAACGGCGTAGATCATCCTTTGCAGTTTTACGCTGCTACCAAAAAAGCCAATGAACTGATGGCCCATTCCTACAGCCACCTGTTTCAGTTGCCGACGACAGGCCTGCGGTTTTTCACCGTCTATGGACCATGGGGCCGGCCCGATATGGCTCTCTTCCTGTTCACCAAGAACATCTTGGAGGGGAAACCTATTCCGGTTTTCAACAACGGCAATCACACCCGCGATTTCACCTATGTTGAAGACATTGCGGAAGGGGTTTTGCGGATAACCGACAAGCCCGCCCAACCCAACCCCGACTGGGACCCAGACAATCCGGATCCAGCAACATCGAGTGCACCGTTCCGCATTTTCAACATTGGTAATAATTCGCCCGTCAAACTGATGGATTATATCCACGCCATCGAAAAGGCATTGGGCATGAAGGCGGAGCTTGATCTTCTGCCACTTCAGGCGGGCGATGTTCCCGATACCTACGCGAATGTCGAGAACCTGATGAAGGCTGTTGATTACAAACCGGCAACGCCGGTTGAAGAAGGTGTGGCAAATTTTGTTGCCTGGTATCGCGATTATTATCAGGTCTGAGGTCAACGGATGAGATGACGGTGGTGGGAAAGACGAAAAAGAAACAGGCACTCTTTCTGTTCCCGACCGACATAATGGGGGGCGCAGAAAACGTGTTGCGCCTTGCCGCAAAAGCAGCGCTGGACAGTGGTGATTTTTATCAGGTTGATTGCTTTGTTTTGTGCAAGCAGCCAACCGGTTCGCTGGATGGCCTGGCAGCAGACCCCAGAGTTGAGCTGACCTACTCAGGTGCGAAAAGTGAAAAGGGCGGCCTTGTTTCTTTGGCGAGGGTTCTTGCAGCCAAGCAATATGATCTGGTTTTTTCCAGCCATACTCACCTGAATGCTGCGGCAAGCCTTTTCAGAAAACTGAATCTGTTGAAGACGCACCGTCTGGTTGCCCGTGAATCGACCATGATTTTTGAGCGCGACATGGGCTGGCGCGGCATGTTGGCCCGCAGACTTTATACATTCTATGGAGCACAGGACCTCATTATTTGCCAGACGGCACGTATGGCTGAATCTTTGAATCTTCATACAAAGAACAGGCTGGCTCCTCTGTTGGCCCATATCCCAAACCCGATCGATATCGCGACCCTTTCAAGGGCGATGAATTGCAAGACCAAGGATTTGCCCTCTCTTGCCGACGATGCGCAGATGATCGCGTGGTGCGGCAGGCTGGCCCCCGTAAAGTCGCCTCTCAGGGCAATCGATGCGCTGGATGAGCTGGTCAACAGCGGTAATAATCGACCCCATCTTGTGATGATCGGAGACGGGCCCATGCGAGAGGAAATCCTCTCATATGCTGATGCAAAGGGGCTTTCACATCATCTGACACTAACGGGACGTGTGGCCCAACCGGTGGCTATTATGCGGCACTGTCAGGCGGGCCTGATGACGTCAGACGTCGAAGGATTTCCCAATGTCATACTGGAGATGCTGGCCGCGGGCATACGCCGTGTTGTCACAACCGATTGTGCCGGTGGGCTGGATCGTATCCCCGGTGTCACGGTAGCTGGACAAAAGACAGCTCACAGCCTTGCGGGATGCCTGTCCTTCGCGCTGCAGCGGGCCGAACCGGATGGCCAGGTCAGCACGTTTCTTGAAGAGCGCAGTCCGGGAAAATTCTTTCATCAGGTTTTGACCGGGTGATGACCATGAACTCCGGCCTAACCAGTGCAACTCTTCCCAACGCCAGAATTGGTGTCGCCTTTGCGGCCGGTCATGGGTGGAGCGGTGTTTTCTTCAGCTGCCTTTTTGCGGCGCTGATTCTTGTTGGTCCCTGGGAACTGATTCGTGGTGGTGAGTTTGCCGACCTCGTCAACTACCGGACCCGGATCTATGAGTTGCACGACTACGGTATGCGTTATTTTGTCTGGGAGGATTCACTTCTGGGTTGGCTGCGCTATGAATTCTTGTGGTTTTGGATGCTTGCGTTTGTTGCTGACAACAACATTCACCCGAACGTTTTCATTGCAGCGGTCACGGGAATTTCGGCATTTCTGACCCACTCATTCTTGCGTCGCCATCTGGGCGTGCTTCTTGCCACGCTCGTTCTGCTAAACCCTATCACCATCGACCTTCTTTCCTCACAGATCCGAAGTGCTCTGGCATTTTCATTGTTTCTTGCCATTGTCGCCTGGCAGCCGCCGGTGCGGATCGCTTGGCTAAAGCCAGCCCTGTTTATACCGCTTCCCTTTATTCATACAGGGTTGCTGCTGATCATAGGGTTATATGCCGGCTGTGTTGTCCTGGCCCGTTTACGCGCTGTTGCACCACAGCTAAAGGTGGTCGCCATCGTGGCAGCAGCTGTGGCGCTTGCCGTTTCCATTGTGGTTTTGCTGCCATCGATTGTTGAGGCAACTGAAGACCGGCGCAATCTGTCACAATACGGTTTGAAATCACCGGCATATTTGTCTTACTGGGTCGTCTGTGCAGGGGCATTGATTGTGTCGGTCAATCGGGAACTTGCTGCCCGATGGGAGTATTTTTTTACCGTCATCGTATGTTTGACAGCACCCCTTCTTGAACTGACTGGTCTGCCAGGTTTCCGTTTCATTGCGCTGGCCATACCGGTGTTTTTTGTCGCACTGTCACGTTTGCAGGGCGGTGTCCTGCATGGGTTCCTTTTCGCCACAGTTCTCTACCAGTTCCTGCTTATTCTCTACTGGGTCCAATGATACCGCGCGGCTTTACAACACTGCTGTTTGGCAGCGGGCTGGCGCAGGTGATTGCCATTGCCGCACTGCCGATCCTGGGGCGTCTTTATGATCCCACAAGCTTTGGTCAGCTTGGGGCGGTGATGGCACTGGTTTCACTGAGTGCGGCGGTTGTTCATTGTCGCTATCAGTTGGCGATACCGGTTACCAAAAGCAATGAAGAGGCCCGTGCCTTGCTCTGGCTGACATGCGGCTTGTCGTTTCTGCTTTCCCTGCCCCTGGCGCTCTTGCTGATTGTTCTGGTGGGAGAACGGCCCGAAGGCCTGTCGATGGCCACATTTCTTGCAGCGACCGTTTTGATGACCTTCCTCACGGCGCAGATCGACATCTTTTCCTATTGGCGCAGCCGTGCCGGACGGTTTGCGGTAAGTGCGCACAACGCGTTTATCCGCAATCTCGTGTCCGTTGCACTACAAATCAGCCTTGCGATGATCAGCGGCTTCGGCCTGCTAATTGGCATTGCCGCCGGCACAGCAAGTGCCGCTTTTCTGGGCTGGGTCGATGCAGCAAGAAACGAAGGGCGTTCTGCTGGTCCGCCTCCTTTGCAGGACATCAAGGCCGTGGCCCGCAAGTTCAGCCATTTTGCCCTGTTTGGTGTTCCTCAGGGCTGGCTGGCTGCACTCTCATGGAATGCCATGCCTTTGTTACTCTTACGTTTTGATGCCACATCAACGGCTGGTCAGTATTGGGTGGCGTATCGGTTGCTGCTTGCGCCCGTTACTGTTTTGGGCGCTGCGTATCGACAGGCGGTGCTTCCTCTCATTCCAACATTGACTCACGTTCGTGCCTTATCCCAGGCGCGCCAGCATACACTTTTGCTGGCGGCAGCTGGTCTTGCGCCGACGCTGGTTCTTCTTTTCTACGGAGAAGCCATTTTCGAGATTATTGTGGGGCCGAAATGGGGAGAGGCGGGAACTCTGGCGGGTTTTCTGTCGATCGGCATTCTTGCCGATGCCTGCAAGATTCCCACCATCTGTCTTTTGCAAAGTCAGGGTAGACAGCGCGCGATCCTGATAGGAGAGGCGCTCATTCTCGTAAGTCGTTATTCAGTAGCGATACCACTGCTGCTGGCTGGTGAAACCCTGGGGGCAGTTGCTGCCTTTTCGATTATCGGTGCAGCAGGCTGGACTTTGTTTTCGCTGGTGCAGCTTCGGGTTCGCACGACACAACTGGCCGACGCATGAAACGCCGAATTCTTCTTTTGGGTTCATACGCGCCTTCGCTGATCAACTTTCGCGGCCCGTTGATCAAAGACCTCGTTTCTGCCGGTCACAGCGTCGTGGCAGGTGCGCCGGAGATGCCGGCTGAAACCAGTCAGACGCTCACATCGATGGGAGCCACGCCTGTGGAGACGCCGCTCCAACGCACCGGACTGAACATCATCCGGGACGTTGCCTACCGCAATCAGATTAAGAGGCTGATCAGGGAAAACGGCGTTGATCTCACCATCACCTACACAATCAAGCCCAATATCTGGGGCAGTTTTGCTGCTGCAAACTGTAAAGTTGATTCCGTTGCCATGGTCACCGGGCTCGGTTTCGCTTTCACGCAGGGCAGCGGCGATGGTGGATTTTTTACCGGCATTCGCAAGGGTGTGATTTCAAGGCTGGCAAAGTTGCTTTACCGGCAGGCCACCCGCCACAATCGTCATGTGATCTTCCAGAATCCTGATGACCTGCGTGATTTTGTTGATGCAGGTTGCCTTGAAGATCCGGCCAAATCTCTGATGATGGCAGGTTCGGGAGTGGATACGGATCACTATGCCCACCAACCCCTGCCGCCAGAACCGGTGTTCCTGATGATCACCCGGCTTTTGGGCAATAAGGGCGTACGGGAATATGCTCAGGCAGCCTTGCTGGTCAAAAAGGACATTCCAGACGCGCGGTTTTTGCTCGTGGGCTATCCGGACGAAGGACCCGACGGAATCGCTGCGTCTGAGTTGAACGACTGGACACAGAGAGGGTTGGAATATCTGGGCCCACTTGATGATGTGCGCCCTCAGCTTGGCCGTTGCAGCGTTTATGTTCTTCCATCTTATCGTGAGGGTACCCCAAGATCCGTGCTTGAAGCCATGTCGGTTGGTCGCGCCATCATCACCAGCGATGCTCCCGGATGCCGTGAAACTGTAATCGATCAAGAAAATGGTCTGCTTGTCGATATTCAAAATGCAACAGCGCTTGCCGACAAAATGAAAATGCTCGCTGAAAACCCTACGTTAAGGCGTTCTATGGGATTAAGAAGCCGGAAAATTGCAGTCGAGAAATTCGACAGCAAAATAGTGAATCGCAAACTGATGCGGGACTTGGATCTCGGGATATGAAACGCGCCTTCGACATTGTCGTGTCCGCTGTCATGCTGGCGGTACTGTCCCCCGTATTGGTGCTTACGGCATTGGTCGTCCGTATCGGTTTGGGCAGCCCTGTTTTATTTCGGCAAACCCGTCCGGGTTTGCAGGGCAGAGCATTTGAAATTGTTAAATTCCGAACCATGCGGGATGCAACCGATGCGCACGGCCGGCCGCTGTCTGATGAAAAGCGCCTTACCCGCACGGGAAGGTTTCTTAGAAGCACATCTTTGGATGAGCTTCCGGAATTGTGGAATGTGCTGAAAGGCGACATGAGCCTGGTGGGCCCGCGGCCCTTGCTGACTGAATATATGCCTCTTTACACATGCGAGCAGGCGCGCCGTCATGAGGTGAGGCCTGGATTGACGGGCTGGGCGCAGGTCAACGGACGCAACGCCCTGAGTTGGGAAGAAAAATTCTCCCTCGATGTCTGGTATGTCGACAATAATTCATTGTTTTTGGACGTAAAAATCTTGGCTCTGACCGCCCTAAAAGTCATCGCCCGTAAGGATATCTCTGCGGTTGGTGAGGCGACCATGCCGAAGTTTAAAGGTTATGTTGGGCGGAATACGCAATGAGCAGACTGTTGCTTGCAGGAGCAGGCGGCCATGGCCGCGTTGTTGCCGGGGTTGCGGAAACCCTTGGCTATTCAAACATCAGTTTCGCAGATGCCCGTTTCCCCGAACTGGGCAAAAACGGCGTCTGGCCAGTTATCTCCGGCGACCTGAAACCGCAGAGCGGCAGCGACTTTTTTGTTTCCATCGGATCGAACCAAAGACGCGCAGACACCGATACAACACTTGGTCATCCGTCGATGCCGGTTCTGGCTCACCCCAATTCAACAATTTCTCCTCATGCAAATGTTGGTGCGGGCAGTATCGTTATGGCCGGTGCGGTGATCAACGGTTTTGTGGCTACCGGCCGGTGTTGCATTATCAATACCGCATGTTCGGTCGATCATGATTGTGTGCTCGATGACTATGTTCATATTTCACCAGGCGCTCATCTGGCCGGCCAGGTCAGGGTTGGAAAACGGTCCTGGATCGGGATCGGCGCTGTTGTTCGCGAAGGGGTCATCATTGGCGCGGATGTAGTTGTGGGTGCGGGCGCTGCTGTCGTGAACGATGTTGCCGACGGGCAGACCGTTGTTGGCAACCCCGCCAAACCGCGAGGGCCGGTGTCATGTTAAACGGTCCTTTCCCACCATGGCCCAATTTTACCCAGGAAGAAGCCGACGCTGTCAGCCGGGTACTCTTGTCCAACAAAGTCAGCTCATGGACGGGCGATGAAGTTGGGCAGTTTGAACAGGAGTTTGCCCGGTTTGCAGGTGCGGATCATGCGATTGCTTTGGCCAACGGCACTTTGGCGCTCGATCTTGCTCTGCATGGCCTCAGGATAGGGGAGCGCAATGGCGGTCGTGCCACCGATGAGGTGATCGTGACATCGAGAAGTTTCGTTGCATCTGCATCCTGCATCGTCAATGCAGGCGCAAAGCTGATCTTTGCAGATGTTGATCGTAACAGCCAAAATATAACATCTCACACAGTAGAGCAGCACTTAACCGCCAACACGCGGGCCATTATTTGCGTCCATCTGGCAGGCTGGCCGTGTGACATGGACGGCCTCAAAGCCCTTGTACAAGGGCATGATATCCATCTGATCGAGGATTGTGCGCAGGCCCATGGTGCCGTTTACAAAGGACGCCCCGTGGGTGGCCTGGGCGATGTGGCGGCATGGTCATTTTGTCAGGACAAAATCATGTCCACCGGCGGCGAAGGCGGCATGGTAACGTGCAATGATGAGCAGCTTTGGCGGCGTATGTGGGCGTTCAAGGATCATGGAAAAAGCTATGCTGCAGTTTTCGAACGTGATCATCCACCGGGGTTTCGATGGTTGCATGAGAGTATCGGGACCAACTGGCGCATGACCGAAATGCAGGCAGCGATCGGTCGCATACAGCTCAAACGAATGCCGGACTGGCATGCTGCCCGCACCGCCAATGCCACAGACGTGAAAACTTCTCTTGCACCCTATGCTGGCGAAAACGGTTACCTGCGTATCCCGGAAATGGCCTGTGGAGCCTGTGGTGACCTATGCGATCACCAACCGGCTTGTCGTCATGCCTACTACAAGTATTACGCGTTTGTACGGCCGCAAAATCTGCCTGATGGCTGGACTCGTGACACGGTGGTTGAAAAGCTTACCGCACAGGGTTTGCCCTGCATGCCGGGCACGTGCTCTGAAATTTACCTTGAGAAAGCCTTTGACGGCATGGGGTGTCGTCCCGAACGCTCGCTACCCACCGCAAAAGAGCTTGGTGAGACAAGTTTAATGTTCTTGGTCCATCCTGGAGTCACCAAGATCGAGATCGATCTGGGTTAGACTAACTCCAGGGGCTGGATAGCAATGTACGACCGTCTCACAAATCTGTCTCGTGTGACCAAGGGAGCGATTCTGCTCTATACCGACATGGGCTTGATCGCGGTCTCTCTTTTTGCGGCCATTCAACTCAGTTTGAACAGCCTGTGGCCCCGGCAGGCATTCGTCGAAAGCATGCCGCTTATTCCCGTATTGCTTTTTTCAGCAGCGGTACTGACGAGGGTTTTTCGCCTTCATCTGACGAAACTTGGCGGATATGAAGCGAAGGCTGTCCTGAAAGTATCGGTTTGGGTGGTTCTTCTGACGGCAATTGCCGCAACATCAAATTTTGTCTTCTCGGTCTCTGTGCCTTTGACCACGCCGATATTGTTTGGGCTGATCCTGGGCCTCTCCATCTTTGTCAGCCGCTTTTCAGCCATTGCCTTCTTGACCTGGCTGGAAGACCACTCCCTCAAAAGGATCCCCGTTGCTGTATACGGAGCCGGGGCGGGTGGATTGCAGTTGATTGCGGCACTTAAAAGTTCGCGGCTTTACCGCCCCGTTTTGTTTGTGGACGACAACACCAAACTGCAAAACCTCGAAATCTCAGGATTGTTGGTATATCCGCCATCCACTCTCGAAAAGCATTTGGCAGATGGCCGTATCGAGAAGGTATTTCTTGCCATTCCATCAATTTCTCCGGCCAAAAGACGCCAGAAAATAAGCGCCCTCCAAAGCCTTGATTGCGAGGTTCTTGAACTCCCCTCCTATATCGAGATGATTCAGTCAGGTGGGATGCTGCGCAGCCTGCGCCCGGTGGATCCAGAAGACCTTCTTGGTCGGGCTGGTGTTGATCTGGGTATTCCCGAAGTAGCGGAAACCTATGCCGGAAAAAATGTGTTCGTCAGCGGTGCGGGAGGTTCAATCGGCTCTGAGCTATGCCGGATGCTGATGGAGATCGCTCCGCGCAAGCTTGTTCTTTTTGAGGTGTCGGAATACTCGCTATACGCCATCGAACAGGAACTTCGAGGCCTGGCCGGTGAGCTTTATATCGAGCTGGTGCCTGTGCTTGGAAGCATAGTCGATCAGCAGCAGCTCGAGGGCCTTTTTAAAATGCACTCGATACAGGTTGTTGTTCATGCCGCAGCCTACAAACACGTACCACTGGTTGAAGCCAACGAGCTTGTTGGCATCCGAAACAACGTTGTCGGAACCAAAACGCTTGCGGAAGCAGCAGTCACTTGTGGCGTTGAACGTTTCACAATGATTTCGACCGACAAAGCAGTACGTCCCACCAACGTTATGGGCGCCACCAAACGTCTTGGTGAATTGATCATTCAAAACCTCGCATCCCGTGGACATGAAACGATCTTTTCGATTGTTCGTTTTGGAAATGTGCTCGGTTCATCAGGATCGGTCATACCGCTGTTTAAGCGCCAGATTGAAAGCGGGGGTCCTGTTACGCTAACCCACGAGGACGTGACGCGATATTTCATGACAATTCCTGAAGCAGCCCGCCTTGTCCTCCTGGCTGGGTGTTATGCCGAAGGGGGTGATGTGTTCGTGCTCGATATGGGCGAGCCGGTGAAGATCCGTGACCTGGCAGTTCAGATGATCGAACATTCAGGCAATACCATCCGTGATGCCGGTAATCCCAATGGGGATATCGAAATTTGTGTTACCGGCCTTCGTCCAGGCGAAAAGCTGTATGAAGAACTTCTGATAGACCCGGATAATCTGCCAACTCCCCATCCCAAAATTCTTCGCGCGCGTGAGAATACACTGACAACACAGCAGCTTCAGACCGCGCTGGTTCAGCTGTCACGGGCAATAAGCACAGAAGATTCCGCCCTCGCACGGCAAACCTTGAGCACCTGGGTTGAGGGCTATCGTGAGCCGGATCATGAGCCGGTTAAGCTGACGCAATCCGCAGCTTGATCGCCGGTCTTAAGGTAAACAAACCCTTTCATTGATTGCAGAAAAGTACATCTAAATTTCACTCCCCTTTTGAACTTAACGTAACGCGACGCTGATAGAAATTGGCCATGCGCGGTCTCGTTCGCGTCAAAAAAAGCAATTTACTAGGGGCTTGGATTTGAAAATGAAGATTACTTCGAAATGGAAGGACTTTATGTCCAGGAGCGGGGCCAGCTTTCCTGCATTTGATTGGGATAGCTTTTTTCAGGGAAACAATACACCGATCACGCCCAGAATTTTTCTGAACGAGAAGTCGAACTCCGGAAATGATTTTCTTCGCGGCTCATCTCGTGACGATGTTCTGGACGGCGGCAAAGGCAATGATGACATCCGCGGCGGTGGCGGTGATGATCTGCTGGAAGGCGGAACCGGTAACGACGAATTGCGCGGCGGCCGGGGCCAAGACATGTTGTTTGGTGGAACTGGTAAAGATGATCTGCGCGGCGGTCGTGGTGATGATCTGCTTGAGGGCGGAGCTGGTAACGACGAACTGCGCGGTGGCCAGGGCCAAGACAAGCTATTTGGTGGGACTGGTAAAGACGATCTGCGCGGCGGTGGCGGCGAGGATCTACTTGAAGGTGGCGCTGGTAACGACCAACTGCGCGGCGGTCGCGGTGATGATATTTTGCGCGGCGGCGAGGGCAATGATGTGCTGCGCGGCGGCAGCGGTGACGACTACCTCGATGGTGGTGCTGGTTCAGACCGGGTATCCGGTGGAGATGGCAACGACACGCTGGTTTATGTCTATGGCGAGAACGTAGACGCCTCTGACATTTACAATGGTGGCCGTGGCCAGGACAAATTGCGTCTGGAATTTACTCTTGAAGAGTGGGTTGCCCTGAATGGCGACGAGAATTTGCTGGCTGATGAATTGCAGGAACTTCAGGACTTTATCGCTCAACGTCTTACAGATTCAGGTGAAACGGGTCGCGGTACTTTTGAGTTCGAGGCTTTTGATTTGCGCGTAACGCGGATCGAATCCGTGGAAGTCGTAGTTGATGGTCAGGTCATCGATCCTAGCGTTGGGATTGAGCCTCCCAACAATGAGGTCGATGCCCGTGACGATGTTGCTGCTGCAACTGTTGAAGGTTCAACGGCATTTTTTGCTGGCTCTGAACTACAAGCCGGACTGGTTGTTTCCGGCGATGGAACAGTCGTAGATGTGCTCGCCAACGACGCTGTTGAAGACGGCGTGGGCAGCGTTCGCCTGGTCGAAGGTCCAGAAGCCGGATCCGTTGTCTTGAACGACAACAATACATTCACGTTCTCAACTGACGGTGATTTTGTCGAACTTGCCCAGGGTGAGGTGCGTACTGTCACGTTTACCTATGAAGTTGTCGATGCCGATGGCGATTCTGATCAGGCCACCGTGGAAGTGGAAGTAACTGGTGTGAATGATGCGCCGGAAGCCACGGACGTTGCTGTAGAAGTTACGGAAGCCGATTCTCAGGTAGAAGCGGTGGTTCTGGAAAGTGGTCCAGTCGATGTGCTCAATGCAGGCACTTTCTTTGTGCTGGATTACGACTCCGGAGAGGTGATGCCTGTCCGCCGTACAACTGGTTCGCTGGATTTTGACGATGTCGCGCCGACCAACGGTCTGATCGTGCATCTTAACCCGAATACAAATGGTGCAGTTCTCTCGGCAGCAACCGTGTCCGATGGTTTGGTAACAGTTGTTGATGCATCTTCGATTGACGTTGCCGGTTACGATGGCGGTTGGTTTGTGTATGAGGATCAACTCTTTGTTGAAGACGCTCTTACAGGTGCTAACGTTACTGCAACTGCTTTGGTCGATACGCCGGATGGCCTGGCTGAGCTTGCAATTAATCTGGTCAATGTGAACTACGATTTCACGCTGGGCACCTATACAGCCAGCGTCGGCAACGCGAGTGCTGCGGTGACACCGGCAGTTGGATCAGGCGATGGCACGGTGCTGATCGAGGCTCAGGCTACCGACCCTGACAACGGCGCCATTCTTACCTATACCGTAGATGATACCGGCCTGATTGGTTCTGTTGTCAACAATGGTGACGGCACATTTACCTACAGCCAGGACAACCAGTTTGGTTCGCTTGCTGTTGGTCAGGTCGCCACAGAAACCTTCACCTATACGGTGACGGATGAGAATGGCGCATCGGATACAGCCTCTGCGACAGTGACCATCGTGGGAGAGAACGATAACCCCGATGCACAAGCACTCGAAGGAGAAGTGGTTGCCCGTGGTGATGGCGTTCCCGGTTTTGAAACGGAAGTCGGACCAAGCATAGCTGGAAATGCGGGTCTGTGGTTTGTCACTGACTATGATACCGGTGACACCAGCACGGTTGTTCGGACGACAGGCGCACTGACTTTTGAAGATGTTGCACCGACCAATGGTGCCGTGGTTCATATCAATGCCAACACCAGCAATTGGTTCATAGAAGCAGCCACATTCACTTCGGGAGCCCGAAGCGATGTTGATGCCGAGAGCTTTCAGGTCTCGGGTTATGATGGTGCCAGCCTGATTTATAATGGTGCACTTTACCTCACCGAACATGGCTCGGATATCGACATCTCGTTTACTGCCACAGATGTGGAGACTCCGGACGGAAGGGCAGATTTCAACTTCGAATTCACCGGCCTTTCCTATTTGGATGACGGCAATCCGGTTGCGGTTAGCCTTGAAAGCGCAACGGTTTCCGTTCCGCGTACTGCGGCTGATACCGATGTGTTGTTTACAGCTGAAGCATTCGATCTGGATGCCGATGACGTGCTGACATATTCAATCGACGCTTCACAGACCCTTGGTAACGTCACGGATAATGGCGATGGCACATTCCTCTACTCGACAGATGGTCAATTCGACAATCTGAATTTGGGAGAGAGCTATGTCGACACTTTCTTCTATACTGTAGATGACGGTAATGGCGGTACTGATACGGAACAGGTGTCAATTCTCGTCAACGGAATTGGTAACTTCTTTGGTGAAGAGAACGACTTCGTCATTGGCTAATGTGCCCTCCGGGCCTGCCGGCATTCGATTGTGGATGTCGGCAGGTTGCGGTCAGACCCGGGGCTTCTTCTAAAGACCTGAAGAGTTCCTAAATTAGGTGCTGGTCAGGTGCTGGCGTTTCTGCGTTTTCAAGAACTCCAGCCCTTTTTCAGTGACCCGAACCATCGGGACCTGATCTGTGTCCAGCTCCCGCTCCAAAAAGCCGCAATCCACGGCATCTTCCCAAATTGAAAGCCTCGGACAGGATGTCTTCCAGGCATCCATTACGTCTCTGTAGGGCTTTGGTTCTCGGGCGATCCAACTTACAAGGTCGGCGACAAGAGACACGTTTTCCATGATTGGCAAACCTCCCTATAGGGGTGAACTACCCAATTAGAATGCCCCGGGCTGTGCTTAGTCAAGGCAGCGCATGGGCGGCCAGCTTATGTGTATCGCGAAGGTAAGTTTCTTCGAGTGCCGCATGATAGGAGTGGACGCTTTGAAAAAATGCCGCTCGATTGTGGCGTCATCGCGAGGCTTCCCTCTATTCTCCACACAAGCGTGCAAGAGTGAAGCTTCGACTGGAGACAGGTACAATGAAATCGCGAACCAAGGTCGTTGTGATAGGTGGCGGTATCGCCGGTTGTTCCACGCTTTATCACCTCACGCAGGAGGGCTGGAGTGATGTTGTTTTGGTTGAACGCGATGAGCTGACAAGCGGAACGACCTGGCATTCAGCAGCTCAGGTAACAAATTTTGGGATGAACCAGACAATGGTTGGTCTCAAGACCCACTCCATCAACCTCTACAAGGAATTGGCAGAGGACCCGGAATATCCCATCAACTATCATCATGGTGACGGCGGGATCCGGCTGGCCAACACCGAGGCCCAGATGCAGGGATACCGGCACTTCGCCTCCATGGCGCGGGGAATGGATGTCCATTTCGAAGTCATTGATGCAGACGAATGTGGCGCTCGTCATCCTCTTATCTCGACCGACAATCTGGTGGGTGGACTTTGGGATCCGCTCGACGGGGATATCGATCCGGCACAATTGTGTCAGGCACTCGCACGACGGGCCCGTAAAGCCGGAGCGCAGGTTTATCGTCAAACGACCGTCACTGGCTTGACTCAGCACAGCGACGATACCTGGACCGTGCATACCCACAAGGGAGACATTGATTGCGACGTCGTGGTCAATGCCGGTGGCTATCGGGTCAATGAGGTGGGTGCGATGATGGGGGTGCATCATCCGGTCGCTTCTATGGAACACCAGTATTTTTTGACAGAGGATATCCCGGCCATAAGAGACGCCAAACATCGGATGCCGCTGCTGCGATGCCCCATAAGCGACTATTACTGCCGACAGGAAAAGAACGGACTTCTCCTGGGTTTTTATGAACAGGATTGCAGAACATGGGGCATGGATGGGATCGATCCGGATTTTTCCAATGCGTTATGCCCTGACGATCTTGACCGGGTGACCGATGTTCTGGAGGGCGCTTTTGCCCGAATGCCTGCGCTGATGGAGGCAGGTATTCACACGGTCATCAACGGCCCAATCACCTACACAATTGACGGTGCCCCATTGGTTGGCCCAATTCCCGGCAAGCGAAATGCCTATTGTATTATTGGGTTGCGCGCCGGTCTTGGGGAAGGCGGTGGTCACGGCTGGCTCCTGGCGCAGCAAATCGTGCATGGGGAAGCGTGTTACGATACCTGGGTGATCGACCCACGCCGTTTTACCGGACATGCAAACGTGGAGCTGACCGCCTTAAAGGCGATCGAAGACTATCAGAACGAATTTCGTTTTCACTTCCCCCATGAGCACCGCCCGGCAGGGCGTGGCGCCAAGACAACGCCACTGACACCTGTGCTGGAGGCTGCGGGGGCCGAGTTTACTGTCGTCAACGGCTGGGAGCGGGTGGATTACATCAAACCTTCGGCGGACTTTCATCCTTCATTGAGTTTCAATTTCGATGAAGCCTTTGACGTCGTTGCCGCAGAAGTTGAGAATGTGCAGCACAATGTTGGTCTGTGCGAAGTCAACGGATTCAACCGATTGGAGATTACCGGCGCTGACCGGCATTCCTTTCTCGACCGGATGTTTTGTGGGGCGGTCACAAAACGCGAGGGACGCGTCGGTTTGGGCTATCTCCTGAACCATCAGGGCATGGTCAAAGGAGAAGCAACAATCGCTAATCTGCCGGCGAGCGACCGGGGACCGCAGAGAGTTTGGTATGGTTCTGCGGCCGCAAGCGAATATCACGATATGGACTGGCTGAACGCTCACCTGCGAGCAGATGAAGACGTACAGATTCGCAGTCTAACAAATGATCAGACAATTCTGGTGCTGGCAGGTCCAAAAGCGCGCGATGTTCTTTCGGCGTGCGCAAGGGGAGATTGGTCGAAGGCATCCTTTCCGTGGTTGAGCGCGCGTGAATGTTTCATTGGCTTTGCACCAGCGACCGTGCTGGGTGTTAGTTTTTCCGGCGAGTTGGCCTACGAGATCCACGTTCCCAATGCTTCGCTATACGCAGCTTACTCAGCCTTGCGCGACGCCGGACAGCAATTTGGACTGAAGCTCTTTGGCGCTCGTGCTGTCGATTCCATGCGTATGGAAAAAGGATTCCTTCATTGGAAAGCAGACTTGATAACAGAGTTTGACCCATTTGAGACCGGGCTGACGCGCTTTGTGAAACTCGACAAAGAGATTTTCATTGGTCGTGATGCGCTTCTCGAAAGTAAAAACCGTGGTCCAAGAAAAAAACTCGTTACAGTGAAGGTCGATGCGACACATGCTCCGGCCAGAGGTGGGGCTTCGCTCATCCAGGGCGACAAGGTGGTCGGCACCATCACATCAGGGGATTGGGGGTATCGGGTAGGCATGAACCTAGCCTATGCCTTTGTCGAACCAGACCTGTCGAAACCAGGAACAGCAATGCAGTTGGATCTTTGCGGTGACCTGACGGCGACAGAAATTATCGCGCCATCTCCCTATGATCCGGACTTCAACAACATCCGAAGTTAGAGCGCGGTGATGGTCAGGCATGCGCGCATACCTGCGCCATCATTAGAGCACTTCATGTTTCTGAGCTGGCGGAACACGCCTATTTGGTCCACTCGGAACCGTAGCGCAATGTATCGTTCCTGCTGCCGTCAACAACAGACGACTGCGCGTCGAAAGCGGGTTCGGTTACCGCGTCGCCAGCTTCCGCCTTCTTGATATTGACCCGCAGATCGTACCAGGCGGCCTGACCCGTGATCGGGTCTGAATTTGCCCAGCGCAGCCCGTCACCCTTGGGGGGCAATAATTCGCTGATCAGGTGATTGAGGAGAAATCCGTTTTTCACTTCCGGTGCATTTGGATCAAGCGCCCACGCGCCTCCTCTTTTTCCAATCGCATTCCAGGTCCAAAGCGTGTTGCCATTGACGGCGCTGGTTCGCTTTATCTGTACTTTGATGCGGCCGTGCCATGATGTTACCCAAACCCAGTCATCATCGTTGAGCCCGTGTTCATCACAAATATCAGACGGCACAAAGAGCCGGTTGGATGTATGTATCTGTCTCAGCCATGCATTTTGCGATCCCCAGGAATGATACATGGACATCGGGCGTTGGGTGATTGCATGGAAGGGAAACTGATCGTCTGTTTCTTTACCAAGACCGGCACTTTCAAATGGCTCATACCAGATGGGAAGAGGGTCAAAACTGGCTTCAACCTGCCCGCGCAAATGTTCCGGCGGCTGGCATTCCCCATGTCCTTGTGCCGCCAGTCGAAATTTTTGCAGTTCTTCACTATAGAGTTGAAAGGTTACTGGTTGAGGAGTGTCGAAAAATCCCATCGACACCGCGAGGTCCTGATAGGCTGCGTTGGCGTGTTTGAAGAACTGCGCCTCCATCGGAATATGTTTCGACCAAAATGATCCGTTGGCTTTATAGCGCTCAATCTGATCCGGATTGGCCGCCCCTCGGCCTTCTGCATTGC
This sequence comes from uncultured Rhizobiaceae group bacterium, assembly GCA_937930635.1. GTDB lineage: Bacteria > Pseudomonadota > Alphaproteobacteria > Rhizobiales > Rhizobiaceae > Pseudahrensia. The sequence continues at coordinate 79,651 of CALHCF010000019.1, forward strand.
CGTCTTCTCCGCGGAAACCGGCAAGTGGCCCGATATTCGGCCTGCGCTCGTGATTGACGATGTAATCTGCATAATCCTTGTAAAGCGGATCGCCATTTTCATCGACAAAGCCGTTCAGACCCAGGCGGCTGCCTAGATCAATCAGAGTTGACTGGAAACCACGAACTTCGCGATCCGGTTCAACAACCGGCCATCTTATGGCGTCATTGATAGCATCAGGTTCGGAAATTGGCCGGTCCAGCAGCGAGATACAGTCATGCCGCTCAAGGTAGGTCGTGTCTGGCAAGATGAGGTCTGCATAAGCAACCGTCTCGCTCGAATAGGCATCGGAATAGATGATGTGGGGAATGACATATTCACCGGTCTGCGGATCCTTGTCTGTCAGCATCTCAATGACACCCCTGGTGTTCATCGAAGAATTCCAGGCCATGTTGGCCATGTACATGAACAGGGTGTCGATCCTGTACGGATCGCCAGCATGCGCGTTGGCTATGACCATGTGCATCATGCCGTGTGCAGCAAGCGGCGCGTCCCAGGAAAATGCCTTGTCGATGCGCAATGGCTTGCCATCTTCCTCAATCAAGAGGTCTTCTGGCCCCAGGGGATAACCCAGATGCGGGCCGTTAAGAGGAGCGGTGGGATCGCCGCTGGGTCTTCTTGCGTGTGGCTTGGGGTGAGCCTTTACCGGCTTGGGGTAGGGTGGTTTCGAACGAAACCCGCCCGGACAGTCGACAGATCCGATCAGCACTTGCAATACATGCAATGCCCGACAGGTTTGAAAACCGTTGGAATGTGCCGAAATCCCGCGCATCGCATGCATCGAAACCGGACGGCCTATGAAATGCTGGTGGCGTTCACCTTTCATATCGGTCCAGGGCTGTTCGACAATGATTTCTTCCTCGAAAGCAACATGTGCGATCTCGGCTGCGAGCCCTCGAATTGTCTCAGCAGGGATTCCGGTTTGCGCGGCAACCGCCTCTGGTGCGTAGGCCTTGTCACAATATTTATCCGCCATTAGCAGCAGAACGGGTTTGGCCTTCTGGCCGGTGGCAAGTGTTACCTCCTGTGTGAGGTTGGGCACGACATTTTTTTGCGTGTGCGCAACGGCCTTGTTCTTTTTGCTGTCCCAGACCAGCTCGATGCCGTCGCGGTTGCGCGCAAACAGGCCATGATTTTCGGTTCCCGGATCATCAATCACAAGCCATGGCGCGTTGGTGTAACGCAGAAGGAAATCGATATCGATTTTGTGGGTCCGAAACAGTTCGTGAATGATTGCAAGCACCAGCAATCCGTCGGTGCCCGGCGTGATTCCAAGCCAGTTGTCCGCAACAGCAGAATAACCGGTGCGCACCGGATTGACGGAAACGAAACGGCCACCATTTTTCTTGAGTTTACCAATACCCATCTTCAATGGATTGGAATCGTGGTCCTCAGCCACACCAAACATCAGAAATAGTTTTGTGCGTTCCCAGTCGGGTGATCCGAATTCCCAAAATGCACCACCGATGGTGTAGATCCCGGCTGCTGCCATATTGACAGAGCAGAAGCCGCCATGAGCAGCATAGTTTGGGGTGCCAAATTGCTGGGCCCAGAAGTTGGTAAGCGACTGCGACTGGTCCCGGCCCGTGAAGAAAGCAAGTTTTTTTGGGTCCTTGCGGAGCGGTCCCAACCAATCCGTGGCAATCGAAAGGGCCTCTTCCCATGAGATTTTCTTGAATTCGCCAGAACCTCTTGGCCCGGTTCGCAACAAAGGCTGTTCAAGCCTGGCGGGAGAGTAGTGCTGCATTATCCCGGCTGAACCCTTGGCACACAGAACGCCCTTGTTTACCGGGTGATGACGGTTGCCTTCGATGTAGCGGACCTTTGGGGTGCCATCCTCGCCTTTTTTGAGGTGCACATTTATGCCGCACCTGCAGGCGCACATATAGCATGTTGTTTGATGTACCTCGTCACCAACAGGACCGGATAGATCGAGTTTGGGGTCGTGTGCGGTCATAAAACTTTCCTCGTCAAGCTTGATTGACAGGCGATTGGCGTGATCTGACTTTATAGATTGAGCACCCTGTTGGGTGTGCTTTACACCTACGTTGGTTGCTGATCTACAATCAAGCTGTTGTGATGCTGGTGCCACTTTTTACGGCCTTTTGGAGCCAGCATTTCCATACCTTGTGCATGTAGTAATTCAATTACGGAAGATGCAGTCGGGCCACATTGCTCTGCAAAGTCAAATGGTCTAGGTCCTGACGCGAGCTGGAGCTCAGGGAGAATAAAATAAATGTTTGCCTACAACCCATTCGCCGATCTCTCGGCGTTTATACCTGCCTCAGTTATGCAGGCTTTTGTCATCATCATGATTCTACTGGTTGTGGGAGGAACGCTGTTCGACATCCTGCACAAGAGAAGCGCAGAATATTTTTTCAATGCCGCGCGCAAGGCAAAGGAAGAGGGTTCTCTTGAAGTCTCAAGTGGAGACAAAGTTGGTCTCGCCGTAAAGACCATCGCATCTGATGTGCTTACCTCATCCGAATTTTGCAATCCGCATCGCCGGATCGCTCACCTGCTGGGCATGTATGGGTTCGTATTCTACCTGATTGCGACCATCGCTTTGGTATTTGGGTATGCCACACCGGGCGCCGAGACACCCGGCCTGTGGACCTTGCTGTGGTATTTGGGCGCACTGATGGTTTGCGTCGGTGGATATTGGTTCTGGTTCTTTATTCGTGTTGATGTTGCTGCGGAGGGTAATTCCCCTCTCAGGTTTGTGCGGGCCGATCTGTTCATTCTTTCGCTTCTGGCAAGTTCAACTTTCGGTTTGATATGGGCTGTCTTGCAATCAGGCGGTATCGGCGTGTTGTCGAATATTTTTCTTGGCCTGTATCTGGTTTCAACCGTTGTGCTTTTCGCCGGGGTTCCATGGTCAAAATTTGCCCACATGTTCTTCAAGCCTGCCGCCGCTTTCCAAAAGAAGGTTGGTGTGGCGAATGGTACGATGGCCAATCTGCCGCGGCCTGCTGACCGAACCAATGCCGCAGACAGGGACAGGCATTCCATGGAACTGTTGAAAGATGCGCCATTGGATATGGGGCTTGGCATTAAACGGGAAAAGCCGCGCCACTACTAAAGTGGTGAACACGAAAAACAATCGAATGAGTTAGGGAGCTACTATGCCAACCTTTGTATATATGACGAGCTGCGATGGCTGTGGTCACTGCGTGGATATTTGTCCATCCGACATCATGCACATCGATCCTACCCATCGCCGTGCCTACAACATTGAGCCGGACATGTGCTGGGAATGCTATTCCTGCGTGAAGGCCTGTCCTCAAAATGCGATTGACGCTCGTGGCTACGCAGATTTTGCGCCGCTGGGACACAGTGTCCGGGTGCGTCGTGAAGAGGAAAAAGGCACGATCTCCTGGCGGATCAAGTTTCGTGATGGAACAGAGAAGAACTTCCTGTCGCCGATCACAACCAAACCCTGGGGTACAGGGACACCTCAGTTGAGGGATGTGCCTGCTCCCACAGATGAGATGCGTGAAAGTCAGCACCTCTACAGTGAGCCAAAATACATTCGCATGGACGAAGGCGAAGTGCACACGCTTGAATCCAACGGACTGAAAATGAAGCAGGGAGTTTATTACTGATGGCTCACAAAACCGTCGTTGAAGACGATATTGATATTTTGGTCGTCGGTGCGGGTCTTGGAGGCACTGGAGCTGCCTGGGAAGCCAGGTTCTGGGGGCAGGACAAGAAGATCGTTATAGCCGAGAAGGCAAACATCGATCGCTCAGGAGCGGTTGCACAGGGGCTGTATGCAATTAACTGCTATATGGGCACGCGCTGGGGTGAAAATAATCCCGAAGATCACGTGCGCTATGCCCGTATTGACCTGATGGGCATGGTCCGCGAGGACCTGCTGTTCGACATGGCTCGTCATGTTGATTCCACGGTTCACCAGTTCGAAGACTGGGGCCTGCCGATCATGAAGGATCCGGAAACGGGGCATTACCTTCGTGAAGGGCGCTGGCAGATCATGATTCATGGCGAATCTTACAAGCCCATCGTGGCTGAAGCCGCCAAAAAATCGGCTGACAAGATATACAACCGCATCTGCGTCACGCATCTTTTGCTTGATGATGCAAAGGAAAACCGGATTGCCGGCGCTGTTGGTTTCAACGTGCGCACCGGCGACTATCACGTGTTCAAATCCAAGACTGTGATTTGTGGAGCGGGTGGGGCATCCAACATCTTCAAGCCGCGTTCGGTTGGCGAAGGCGCAGGCCGCGTGTGGTATGCGCCCTGGTCGTCAGGCTCGGCTTACGGGTTGATGATCAATGCCGGCGCCAAAATGACGCAGATGGAAAATCGCATCGTGTTGGCGAGATTCAAGGATGGTTATGGCCCGGTTGGCGCCTATTTCCTTCACCTGAAGACCTACACGCAAAACGGGATGGGCGAAGAATACGAATCCAAATGGTTCCCCGAACTGCAAAAAATGGTCGGTAAGGAATATCTTGACCCCGAGGTTTCGCATCGGACGCACCGGCCTATTCCCACCTGTCTTCGTAACCATGCGATGATCAGTGAAGTAAACGCTGGCCGTGGCCCCATTCACATGGTCACCATGAAGGCTTTCCAGGACCCGCACCTTGAGGAGGTGGGTTGGGAAAACTTCCTTGGTATGACCATCGGTCAGGCCGTGCTTTGGGCAGCCACTGATGTTGATCCCAAGAACGAAAACCCTGAACTGACAACCTCTGAGCCTTACGTCATGGGTTCTCATGCAACCGGTTGTGGTGGCTGGGCCAGTGGTCCTGAGGATGTATCTCCCCCTGAATACTTCTGGGGCTACAACCGCATGATGACCATCGATGGTCTTTTTGGAGCCGGAGATGCAGTCGGCGGAACGCCGCATGCGTTCTCATCGGGTTCGTTTACCGAAGGTCGTCTGGCAGCCAAAGCCGCCTGTAAATATATTGATGACGGCAAGGCGGATGGTATTGTTGTTTCGAACGAGCAGATTGAGGGTCGCAAAGAAGAGATTTTTGCGCCGCTGGAACGCTACAAGGTGTACCGCAACGAAATCGTCGCTGGCACGGTAAGCCCAAGCTATCATCATCCAAAGCAGGGACTGGATCGTCTGCAAAAACTGATGGATGAATATTGTGGTGGTGTTACCGTTGGCTACATGACGAACGAGAAACTCCTGAATATCTGCCTCAAGAAGCTCAAGATCATGGAAGAAGATCTTGAGAAACTTGCGGCCAAGGATCTTCATGAGTTGTTGCGTGCATGGGAGTTGAAACACCGTCACCGCACTTCAGAATGTGTGACGCAGCATACCCTGTTCCGCAAGGAAACACGGTGGCCCGGTTACTACTATCGCGGTGATGCCATGAAGCTGGACGATGAGAACTGGCATGTGTTGACTGTTTCCCGGCGTGATCCGGAAACCGGTGAGTACACCATGGAAAAAGCACCTTGCTATCATCTGGTCGATGAGGACGAAGAAAAAGTGATCGCTGCTGAATAACAGCGAAATCGCAGTTGAGGTTTTCAAAGGCCGCCATTCAGTATGGCGGTCTTTGTTGCTTTCTAAACCAAATCCGTGAAATGCAGTAAGATGCCAACAATGAACATTACTGAGAAAACCGACGAGGAAATCCTGTCAGCCGCTGACCCAATGTGGCTGGACCTGGTTAAATTCTCAAACGAGGGCCGGTACCAGGAATTCACCAAGGATTTTTCAAAATCACTGGCCCTTGCTCTCAATGAGATCGAAGTTGGCCGGCAGTTTGTAAAGAGTGAACTCACCCAAAGCCTGTCCAATGATATCGACTGCCTCGGATTGATCAGGCGCGGTGAACATGTGACTGTGCTCTATCGCCAAAGAAGTACAAAAAAGCCGGGTGAGTGGCTGGGTCGGCTTGTCCTTGGGTACGAAGACAACGAAATCAAAATTTTTGGCGCGTCGATTTTCTAGATATACGGTTCTTGGTTCTCATGATTACCACTATCCAGGACGGTCTGTTTGTGGAACTCACCTACAAGGTGAGTGACTTGAAGACTGGTGAGGTGCTCAGCACCGTCGAGTTTCCACTGGGCTATGTCCATGGCCACAACGATGTATTGGCACCGCAGGTTCTCAAGGAACTGCATGGAAAATCAGTCGGCAGTGTCATCGAGGTGCCTATCGACTGCAATCAGCTCTACGGTCCAAGAGATGAATCGCTGGTGTTCACCGACCGTGTTGAGAATGTTCCTGAAGAATACCGGGAAATCGGCACCACCATCACCATGGAATCGGATAAGGGGCAGCAACGAAATTTCATCGTAACGCGTATGGATGAAGAAACGCTGACTGTGGACGGTAACAATCCGCTCTGCGGCAGAGAGGTTATTTTCACTCTTGAAGTACTGACCGTGCGCGAGCTAACTGATGAAGAGTTGGCCGCAGGCGGAACGGTTCCACCAGACACCAAGGTTGATGGTGCGAAGATGATGTCAATTTGACGCGTGATATTTGATCACATCGTAGCTCCGGCAAATTTTCAGAGCATTGAAGTTTTAGGGTAAAGCACGACGACCTCTCAAAGCCGCATTGCCGTGAGCAAAAAGCAACCGGGCTGATTCCATAAAAATGAAGAAACAGCCTGGCAGATCAATCGCTGGAAACTACGGACGCTTTGGCGTCTCGTAATCGACTTCTTTCTGGAAAGGTTCCCAAACCGTCTCAAATCCAACAAAACCCTTCTCGTTGGGCTCCATCTGACGTGTTTTGAAGAAGCGTGCCTGACCCTCAGGAACTTCGATCGGTTTTTCTTTCTTTTTGCTCATAACCCAGCCTGGCTTTCGTTGACCTTACCGAACACTGCATTCGCAACAGGTCGTATCAGATCAGATATTATTCTTGGCAGGAACTATACAAGTTTGTCACCCCACAGGAAAGGGAAATAAGTGGTCATCGCCGTGAGGTTGAAAACTATTTTGCAAATTTGTTGAAGGCCTGACACGCAATGGCGCAGCGCCGTTCCGCGCAAACGGTAAACAGTGGGGCCAGGCAGAATCTGCTTGCCCGAAATCCATTGTTAAGACACAGAACATCATGCAGCGTTCAAGACGAAACGCGTTTTCAGGAGGGCAGACATGGCCAAACTTTTACCACCACACGGGGCAGACACAGTTCAGCCATTGATGGCGCCAGAGGGTGAAAGGAAGCAATTGCTTGAACAGGCCAGGAACCTGCCGCAGGTGCCGCTGACGACGAGAGAGATGTCAGACGTCTTCATGTTGGGAATGGGAGCTTACACGCCATTGTCCGGCTTTATGGGAGAAAATGACTGGCGTGGTGTCTGCCTTGATATGAAACTGGCGAGCGGCCTTTTCTGGCCAATCCCTGTCACTTTATCGTCGAGCGCCGAAATTGCAGATGCAATTTCAATTGGTGGGCAAATTGCTCTGTGCGACCCCAACAATGGGGAAATTCTCGCCGTTATGACTGTTAATGAGAAATATGAGATCGACAAGGCGCTTGAGTGTGAAAAGGTCTATCGGACCACTGATGCGGCTCACCCCGGAGTGCAGAAAGTTCTGGAACAGGGACCGGTGAATTTGGCTGGACCGGTTACGGTTTTGTCGGAGGGGGAATATCCCGGTAAGTATCCGGACCTTTATCTGCGACCCCTGGAAACCAGACGCCTGTTTGAGCAAAAAGGCTGGTCTCGGGTAGCTGCATTCCAGACCCGTAACCCGATGCATCGCAGCCACGAGCACCTGGCTAAAATTGCCGTTGAGGTTACGGATGGCGTGTTCATTCATCAGGTGCTTGGAGCCCTCAAACCGGGCGATATTCCGGCGCAAGTGCGCACCGAGGCAATTCAGGCGATGATCGACAACTATTTCGTAAAGGACACTGTGGTTCAGGCGGGCTATCCCATTGAGATGCGCTATGCAGGCCCGCGCGAGGCGTTGTTTCACGCGCTGATCCGACAGAACTTTGGTTGTTCCCACCTCATCGTCGGGCGTGATCATGCCGGTGTCGGAGACTATTACGGCCCATTTGACGCGCACAACATATTTGATGATTTGTGGGATGGCGCACTGCTTACACAGCCCTTGAAAATTGATATCACGTTCTATTGCCGCAAATGCTACGGCATGGCGACGGGCAAAACCTGCCCTCACGGGCAAGAGGATCGAATCTCGATATCCGGCACCCAACAACGCGAAATGCTTTCAAATGATGCCGACATCCCACCTGAATTCAGCCGTCCTGAAGTGGTCGCGATTCTAAAGAAGTATTACGCCAGCCTGAATTAATGATAATCGCGCAGATTTCGGATACGCATATTGCTTTAGGCACACCCGACGCTGATCGGCGAATTCGGGATTTCGAGCGAACGATTGAGGACATCAATTCACTCAATCCCCAGCCCGATGTCATTATCCATTCCGGCGACATCGTCCAGAACGGCAGGCTGGATGAATATGCCCAGGCTGCGGCGATCATGAAGGAAGTGAATGGGCCCGTCCATTTGATGGTTGGCAACAAAGATGACCGGGCCAATTTGCGAAAGGCTTTTCCATCAACCGGATACCTGAAATCCAGCTCCGGTTTTGTTACTTATTCGATCGATGACTTTCCTCTCCGGCTAATTGTTCTGGACACGCTGAATCCAGGCAGCAACAAGGGCGATTTTTGTGAAGACAGAGCAGCCAGTCTGATTGAGCTGGTTGATGCAGATCCAAAAAAACCGACTGCGATATTCGCTCACCATCCTCCATTTATCGTATCTGAGGGGCCGGACCCGCTGCACTTTGAAACTGAGGATATTTTGGAGCGGTTTCGCAGCACAGTGCAGCGTTCTTCGTCCGTGCTCGGCATGTTTTGTGGTCACGTGCATCGCGGTGTCGCCGGGCATGTGGGAAACATTCCCGTTCTTGTAATGCCCTGTATCGCAACGACCTTGCGCAGGGGCGACTATCCGCCAGGCCTGACGACCTGCCCGATCTACCACATTCACAAATATGATCCCGATTGGGGCATTTCTTCTGAAATACGAATTGTTCGGGATCTCTAAAACACTCCGGTGGCGGCGCTGCTATTGGAGAAGAATGGTATCGATTTGTCGGAATTGTATCCATTTAAGTCTGAATTGTTGTTTTGTTAAAGCCGTTTGCCACAGAAGCTGATGCATATCGCTTCTGGAGAAACATTCGATGGCCTTTCCGACCCAATCAAACTACGTAATCATCGGTGCCGGTATTCACGGATTGTCGACTGCCTGGCGGCTTGCTGAGAGACTGGAAGAGTCCGGCAAAGGCAGTGGCAAGGATATTGTCGTTCTTGAAAAGTCAGGTATCGCGGCGGGTGCCAGCGGTATCGCGTGTGGTGTGGTTCGCAACAATTATTTCCAACCTGCGATGCGTAAGCTGATGGCACATTCTGTGGATGTTTGGGAAAGCGACCCCTCCGGACTTTCATACCACCCGGTTGGCTATATGCAGATCTCGTCGGAATCAATGCGCGAAGATGTGCGTTCCATCTATGAACAGCAGCAGGCGATTGGTTACGAAAGCGAATTTATCGAAGGCGAGCAACAATCGACCCACTACATGCGTGGTATTTTTGACGACTGGCAGGCAAAAGGCATCACATCCGTGCTTCATGAGAAGCGTGGAGGATTCTCAAACCAGACCAAGACCCTGTATGCTCTGGCTGACAAGGTCGAAGCACTGGGCGTCCGTATTATCACGGGTGTTCAGGTAAAGGGGTTGAAAACCCAGGACAGCGCCGCTGCAATTGCCGCTGTTGAAACTGATAAGGGCGACATTGCCTGCGAGCAGGTGATTATTGGGGCCGGTCCATGGGTCCGCGATTTCTGGGATATGCTGGATTTGCCAAAACAGATCACTGTCAAAGACCTGTCAGGTGACATCCATAACGGTGTCGATATGTGGCGTTATTGGCAGTTGGAAGAGGGGGTGCTGCAGATCGATCCGGAGATAGGCAAAGCCAATGACGGGGGGTTGGCGCCGGTGATCCATGTTGACACGGATGCTCCTCTTTATTCGACGGTCGATGGATCGAAAATCACCGATGAAATGTGGGGCATCTACTACAAGCCCGACTGGCATTTTGGCGGTATCCAGGGAGGTGCATCTCCCTACAAAGTGGAAACGCCGGTTGACGAGGTTCAGATTGACCCTTACGGGCCATCCAGTCCTGAATTTGTATCTTCCCCTGAGTTTGCACATATGTGGGTATCTGCGCTGGCCCATTGCCAAAAACGTTATGAGGGCATGATGCCCAAATACCACCGCGAAGCCTCTGGCGGTATCGGTTGCTTCACGCCCGATTCCTTCCCGATCTTCGACCATTTCCACGAGAATGTTGCTGTCATCGCCGACTCCAATCATGGATGGAAGATGATCGGCGTTGGGCATCTGATTGCAGATGAGGTGCTGGGCGACAAGCAGGATCTGTTGGAGCCTTTCCGTTTTGATCGTTTTGAGAAGGGCGACCTGCACCCCGTCTCAAATAGCCCCTATCCTTGGAGCTAGTGAGATCCAGCTGTGCATTATTCAGCATTTTCAGTATTCTGGCAGGGATTGCGTGGCCATCGCGGATGGCAACGGATGTGGCGCGATCCCGAGCCCAAACCTCAATACGATGTCATCATAATTGGGGGTGGCGGACATGGTCTGGCAACCGCCTACTATCTGGCAAAAGAACACGGTATCACCAACGTTGCTGTGATCGAAAAGGGATGGATCGGCGGTGGTAATGTAGGGCGTAACACGACCATTGTACGCTCCAACTACATGTTCCCGGCCAACACGCATTTTTACGAAAAGAGCATGAAGCTTTGGGAAGGGCTGGAGCAGGATTTCAACTTCAATGCCATGGTATCGCAGCGCGGTGTAATCAACCTGTTCCATTCCGATCCCCAGCGCGATGCTTTCGCCCGACGCGGCAATGCCATGCGGTTGGCGGGTGTGGATGCTGAGTTTCTCACGCCAGAGCAGCTTAAGGAGATGGTGCCGATCCTCGATTTCGAAAACGCGCGTTTTCCGATCCAGGGCGGTCTGCTTCAGCGACGTGGCGGAACGGTGCGTCATGATGCTGTGGCCTGGGGCTACGCGCGTGGAGCAGACAGCCGCGGTGTGGATATTCTCCAGAACTGCGAAGTAAAAGACATTGTGGTTGAAGGTGGAGCGGCGGTTGCCGTTGAAACGTCGCGAGGGACAATCCGCGGCAAGAAGATCGCAATGGCTGTCGCCGGCCATACTTCACAGGTCGCCAAAATGGCAGGGATTGAACTGCCAATCGAAAGCCATGTTCTTCAGGCCTTTGTGTCGGAAGGCATTAAGCCGCTTCTGGACACCGTGGTCACATTCGGGGCCGGGCATTTTTACATCAGTCAGTCTGACAAGGGTGGTTTGGTTTTTGGAGGCGATCTTGATGGATACAACTCCTACGCCCAGCGGGGCAACTTGCCCATGATGGAGCATGTGATGGCCGGAGGCATGGCAATCATGCCTGCTATTGGCCGTGTACGCCTGCTGCGCCATTGGGGCGGTGTCATGGACATGAGCTTCGATGGTTCGCCCTTCATCTGTAAAACAGGAATTGATTGTCTCTATCTCAATGGCGGCTGGTGTTACGGTGGCTTCAAGGCGACCCCGGCTTCGGGCTGGTGTTTTGCACACACTATCGCAAAGGACGCGCCGCATAAGCTCAACGAGGCCTTCACGATTGAACGTTTCCGCCAGGGACGGATGATTGATGAAAAGGGCGTCGGTCCGTCGCCCTGGATTCAGTAGGGAGGCGACGATGCACAGAATCGATTGCCCCTGGTGCGGCATCCGTGATGAGGCCGAGTTTCAGTATCAGGGTGATGCCACCAAGGTACGCCCGGCGCCTGACGCTTCCCAGGATGCCTTCTTCGACTATGTCTATAAGCGCGATAATCCCAAGGGATGGCATACAGAGTGGTGGCATCATGTTGGCGGTTGCCGACAATGGGTAAAGGTGGTGCGCAACACATTAACCCACGAAATACACGCCACTGGCGCCCCGGCAGAAAAGCTGTCGCTACCACGCAAGAAGAAGCGGGGCAGCAAATGATGGGCAAGAATCGTCTAAACTTTGGAGGCACAAAACTCGATCGTTCCAAGCCGGTAAACTTCACGTTTGACGGCAAGACTTACTCAGGTTTTGCCGGTGATACGCTGGCATCCGCCTTGCTGGCAAATGGCGTGGTTTTGATGGGACGGTCGTTCAAATACCATCGCCCGCGCGGATGCCTGACAGCCGGTTCTGAAGAACCCAATGCCATTGTTGAAATGCGATCAGGCCCACGGCGCGAGCCGAACACACGGGCAACGGTTGCCGAGCTGTATGACGGTCTTGACGCGCAGTCACAGAACCGCTGGCCATCTCTTGCGGTCGACCTGCAGTCGGTCAACCAGCTTCTGTCTCCCTGGCTTACTGCTGGTTTTTACTACAAGACGTTCATGTGGCCGGCGAAATTCTGGGAACCGGTCTACGAGAAGTTCATTCGCCGGTCTGCCGGGCTTGGACATGCCGCTGTTGAGGCCGACCCGGACACTTATGAACATGCCCACGCCCATTGTGACGTTCTGGTTGTTGGAGCCGGACCGGCCGGATTGTCTGCGGCGCTGGCTGCAGCAGCAACGGGCGCGAGGGTCCTCATTGTTGAAGAGCAGGCCCATGTTGGCGGTGATCTCTCATCGACACTGGATCAGATAGATGGAAAGCCAGCTGATCAATGGGCTGCGGAAGCATGGGTCAAGCTTAAGGCACTTGATAACGTTACAACGATGACCCGGACAACGGTCTTCGGTTATTATGATGGCAACGTGCTGGCCGCTCTGGAGCGGGTGAATGACCATCTGGCAGAACCTCCAAATGGTCAACCGCGCCAGCGCATGTGGAATATTCGGGCCAAAGAGGTTGCTCTCACCTGCGGGTCTCATGAGCGCGCCCTGACATTCGACAACAATGACCGCCCGGGCGTTATGCTGGCGGGTGCGGTGCGCGAATTTGTCGAGGGTTATGGCGCAGCGCCGGGCAAACGTGTGGTAATTGTCACCAACAATGACGAAGCCTACCGCACGGCCATGGTGTTGAAAGAAGCAGGGGTTGAGGTTCCGCTGATTGCCGATGCACGAACAACGCCAAATGCTGCCGCTGAAGCCGCACGGGCAGCAGGAATTCCGGTGGAAATGGGTGTACTGCCCAAAAAGGCTGTCGGTCGGCTGCAGGTGAAGGCCATTGAACTGCAACGTGTTGATGGGGCGTTCCACAAAAAGGTGGAATGTGACTGTGTTGCTATGTCCAGCGGCTACTCCCCCGACGTTCATCTCGTCTCGCAAACCGGCGTGGCACCAATCTGGCGTGAGGATATTTTAGGTTTCGTTCCGGATACGCCGAAACGCCAGGAGCGGTCTGCCGGGGCCGGAAAGGGTATTTTTGATCTGGCGGGTTGTTTGCACGATGGACATATGGCGGGCATTGATGCCGCCAGAAATGCCGGTTTCGAACCAGCAAAGTCGTTAAAAGCATCCCGTGCGGACCCGACCTCGGCCGTTCCACCTCTTGCCATCTGGCGGTGCCCCGGTCAGGGGAAAGCCTTTGTTGACTTCCAAAACGATGTGACGGCCCGGGATATCCATCTGGCTGCACAGGAAGGTTATGTCTCGGTTGAACATGCAAAGCGCTATACGACACTTGGCATGGCAACAGATCAGGGCAAAACGTCCAATGTGACCGGCATTGGCCTTCTTGCTACTGCCCGGGGAGAACCAATCTCTGATGTCGGTACAACCCGTTTTCGCCCCCCTTATTCGCCGGTCGCGATCGGTGCTTTTGCAGGCCACGAGCGCGGCAGGGAGTTTCAACCTGTGCGTCAGACTGCAATGCATAGCTGTGGCGAGAAATTGGGTGCCGTTTTTGTGGAAGCAGGCCTGTGGCTGCGTCCCCAATACTACCCAAAGCCCGGAGAAGGGGTGATGGAGGCCATTTACCGGGAATCAAAACAAGTTCGCGAAACGGCGGGAATTTGTGATGTTTCCACTTTGGGCAAGATTGAAATATTTGGCCCGGATTCCGGTGAATTTCTGAACCGGCTTTATATCAATGGTTGGAAAATGCTTGCTCCGGGCAAAGCCCGGTACGGTTTGATGTTGCGTGAAGATGGTTATGTATTTGATGACGGGACCACCTCACGCCTTGATGATGATCATTATTTCATGACAACAACCACAGCCAACGCGGCTCGCGTGTTGGCTCATATGGAACATGCGGCGCAGGTTCTTTGGCCCGAGCTTGATGTTCATTTTTGTTCTGCAACAGAACAATGGTGTGGGGTTGCTGTGGCTGGCCCCAATGCACGCAAGGTTTTGGCTGATGCGTTTGATGAGGCACTCGACATATCCGACGAAGCCCTGCCGTTCATGGGGGTGCGCACATTTTCCTGGTGTGGAACAACTGCACGAATTTTCCGTATCAGTTTTTCCGGTGAACTGGCCTTTGAAGTCAATGTGCCCTGGTCCTTCGGCGAAGCGATGTGGAATGCAATCTGGGAAGCAGGACAAAAACACGGTTTGATTGCCTATGGTACCGAGGCGCTTTCTGTTCTGCGTATTGAGAAGGGGCATGTGGCCGGCAATGAACTGGATGGCCGAACCACGGCTGCCGATATGGGGCTGGGACGTATGATGTCGACCAAGAAACCCTTTATCGGTCAAGTCATGGCTGGTCGGGAAGGTATGATTGCAGAAGACCGCGCCACACTGGTTGGCCTGAAAATCACAGAAAGCGAAGGTCGGTTGCGCGGCGGGGCGCATCTTGTTGTCGATAAGGATGATGCCAGCGCGGAAACCAGCCTGGGATGGGTCACCTCAGTTTGTGACAGCCCGGCGGTTGGGTGCTGGATCGGATTGGCCTACCTGCAGGGTGGGCTGTCGCAGCATGAGGGGAAAACGCTCTATGCGGTGAACCCGATCTATGACGAAGCCCCGGCGGTAGAGGTATGTTCAGCGCACTTCTTTGATCCGGAAGGTGAGCGGCTCAATGGCTGACTTTGTTCCTATTCATCCGCTGGGCGACCCCGAAGCCGTCTCAAAGGCCAGTTCCAATGCGGGCGTGACGTTTGATATTCCGCCGGATCTGTCCATGGTTCAAGTATTTGCCCGCAAGGGCCAGGAAGACAATGTGATCAGGAAGCTGGGTATTTCAGACAGCCCGCGCACGGCCAGTTCTCAGAAATCATTCAATGCCCTTCCACTTTCTCCCGGTCAGTGGATGTTGGTTGGAAACGAGAAAGACAGTTCCAAATTTGAGGCTGCGATAGCAAAGAAAGTCGCTGGCATTGGATATGTTTCCCAACAGTCCGCAAGCCGCGTCTGCTTTCGGGTGTCTGGCCCAAAGGTACGGGATTTTATGTCTCGCGGATGCCGTTTGGATCTTGGCGAATCCGTCACATCAAAAGGTTATTGTGCTCAAACTCCAATCGCCCAGATCGGTGTTTTGCTGCATCAGATCGACGAAGCCCCAACCTATGATCTGTACGTTTATTCGGGCTTCGCGCGCGCATTCTGGCACTGGCTGACAGAGACCGCTGCTCAATTCCGCTGATCCGGGTGCTGAACTCCGGAGTTGTGAGATTCATAACTGGATTGGCTGGCAGACAGGACAAACTATCCTGTTAAATGGTCCAGCTACGTGCTTTCAGAGATGTTTGATAATGGCGTGAACTCTTTTGTACTGACACTATGTGTACGGACGCTTTGCGCCACCTTTACCGCCATATCAGCGTTGAATTTATCGCGAAGGGCGGTGCGGATGTTGGGATAACGCTGTTCAAGTTTCAGAAGAGTTGAAAGCGAAATTTCCACATATTCGCCACCCTCTGCCACAACGACTGTCGCAGAAGCTGGCTGATTCAGAAGCAGCCCCACCTCTCCAACAAATCCACCATCAGGAAGGCTGAATTTCTGCCCTGCTTTTTCCAGGTGAATTTCGCTGTCGAGCACAAAATACAACTTGGAGTTCAGTTGCCCTTCCGCAGTAATCGCAGTTTTCCCGTCTCCAGTTTTCCATGTGGCAATTTTTGAAAGTCGGCGGAATTCGCCGGGGGCCATGTTATCGAGATGTTTGTAGAGGCGTTTGTCCCGCTCAGACATGGAGAACGTCGTTCGGTCCATCATGATCTGGATCATCACGTAGAGGTTTGCGAAACCCAAAACAATGCTCCAGCCAATTGCTTCCCACAAAGGAGTTTCGGGAACTGCATAATAGTAGGCGATATAGAATAACGTGCCGATAAATATGAGTATTCTCAAAATGACCTGATCACGGGTAATCAGACCCAGGGCATAGCACCCAGCGGCCAGGTGAGCGAGATAAGCACCGCTTGTGATTGATTGCGTAATCCAGTCCATGGAACCATCCAGAAGCGCGTCAATCTCCGGGATATGACACACTCAGGAGTAGAGCAACCCCAACAATCCAAGTCCAGTTTTTTCGTGCAGACCATTATTTGATTTCTTTTTTTGGGAAGCACAGACTTCTTTTGCAACTGGGTCAAATTACATCGCCCAAAACTCCACCAATAATCACTGATGTCGATATCTTGGTATGAACTTGTCACAGAGATGGAAAATATTATATCCCAGCCAGCCAGAAACGATCAGTATTTTGATGAGGGGGCGAACAGCAACTCATGACCGATGCCACGCAAAAGAAAACATTTGCCTTTCAAACCGAAGTTGGCCAGCTGCTCGATATTGTAGCTGGGTCGTTGTATTCCAACCGTGAAATCTTTCTTCGCGAACTGATATCCAATGCCTCCGACGCCTGTGAAAAGCTGCGCTATCAGGCGATTTCCAAGCCATCGCTGATGGAAGGCGACCAGGGTTTTAACGTGGAACTGGAGGTCAACAAGAAAGCCAGGACAATGTCCATCTCGGACAATGGAATTGGTCTCAATTATGACGACCTTCTGGCAACTCTTGGAACAATCGCAAAGTCTGGAACAAGCTCCTTTCTTGAGCAATTGAAAGCGGGGAGTGAGGGCAATCCCGGTCTGATCGGGCAATTTGGTGTTGGATTTTACTCCGCATTTATGGTGGCTGACCGCGTTGACGTGTTGACCCGCAAGGCGGGAGAGACCGACAGCTGGCTTTGGTCATCAGATGGCAAGGGTGAATTTTCGATTGAAAGCGCAGACCGGGAAGGGCGCGGCACAACCGTCACCCTGCACCTGAAGAAGGATGCAAAGGAATATCTTGAAGATGTTCGCATCAAGCATATCGTCAAAACCTATTCGGACCATATCGGGTTTCCCATCAAGCTGGGGGACGAAACGCTCAATGAAGCGTCGGCAATTTGGACAAGAGCACCCAAAGATGTCGGCGAAGAGCAGCACGCAGAATTTTACCGTCACACCGCCCATGCCTTTGATCAGCCCTGGCTGACCATCCATAACAGGGTGGAAGGTGTCGTCAGTTATACGAACCTGCTCTACGTTCCATCGACCCAGCCGTTTGATCTCTTTGATGCTGAGCGCAGGGGGCATGTGAAGCTGTATGTCAACAAGGTTCTGATTACAGAAGATGCAAAGGATCTGTTGCCGACATATCTGCGTTTCCTGCGCGGCGTTGT
>CALHCF010000020.1 GCA_937930635.1 uncultured Rhizobiaceae group bacterium
ACTTTGCCTTTGGCGTAAAAGCGGACACCAAAACCTTTTGGGGATGTATCCCAAACCGTTGTGTCTTTGCCTTTGTTGTCGAAGCCATCTATAATCTTCGTTGTCAGTTTCATTGTTTGCGTCATAACACTACCTTTCCAATTACGCTGGAAAATCAACGCCTTGTTCCAGATGTGTTACCTAGCGCAGCGAAACTCTCTCCCGTTCCAAATGTGTCGCTCTAGGTAACACATAGGTAACACCATACTGTGAAAAGCCAGTATGCGGACAGTCGGAAATTCAAGTATTATATTTTTGAATCAAGGACTTAGTGACTTGGCGTGACTTTCCGAGTAACTAGACAATATGTCCTCCGAAGGCAGAGGTCAGAGGTTCGAATCCTCTCGGGTGCGCCATTAAAATCAACTACTTAACGGAATTTGCGATTTGCTGAAATCGCTCTGGGCAGTACCGGGGCAGCACGACGTGGCAAACTTGTCGCCAAACGAATTCGCCATTGCAGGCAAATGTCGAGTATTCATTCTACCTAATTTCGAACAGCCATACTTGGAAGAAAAGCTGAAGGTGTTCGATTGAATCATGCTAAAAGTGCAGGAGTTGTTGTTCGACACGAAGTTTATCGTCGTAGGAATTCTGAGCGTCCATTAGTGGTTGGCCATCGTGATCTTTCTTGAAATGGCTAGAGATGAAATGCACGGAGGGGGAACATGGGTATTCCCCAATTGTGTTTGGGCGCCAACCGAAAAGCGTGGCGGTGGGTCGTGGCCTTTTTGGAGCAAGATTCTTCAGGTACGAGAAGGTGACACGATCATTCACTTACGTGGTGTCTCGCCTGACGCAAACTTCGTTGGTTACTCTGTTGCTGTGGGAGATGGCTTCATAACGAGATATCGCCCTCCCGTTACCGGAACGTGGGATCATGCGAAGCACTTCTATCGTGCCAACTTATCGGATTACACTCCATTCCATGAACCGATAAATCTCACTGATGTATTCAGCACCCGCAAAGCCGAGCTTGAAGGCTATTTTGACCGAAACAGGTCGAAAGGCGCGAGTAAAGCGAACATCTTTTACGTTCGTCAGGCCGGGCGTCTTCAATGCCTTAATGGCGCATATCTCTCCGAGATTGACAATGAATTGCTGGCAGCCCTGTTCAAGAGTGAGGGAGTAATTGCTGAAAATGGCCTCAGAAAGAGCTCTTTGGTACAGACCGGATCGCATATCGCAACTATTCAGTCTCGCGTTGGTCAGCGGAAGTTTTCGGAAGAGGTCAAGAAAGCGTACGGCTACAAGTGCTGTTTCCCGGGCTGCACAGTGGCAGACCCAAGGTTCCTAATCGGTTCACACATAGCAAGATGGAGCGACAATGAGAAACTCCGTGGTCATCTGGGAAATGGCCTTTGCTTGTGCCTCTTTCATGACAAAGCGTTCGAAATTGGCCTGTTCACTTTGGATAACGAGTGCCGGGTATACCTCAACCCGAAGAATGTCGAATCTGGGTCTGAGATCGTGCGAGAGTTGGTACTCCACGGAGGTCAACAGATCACGCGGGGCGAGATTGCTCCCCTCGAAGAGGCCTTGCTCGAACACTCAATGAGGGTTGGTGTTGAACGCTAGTTAGAAGGCATTCAGATGCGATTTTGCTACTCATGAGAGCCTTCTACCGACATCGGAAATGAAGTCGCGCAGGCTCCACAACCATTTTTGTTGCACTTCCGTGTAGCTGTCCTGAATAGATACAGGCTGAATAGCCCCTAGATTTGTAGACACCTTCTTCCCTAATTTTGAGGCAAGGAGGCCATTATGGGCAAAGCTAAATTTGGTGACGATTTCAAACGTGATGCAGTGCATCAGATTGTTGACCGCGGCTATCCGGTTGCGGAGGTTTCGAAGCGGTTGGGTGTGAGCACACACTCGTTGTATTTGTGGTTGAAGAAGTTTTCCAAGTCCTCTGGAAGCGATCCATCGACGGAACAGTCTGCCGAGATACGACGATTAAAGTTGGAACTGGCGCGCGTCACCGAGGAGCGCGATATACTAAATTGGAGCCGGATAAACGATTGATTGAGTATCAATCGCCCGGCGGAACGCCACCGCGTACTTCGCCCAAGATATGCAAAAGGGGGATGCAAAATGAAGTACGCATTCATGGTTGAGCATCGCCCTGTGTTTTCGGTTCGTGCGATGTGCCGTTGTCTTCGTGTTCACCCCAGTGGATTCTATGCTTGGTTGAAGAACCCGTTGAGCAAACGGGCACGGGAAGACAAGCGCCAAACCAAGCTGATCAAGAAAGCCTGGAAGGAGAGCTGCAAAGTCTACGGCTACCGCAAGCTTCATGATGACCTGCTTGATCAAGGTGAGACGTGCTGTCCCAACAGAGTTGCCCGGCTGGCCAGCATTGCAGGTATCAAGGCGCAGATCGGTTATAAACGCCGTCCTGGTACGTATGGTGGCAAACCATCGATTGTAGTCGATAACACGCTCGACAGGCAGTTCAATGTTGCTGCACCAGATACGGTTTGGGTGACTGACATTACCTACATCAAAACCTATGAGGGTTTTGCTTATCTGGCTGTTGTGATCGATCTGTATTCGCGGCGTGTTGTTGGATGGTCAATGCAGGGACGACAGACAACCGATGTCGCTCTCCAAGCATTGTTGTCGGCAGTGTGGCGGCGCAAGCCGAAGAACAAGGTGCTGATCCATTCCGACCAAGGATCGCAGTTCACCAGCATGGATTGGGCATCGTTCCTTAAACACCACAATCTGGAACACTCCATGAGCCGGCGCGGCAATTGCCATGACAATGCGGTGGCAGAAAGCTTCTTCAATCTGCTCAAACGAGAGCGGATAAGACGGTGAACCTATCGTTCCCGCGAAGAAGCGCGGCGCGATGTGTTCGATTACATCGAGATGTTCTACAACCCGAAAAGGAAACACGCGAGAAACGGGATGCTGTCACCCGTCGAATTCGAAAGACAGTCAAAAATGAAGACAGAGGGTGTCTAAGAAACTCGCGGCTATTCAGTGTCGCAATCCCGCTATTGTGAATTCAGATGATCCTGATGTTCCCGCATGGTCGTTGACCAGCTGCTCTTTATGAAAGACAAGACGGCTTTGATTTCATCGTCTGTCAGCACCCCCTCATAGGCTGGCATATTCGACTTGTAATCGGGTTGATTGAGATATTTCGCGAGCCCAAACTTCGTGAGGTTGAACAAAACCTCATCGGTGTGATGCCAAGTGTGGCCCGTGTCGTTGTGGGGTGGCGCTGGCATGGTCATGTCAGCATTAGGTCTTCGCCAATTGGGCTCACCTTCCAGATTCTTGCCATGACACGAGGCACATTGTTCTTGGTATAAGGCTTTGCCTTCAGACACGATCTCGCGGTTATCAGGCGAGAACAGCTCCTTACTCCACGCCGAAGACGAAAGCGATTGCATCGATAAGATAAAGAGCGCCAACAAATGTGACGAGCACCAGCGCATCTTCTAAGCAACCTCGAACCAGGTATTCATGCCTGCTGCGGCATGTTCCAGCATATGACAATGCAGCAGCCATTTGCCGGGATTGTCCGCGACAAAAGCAATTTTCACGGTCTCGTCGCGGTTAATGGTGAAAGTATCGCGCCAATCCGTATGCTCCAGCGCCTTGCCGTTGTGTTCGATGATCTGAAAATGATGTCCATGCAGATGAATACCGTGGGGCCAACCGGTCTGATTGTTTGTTGACAGCATAATCGTCTCGCCGACTTTCGTTCGAAACAACGGCTCGTCACCGAGGTTGGCAACACCGTTGAAGGCCCACATCTGTCTGGTTCGCTCAATGTCGGACCTCTCCATCATTCGGCCCTGGTGCATCATTCTTCCCATACGTCCCATCGCACCACCTTCCATAACGAGTGATACTTTTTTGGCTGATGCAAGATCAGGTTTCGTGATCGCATTTTGATGCAGCAACAGGCTGGTATTTTTGCGGACTTCGATTTCCGGCTCGATAAACTCGAACAACGCCATGCTCAAAGCTTCTTGTCCCGAAAGCTCTTGAAGAGCGAAATCGCCGACGTCATTGAGTTTTCGAATTGATGCGTCATCGGGAGTAAGCAACAAGTCGACTCGCTGTGCGGGGGTAACTGCAAGAACTTTACCATTCGTGTCTCTCGGTCCATCAAACAGGAACCCGTCATATCCGATCACCTTGGCTCCAATGGCACTTGGATCGATCTGAAGAATACGAGCGTTTGCTGCGTTGATAAGTCGGATGCGATACGTCTCGCCTTTCGTCAGTTTGAATGTGGGTTGGGATACCCCATTGACGGTTAGCCAATTTCCCAAACGTCCTGCATGACTCCAATCGCCCAGACCACCCAAACTGGCGGAATGAAACGTACCATCGTTGTCCAACCGCCAATCGTCTATGACAAGCGTGAGATCGTTTCTGCGATCTACCAGCGGCGAAGGTTCGTCTACGATAAGAGAACCGTAGAGACCACGTGCAACCTGTTCCCAACTCTTGTTGTGAGCATGATACCAAAATGTTCCCGCATCGGGGACTTCGAAGATATATTCGAAAGTTTCGCCCGGCTTCACGACCTCTTGGGTAAGACCTGATACACCGTCCATTGCGTTTGCAATACGAATGCCATGCCAGTGAATGGAGGTGGGGTCATCCAACTCATTGGTGAACCTGACACGAACCGTCTCGCCTTGAATGACGCGTATTTCCGGTCCTGGCGAAGAACCATTATAAAGCCAAAGATCAGAGGCTGGGTGTTTCTCACCGGCCAGTTTGCGTGGCGTTTTGCTTGCTCGCAGGTCAATGAAACCATCACCGGTCTTTGCCGCTAAGAGACCTGGAATCGACAGTGCGCCGAGGCCAGCTCCGGCCATCTTCAACAAATTGCGGCGATTGGTCGTGAAAGAACTATCCATTTGTCATGTCCATCGTTTCAGGCAACGGGGTGATTGTGGTCAGAACAGCCGTGATGATCAGGATCGCTCCGACTGCCAGAATTTCCAATGTGATTGACCGCCGCAGGTGGTTTGCTGCCATAGCGTCTCCCGTTTCAATTGCGGGAACGAAACGCAGTTTGTTTGAAGCAGCAAGAGCCAACAACGCTGAAACGATTGCCAGCTTCGCCAATAATGTCAGACCATATTGTGTGGTGAACATGGCAAACGGCGATCCTGTGATCAGATATGCCAGAATCAGTCCCGCGATGATCAATGAACCTACGATCCACGCTGCTTGCTGACCGAATCTGTGGGCGAGTTTTCCGGTTGAATCCAAGTTGGTTTCGTTTGAAGCAGCTTGACGCAGTGGCCAAAGCGCACCGATCCAAAAACTAATGCCAAGAACATGCAGAGTGACTAGTGCACCCAACACAAATCTCGGGTCACCGGTTCCGTGCCCGACAAATGAAAACGACGACGCTGTCAGAAGTGCTCCCAATATACCAAACAACCCGGGAACTGGTATTTGGAGCGCAAATGCGGCCAGGACGACCAAACCCAATAGCCGCAGAAACACAGATGTTCCAAGCGGTGCGTTCTTAACAAGTGCCAGCATTTCCGGGTCGACCATTCCGGCCAGCCCTTCATCCAAGAGCTTGCCAGACTGGATCGCAAATTGGGCCGCAGAACCCACAGCACCAAGAACGGCTGTGGTCAAAATGACCCGCCTCAGTCGATACTTTAACGCCCCATCAAGGCTTGGTGTTGCAAGGGTATAGAGTGTCGAACCAATCGCCAGGAAACATCCAACATAGGCTGCCAGCTTTGATGCAAGAGCCCATAAATCCCAATTCGAGAGTTCCCCGAACAACGGAAATCACTCTGCGACAGTAAACGAGAATGCCCCCTTCAAGGCATGCCCGTCTTCGCTCAAAGCACGCCAGTCCACCTTGTAGTTTCCATGTCCCCTGAACGTGGGTGTGAGTTGGAAACTGGTTTGGAACTTCTTTGAAGGCAGTTCGAGTTTGTCGGCATGATTGGCTTCGCCATGGGTGTGGGTCAGCGTCACTTTGGTAATGCGTGCAGGTTTTCCAAACGTCATAGTGATGCCATCTGGTAAGACCTTCAACGCCGCCTTGTCAGCCGGCGAGGTGGACTTGAGCGGAGAATGCGCCAGCGCGGTAATAGGCAGCAAGAGAACCAATGCTAGTCCTGTTAAAAGTGATTTCATAACCCTTTTCCTTAGTTGATGCCGTTGGCGCGCTGAAGTGTGCGGACATAGGCAATAATGTCTGACATTTGCTGATCGGAAATATCTGGCATCGGAGGCATGTTTCCAAACGACCAATGATGCTGGCGAACGCCCTGTTTGGCGGCAAGCACAAATGCCATATCACTGTGATGGCTTGGCTCATAAATTTTGTGGACCAGTGGCGGTGCAATGCCGTCTTTGCCAGAGGCATTTTTACCGTGGCAGGACCCGCAGTTTGCGTTGAATATTTTTTCACCCGCCAGAGCAGCGCCAGCCAATGGGGGTACCTTGACCTCCGCTAACGCCTCGCCAGATGACAGGTTCGGGTTTCCAGGTTGAAAGAAAAAGTACCCGCCAAGCAATATAGGCCCAGCAATTGCAGCAATGGATATTGCCCGGTTCATCGACCACGCCTTCCTGCCAAATCATCAATAATTGGACAGTCAGGTTTGTCATCCCCATGGCAGTTTTCCGCCAAAGCCGAGAGCGTTTTCCTGAGCGAACGGAGTTCCTTAATCTTGTGATCGATCTCGATGATTTTCTGGTTTGCAACTGCCTTCACATCCGCGCTTGCGCGCTGGTCATCTTCGTAAAGAGACAGTAGCAGACGGCATTCTTCAATTGTGAAACCAAGACTGCGGGAGCGTTGCAGAAAACGCAGACGGTGGATGTCGTTCTCCGAATAATCACGATATCCGTTGCTCGAGCGAGAAGGCTTCACCAGGGCGATATCTTCGTAATATCGAATAGTCTTGGGCGGCAGTTCGCTTTGTCGAGCCGCCTCGCCAATGTTCATCGAGTGCGCCCTACTGCATAGCCAACGCCAAAACCAATAGCCAGCAGGACAACAATTGCCAGCACCATGGCGAAACCCATGTGACCATGCGGCATGAACATCATTGTTCCGTATCCATCATCAATTCGCATTGTTCGTCTCCAAGACACGTTTCCACCTATTTAGGCCTTCCACCAACTGGAAGGTCAAGGAAATTGGAAACTTCCAAAATAATGGCTTGAGCTTCCAGCAACTGGAAGGCCTATCTTCAATCAAATCGTTGGAAATCGGAAATTCGAATATGACCGCGCAAACCGCTCAACTCTACCGCATGGAAATGCCGGAACACATCTGTCCTTCTGGACTTAAAGCCAAAGCGCTGCTGCAAAAGCGCGGCATTATTTTCGATGATCACAAATTCACCGACAGGAATCAGGTCGACGCCTTCAAGGCAGAACATGGTGTGGAAACGACACCGCAGATTTGGCTCGAAGGAAAGCGGATTGGGGGCTTTGACGCTCTCAAAAAGCATTTTGGCGAAGCATCAGATGAAGCCAACTCAACCAGCTACACCCCTGTCGTTGCTTTATTCGCAATGACGGCTCTTATGGCCATGGCGGCAAGCTTTGCCGCAAGTGGTTCAGCCTTCACGATACGTGCTGCGGAATGGTTTATCGCCTTCTCGATGTGCGCTCTGGCATTACAGAAGTTGCGTGATATCGAATCCTTTTCGGATCAGTTTCTCACCTACGACCTGTTGGCTCAACGATGGTTGCCCTACGCAAAAATTTATCCTTTCGCCGAAGGTGGAGCGGGTGTCCTGATGATCGCAGGCGCACTCAGTATCATATCGATCCCGGTTGCACTGTTCATTGGAGGGCTCGGCGCAATATCGGTCTTTAAAGCTGTTTATGTCGACAAACGTGATTTGCGCTGCGCTTGCGTGGGAGGAAGTTCAAATGTCCCACTTGGCTTTGTATCACTTACCGAAAACCTTATGATGATCGCAATGGCGGTTTGGATGTTGCTAAAGTAGTTGCACCACATATTTGCTGGTTCGAACGAAGGAATTTGGGCGCTTAGCGCCTTATCATTCGAAATTTGCCTCGCGCCACTTTCTCCAACCGCTTGGCTTTCGCCAAATCCGATAAGGCCCGATATACCGTTTCGTGGGAAAGTCCAAGTTGAGCTGCAAATGATAGGATATTTCCTTTCAACCAGCCATCTGCAACAGCGGATAGAACCCTCTCCTGAGCTGATCTGATGGAACGCAGCTCAAGTAGCCTGCGATAATCCTGAACCTGCCTTGCAAGATAAGTCGATATCTCAATAGAAAATCGCGGATTCGTTTCCATGAGTGCCAGTGTCTGAGATCGATCTATCTTCAGCAACTTCGAATGCGTCTGCGCAATCGCGTCACAGTGATAGGCATCTGAAAACAAAGAGGCCTCAGCGAAAAACTCACCAGCATACGCTCTGTGAATTGGAACTGCATCTCCAGATTTAGTGTGACGGATAAGATGAACCTCACCATCTACAAGAAAAAAAAGGCCAAACGGCTTTCCTCCCAGCCGAAACACATATGCGCCAGCGTGGAGCTCAAAATTTGTAGATGCGCTGTTGGGAAGAGATGAAAATGGGGCTGGCAACATTTCCAAACGATATGATTGAAATCATATCGAATCAAGCGTGCTACTCCTATCGTTTCCGAAAGGAGAATGCAGATGAGCTCTAAAAGTATTGTCGTCTCAATTGTCTTGTTGCTGCTGGGGTTCGCCGGTGGAACAGTTTTTGCCAATTCCGATAGACATGCGGCGTCTGTCAACCACAGCTCCCACTCTCAGACATCTGTTCCTAAAGAAGGTGGTCAAGCCGCCTTCAACGCGATTGCTGAGATCGTGAAGATGTTGGAGGCCAACCCTGAAACCAATTGGTCAAAGGTCAATATCAATGCGCTGCGCAATCATTTGGTGGATATGAACGCACTGACGCTATCGGCAGAGGTTGAAACCTTTCCAATGGACCAAGGCATGCGTTTTGTTGCGAGAGGAAGCGGAACAACGCTGCGCGCTCTCCAAAATATGGTGCCAGCCCATGCCCGCGAGCTCGACAAGATGCCTCAGTGGTCCGCAGTTGGCAGGGTAATGACTGGCGGTGTTGAGCTTATCGTCACATCTGATGTTGAGGCCTCGAGGGAAAAGATAAGTGGGCTTGGCTTCTTTGGCTTGATGGCGACTGGTGCTCATCATCAAAGGCACCACCTTGCAACTTCGGCAGGTGATCCAATGCACTAGCGGCGATGCCCATCCAACCCGCAATCTGGATGAACCCTGACTAGGAACAGCAGCTTTCGCCTTTCTGAATGGGTGGGCAGGCTACTGTTCCATAAGAACAGTAAACACAACAATCGCCTTCCTGTGGTTTCAAAAGCGCATTGCACCCTTTGCAATCGTAGAACCATTGACAGGCATTGGTTGGCATCGTCTCGGTCTCGACATGCCCACACTCAGGACAGGTGATCGAAGATTGCAATTCAGTCATGCAGTTTTCCCCTTCCAGAACCCGTACCCGGCGATAACGAGAAATATGGCGAGTGCTGGTAACAGCACAGCATCATTGTAGATGTAGCCCATCAGTCCACCCAAACCGATTGCAGGGAGCATGATCGGCAATAACGGTGTAAAGCAGCATAAGGCTGCGAACAGCGCTCCCGTTACGCCGGTGGTTGCTAGTTTGTTTTTCATTCCACCATGATACATCCTGTAGCCACTACAGGATCAAGGGCTTGGTGATGAAAACGATTGGACAGGCATCAAAGGAAAGTGGCGTCGGCATAGAAACCATTCGCTACTATGAGCGAGAGATAATTATCCCAAAAGTCAGCCGAGCCTCAAACGGTCGCAGGCAATACGATATTGAGGACGTATCCAGACTTAAGTTCATCAAGCGGTTTCGGTCGCTTGGGTTTCCGATCTCCGACACATCCAGTTTGCTTAATCTTGCTTTTCAGCCGCAGAATAATTGCCAAGAGGCATTGATCATCGGCGAACGCAATCTTGAAATTGTTCGTCAGAAAATTGCCGAGTTGCAAGGTGTTGAACGCGCGCTTGGTGATCTCGTTCAAAAGTGCTCGAAAAACCCTGCCAAGTGCCCCATGTTGGAACATCTCCATAAAGATTGAGCGGTGCGGATATCTCCGAACTATGAAGCATGCGTCGCAGAGAGGACAATCGATCTGGCAAACCAATGTCACTTTGTCCCCTTAGTTGCCACTGGTGAAATCAAATATTTCTGCTGTCCAGGCGGGCTCTATTGTCCGTTGTCAGGGGTTTTGGAAGCACATGAACGCAACAAGCAGCAGCAACTAGCAAAACCCAAAACCAAATAGCATCAACGAAACCCTGTCAGCGTCATTGGCAGGGTTTCACCATCACATGTGCATCAAGCGTCGTTTAATCCGACGCTGCACTTACAGGGCATCTGAGATGTTTGTCGCATAAGGTCCATTATGGAAACAATCAAATGTGCCTTCAAAAAATTGAAACCGTCTTGACTCAGATTTGTTCAATCGAAAGAGTTAAGATATTGTCAAACGATCGTACAATTAGTCTTGCCTAAAATTCTACCTCTAAAGCTTTCAAAAGAGCCGTGTTTTCTTAATGTTGATGGCTTTGCATCGATATCAGAAGCTATTAGAGCCTGCTATTTTCCTGAAATGCAAGAAGCACCAATAACTATCGCTTGTGGGGTTCCAAAGCGGCAGCATGAATTTTGTGTTCTTGATGGAAAACCAGTTGGTGACAGTAATGTTTTTTCAAGGAGAGATATTTCTGATTCAAAATACAATATGTTCTGGAGAATCAAGGCGCGCGTGTTTTTTGATTATCCTATTTTTGACGGTACCGACATTATATTTCTGTCTAAGGAAGATATCACAATCGGAGATTCCGCAGCATTCAAGAATGTCATGACTCGATGGATCATGTTGATACTAAGTGAGCGTCGCAAAAAAATACGCAGCAATATTGTAAACATCTCTTATGCGTCATCTGATGTGAACAGCTTCTTCTTCAGAGTAACCAACAATTTTTGCGTTCCATATTTTAAGGTTGAAGCTGCGTCAGTTTATTTAAACGACCCGCGAAATGGTTTTTTGCGACTTTCCTCTTCGACCGGAATCGATAGTGATCTCGAAAAAAAGGATATCGTATATGAACCTAATCGCCGGAGCGACGTGGTAAAATCGTTTGAGGATGGAACTATGATTGTCCGGCAGGCGCAGAGTTTGAAAATGAGAGATCATTTCAAGGAACTCTTGGCAAACGATCATGTCTATTCGATGATTTATGCTCCGCTCCGTCGGTCTCCAATTAACTCTGATATTCACGAAAATAATTTTGGCGTTATTAAGCTAATTAACCCACATTCTGGGACTGCATCAGGTCCGACATCACGGTTTCATGCCATTGACATTATGGAGGTGTATTATCTTTCGGAGCTTTTAGCTGTTTTGGCGCGAAACTATGTTCGTGCTTTGGATGCTGAAACCGATCTGGAAAGAACCGTTCACGGAATAAGAGCCGACATAGAAAGTGCATTGCATAACTTAAATGCGTTCAACCATTTGGTTTTTGGCGATTCCAATTCAGTTTTTTCTTCGGAGTTTCTGAACTCTGATAGCTACCAGGACTACAAGAGGCTGATTTCAGATGCCGAGTCCTTTATTGAAGATCTCGCCTTTCAAATTGACAAATCTCGAAATGCCGAGAAACTTGAGATTGAAACAATCACTAACTTTCACGCAGAAATATTGATGCCAATGATAAATATGGGCCGATCTCTTCAGATCGCGAATTCGGCTCTGCCTCTGAAAATCAATAACCTTAAGGCTTCTGGCTCTTTAGAGTTGCCACCTGTAAAAGGTAATATTGCTGGATTAATATCCGTTTTTCGTAATTTGCTGGAAAATAGTATTAAGTATTGCAAAATTGATAAGCATCCACGCGTCAATATATCTTTTAGTTATGATGAGCATTACGTTTATATTAAATTTGTGGATTATGGAATTGGAATTAGGAAATCTGATTTAGGATATTTATTTAGTGAAGGATACCGCTCGGCCAAAGCAAAGCGTCGTAACAACAGAGGAACGGGAGTCGGTTTGAGTTATTCCCAAGAAGTCGTCGAGCAATTAGGTGGACAACTTGATTGCATTATCATCGATAACGGTTCTTGCTTCGAAATTACGCTGGAAAGAGCAAGATAATGATAGTTTGGATTGATGAGGATGAGCGTTACAACTTCGCTTCGCGTTTGCTGATTGAAAGGGCAGGGCATTCAATTTCATTAATAAGCAATGCAACGGATGGTTATTCAACACTTTTGAATGCTGCTCAAGGTGATTTAAAGCTCGGTATTGTCGATGTAATGTTATTGCCAGGTGATGATCGCGACCGATTTTCCGAAACGAATACGCGAAATGGGGTTTTAACTGGGCTTGTGTTGATTAGGGAACTTATAGAAAACCATCCGGAAATTGAATGGAAAAAATTGATCACACTTTACAGTCGCGCGAGTGATCCAGCTATAGTGATCGAAATCGAAAATTTTTCAAAAGAATACGGAGTTTCCTACATCAAGAAGTCGAGAATACTCACTCCTGTGGAATTTCTCTTGAAATTATCTGAGAAATTCAATTTGGGGTAAGCAAGATGGAACTCTCAGATGCACTAGGTTTCTCGTCTTTAATTCTAGCTGCAATAGCTGGAATTTTTACTTTAAACTCTAAACGGGAATCCTCGTTACTCGCGAAAAAAGTCGATAAATTGGCGACTGAGTTGGAAAACCAGAAACGACGGCAAAAGAATGAGGTGCATATCACAGATTGTATTGCGGGCGCTCTTCATGAGTTGAACAAGAAGTCGATAAATAATTTTCTTTATACCGCCTCTATTTCTCCAGACTCATTTTATCAAGATAAAGAGCATGAAATCTCGCTTGCGTTGGATAAAGAACTGACTGAACTCGGTTTGTTTTCTGAAGATAAAGACCGAAGAGTGTCCGCTCAACGTTCGATTGCACATCATCTAGGCGATCCGAATAGTTTGTTTTTGTTCCAACTCATATTGAGTGGAGAGATTGGAAATCTGGATAGTGAACTGTCTGCAAACAATGAGGTTCTAAGAAAACGATTGGGAATGGACAAATGGAATGCATCTGCTTGGACGGGCAGGCCCAGCGGAGGCAACTTCTGAGTCAAAACATAATAAGAAGAAGTTTCAAATTGGGCTGAATTCTTGTGTTAAGAATGCAGCCAAAACGGCCCAAAATATGGTAAAAAGTGCCGAAATCGGGCATTTCATTATGTTTTGAAATAAAGATAAGGGCACGTGCCTCTGAGCCTATTGAAATATCACTGTAAAAAGTATTGCTCCCTTAACTCCGAAGGCAGAGGTCGGAGGTTCGAATCCTCTCGGGTGCGCCAGTAAACTCTGTGGGTTGGATAAATTTCTGAAATGCCCATTTGACGCTGCAGACACGTAGAACGCATCAGATTTTGGCCCTTTGAGGAATGAGGCGGATTGACTGGTGGAGGTTGGTGGTGAAATGAGTTTCGTTATCTCGTCACAAGGGTTTAAATCCAGTCGGCGGAATGGCCGTTCCATTTCCATATACGGTCCTGTGGCACGGATTGCTGGACCACCTGGTCAGGGGGGGTGCCGTTGATCAGATGGTCGAGCACGCGCAACACGCCGCCGTGGCAGACCACGATGCTGTTTTGCGTGACATACGGCAACCAGCTTTCGACCCGTGCCATCAGCATGGCATAGCTTTCGCCCTGTGGGGGACGAAAAGACCATTTTTCATGAAAACGCTGATCAACGAGATCCGGAACGGTTTTGCGTAGTTCGTCGAATGTGTGGGTTTCCCAAAGGCCGAATGAGATTTCTTTTAGCCTGTCATCGGTGTCATAATCATGGGGTGGGAGGCCAAGTTCGTCCCGAACAAGGTTCATGGTTTCGCGCGTCCGCCCAAGCGGGCTTGCGACAAAACGAAAGTCTTTCGGGTTGGAAACAAGATCTGCCAACTTGCGTCCGTTCTTCCTCGCCTGTGTCCGTCCGGTCTCATTGATGGGAATGTCCATCTGACCCTGAAGACGATAGGCAACATTCCAGTCGGTTTGGCCGTGGCGCAGGAAATAGACTGTCGGATGGCTCATGAGTTACGCCTGCGCTTTCGCGAGTGATGGGTGAGGGCAAGCGCCAGGCAATGGCGCAATTCGTTTTGTGGTAGAGGAGTGTCACCGTTCAGCAGGATCGCGCGCTTGTTTTCAAATGTCACAACATCTGAGTAATGACGGCGAAATTCATCAATCAGCCCTGACTGACAATGGAAATAAAGCGCGATGCCGTTGCCGCATTCCTTCGATGCATCCATACGAATGGTGCTTCCTGATTTCGGCTTTTGGGTCAAAAATGAGGGTTGTCCCCATTTCAGCGCTTCGATGATGTCGCCACAATCTTCAAGGCTTTTGGCGGTCTCGAACACCATTTCGCGCAATTGCATCAAAGGACGCCGGATAGCGTGGGGGTATGATTGAAATTTCTGCTCAACGGCCCTGTCGAGAAAAGGCCGGGGCATGGACTCAATCCTTGACGACAGAGATATCCGGGGCATCCACGGCTTTCATGCCAACAGTATGATAGCCGGAATCCACGTGGTGCACTTCGCCGGTAACGGCAGTTGAAAGGTCAGACAACAGATAGAGCGCAGAATTGCCAACTTCCTGTATTGTCACGGTTTTCTTTAGTGGTGAGTTGTACTCATTCCATTTCAGGATGTAGCGGAAATCACCAATTCCAGACGCTGCCAGTGTCTTGATAGGCCCTGCTGATATGGCATTGACCCGAATTTTATTCTTGCCAAGGTCAACGGCCAGGTAACGCACACTGGCTTCCAGCGCCGCTTTTGCAACGCCCATCACGTTGTAATGAGGCATGACCTTTTCAGCGCCGTAATAGGTGAGGGTAAGGATCGAGCCACCCTCATTCATCAGCTTTTCGGCGCGTTGCGTTACAGCGGTGAAGGAGTAGACCGAGATGTTCATGGTCTTGTTGAAATTGGCTTCGGATGTGTCGACGTATCGCCCGGTCAGTTCGTCCTTGTCGGAAAAACCGATTGCATGAACGAGAAAGTCGATCCGGCCCCATTTTTGGGCAATCGCGTCAAAGGTTGTGTCCATCGATTTGGCATCGCCAACGTCGCAATCCCCCACAACCCAGCCATTGAGGCTTTCGGCGAGCGGTTCCACGCGTTTTTTCAGCGCATCACCCTGATAGGTAAACGCCAGCTCTGCGCCAGCATCGCTCAATGTCTTGGCGATCCCCCATGCGATAGACCGATTGTTGGCCAGACCCATGATCAGACCGCGTTTGCCAGCCATTAGACCGTTGGAAACACTCATTTACTCACCGCTCTTCTCAAAAAATCTGCCTAAAATCCGGGGGGCCAGACTGTCGTTGCGACGTGGTATGACATAAGCACTATGGAGCGACAAGCTTAGGGGGTGTTCGCGTCAGGTTGTGGATCAGGTGTCGGCTGCCGTCATTTCCTGCATCAGTTCGATTAGCCGGGCATTTTCATTTTCTGGAAGCTGAATGGCAAGCACTGCAAGAATATCGCCATGGCCGTTCTTGCGGGCGGGAAGGCCCTTTCCGCGCACTCTGAAAACTGCTCCGGAATTTGACCAGGCGGGGATTGTCAAAGCTACTGCCCCCGTCAGGGTTGGGACCCTGATCTTGCCACCCAGTACCGCATCACGAAGGGAAACGGGTACATGGACGCGCAGATTTGCGCCTTCGCGCTGGAAGTCGGCGTGTTTTGAAATTGCGAGTGTTATCAGAGCGTCGCCCTTGCCACCGGGGCCTTCTTCGCCCTGGCCTTTTAGCCGGATAACCTGACCATCTTCGGGTTCGGCAGGAATGGTCACATTTACAGTGCGGTCCGGCCCAAGGCGCACCGGGGCCTTGCCGGCGGCCAGGTCATTGAGGTGGACCCGCAGGTTGATTTTCCTGTCTTCGCCTTTGGGTGCTGAGCGGTGCGTGCGATGCTGCCGCGCCTGCGCAAACGGGTCGCCGCCCATGCTTGCGCCGCCGCTGGCCATCCCCCCAAAAATCTGTGACAACACATCTTCTGCGCCACCAAAGCCGCCAGTTGCCTGCCCTGCGCGCATGCCTGCAAACGGGTCGCCACCTGCAAAACCCTGAAACTTTTCTTTTCCTTCCCCATCGATCTCACCGGCATCATATTGAGCGCGTTTTTTCTTATCGCCGATGATTTCGTAGGCGGTGTTCGCCTCTGCGAATTTCTCTTTCGCTGAGGGGTTGTCTTTGTTCTGGTCGGGATGCCACTTCTTCGCCAGTTTACGAAAGGCAGACTTGACTTCCTTTTCGCTGGCCGATCTGGGCACACCCAGTATCTGATAGGGATCACGCATCGTGGTATTGAGAACTCACAAGGGAGGAGAATGAATTTTCAAGATATATGGACTTTTGCAGGAAAAATTCCAGCATTTTACGGTTTAGATCCGCATTTTAGGCCGATTTTGACTATTCGGCAGTTTTGAACCAGGACAACACCCATTCGCGCGGGCTGGTCTGACAGGCTTCGCCATTATAGAAGGCGATACCCATAAATGTGTCGACGCTGGTTTTAAAACCCCGACAACGCTGTCCATGCTTGCCCTGAAATTTCTCGATGGCGACAATCGTGCCGGATGATCCCGTTTCAGGGTTGGTCCAGGCCAGAGGTTTGATCGGGCTGGATACGTTGGCATCGGCAACCGCGGTTTTGATTATTTCGGCGTCGGTTTGCTCAATGCCCTCAGGCTTTGCAACCGAAGCAACCGAATTGGTCACCAGTTTCTCAGATTCCGCGAGTTGGGACAGGGAATCTCCATTGACGGCGCAGCCGCTTGTCCCCAATACAACGGCAAGCAAGAAGGACGCCAGGCTGTGGCGAAAACCGCTCTTGCTTTTTGATGCCCCGATGCCCCCAAACGTGTTCAATTCTTACAGTCCCCAGTGGCCCTTGGTGGCCTACGCGAGTTACAGCTGTCCCTCCCTTAACAATGGCAATGTGACGTAAAGAAAGGTTTAAGGTTTTCATGGATTTCACGCAAAGAGACGATCCTTATGCGCTTTTTTCGGAATGGATGGCTGAAGCGCAACAATCTGAGCCCAATGACCCTAATGCGCTCGCGCTTGCGACAGTGGATTCCAATGGCATGCCAAACGTCCGCATGGTCCTGCTGAAAGGGCATGATGAGCGTGGTTTCGTCTTTTACACAAATTTTGAGGGAACAAAGGCCGGGGAAGTACTGGCTTCCGGTAAAGCGGCCCTTGGGTTTCACTGGAAGAGCTTACGCCGTCAGGTTCGTATTCGTGGATCGGTTGAAACGGTATCGCAAGAAGAGGCGGATGCTTATTTCAACTCCCGCCATCCGCAAAGCCGCAGAGGTGCCTGGGCGTCCCAGCAATCACGGCCGCTGGAAAATCGCGCGAAACTGGTCCAGCGCCTGCGCGATGTTGAAGAAAAATATCCAGATGATGACAAGATCCCCCGTCCACCTCACTGGTCGGGGTTCCGGGTAATCCCGGAATCCGTCGAATTCTGGCAAGATGGAGAGTTTCGTCTGCATGATCGTGTGGTTTTCACACAAAACAGTGCAGGCTGGAGCCGTCAGCGCCTCTACCCGTAAGGCTAAAAAAGGGTTTCGACCGCCGCTTGCGCCTTTGCGTCAAACCCGGCAGCCATGCCTTTTGGTGAAACAAAAACCGGGCGTTTCATCAATGTTGGGTTGGCTGCAATAAGTGCGACAGCCTTTGCATTGGTGAGATTTTCCTTGTCGGCCTGACCGAGACCGCGCCAGGTCGTGCTGCGCCGGTTTATGGCAACTTCCCAACCAAGTGTTTCGACGATGGGCTCGATGTGCGAGCGCGCCAAACCGTCGGCGCGAATATCGTGGTTGTCAAAAACGGCGTTGCGTTCACAAAGCCACGTGAGGGCCTTCTTGCAGGTGTCGCAGTTCTTCAGTGTGTAGACGATCATGGCCTACACCAGTCTTTTGAGCGCTTCGAAGTGTTTGCCCGCATATTCTTCAAAATCATTGTGGAACTGGCGTGCAGTCAACTCAACTGTTTCCTGCGGTATGATCAACAAATCCTGACCGGTCGATTGTGCCAACACCTGTTGTTTGGCGGCCCGTTCCAGATAATAAAGATCGTCGAACGCTTGTGCGACTGTGGGCCCCGAGCAGACCACACCGTGGTTGGCAAGGAACATGCAATCTATATGAGCATTGTCCTTGGCTTCACGGGCTATCCGCTCACCTTCCTCTTTGGTCACGGCAATGCCGCCAAATTCTTCCTCATAGCCAATGCGCCCGTGAAAACGACATGCTGTCTGATGTGCCATTAGCAGCCGTCCGCCCCTGATCATGGAAATTGAGGTCGCATAGGGCATATGAACGTGCAAAATTGCTTTATGTCGCGGGTTGGCCCGGTGGCTGGCAATATGAATATTGCGCGCTGACGCTTCAACTTCCCCTTCGCCTTCCAGCACGGTGCCATCGCCATCAATCAGCAGGAGCCGTTGTGGTGTCATCTCGGTCCAGTGCCAGCCATAGGCGTTGATCAGATAGAGTTCGTCCGGTCCATCGCATTGCACGGAGAAGTGGTTGCAAATGCCCTCGTGCAGATTGAAGTAAGCGGCAAGTCTTATGGCCGCCGCGAGATCTTCACGGTCCTGTTGAATGGATTTGGTGTGCTCTGAACGATCCAGCATTGAATATCCCCTTCATAGGCCAGTGGAACGGTACAATCGATCTTGTCGATCTATCGATCGGCGACGCGATTTCGATGTGGCTGGTTGGAAGAATTACCGAAAAACCGCTCCATGCCAACGGTGAAATTTAACCTTCCGTCCCGCCGATGGTAATGGCGTCGATCCGTGTCGTCGGTTGACCAACGCCCACTGGGACACCCTGGCCTTGTTTGCCACACATGCCAATTCCGGTATCGAGTGCCATGTCATTGCCCAGCATTCTGACACGTTTCATATCCGCCGGGCCATTGCCAATCATCATGGCGCCCTTGAGGGGAGCGCCGATTTTACCGTTTTCAATCCGGTAGGCTTCTGTGCAGCCGAAGACATATTTGCCTGATGTGATGTCGACTTGTCCGCCCCCAAAAGACACCGCATAGACGCCGTCTTTTACCGATGCGATGATTTCTTCCGGTTCCTTGTCGCCGCCAAGCATATAGGTGTTGGTCATGCGCGGCATGGGGATATGCGCATAAGACTGGCGGCGACCGTTGCCGGTGTCAGCCATGCCCATCAGCCGCGCGTTTTGACGATCCTGCATATAGCCGACCAGCACACCGTCTTCGATCAGTGTGGTGCATTGAGTGGGGGTGCCTTCATCATCAATGGAGAGCGAGCCGCGTCGTTCTGCCAGTGTGCCATCATCCACCACCGTCACACCTTTTGCGGCGACCTGCTGGCCCATCAGTCCGGCAAAGGCGGATGTGCCCTTGCGGTTGAAATCACCCTCAAGCCCATGGCCAACCGCTTCATGCAGCATGACGCCCGGCCAACCTGCTCCCAGGACCACGTCAAAGGTTCCGGCAGGCGCGGGAACGGCTTCCAGATTGACCTTGGCCTGTCGCAACGCCTCACCAACGCATTGCTTCCAGCTTGTTTCATCAACAATGCGACCAAATGTGTGGCGGCCACCGATCCCGTGTGACCCGGTTTCCTGACGATCACCCTGACCCGCGACGATAGAGACATTGAGGCGCACAAGAGGGCGAATATCTTTTGCCATTTGCCCATCGGCCCGTAAAATTTCGACAACCTGCCACGATGCGGCAAGAGAAATGCTGACTTGCCGAATGCAATCATCAAGATTGCGGGCGTAAGCATCTATTTCCTGAAGCAGACGGGCCTTTGTTTCAAAATCCGGCTCAATAAGAGGGTTGATCGTTTCATAAAGGGCAGTGTTGGTTTTGCGTGGGGCATCGGCATAAGTGCCGGAATGGCCGCTTGCCACCGCCTGAACAGCGTCTGCAGCGCGCGACAAGGCGGCTTGCGTAAGTTCGCCGGAATGGGCGTAACCGGCAGCATCTTCACAAACCCGGCGCAGGCCAAAACCCTGACGGGTGTCGAAAGACCCCGACTTCAGCTTGCCATTATCAAACAGCAGGCTCTCGCTTTGAGCATTTTCCACAAACAGCTCGCCATCATCGGCGCCCTGCAGAATATCACCCAATTGGGATGCCAGCTGGTTTTCGTCGCAATCGAATTGTGCGAGCAGGGGTTCGGTCACGGCAAAATCCTTCAGGCAGGGGTTTAAGGAAGCTTGGCGTAACCGTCTTTAAAGCCATTAAGATCGACGGGAATGCCAATTCCCTCTTCTGGAGACGCGAAGATAATAAAGGTGGCATTTTGACCGGTCTGCAGCTTGGTCAGCAAGTCGTCCTTCAGGATTACTTCTGCGAAACATCCCTCAGACATGCAACGAACAAAATAGGCGCGCCCCTGATCCTGGCCATCAATGTTCAACCCCAGCCCATTGGGTAAGATGACGCCCAGCGGTGCCAGGACGCGCAGAATACGCGCCTTGTTGTCGGCTGTTTTTAAAACCACCACGGAAAGCCCGACTTCAGGACGGTCGTCGGCAACCACATTTTGCATCAGGGCACATTGTTCCTCTGACGCCCCCGCGGGTGTGTCACAGATAACCGACCACGCACCGTGCTTGCCGGTAATGTTGCCCGTCGCAGCCTGCGCCAGGGCGTTGGATGTACTTACAGACAAGATCAGCAGAGATGCAGAAATGCCGCCAAGTGCATATTTTAACAAGTTGAAGAGCCGCATGAAGAAAAGCCGAATCAGATATAAACCAAACGCCATGTTGCCTGATGGCAACGCGAAACGAAACAGGGCTGTCCTGGTTCCAGCGATTGTCGGCCAGGGACGATCAGGATGGCGCGTGTTTCGCAGGGTAGACACATATCAACAAATGCGGCGGTTATGGGGTCGAGAGGGGCTGGAGAGGGTGTGATTCACCTCAAGTTCGAGGTCCACATGCAGGAACGGCCAAATAAAGGGAAATTGCCGCACTGATTTTACCAAAAGCTATCTTGCAGCGTGGCCGCTGTTGTGGTTGAGAAGGGCGCAATCGGGCCATAGTGAGTTTGGCGCCGCCTTTTTTATGTTGTGTGGAGATTCGTGGATGTTCAATCCGGTCACCAAAACCGCTCAGACAATCTTACTGGGCCTGTTTGCCAGTCTGGCAAGCACTGCACAAAGCTTCGCCGCAAAGCCGGAACCCTGGCAGTGGTGGCATCAGCCTGCTGCTTCTCCCAATATGGAAGCTATTGAGAGCTTTGATATTCTCACGTTCTGGATCATTGTTCCCATCACGCTCTTCGTTATGGGGCTTCTGGCTTATGTGATGTTTCGGTTCCGTGAGAGTGCAAACCCGGTTCCGCAGAAGACAACTCACAACACCACGATTGAGGTGATCTGGACGTTAGGGCCGGTTTTGATCCTGCTGTTCCTGGCGGTCCCTTCCTTCCAGTTGCTGACATCTCAGTTTAACCCGCCCGAGGAGCCGACGGTCACGATCAAAGCGACCGGCTATCAGTGGTACTGGGGTTTTGAGTATCAGGACGACGCCGAGATCAGTTTCGAAACACGTTTGATTGGCCGGGATGAAGATGGTTCACCTGAAGGCAAAGCCAAGGCGGATGCTGAAAGAGAGCCGCTTGGCAAGCTTGATCGTGAACTGTATCCCCGCCTTCTGGCCGTCGACAATGAAATCGTCGTCCCGGTCGGCAAAGTGGTCCGTGTCCTCGTTACCGCTGGTGACGTGATCCACAATTTTGCAATGCCCGCGTTTGGCTTGAAGATGGATGGCATTCCTGGGCGCATAAATGAGACTTTCTTTCAGGCTACCAAAGAGGGTCTGTACTACGGACAGTGCTCAGAGTTGTGTGGCCGCGATCACGCCTTTATGCCATTGGCAATTCGTGTTGTGTCGGAAGACGATTTTGAAGTCTGGAAAGACATGGCAGGCGACGATGTCGGTGCTGCGAACGAGGCTCTTCGCGCTTCGTTGGAAAGTAAGAAAAAGAACGTTGATGTTGCGAGTAAATAAGACTCGCATTCGTCGAAGTTGAGGAAAGAAAGATAAATGGCCTACGCAGCAGCACATGATGCCCACGGCGACCACAAGCCCGGTTTCTTCAAGCGGTGGTTTTATTCCACCAACCATAAGGACATTGGCACACTCTATCTGATTTTTGCCATTTTCTCTGGCATCTACGGTGGCTTCCTCTCCGTCATGATGCGTTGGGAGCTTCAGGAACCCGGCATGCAGATCTTCTCTGATCCTCATGTCTACAATGTATTCACAACTGCGCACGGGCTGATCATGATTTTCTTCATGGTAATGCCGGCGCTGATCGGTGGCTTTGCCAACTGGATGGTTCCCATCATGATTGGCGCGCCGGATATGGCATTTCCGCGCATGAACAACATTTCGTTCTGGCTTCTGCCCCCGGCTCTGATTCTGCTCACATTGTCGGTCTTTATGCCGGGACCTGCCGGGTCTACCGGAGTTGGTGGTGGCTGGACCATCTATCCGCCGCTTTCAACCACGGGGCAGGCCGGCCCTGCCGTTGATTTTGCCATCCTGTCGCTTCACCTTGCCGGTGCATCGTCGATCCTTGGTGCAATCAATTTCATCACAACGATCTTCAACATGCGTGCTCCTGGCATGACACTGCACAAGATGCCGCTCTTTGCATGGTCGGTGCTGATCACAGCCTTCCTGCTGTTGCTGTCGCTGCCTGTGCTGGCTGGTGCCATCACCATGCTTTTGACGGACCGTAACTTTGACACGGCCTTCTTTACTGCGGAATTTGGTGGTGATCCGATCCTTTTCCAGCATCTGTTCTGGTTCTTTGGGCATCCGGAAGTGTACATTCTGATCCTGCCTGGTTTTGGTATCGTAAGCCACATCGTTTCGACTTTCTCCAAGAAGCCGATTTTTGGATATATCGGTATGGCCTATGCCATGGTTGCGATTGGTGCGGTTGGCTTCATCGTGTGGGCGCACCACATGTACACCGTAGGGTTGTCGCTCAACACACAACGTTATTTCGTGTTCGCTACCATGGTGATTGCGGTGCCGACCGGTGTGAAAATCTTCTCTTGGATCGCAACCATGTGGGGCGGGTCAATAACCTTCCGAACACCCATGTTGTGGGCTATCGGCTTTATCTTCCTCTTCACGGTGGGTGGGGTAACCGGGGTGCAACTTGCTAATGCGGGCCTCGACCGGGCTTTCCATGACACCTACTACGTGGTTGCTCATTTCCACTATGTGTTGTCTCTGGGTGCCGTATTCGCGATCTTTGCCGCCTGGTATTACTGGTTCCCGAAAATGACCGGCTATCTGTACAATTCCATGCTGGCCAAGGCTCATTTCTGGATCACTTTCATTGGCGTGAACATCATCTTCTTCCCGCAGCATTTTCTGGGCCTAGCTGGCATGCCACGTCGCTATGTTGACTACCCGGATGCTTTTGCGGGCTGGAACTATGTCTCTTCAATCGGTTCCTACATCTCTGCCTTTGGTGTTCTGGTTTTCCTCTACTGCATCGCGGAAGCCTTCATGAAAAAGCGGGTTGCCGGTGATAATCCGTGGGGTGAGGGGGCGACAACGCTAGAATGGCATCTT
Source organism: uncultured Rhizobiaceae group bacterium (assembly GCA_937930635.1). GTDB lineage: Bacteria > Pseudomonadota > Alphaproteobacteria > Rhizobiales > Rhizobiaceae > Pseudahrensia. The sequence continues at coordinate 23,790 of CALHCF010000020.1, forward strand.
CCATCGCCACCGCCATTCCACCAGTGGGAACAACTGCCGCGGGTCAAGTAACTCCGGCACAAAAATCCAGCCTGCATTCTCCGGTATTGAGAGTGCAGGCTCAGGTTTGAAGGGTAGGGGCGCTGCGCCTCCAACGGGTTTAGTAAAGTATGACAACCGATACCGAAAAGCTGGAAGCTGATTTGTCACTGGCGCTGCCGGGCGATTATTTCGCGTTGCTGAAGCCGCGGGTGATGCGTCTGGTGGTGTTTACAGCGCTCGTGGGGATGTTGCTGGCGCCCGGTGCAATTGATCCCGTTATCGGGTTTATTGCGATACTCGCCATTGCAATTGGTGCAGGTGCATCCGGTGCGCTCAATATGTGGTATGATGCCGATATTGATGCGGTTATGTCCCGAACCGCGTCGCGACCTGTTCCATCCGGTCGTGTGACCAGTGGTCAGGCTCTCAATTTTGGTATGGTCCTCTCGCTCCTGGCTGTTCTTACGCTTGGATTGCTGGTGGACTGGACTGCCGGTTTCCTCCTGGCTTTCACCATCTTCTTTTATGCTGTCGTGTATACGATGTGGCTCAAACGCTCGACGCCACAAAATATCGTCATTGGCGGCGCTGCCGGTGCCTTTCCCCCGATGATTGGCTGGGCCGCTGTCACCGGCACGATCAGTCTGGAAAGCATCATCCTGTTTGCCATTATTTTTATCTGGACCCCGCCGCATTTCTGGGCGCTGGCTCTGTTCAAAATGCGTGACTATGGCGACGCACAGGTGCCAATGATGCCCAATGTCGCGGGAGAGAAATCTACCCGGATGCAGATTTTGGCCTATTCGGTGCTGCTCGCTCCGTTGGGCGTAACTCCCTTTGTCGCAGGTTTCGCAGGGCTGCTATACGGCACGGTTTCGGCTCTGCTGGGTGCCGCTTTCCTGTGGTTGGCTTACCGTGTCTGGAAGATTGCCGGACGCGATGACAAATTGCTGGCAGAGAAGAGACTTTTCGCTTTTTCAATTTTCTATCTCTTTGTGCTTTTTGCAGTGTTGCTGGTGGAAGCCATCGTATTCCGCACGACTGGCGTGTATCTGTTCGCGGCGACAGGGGGTCTGTGATGGCGGCGGGTGAAGGAAAGATTGAACCGGGTTCTGCCATTGAACTGACCGATGCCCAGCGCAAGGCGCGTCGCAGCCGCAATATTGCGATAGGCTTTGGCCTTTTCGCGCTGGTCGCGGTATTCTACGCTGCGACAATTGTGAAGTTTGGCCCCAGGCTGATGGACCGGCCAATCATCAATATAAATACGAACTGATGATGAACCAGGCTGCTTCCGTTTCCAAAAATACCCGCGTCCTGATCATCTGTCTTGGCGTGACCTTCGGGATGCTCGCCATGGCGTTTGCGGCCGTGCCGCTCTATCAGTTGTTTTGTCAGGTAACTGGCTATGCCGGAACCACCCAACGTGCCGATGACATCACGGGTACGGTTCTTGCAAAAGATATTACCATTCGTTTCGACGCCAATGTATCCAACAGCCTTGACTGGGAGTTCGCTCCAAAGGAACGGTCCGTTACCCTGAAGATCGGTGAAAAGGGGCAGGCAGTTTATGTTGCCCGCAATGTTGGCAAGTCTACGAGCTTCGGCACCGCCACCTTCAACGTATCACCGCAGGTTGCGGGGGCCTATTTCAACAAGATCGAATGCTTTTGCTTCACCGAGCAGACCCTGGCTGTAGGAGAAAGCGTGAACATGCCGGTTGTGTTCTTTGTGGACCCGGAAATTGTCAACGATCCGCTGTTGAAGGATACAAATACGATTACGTTGTCCTACACGTTTTTCCCCGATATTGAGGCAGAACGTAAGGTCAGCAAAAGTACCTCAAATCCACCATCGCTCTCCGGGCGTGGTGAAAAACCGAAATCCAGTCTTTAGTAAATGAAAGACTGGGTATAAGAACGACAAAACGAGCTTCCGTTGGAGACCAATATGGCCGACGCGCATACCAAGAAACACGATTACCACATTATCGACCCAAGCCCCTGGCCGTTCATCGGTTCCGTAGGTGCTTTGCTGATGGCTATTGGCGGTATTGTTTATATGCGCTCGCTTGGCGATGGAAATGGCATCACGATGCTGGGCATTGATATGTCCGGTTCCTGGATGCTTGTGATTGGAACAGTGATTGTGCTGTACACCATGTATGCGTGGTGGGCTGATACGATCAGGGAAGCCCACGCGGGCGACCACACACCGGTCGTTTCGATGCATCTGCGTTATGGCATGATCATGTTCATCGCCTCTGAGGTGATGTTCTTCGTGGCCTGGTTCTGGGCTTTTTTCGATGCTTCCCTGTTCCCAGACGAAGCGGCGCAGGTTGCTCGTGAAGCCTATACGGGTGGTACATGGCCACCGGCTAATATTGAGGTTCTTGACCCTCTCCATCTGCCGCTTTTCAACACGATCACGTTGCTGCTGTCTGGCACGACGGTCACCTGGGCGCATCATTCCCTGCTGGAGGGAGATCGCAAAGGCCTCGTCTGGGGGCTGGTGCTGACTGTTGTGCTGGGAGTTATTTTTACAGGGGTACAGGCTCTTGAATATATTGAGGCACCATTTGCCTTCAAAGATTCAATCTATGGCGCGACCTTCTTTATGGCGACCGGCTTCCATGGCTTCCATGTGTTGGTTGGTACAATCTTTTTGATCGTTTGCCTGGCTCGCGCATTGATGGGGCACTTCACGGAGAAACAGCACTTCGGCTTTGAAGCTGCGGCCTGGTATTGGCATTTTGTGGATGTTGTCTGGCTGTTTCTTTTCTTCGCGGTCTACATCTGGGCGTCCGCTGGCGGGACGATCGCAGCCCACTGAGCGATCGCTCGTGTTTCAGTGATGTGACCTGTTTCACAAAGGCGGCTTTCATCAGAAGGCCGCCTTTTCTTTTTATGGCTTCCAGCAAGCCCAACAGCATTACAGGTCGTGTCTGCGCATGCATTACCCCAATCAGGATCCGGTACCGACGGGCATGAAAGGCCGCTGTCCCCGTTGTGGGGAAGGCGCTTTGTTCTCGGGGCTGCTGACGGTTAAAGATCATTGCACCGCTTGTCAGATGAGCTTCGAGTTTGATGATTCCGGTGATGGGCCAACGGTTTTCATTATTATGGGGCTTGGCTTTATCGTTTTGGGTGCAGCCCTCTTTGTTGAACTGAATTATGCGCCACCTACCTGGCTGCATTTTCTTTTGTGGCCGCCGCTGGTTTTTTTGTTGGGCCTTCCGGCCCTGCGTATGTTGAAAGGTGTTCTCATTGCCCTTCAGTATCAGCACGATGCGGCACAGGGCGAGCTTGATCAGGGCGATGAAGCAAAATCATGCAAGGGAGCGGATCCATCATGAAGGCCGGGCATCTTTTTCTGGCGCTTTGTATCGTATTGGGGACAGCGTTTCTGACCAGTCTGGGACTGTGGCAATTGCAGCGGCTTGCCTGGAAAGAGGGCCTGATTGCCCGCGTTGAAGAAGGCATCAGGAAACCTCCTGTTGCGGTCGATGAAATCGAGTCCATGCTCGCACGTGATGAGGACATTGAGTACCGTCCGGCAATTGCCACGGGGCGCTTCCATCATGATCGGGAGGCGCATTTTTTTGCCACTCACAAAGGGCGCTCCGGCTATTTCGTCTATGCGCCGCTGGAACTGGCCAGCGGTGTCTTGCTGATGGTCAATCGCGGGTTTGTTCCAGCGCTCAACAAGGATCAGTCAACCCGCAAAAAAGGATTGATCGAAGGGGAGGTGACGATAACCGGGCTTGCCCGTTCAGCGCCCAGCGATAAGCCAAACATGTTTGTGCCGGACAATGACCTGACCAAGAACGTATTCCACTGGAAGTCGATCGATCAGATGTTTGGTGATGTGCTTCCCAAACCTGAAACACGAGCTTATCGGTTTTTTCTGGATGCGGATAACACACCGGTTCCTGGGGGATTGCCGGTGGGTGGCGTGACGTTAATTCAGTTCCCCAACAGCCACCTGCAATATGCGTTCACCTGGTTTGGCCTTGCCGGTGCCCTGTTGGTGGTAGGCGGTATTTTCCTTGTGTCGCGCCTGCGTGGCAGGGATGATGAAAATGCAGTTCAATCTGTATGACCGCTGGCAATTGACCTGTCGTCTGTCTATCTCTAGTGCCCAACCCCGGTTGAGCTTAATTTGCGGAGATCCATCCTTTGAGCGGAATTGAAACCAGACAAAAGGCGACATTGTTGTTGTGCGGTCCGCGTGGGTTTTGTGCTGGCGTGGAGCGGGCCATTCAGATTGTTGTGCTGGCGATTAAGAAATATGGAGCGCCGGTCTATGTTCGCCACGAGATCGTGCATAATCGCTACGTCGTTGAAGGCCTCGAGGCGCTTGGTGCCGTCTTTGTAGAAGACCTGTCGCAAATTCCGACAACCGAACAACCCGTTATTTTTTCTGCCCATGGTGTGCCCAAGTCTATCCCGGTTGCAGCAGAAGCCCGGAATCTGTTTTATCTCGACGCAACCTGTCCGCTGGTCTCCAAAGTTCATAAACAGGCCATGCTGCATAACAGGCGTGGCCGGCATGTGCTTTTGATTGGCCACAAGGGGCATCCGGAGGTTATCGGCACTATGGGGCAATTGCCGGAAGGGTGCGTGACGCTTATTGAAACTTTGGAAGATGCTGACGCGTTTGTCCCGGAAAATTCCCAGAATCTGGGATATGTCACGCAGACCACTCTCTCAGTGGACGACACGGCTGCGATCATTCAGCGGCTGGGCGAGCGCTTCGAAGAATTGCAGGCACCATCGGCAGAATCAATCTGCTATGCGACCACCAACCGCCAGGAATCAGTCAAGGCCGCGGCAACAGATACCGATCTGTTCTTGATTGTCGGTGCCCCCAATTCATCCAACTCGCGACGTCTGGTCGAGGTTGCGGAGCGTGCCGGAGCACAGGCTTCAGCGCTGGTACAATCACGTGTAGATATTCCGTGGCAGCATCTCGATGGCAAGACTGGCGAGATCACCATTGGTCTTTCGGCGGGAGCATCGGCCCCCGAGATCCTGGTGTCACAGATCATTGAGGCCTTTCGCGAACGCTATGGTCTGACAATCAGGCTGGCGGAAACCGCTGTTGAGGATGAGGAATTTCTGGTTATGCGCGACCTGCGCGACGTGCCGCTCGAACCCTCAGACATGGCCTTTGTCAACGGCACGTCGGTGGACCATGAAAGCGAATCGGCATAGATGGCGGTCTATACAGAAGTCTTGCCGGAAGAGCTTGATGTCTTTCTGGCCGGTTACGATCTTGGCAAAGTTCAGTCTCTGAAGGGTATTGCAGGCGGTGTCGAGAACACCAATTATATGCTCCACACAGACACAGGAAGCTATATCCTGACGCTGTATGAGAAGCGGGTTGCCGAACAAGACCTGCCGTTCTTTCTGGGATTAATGGACCATCTTGCGCAACGCGGGTTCGTTTGCCCGCAGCCGGTGCGCACCCGTGATGGTCATGCGCTCGGCAGGCTTGCTGGAAAACCTGCTGCAATTTCGACCTTTCTTGAGGGGATGGAGGTCAAAAATCCGACTGTTGACCATTGCTGGATGGCTGGTGAAACCATGGCGCGGCTTCACCTGACCGCAAACGATTTTACAATCGCGCGTAAGAATGCGCTTGATATTTCAGGATGGCCACCATTGGTCCAATCCGGCTTGTCTGGTGCCGATGGGGTCGAACCCGGCCTTGCCGACCTGATCACGCAGGAATTGAAACATGCAGAAGAGCACTGGCCCAGGGACATCCCTTCCGGTGTCATTCATGCGGATATGTTTAAGGACAACGTCTTCTTTCTCGATGGGCGTCTTTCTGGAGTGATCGACTTCTATTTTGCCTGTAATGATTTCCTGGCCTACGATCTTGCGGTTGGCATTAATGCCTGGGCTTTTGACAGCGAACTGCGCTTTCAGCCGAACCTTTCTGCGGCGATAGTTGAAGGCTATTGCTCGGTCCGCAAGCTAGAGGATGCTGAAATTGCGGCTCTGCCTGCTTTGGCACGAGGTGCGGCGCTGCGCTTCCTGCTCACACGTCTTAATGACTGGCTGAATGTTCCTGCCGGTGCTTTGGTTGTACCTCATGACCCAAAGGCTTTTAGCGCACGGCTGCGGTTTTTTGAAAAAGTCGAAACCGCTGCGGCATTGGGTGCTGAATGAAAAATGTTTCGATCTGGACGGATGGTGCCTGTTCCGGCAACCCCGGCCCCGGAGGTTGGGGCGCACTCATTCGCTTTGGCGAACATGAGAAGGAACTCTACAATGGTGAACCCCTCACCACCAACAACCGCATGGAACTTCAGGCGGCGATCGAAGCGCTCAATGCACTCAAGGAGCCTTGCGCAGTCAACCTCTACACCGACTCCCAGTATGTTAAAGGTGGAATAACGGGATGGATTGAGGGTTGGAAGAAGAATGGCTGGAAAACATCCGCCAGGAAGCCGGTCAAGAATGTGGAGTTATGGCAGGCGCTCGAAGAGGCCGTCGCTCGCCACAAAATCAATTGGCACTGGGTCAAGGGGCACGCAGGACATCCAGAAAATGAACGAGCCGACGAGTTGGCTCGCTTTGGGATGGAGCCATTTAAAAATCAGTCATGAGTGCAGGAATGTTGGTTTGCCGGACCGCTCCCGGTTTTTACGGAATCAGTCCGGTTGGTTTTAGCTCCCAACAGTTCGGCTATATGCCCTGCCTATGTTGGTACGGCACATAAGCGCTTCAATTACTGCTCTGGATCAAAGACTTTTGAGAATTGCCGCTGCTGAGCTTTGAACGGCCTGGCCGGGGGAGTCTTCCACATTGAGTGCGGTGATGACGCCATCGTCGACGATCATTGCGTAGCGTTTCGAGCGTACGCCCATGCCTGCGACACCAAGGTCGATATCCATGCCAGCTGCCTTGGCAAACTCAGCGTTTCCATCTGCCAGAAAGTGGATTTTTCCGGCGCCGTTGGAAGCCTGAGCCCAGTGGTTTGTTACATGCACATCGTTGACGGTCGTTACGGCAACTTCGTCCACTCCCTTTTCCTTGATCGTATCCAGATGCTCAAGAAAGCCCGGCAAATGGTTGGCGTGGCATGTAGGCGTAAACGCACCGGGTACCGCGAAGAACACGACTTTCTTTCCGTCAAAAAGCTCGCTGGTGCTCATCTTAGCGGGACCGTCATCGGTCATGATCTGAAATTCAGCTGGAGGCACGCGTTCGCCAATTGCGATAGACATGGATTTTTCCAATTGCTTGAGGATTATGGATAAACTTTAAAGCCACTACCGGCGTGGTCAAGCAGCACAATCAACCAATCGATATTAGTTTGTTGGGCTTAGTTCCTGTTCGATCCCCTGGCCATCAGCAACCAATGAAAACCGCAGTTTGGTTGCATGTGGATTGGCGTCTTTGGGGATATCGCGCAAGTCCACATTGAACATGGCCTTGCCGTCGCCAAGCTCATGCGCATTGACCGGTGCCACATACCAGCCGGATGGACCTTCCGTAAAAAGGCTTGCTTTCTTGCTTCCTTTGGGCAGGACGGCGCGAACTTCCAGCGAAGTCGCTTTGCTATTGAGTTGTGCATCCAGGATTTGGAAATTTTCGCTTGGGGTTTGTGCTTCTGCAGACCGACCCCGCAAAAGCGCCGCAGAAATATCGCTGGATGAAAAGCCTTTGCCGGTTTCGTTCAAGACGAGCTCAAACTGCAACGGAACACAGATTTCGCCGCAAATACCGATCAACCCATTGGCCTTGAGTTTTATATCCCGCCCTGGGAGCAGAGCTTCTACCGAGATCGGGAAAACAACTTCGTCTACATAACCGGCGCTAAACCCGCTGCCATCTGCAAAGGCCAGAGGAACCGGGAAGCTCATTTTTGTCTTGGCAACATTGGAAGACCCGAGAAAATTAATCTGCGGGGGAATGCCTGAGGCGCCGGGCGCACGCCAATAGGTCTTCCAGCCTTTGTTCAGAACAATCTGCAGCCCGGCATCAATGTTCTTGCCGTCAGCAGATGGCAGCGATATCAGGCGCAGCTTTGCGCCATAAGCCTCGAACCATGGGCTGCTTGCGGCATAGGACATGGTGGTCGAAGCGAAGCTGATTGCTAAGCCGACCAGGAAAGATTTGGCATGTATCATGCGCTCTATATAGCCATCGAGCCTTTATGAATCGACTCTATCAGTCACACACGTTGTAATATCGGCGTGAACACCCGGCGGGATAACGCCTGCAGGGGGCAGGAATAATGAGTTTCGGTGATCATTCCCAAGCTGCATCAACCTTGCTAGACCTAAGATATGAGCGGTGACAACAAGAAAAAACCCAGGAAGAAGAGCCGGAGCGAACGGTTCAATCTCAAGGGGCAATGCCTTATCGCAATGCCCGGGATGCCTGACCCGCGTTTTTCACGCGCGGTCATCCTGGTTTGCTCTCATTCTTCTGAAAGCAGTATGGGGTTTGTTCTCAATCATCCGGTCGCCAGTCCCTCTTTTGCATCAATTCTGGATGAGCTTGGGCTGGAAGAAGAGGCGACTTTCATGTCCTCGACTGAACGTTTGGTCCAGGTGTTCAGCGGCGGCCCAGTAGAGCAGGGCCGGGGTTTCGTGCTGCATTCACAGGAATTCAGCACCCCTTCATCGGCACGGGTCGGTGATCTGGCTTGCGTTACGGCAACGCTGGAAATATTGCGTAAGCTGGCCAGCGATGAGCCGCCCGCCAGAGCCATCATGCTCCTCGGCTATGCCGGTTGGGCCGGGGGGAAGCTTGAGGAGGAAATTGCGCAAAACAGCTGGTTGACCTTGCCAGCCACACGTCAACTGGTCTTTGAGACCCCTCACGAACAACAGTATGAGGCCGCGTTGGCTGCACTTGGCGTCAATGAGGCAACACTGTCGGCAAGCGCCGGCCACGCTTGAACAGGTCCCGGCAGAGGAACGGATCCGTGATGCGAAATCAGCGCTTGAGCGGATAATCCTGCTGGAGAGCCTGGAAGGCAATTGCGGCGCTCATTGGTTCACCAAAGGCAAACCCTTGCGCGTATTCGCAGCCAAGATGATGCAATTCCAGGGCATCATTTTCGTCCTCGGCACCCTCTGCAACCACCTGCATACCAAGGTCGTGGGCCATGCTCACAATCGACTTCAGGATAATCGGCCGGCCCTTTCCTTCCGCGTTGGAAACGAATGAGCGGTCGATCTTTATTGTGTCAAAAGGGAACCGCATGAGATGCGAAAGGGATGAATAGCCTGTTCCAAAGTCATCCAGGGACAGCCCGGCACCCAGATCTCTCACACGCTTGAGAACCTGAGAGGACTGCTCGGGGTTCTCCATGATCAAAGACTCAGTCAGTTCCAGTTTCAAGGTATTGGGCATGAGATGGCTGCGCGACATTACTGTTTTAACATCGTTGATGAGGTCATGGCGAAGCAATTGGCGGCTAGAGATATTGACACTGACAAAGATTGGTACGTTGCCCAGCTTGACCTGCCATTCGGCAAGTTCAGTGGCCGCACGTTCCAGCGCAAACAGGCCCAACGGGATGATAAGGCCGGTTTTTTCAGCCAGAGGTATGAAGTCGCTTGGCGAGATAAGCCCCTTTACGGGATGGTGCCAGCGCATCAGTGCTTCAAAGCCCGCGACGGCTTTCGTGTCGAGCTGAATGATGGGCTGGTAAAACATCTCGATTTCGTTGCGATCCAGTGCGCGCCGCAATTCTGACTCCATGTGAACTGCCGGAGTTTGCTGCGAGCGGAAGGCCGGGCGGAAAGGTTCAATCCTGTCACCGCCTACCCGCTTGGCCTGGAACATGGCAATCTCGCCATCCTTGATCATGTCTTCGGCGCTGGTCTGTTCTGCTGCCCAGCTCACCAGACCAATCGAGGCTGTAATAAAAATCTCCTGATCGGAAAAGTTCACCGGTGCCTTCAGGGAGCGTCTCAGGGCTTCGGCAAACAGGGCGACCTTGTCCGGGTCGTCTTCAGAAAGCAGCAGCAAGGCAAACTGGTCGCCGTTAAGGCGAGAAAGTGAATCCTGAGGTTTCAAAATCCGACCCAGACGCCGTGCCATGGTCAACAATATGGAGTCACCCACTGCAAGTCCCATGGCCTCGTTGATCTGCGCGAAACGATCAAGATCGATAATAAAAACGGTGGGCCTCAAATTGGCGTCCGTCTTTGCCAGAGACATGGCACTGTCGAGACGGTCAAGAAACAGTTTGCGGTTCGGCAATCCGGTCAGGTTATCATGAACGGCATCATGAAGCAGTCGCTCGCGGGCGACCCGCTGTTCTGTCACATCGGTAATGGTGCCCACACAACGCAGCACTTCTCCATCGCTCCCAACCACCGGGCGTGCGCGCACTGAAAGCCAGTGATATTGGCCACTTGATGCGCGCAGGCGGAAATCCTGGACAATACGTCCGCGGCGATGGTCGAGTATGACATCAAGCGTGGATTTGAAGCGATCCCGGTCTTCGGGGTGCAGCAGTACCAGCCATTTATTTGGCGAGCCGTTGATTTCCTGTTCTTTCAGGCCAAGCTGCGAAGCAATCTCAGGGCCGGTAAAAATTTCATCCCGGTCAACATCCCAGTCCCAGACCGCATCGCCAGCGCCGGTAAGCGCCAATGCCTGACGTTCAATGTCACTCACCAGCCCCTGGATCAGTGCCCCGCCGGCAAAGGCGTGCTGCATCACTGTAAAGGATATCAGCAGGACAATCAGGACCAGCCCTCCACCAAGAGCTGGCTGGATAATGTCGTTGTCCAATTGCCCTGTTACGGTCAGCCAGCCGCCCGCAAGCCACGCAAGGATAAGCAACCATGTCGGTATCAGGAGAATTGCCCGATCAAACCCGCGAACGCCCAGAACCAGAATGAGAAGAAGACCAGCAACTGCAGTTGCTGCAAAGGAGATGCGGGCAATGCCTGCAGCCTTTGATGGTGCAAAAACTGCCACGCCAAACAAGACCACCAGGCCCAAAAGCCAGGCCATGACAAGGTAGTTGTAACGGTTATTCCATCGGTTCAGATGCAGATAGGCATAGAGGAAAACAATCAAACTGGCGGCGAGGAATACTTCAGTACCGGCACGCCAATTGTTCAAATCACCGGGAGCCAGTGAGACAATTTTTGTAATGAACCCGAAATCGACACAGACATAGGCCAGCACCGCCCAGGCAAGGGCAGCAGTTGCCGGGAACATGGCTGAACCCTTGACCACAAACAAAATGGTCAAAAAAACGGCCAGCAAACCCGCAATACCAAGCACAATACCTTCATAGAGCGTAAAGCTGTTGACCGTGTCCTTATAGGCTTCCGGCTCCCACAAGGTGAGCAGCGGGACAGAATCACTGGCCATTTCGGCAACAAAGGTGACAACCGTTCCCGGGTTCAGTGTTATCCGGAATACGTCAGCATCGGCGTCCGGCTGCCGGTCCAGAGAAAAGCCTTCGCTGGGTGTGATCGATGCGATACGCTGATTGCCCAGATCAGGCCAGAACAAGCCGGAACCGGCCAGCCGGAAATGGGGCGCAACGATTAGCCGGTCAATCTGCTGGTCTGATGTATTGGCCAGAGCAAAAGCAAACCAGTTACCGGTTGTTGTTTCAGAATCAGACCGCACCTCAATGCGATTGATCACGCCATCGGCATCCGGTGCTGTGGTGACCTGGATCTGGGTTCCCTTGCCGGGAAAAAGTTCCAGCGCATCAGTCAGGTCGATTGCGGCCTTGTCGAGAGAAACATCCACCGGCTCAAAGGCATTGGCAGTGGCGGAGCCTGCCAGAAACACAAGCACCAGCAAGAGGCGAGAAATAACGGCATAAACCGTATGGATGATCTGTTTCCCGTGGATCATGCTGACCGTTTGCGTCCCTCTCCTCGCTATCATCTGATACGCCAGACCTTGCCAAACGTAAACGCCAGTAAGCATTGAAGTTGGGGGTAGAATCACGGGGAGATAATGGGAGCAGGATCGTCTGCAAGGCGAGCAAACAACATATGGTCACGCCAGGCACCGTTAATTTTCAGATAGGCCCGCGCTGTCCCTTCCTTTTGAAAGCCACAGGAAAGCAGAAGTCTTTGCGAGCGTTGATTATCCAATACAGTTGCAGCTTCTATACGATGCAGCTTGTGGTAGTCGAAGGCGGCCAGGCAAACTGCATTGACTGCTTCCGACATGTAGCCTTTGCCAGCATAGGGTTCGCCCATCCAATAGCCCAGCGTTGCCGTGTCGGAAACGCCACGGCGAAGGTTGCTGAGTGTTATGCCGCCCAGAAGCTGTTTTGGATCTGCGTGATCAAACAGGAACCAGGGCAGGCCACGTCCGGCAGTGATGTCAGCTTCATGCCGTCTCATCCGGGCCCTGTAGGAAGCCCGTGAAAGTTCATCGGTTGTCCATTGTGGTTCATAAGGCCTGAGGAACTCGGCACTGCGGCGCCGAAGCTCTGCCCAGGCCAGATAATTGTCCATTGTAGGGCGGCGCAGAATCAGTCTTTCGGTTTGCAGTTCGTCAGGTGGAGCATTTCGATTGGTGAAATTCAGAAGGCGCATCCAAGCCGCCCTACTGTGCCGCGTGCTGCAGATCTGCGCCCAGCTGTGCAGCGATTTCACTATGCGAAGGCAACTGTTCGATAGGGCCGATTGCCGCGATGGTTGGATTGCTTTCGCTGAACAACCGGGCAGCAAGATCGCGTAATCGTTCTACGCTCAGCGCATTCAGCCGATCCATGAGTTCTTCATTGGAAATTGGGCGGCCAAACAGCAAAATTTGCCGTGCTATCTGTCCGGCGCGTGAAGCCGGGCTTTCCAGGCTCATCATCAGGCCAGCGCTGATCTGCGCCCGTGCCCGGTCCAGTTCATCCTGTTCAATGCGTTCTCCGGCCTGACGCAGCTGTTCCAGAATGAGTGGAACGAGTTCGGGAATATCGGAGCTTTCGGTGGCGGCGTGAATGCCGAACAGACCCGTGTCTGAAAAACCCCAGTGGAATGCATAAACGGAATAGCAAAGGCCGCGCTTTTCGCGAACTTCCTGGAACAGCCGGGAAGACATGCCTCCGCCCATGAGGGTGGACAGGACCTGTGAAGCGTAGAAGTCCCGGGCATGGTAGGCGCGTCCTTCAAAACCCAGAACAATCTGGGCTTCCATCAGGTCCTTCTGCAACCGCATTTGACCGCCGTGGTAGATGCCCGCTTCCGGTTCGCGGGTAGATGTCTTGTCAAAGCCTGAAAAACGGCTTTCAGCCATTTTTACAATAGCATCGTGATCCACGGCACCTGATGCCGCCAACACCATGTTGGATCCGTGATAATGGTCGCCAAGATATTGGCGCAGGCTGTTTGCTCCGAAGGATTTGACCGTCTCTGGTGTACCCATAATCGGTCGACCAAGTGCTTGATTGGCAAAGGCTGTGGACTGGAACTGATCAAATACCACGTCTTCCGGGCTGTCCTGTGCGGCCCCTATTTCCTGAAGGATAACATGCTGTTCGCGCGCAAGCTCGGTCTCATCGAAAAGCGAGTCGGTCAAAATGTCAGCCAGGATGTCGACCGCCAGGGGCACATCATCTTTCAGTACCCGTGCATAAAACGATGTTGTTTCCACGCTGGTCGCCGCGTTCACATCTCCGCCGACATTCTCGATTTGCACTGCAATATCGCGAGCTGTGCGGCTGGAGGTTCCCTTAAACGCCATGTGCTCAAGTAAATGAGATATACCATGTTCGCCGGGTCTTTCGTCGCGTGAACCGGCTTTGACCCAAACTCCCAAAGCGGCGCTTTCCAGATGCTCCATGCGATCCGTTACAATCATCATGCCGTTTTTCAGCGTGGTGATTTCCACATTTCGGGGCAGGGGAGCCGCGGCGTCCTCAGCGGAGCCGTTCTGGTTGGGAATCTCGTTTCTTTGATTAGTACGCATGTACGCAACGCCTCCTAAAGCGTCTCACTTTGACGTCGACTTTTTAAGAACCGGCGCGGGTATGGGTCGAAATGAAGTTCTCAACCAATTGCAGGTCGTTCGCCAGCACTGTGAAACGTTCCTCACCCTGCATCAAGTTTTTGTTTCGTGCCGGCAGGGCGGGATGATGGCCACTGGCTGCATACACTGCATCGGGAAACTTTGCAGGGTGCGCTGTGGCCAGCACAATCATGGGAGCATTTGAAAGCCGTTTACGGCGCGCAACATCAACACCCACTGCGGTATGGGGGTCCAGCAGATACCCGCTATCGCGGTAAACCGTTTTGATGGTGGCTGCTACGGCTGTTTCGTCGCTGCGGCCGGCATCGAAGCCTTCTTTGATTGCAGAGAGCGTATTTTCAGCCAGTGTGAACGATCCAGACTGGCCAAGTGACGACATGGACCGCTTGACTTCCTCATGATCGCCGCCCGATGCGTCATACAGCAGGCGCTCAAAATTTGAGGATACCTGAATATCCATGCTGGGAGATGTAGTTGCATGAACGCCAGCAGTTTCATAGCGCCCGGTTTCCAGCGTCCGCGCCAGGATATCATTTGAATTGGTTGCAATAATCAGCTGATCAATCGGCAAGCCCATACGTTTGGCAACGTAACCAGCGAAAATATCACCAAAATTACCCGTAGGGACTGTAAATGATACCGGGCGATGCGGCCCGTCCAACGCCACGCTGGCCGTGAAATAGTAGACGATCTGAGCCATGATGCGACCCCAGTTGATCGAGTTCACGCCTGACAGATTATACGTGTCTCGAAAACTGTGGTGGTTAAACATGGCCTTCAATAATGATTGGCAATCATCAAAATTTCCATCGATCGCGAGAGCATGGACATTGGCATCCTTTACGCCGGTCATTTGCCAACGCTGAACATCGGATACCTTGCCATCGGGAAACAGGATGAAAATGTCCGAATTATCACGCCCGCGAAACGCTTCGATTGCTGCGCCACCGGTATCGCCGGAGGTAGCCCCCACAATGGTCAGCCGATCACCCCTTTGTGCAAGGATATGATCAACGATGCGTGCCAGTAGCTGCATGGCGACATCTTTGAATGCCATTGTTGGTCCGTGGAACAGTTCAAGTATCCATTCATTTGAACCGGTTTGAACCAGCGGTGTTACGGCAGGGTGTTGAAAGCTTGCATAAGCCTCATCGACCATATGCTCGAAATCCGGTTTCGGGATTTCGTCGCCTACGAACGGAGCCAGAACCGACTTTGTGATGTCCTGATAGGACTTGCCAGCCAGGCCGCGAATGGTGGCCTTGTCCAATTGCGGCCAGATTTCCGGTACATAGAGACCGCCATCCCGGGCAAGACCGGCCAGAACCGCGTCACAAAAACCGAGCGTGGGGGCTTGCCCTCTTGTGCTGATGTATTTCATGGAACCTGTGTGGATCGCCGCAAGGTTGAACCGGTGAGATGATGACGGGAAACTTATGGGGAGCGGGTTGTGAATTACAAGCTAATAGAACATGAAAGCAAGCGGAGATTACTCGCCTATGGTGTTTTCGCCTGATATAAGCCCTTTTTGAGTGGGCAAAAACAAGAGTGACGGTTCGAGTTTTGAAAATCAGATCAAAAAACGTACGGGGCATCTGTCTCACCAACAAGGGTGTCGCTATCGCGGCTTTGTTGGCACTATCAGCGTGTCAGACTGCGGGTTCCGGTGGCATTTTGGGCAGCGTGCTGCCCGGTAGCGGGGATAAGAAACAGGAAGTGGCTGCTGTTGCTGACCCTGACGCCAGCCAGTCGGTGCCTGCCCGTCCTGGACAAAACCCCAATGCCCGCACCCGGTTGATAAACACGCAAAATTCGTTGTCCGACTATTGTCCGGCAGTGCGTATTCGTGCCGGGACCGAGACGTTCCGCGTCAGACCCAAAGGGGCTGACAAGGAAGACAGCAGCAATGTGCGCTATCAGGCTACGATTACCAAAGTGGCGCGTGAATGCGCGTATGTGGGACAAAACCTGGAAATCAAGGTCGGTGCCAAAGGACGGGCAATTACGGGCCCATCCGGTCAGGCTGGTGAATTTGCAATGCCCATTCGTGTTGCTGTGACCGAAGGAGGCGAAACCATTTATTCGCAACTCTATCGCACCAAGGCCACTATTTCCGATGGAAAGACCAATACCCAGTTTTCGTTTGTTGACGACAAAGTGGTCATCCCGGCGCCCAAACGAACCAATGTCCGTGTTTTCATCGGTTTCGACGAAGGGCCTTACAACACTCCCTAGATTGGTTTCCTTCTCTCGCAATCAATCCGGTTAGTTCGGCTTCGTGACCAATCTTGTAGCGCTGCGGGCTGGATAGAAAACGTTACTGCTTTTGTTTGCCAGCTGCGGACCAGTTTGTGCCATCTGAAAGGCCCAGATGGATAACGGGCGAACCGGTTTCGTCATCCGTCAAAGTTGTTGAGATTGCCTGACTGATGGGGGCGGGCAGTTTGATATTTGCCAATTCCATCAGTGTTTTCTGGTTGTTGGCAGCTCCCTCAAACTTCATGATCCGCAGTGCGCGACGGTCGCCGCTGGGGAGGGCGAGATCGGTAACGCCATCGCCATCGAAGTCCTCCATCGCAGAAAGACGCTGCTCGCGTGAACCAATGGCGTGGTTGGAAAAGCCGTGTAGTTCGGCAGACAGTTCCAGTTTTCCCTTGCTCCAACGCCAGAAATTCAAGGTACCACCAATGTGAGGTGTGACGACTTCTGCAATCTGCGTGCTGCCGTCTCCATCAAAATCTGCGATGCCGGCAATATTGCGCCAGCGATTGGCGCGCCCGATAAAGGGTGTTTGTGTTACCAGTTCGAGCTTGTTTTCCACCAGGCCGAAAATGGCAATTGAAGCGCCTTCGCTGGTATCGGATAGAATGGTTATGACATGAATTTTGCCGAACCCGTCGAAATCGTAGAGCCGGGGAGTACGATCCTCAAATACCTGATTTTGTGGGAGTTCAAAGGTGAGTTTCCCATGTTTGCTGGTATTGACCACCAGCCGCGCGGCTTCGACAGCATCGCCTAAAATGGCATGGGCATAGCGTTTGGTCGGCTTGTCATACCAAGCTGATAGAATATCGCCTTTCACATCCGCAATGGCTTGATGTCCATCGACCAGACCATCTGGCGCCTTGGGTCCTTCATCTTCCACTTTGAAGGCCGGTGCCGGTGCTAGGGTCCACTCCTGCGCATGGGCGCAATTACACAAGGCTGCAAGAGCCACCACCATTCCAAGAAATCTAACCATCTGAAATTATAGTCTCGCTGATCTCGATGCCAAATCCGCCCAAGCCGACATAATGTCGTTCCCGGGAAGCCAGTAGCTTAATGGATGCCACACCCAAATCTTTCAGGATCTGGGCACCCATACCGATTTCGTGCCATTCTTCCTTTCGGCTTCGCGCAGCGCCATGGGCCTCGCGCTCATCACCAAAAGCTGCTGTTTTGTCGCTGGATCCATTTTCATCATGGCGAATACCGCCTCCAGGTACGCCCACCGACCCTTCACGCAGATAGACGACGACACCGCGTCCTTCCTGTTTGATCGCTTCGAGATGATCAACGAGCGCGGTTGAACCGCCAAAGGCATCATCCAGCACGTTTTCTGTATGCAGTCTCACCATGATATCCTTGCCGTCGCGTATGTCGCCATAGACCACCGCGAGTTGTTGCATGGCATCCCATTGAGTCTGATAGGTTACACACCGTGCTGATCCAATGGTTGTATTGATGGCAAATTCATCAACCCTGTCGACCAGCCGCTCCTGCCTTTGCCGGTAGGCAATCAGGTCGGCCACCGTGACTGTTTTCAGGTTTCTTTCTTTTGCAAAAGCTGCAATTTGGGGGCCGCGCATGACTGTGCCGTCATCGTTGACCAGCTCTGAAATCACGCCAACCGGCGGCAGGTTGGCCAGCCGGCAAAGATCGACCGCTGCCTCAGTGTGCCCTGAACGGATCAGGACACCACCTTCGCGCGAAACCAATGGGAAAATATGGCCTGGCCGCACAAAATCGCCAGCACCGGAATTGGGATTGGCAAGACCACGCACTGTGGAGCACCGCTCTTCGGCTGAAATGCCGGTGGTGGTGTCATGTTTGTAATCCACCGAAACTGTAAAGGCCGTCGAGTGCGGTGCATCGTTTTCTGCAACCATCGGCGCCAGGTTGAGCCGCCGGGCTTCTTCAACCGGCATCGGCGCGCAGACAATACCGGACGTGTGGCGGATGATCATTGCCATCTTTTCGGGCGTGCAATGTACTGCTGCAACAATGAGATCGCCTTCGTTCTCGCGATCATCATCATCCATCACGACAACAATCTCGCCTTTCTCAAAAGCGCGAATAGCGTCTGCAACCCGTTCCATATCAGAGGTCATGATGTCGGCTTTCCAATTTGTCCGCGATGGCGCAACATATGGTCTGCAAGCACGCAGGCCATCATCGCTTCACCAATTGGTACGGCTCTGATCCCGACGCAGGGGTCATGCCGCCCTTTGGTCATCACATCGACTTCTTCTCCCTCGCTCGTAATGCTTGCGCGCGGTGTCAGGATGGAAGAGGTGGGTTTAACTGCGAAGCGCGCAATGACAGGTTGGCCGGAGGAGATGCCGCCCAACACGCCACCGGCATGGTTGCTTAAGAAACGTGGTCCATCATTTCCCATGCGAATTTCATCGGCGTTTTCTTCACCGGTGATCGCGGCAGCCTCAAATCCGTTACCGATCTCGACACCCTTGACTGCGTTGATAGACATGAAAGCTGAGGCGATATCCTGATCGAGTTTCCCGTAGACCGGCGCACCCCAACCGGCAGGGACACCTTCTGCCACCACCTCAATCACCGCACCAACGGATGATCCCGCTTTGCGGATACCATCAAGATAGTCCGCCCACTTGGTCGCCATCTCGGCATCAGGGCCGAAAAACGGATTGTTGTTGACCTCGTCCCAGTCCCACCGGCCACGATCGACTTTGTGCGGGCCGATCTGCACCAGTGCGGCGCGGATTTTGACATTGGGAACAACCTTGCGCGCAATGGCTCCAGCGGCCACGCGGGCTGCTGTTTCGCGGGCAGAGGAGCGTCCGCCGCCGCGATAATCACGAATGCCGTATTTTGCATCGTAAGTGTAGTCGGCATGGCCGGGCCGATACCGCTTGGCGATGTCTGAATAGTCTTTCGAACGCTGATCGGTATTTTCTATCAACATCGAAATCGGTGTGCCGGTGGTTACAAGCCGCGCATCATCCTGCGGCATGACGCCGGAAAGAATTTTCACCGCATCGGCTTCACGGCGCTGGGTGGTGAATTTGGATTGGCCTGGCTTGCGTTTGTCCAGAAAGGCCTGAACCCAGTCTTCTGAAATTTCCAGACCAGGCGGGCACCCGTCAACGACGCAGCCAAGCGCCGGCCCGTGGGATTCCCCCCAGGTTGTGAAGCGAAACAGGTGACCAAATGTATTGTGTGACATGGGCGAAGACTGATCAAAAAGGTTCGCGTTCTTCTATGGGGAGGGGAGGGGGTGCGTCAAACCTTGATGAGAATCCAAGACAGGTCCGACACAGTATTTTAACCCCTCAAGGGTAAGTCTAACCCATGTTTTTAGGGAAATTTTTGGCTTTTCGGGCGGAAGTCCGATCCCAGGAACCAGAGGGCTGAAACCATGGCACTGACAGAGACCACCATTGACGAGAAAGAATCCGGCCTTGGTTCCGGTTCTGCCGGGCTGGTGTTGCCTGTCTTTACGCTGACGATATTCCTTTCGGCATTCTTGTTGTTTTCGGTTCAGCCGATGTTTGCAAAAATGGTCCTGCCGAAACTTGGAGGTTCTCCGGGGGTATGGTCCGTTGCTATGGTTTTCTTCCAGACCATGCTGCTCGCCGGATATGGCTATGCCCATTTTCTCACCAAGCGGCTGCCGCTGATTTCAGCCAGTATTGTACATCTTGGGGTGCTGCTCGCTGCATTCATTTTCTTGCCACTGGCTCTCCCGTCTGGCTGGGATGCTGCTCCTCAGGCCGGTGAAGCTTTCTGGTTGCTTGGCCTGTTTGGTGCGGCGGTAGGGTTGCCGTTCTTTGCTGTGGCGGCCAATGGCCCTCTTTTGCAAGCGTGGTTTTCCCGCACCGGGCATGAACACGCTGATGACCCTTATTTTCTCTACGGCGCCAGCAATATTGGCTCTTTCGCATCCCTCATTTTGTATATTGTGGCACTTGAACCGGCGTTGACCCTGTCGGACCAGACTTTCAGCTGGGCTGCCGGTTTTGCGCTGCTGACCGGATTGATAGCAATCTGTGCCTTTGTTGCGATCTCGCGCAGCAGTGACAGGCGTAAAGCTGCCAGTACTGCGGTTGTGACCAAAGCCAGCGATGCTTCTGCGTCACCATGGAAACAACGGGCCCAATGGACCGCACTGGCCTTTGTTCCTTCAGGTCTCCTGGTTGCAGTTACCGCTCATATTTCAACAGATATTGCAGCGGCCCCCTTCATGTGGGTCATTCCGCTTGCCCTGTTTCTTTTAACGTTCGTTCTGGCCTTTGCGCGCAAGCCGTTCTTCTCGCTACCCGTGTTGTCGAATATCACTCTGGCTCTGTCGGTTATTCCGTTTATCAATCTTTTGTTTGGCGTGGTTTTTCTGCCATGGCTCATGTTTGCAGGCCATCTGGCCTTCTTTTTCTTCGCGGCGCTGTTGGCCCATAGCTTCCTCGTTAAACTTCGCCCTGAAGCAGATGACCTGACTTCGTTTTACCTCTGGATGTCCTTTGGTGGAGTGCTTGGTGGTGCCACAACGACGCTTTTGTCTCCGGTGCTGTTTGATACTGTCGTGGAATATCCGCTTTTGGTTCTGACCGCGTTGCTTTGCCGTCCCAGCATCTACGAAACTAATGGGAAGCCAAAGTTCGGAATTCCGAGTCAGGCTTTGCTTTTGGGGGCGATGATCTGCATATTTGCACTCAGTTCGGCTATTGGCAGCCATCGTAAATTTGAGTTTGCTGAACGGTCTTTCTTTGGTTCTGTGACAGTGCGTAAAGACAACAACGGTGCGTTCAATCTCATGAAACATGGCAGCACGGTGCATGGTGCCATGCGCCGTTCGGATCTGGAAAAAGGGCCCACCTGGCGCCCGCAGCCGCTGACCTACTATCATGCATCCAGTGCAATTGCGCATTCACTTTTTGCCAAACAAGACCAGCTTGCCGGCAAGCCAGCCGAAATGGGGGTAGCGGGTCTGGGTACGGGTTCGATCCTTTGCCACCGCAAACCGGGCGAGCGATGGACCAGTTATGAAATCGACAAGGTTGTTGTCGATGTCGCCAGTGACCCGAAACTTTTTCGCTATGTATCGGCCTGTGGTGAGGGAGACCCCATCGTGATCGGCGATGCCCGTCTGACTCTCGCCAAGGAACCTGCCGGTAAATTTGATTATCTGCTGGTGGACGCTTTCTCGTCCGATTCAATTCCTACCCATCTGTTGACGGTTGAAGCGTTTCAGCTTTATCGCGACAAGCTTGCTGATGGCGGCATGTTGGCGGTTCATATTTCCAACCGTTATATGGAATTGGGGAGTGTGCTTGCCGCGATTGCCAAAGAAACCGGCCTTGTTGGCCGTATCGCCACGATTCAACCTTCCGATGAGGAGCAGAAGACGGAATGGGCTTCACGCAGCACTGTTGTTGTTCTTGCTCGTGATGAAGCGGCGTTGGTTGATTTGGCAGATCGGGATGAATGGAAAAATATAAACGCAGGTGAAACTGTCGCTTGGACCGATGACTATTCCAACATTCCAGCAGCAATCTATCGATTTTTAACCCGTTAGACTGTTTCCGTTTCTACGGAATCAGTCTGATTGGTTTTTGCTGACGGTAACTCTGCTGTGCCAGAGACCCGCTTTGGCGGGGACACTTGTGCTGCAACAATTGCATTCGCAGGCATGATGCCGCATCGATAAGACTGAGTTTTCAGGCAGGCAGTTGGATCATGCAGGCAAAAATCACCATACCCAGACCCGATGACTGGCATCTGCACCTGCGCGATGGTGGGATGTTGGAAGGTGTTGTCGGTGACAGCGCGCGCCACTTTGCCCGCGCAATCATTATGCCCAATCTAGTTCCACCAGTCGTGACCGCAGTGCAGGCCCGCACCTACCGTGAACGTATTTTGCAGGCCTTGTCCCCGGAGGTTTCTTTTGAACCGCTGATGACGCTCTATCTTACGGAGACAACCGATCCTGATGATGTGGAAGAAGCCGCAAAATCCGGTCTCGTGAAGGCGCTGAAACTCTATCCGGCGGGTGCCACCACCAATTCTGAATCCGGCGTTCGTGATTTTGACAAGGTGCTGCCTGTGCTGGAGCGCATGGCGCAGATAGATATACCCCTTTGTGTGCACGGCGAAGTGACAGATTCCGACATCGATATTTTTGATCGTGAGGCTGTTTTTATCGACCGGGTGCTTGATCCGTTGCGCCGCCGGGTACCTGGATTACGGGTTGTTATGGAACATGTGACCACGCGCGAAGGTGTGGACTATGTGATGGCCAGTGACAGCGATATTGGAGCGACAATCACGACCCATCACCTGATCATCAACCGCAACCATTTGCTGGTTGGTGGCATTCGACCACACTATTACTGCCTGCCCGTCGCCAAGCGAGAACAGCATCGCCTTGCCCTGCGGGCTGCGGCAACCAGTGGTGATATCCGGTTTTTCCTTGGGACGGATAGCGCGCCACACGCCACAGACTTGAAGGAGAATGCATGTGGTTGCGCTGGTTGTTATACCTCTATCAATACGATGAGCCTGCTGGCCCACGTTTTTGAAGAGGAAAAGGCGCTGGAGCAGCTGGAACAGTTTGCCTCGCGCAACGGTCCTGCATTTTATGGTTTGCCTGTGAATGAAACGCGTATGACCCTTGTGAAGGGCAATACTCCCGTGACATTCCCGCAAAAAATTAGCACCAGGGCTGGTGATGTTACGGTCTTTGATCCTGGTTTTGATGTGTTTTGGTACGTGGAGGCAGACTGATGTTTCAAAACTCCTTTCCCGATAAGGAAACGATCGCTGAGTTAACGGCGAAAATGCTCTGGGAAATCGGTGCTGTTCATTTCCGTTCAGACGAACCCTATACCTTCACTTCCGGTTTGAAGAGCCCGGTCTATATCGATTGCCGCAAACTGATTTCCTATCCCCGTATTCGTTCCGCGGTTTCCGATTTTGGTTGTGCAACTGTGATGCGTGATGCCGGACTGGAAAAGTACGATGTTGTTGCAGGCGGTGAGACGGCTGGAATTCCTTATGCGGCTTTTATGGCGGAGCGCCTTGGGCTGCCGATGATCTACATTAGAAAGAAACCCAAGGGCTTTGGACGCAATGCGCGTATTGAAGGTGATCTAAAAGAAGGCCAAAGGGTTTTGTTTGTTGAGGATCTGACTACCGATGGCGGTTCAAAAATCGGTTTTGCCGAGGCGATCCGGGAGGCCGGGGCAGATGTCAGCGATACGTTTTCCGTTTTCTATTATGATATTTTCAAGGATGCGCCCCAGACCCTGAGGGAGCATGGTATGAACCTGCATTATCTGACGACATGGCCAGATGTGCTCAAGGTTGCCCGCGCCCAAAAACTGTTTGATGATAAGACTTTAGCGGCCGTTGAGGAATTTCTGAACGCACCCTATCCGTGGAGTGCCAAACATGGCGGCATTTCTGAAAGAGCCGTGAACTAGATCAAACTACGAGTGATTCAATGTCATTTGTGGCGCATATTTCTTTGCTCACTGCTTAGCTTGCCTCTTCGTTCCATAGCGCGAGTGCTTCAAGGACAGGGGGAATGTCTGTCAGTTTTTTGACAACTGTTTCTGCTCCCGCGTCAGTCAGTTCGTCTGCGAGACCGCGCTGTGCATGGCTGCCGCCAACAAACCCTATGGTGCGCATTCCTGCTGCCTTTGCTCCGGTAACGCCGGTAACTGAGTCTTCAATTACCGCACAGGCCTGAGGCTCTACGCCAAACTGGGAAGCGGCGTGGAGAAAGATGTCCGGTGCTGGTTTATGCGCAACGTTGTCAGTATCTCGTGCTGAAAAGACATAGGGGCGGAACCGATCCCACAATTCTCCACGTGTCAGTTCGATCTTGAGTTTTTCAAGTCCGGCATTGGAACAGATGCAGCGTGGCTGATCGAACATGTCCAATACCTGCTGAGCGCCGTCCATGGGCTTTGCTTCGCGCCACAACCGCTCGTTCACCTTGCCTTTAACTCTTGCGACATAGTCATCGGGAAGCGCACGACCCAGTTCTTCCTCCATGGTTTTCTTTACAACATCGGTGCTGGTTCCAGCAAAGCGGACAGCAAACTCCTGAACGCTCAATGTGGACCCATACTCTGCCAGCATCTCTGTCTCGACCTCTGCGACAAGAACTTCGGTATCCATAAGCGTACCGTCGCAGTCAAAAATAACGAGTTCTATGGCCGTCATGGAGAATCCGGTTTGGGGAGGAAGATTTGTCGATATGTAATCGAGGGAACACCCGTCCGCAACGCTGTGGCTGGACTGATTGCGGGTGCTTAAACAAATATTCATGCAGTTGGGTAACCTTACCAAAGCCTTAGTTTGTTTTGTGTCTGGGTTGTTATGCGTGTTCTTACTGCCGCGGAATTGCGTCCGCTCTCTTCCTCAAAATCTAAAGAGCCGGAATGGCTGAACACCATTGTTAAAGGTGATTGTGTTGCTGCGCTGGAGGCGCTGCCGGCAAATTCCGTCGATGTCGTGTTTGCTGATCCTCCCTACAATCTGCAACTGGGCGGCGATCTTGCCCGCCCTGATCAGTCAAAGGTCGATGCCTGTGATAACGATTGGGACCAGTTCGACACCTTCCGTGCTTATGATGATTTTACCCGGGCCTGGTTGCTGGCTGTGCGCAGGGTTTTAAAACCATCTGGCACGATCTGGGTAATAGGTTCTTATCACAACATTTTTCGCGTCGGCACCATCTTGCAGGATATGAAGTTCTGGATCCTGAACGATATTGTCTGGCGCAAGACCAATCCCATGCCGAATTTTCGCGGTCGTCGCTTCACCAATGCTCATGAGACAATGATCTGGGCATCACGCGATCAAAACGCTAAAGGTTATACCTTCAACTATGATGCCATGAAAATGGCCAACGAAGACGTGCAAATGCGCTCTGACTGGGTATTCCCGATCTGCAATGGCGGGGAGCGGCTGAAAGGTGCTGATGGCAAGAAAGTCCATCCCACTCAAAAACCTGAAGCTCTGCTGCATCGGGTTCTCATGGCTTCAACCAAACCGGGTGATGTCGTTCTTGATCCCTTTTTTGGGACAGGCACCACCGGAGCGGTCGCCAAGCGTTTGCGCCGCAGCTTCATTGGTATTGAGCGGGAGCAGGACTACATCGATGCGGCTACCAAACGTATCGAAGACATTGTTCCTGCACCCAAGGCGGAACTGGTGGTGACAACCGGCAAGCGCGCCGAACCACGTGTGCCTTTCGGTGCCATGATCGAAACGGGGTTGTTGAATGCTGGCGACGTTTTACAGGATTCCAAAAAACGCTGGCAGGTCAGGGTCCGTCTCGACGGCTCAGTTGAGCACAAGGGCAATGCTGCCTCGATCCACCGTATGGGAGCTGAAGTGCAGGGCCTTGATGCCTGCAATGGCTGGACGTTCTGGCATATCGACAAGGGTGAGGGTTTCAAACCTATTGATGCCCTGCGTCAGCAATACCGCGCCAACCTTTGAGAGGCGTCTTGATGGGTATCCGCCAACCGTAAAAGATACGCCCTTGCGTTTATGCTCAATCACAGGACCTAAGCTTTGGCAGACCGCACAATCGTTATTGCCGGTCTGCGCTATCTATTTGGCGGAGGGGCATTGTTTATCCGCAGTCACCAACGAATAAAGCTGCAAGATACCTCTGGGTAAGTGGCCCTCAGCCTAGCTGCAGGTGTTGTCAGCGGCGTCGTCTGAATTGCGGAAACAACGGTTTTTTGACGAGCAATAAAGCCGCTCGACTTTTGAATAGGTCATAATCCCCGCCTTTACACGACCCTGTTTGTCGCGCGAACAACGCAGGACTACTTCGATGATCAGCCCTTTATCGGTGGTCATTTCGACCAATGCATTGCGGTCGCGAAACCCTGGGTAAAGACGGAAATCGGCGGCCTGTACGGCGGTGGCCAGGCTGGAAGCGATGAGGGTGGCGGTCAAAAGGGCTCGCATGGGTCAAATCCTGTTTTGCGTGCGCGGGTGCGCTTTGCAATTGGATTTGCAATCCTTGTGCCAGCTTTTTCATTCCAATCTGTGCCGATATGGGACGTTTAGGGCTGAACCCTTGTTACTCTGTATCCCTTTTTGGCCAGAATATTTGCGATGCCGCTTTCTCCCGGCAGGTGAAGCGCACCCACGGCAATGAAGGCACCGCCTTTGTTCAACAATCCTTCGGCGGCGTCCACCATGGAGACATTGCGGGCATCAACGATGATGCGCTGGAAAGCCGCATAATTTGCATTCTCCTGCGCCTTTACAAAGCCTGTGGTCCCGATGCGCTTCATCATCGACCAAATGGTGGCGACGTCCTCCTTTTGGTAGAGCTGGATCATGGTTTCAAACAGGTCATCCATCCGGTTGCCCAAGCGAACAGACTGGACAAGGCCTTGAACAGCAAATCCCTCTGGCAGGCTGGCCATGGCCTTCATCTGGCTTTCAAGGGTTTCCAGTCCGACCAGGGTTTTACCTGCAGCTTTCGCGTCTCTGCCAAGTTTCATATCGAGAAATGGTTTTTGCGCGTTCTTGCGGGCCAGTTCGCAGGCGGGAAGGGCAAGCGACCCCATGAGGGCCCACGGCCTCATGCGGCTGGCTACATTCCAGGGCAGGCCAAGTTTTTGGGCCACTTTCGTTTTAACAAGCGCGGCATCCTCTTTTTTCAGTCTCGTATCGAGGGTCTGGCCATCCGTATACAATGTGTATTGCAGCAGGCTGATCGCCTTTTGTGCCATGATTATCGGATCAAGAATTTCAGTAATTTCGAGCGCTACTGTGGAAGCGTTGTCAAAGGCGGTCTGGGAACCAGGTTTCAGGGTCAGCATACGCGGGTCTGAAAGATGCATGGTGCCAAACAGGTAGGATGGTTCGATGCCGTCCTTTTCAATCTTCCAGGTCAGCCCTTTGCCATACGGCATGGCCGCAGCTTCTTTCGCAAGGTTTGCTGCGATGACCGGGGCTTCCTTTTTCATTTGCGGCAGCAGGTTGGAGCCTGTGCAGTGAAACTCTGTTGGCTTCTTATCGCTGACCGTTTGGGCTGAAGCGGTTGTTGTCATGCCTGCGACAACCGCAAAAGCAATTACCAAATGTTTGATTGGTTTCATGAAAATTCCTTTAGGCCCGTGGATGGGCTGCGCTCCAGGTTTTTAGCAACTGCTCTGTATCGACAGCTGTGTATTTTTGTGTGGTGGAAAGGCTGGCATGGCCCAGTAATTCCTGGATGGCTCGCAAATCACCGCCATTGCCCAGCAGGTGGGTCGCAAAGGAGTGGCGCAAAGCGTGTGGTGTCGCTGTTGCCGGTAGGTCAAGCGCACCACGCATTATCCGCATCGCGCGCTGGATGACGGCAGGTTGAACCGGTCCGCCCCGTGCGCCGCGAAAGAGAGGGTCATCTGCGGCCAGGACAAAAGGACAAAGGCGCAGGTAAGTCTCCATCGCTTCGCAAACGATGGGCAGCAGAGGCACGATGCGGACCTTGCCTCCCTTTCCAAGAATGCGCAGCGCAGTGGTATTTGTTTTCCCCTTTGTTGCTGCCGAGATACCGAAATCGATGGGTGTCAGGCTCACTGCTTCTGAAATGCGCAATCCGCAGCCGTAGAGCAGGGTCATGAGAGCTGCATCCCGGGCGGCAATCCATGGTTCAGCCTGCATTTGCATCGCTGTATCTGACAGCCGCAATGCGTCTTCGGGTGATACCGGCTTGGGAAGAGTACCGGGTTGCTTGGGTGGTCGCATTGCCATCAGCCCGGCGCTTGATGCCTCTCCATTCTTTTCAAGAAAGCGGACAAAGGAGCGAATTCCTGCAAGATCGCGTGCGATAGTGCGTGCGCCATTGCCGGCTTCACGCCGACGGGCGAGATAACCGCGCATGTTGAGTGGCTTAAGATCGGCAAAGTCGTTTTTTTTGGCTGGACGCGCGTGGTAGTCGGTGAGGAAGATACAGAACTGGCGCAAATCGCGCTCATAGGCTTCCAGTGTTTTGGCGGCGACACGTCGTTCGGATTTGAGGTGCATCAACCATTCGGCCCGTGCCTTGAGAAGGCAGGGGGCGGCAAAGACAAGTGTTTCAGCGATTCCGGTCATGCCGCAAATTGTGCCATGACCGGAGTTAGGGAAGGGTTTAAGTTGAGGAGCCTAAACCTAGATCGACTGCCCGGTCTTTGCCCAGTCGGCCAGAAAGGCTTCGAGGCCCTTGTCGGTCAGTGGGTGTTTGACCAGCTTTTCAATGGTGCTTGGCGGCAATGTGGCAACATCAGCACCGGCCATGGCACAATCCTTGACATGATTGAGCGTACGGATCGAAGCCGCAAGTATTTCTGTTTCAAAATCATAATTGTCGTAAATGGTGCGGATTTCCTCGATCAACTCCATGCCGTCAATGCCCATATCATCGAGTCTCCCAATGAACGGCGAGACATAAGTGGCCCCGGCTTTGGCGACCAAAAGTGCCTGCGTTGCTGAAAAGCAAAGCGTCATGTTGGTCTTGTGGCCTTCTCCCGTCAGCGTCTTGCAGGCTTTCACGCCATCAAGCGTGGTTGGGAGTTTGATGCAGATATTGGAGGCGATCTGCGCCAGTGCCCGGCCTTCTTTCAGCATCGTATCGTAGTCAGTTGCTGCCACTTCGCCGGAAACATCGCCATCGACAATCTCACAGATTTCAGCCAGCACTTCCTTGATATCGCGCCCTGATTTTAGGATCAGAGACGGATTGGTGGTTACACCGTCAAGAAGTCCTGTTGCATTCCATTCGCGGATTTCATCCACATCGGCTGTGTCGAGAAAGAATTTCATGGGTCGCATCTCCGAAGCGCAATGCCCATACTCGGGCAACAATAGCCATCTGTTTAACCGAGCCCGATGGCAAGGTCACCTACAAACACGCACTCAGGATTAATTGGCTTGGAACTCGATTTACAAGACAGATTGGAGACGGTGTCAGTTTTACTGCCGATTCCGGCAGACCGGCCATATTCCTATGCTGTTCCTGAGGCGATGAATCTGGTGCCGGGAGATTTTGTTCAGGTGCCGCTTGGTCCACGAAAGGTGGCCGCTGTCGTATGGGAACCAACAGATGATGATAATCCGGTTGATCCCGCGAAATTGAGGCTTGTGGAACAGCGGTTTGATTGTCCACCTCTCACCAGGGCGATGCGTGATTTTGTCGACTGGGTTGCCCATTATACCGTTTCGCCGGCTGGCATGGTGTTACGGTCCGTATTGCGCGCGCCGGGTGCGCTGGACCCCGAAGCGCCTATGGAGGGTTTGCGTTTTCGTGGTGGCGAACCGGAACGCATGACCGATGCCCGTCGCAGGGTTCTGGAATTGCTGCATGAACATGAAGGCATGGCGTGGACGCGGTCCGGTCTTGCTCATGCGGCCGGCACAAGTTCGTCGGTAATTGACGGTCTTTCCAAACAGGGCCTCTTTGAACCCGTGCTCATTCCTGCACCGCCCGTTGTGCCCACGCCCGTTGAAACTGCTGACAAGCCGCAGCTTCGTGATGAGCAGGACACGGCGGCTTCTGTTCTTGTCACAAGGGTCGCAGAAGACAGGTTTTCGACAACGCTGCTTGATGGCGTCACAGGTTCCGGCAAAACGGAAGTCTATCTGGAAGCAATTGCCGCTTCTCTTGCTCAAAACAGACAAATCCTGGTTTTGTTGCCTGAAATTGCCCTGACCACCACCTTTCTGGAGCGGTTTGAAGAGCGTTTCGGCGCGCAACCTGCGTCGTGGCATTCCGGCTTGGCACCAAAAATGCGCGAACGGGTGTGGCGTCAGGTGGCCACAGGGCAGGTACGAATCGTTGTTGGTGCCCGATCAGCTCTGTTCCTGCCATTTCGTGAATTGGGCCTCATTGTCGTCGATGAGGAACATGATGGCGCTTACAAGCAGGAAGACCGCGTTTTCTACAACGCCCGTGATATGGCTGTCGTGCGGGCTTCGCTTGGCGGGTTTCCCTGCATTCTGTCATCCGCGACGCCGTCGATTGAAAGCCGGGTGAACGTGGAAAACGGCCGTTACGGTCACGTCAAGCTGGTTGAACGTCATGCAGATGCCGTTCTGCCCGAACTTTTGACCATCGACATGCGCAAAGACCCGCCACCGCGTGGTAAGTTTCTGTCTCCTGTGCTCACCCAGGCAATAGAGGGTGCGCTTGGTCGAAACGAGCAGGCATTGCTGTTTCTCAACCGGCGTGGTTATGCCCCGCTAACCCTGTGCCGGGTCTGCGGTTTTCGCTTTGAGTGTAACAATTGCTCGGCCTGGCTGGTTGAGCACCGCTTCCGCAATCAGCTTCAGTGTCATCATTGCGGACACAACGAGCCAGTACCGGAAGCGTGCACCAATTGCGGCACGCTGGACCATCTGGCTGCCTGTGGACCGGGCGTCGAACGGTTGGCAGAGGAGGTTGATATCGATTTCCCCGACGCGCGGATCATTGTTCTGTCGTCGGATATGTTGGGTGGCGTGAACCGTTTGCGTTTGGAACTTGAAGCGATTGCCAAAGGTGAGGTTGATATCGTCATCGGCACTCAGCTTGTGGCCAAAGGGCACAATTTTCCTTTGATGACCTGCGTCGGAGTGGTAGACGCCGATCTTGGGCTTGCCAATGGTGATCCACGGGCGGCGGAACGGACCTTTCAGCTTCTGTCGCAAGTGACAGGCAGAGCCGGACGTGCGGGCGGAAAATCAATTGGTCTGCTCCAGACCTACGCGCCGGAGCATCCTGTGATTGCCGCTATCGCCAATGGCAATCGGAAAGCCTTCTACGAACGTGAAATTGGCTTGCGCCGGGCGGCAGGGTTACCGCCCTTTGCGCGGCTTGTCTCAATAATAATATCTGGAACGGACAAGCGTGAAGCTGAAAGCCATGCTTTGGCCCTTCGAAAAGCGGCGCCGAAAGTCGACGATATCATGCTGTTGGGGCCCGCGGAAGCACCCATGGCACTGGTCCGCGGGCGTTTTCGCTATCGATTATTGGTCCATACATCCCGTTCATTTGATGTGCAGGCCTATCTGCGGTCCTGGATTGCGAACGGACCAAAGGAGCGGGGAAGTCTGCGCGTCCAGATAGATGTGGACCCGCAGAGTTTCTTATAGGCCATGATGCGGGATTTTTGAGCGATCTTTAGCTATTTCGTAATCCTCCAACTGATAAATTGACTCACCACAACTGCACCTTTGATGTGTATAGGATGGAAGAGGATTCTCACCATGCAAGACAAGAATGAGACCAGCGTTCTCGACGTGATGGCGGCCAAACCTGAACTGGCATTCGCAGAACTGATGCCACGTGTGGTGGAAAATTTTGGCAAATCTCTTCCAGGTCAAATCAGAGACCTCCTCAGCTATTGTATGAGGGGCAACAAACTGTCGGTCCACGAGTATTATCTGCTTTGTCTGTTTGATGATGAGACTTATTCCGCAGAGGATAAGAAGCGTTTTGTTGGGTTGCAGAAGTCTCGCGCCATCTGGGGCACTTTCATGGAACTCAATATGTTCACAGGGCTTGTAAACGACAAACTCGCCTTTGAAAAAATGCTCTCAGGCTTTGGAGTCCCGACCACTAAGACGCTGGCAATTGCCGGTGGACATTATCCGGAGGGTTCTGTGTGCCGTCTGGCTGACGAAAGCAGTCTGGGAGATTTTTTGAGCAATGCTGTCCTACCTGTATTTGGGAAGCCGGTTTCTTCAACCCAGAGCCTCGGTTCAACGCGTATCGATGCTTATGATGTAAAGTCCAAGGAAATTACCCTCAGCAATGGAAAAACGATCTCGGTTGCTTATTTCTGGAATGAGATCGAAAGCAAGTTTTCCGGCGACTATATCTTTCAGTCCTGCATTGAGCCGCATTCGTTCTTTCAGAAGATGTGCGGCGGGGGTGTGCCGACAATGAGGGTGGTAACGCTTGAAACACCGCGTGGTGTCGAAATCTACCGCTGCGTTGCCAAACTCACTGGTGACGGCAATGTTGCCGATAATTTTTGGCGCAAAGGCAATTTGCTGGCGACAATTGATCCTGAAACCGGCAAGCTTGGGAAGGCTCTTACGGCCATGGGCGCGGATGCAGAATTCTTGTCAAACCACCCTTCCAGTGACTGCCTGATCGAAGGTGAAACTGTTCCTTACTGGGAGCAGATATGCAAAACGGCGCTTGATGCAGCCCGATTGCTGCCTGGAGCAGGAATACTCGGATTTGATGTTGCTGTTGGTGCCGATGGCCCAGTGTTGATCGAAGCCAACAATGATCCGCATCTGATTATGATGCAGGTTGCGCATCGAAAGGGGGTTCTGGATGGGCCGATGCTCGAAGCGCTCGAATATGCTGAAGCACGAAAGGGTGGTATTATAGCTAGTCAACGCGAAAACCTTGCCCGAGAACAGGCTGAATCCAAAGAAGAAATGAAGCAGGCTACGTCGGCCAAGGCAGCCTGATTGACCCGGTGTTGAAAGCCGCCGCCCAAAATACTCTGTGGGATGGACGCTTCGTGGGGCCATCATCTGTGGGCCAATATTTATACTGGCCCACAGAAAATCTTTGAATTGACAATGGTTTTATAGAAACTGACCAATTCCGGGGATCGAGTCCTTCACCTGATTGACCAGGTCTTCGCCCACATTTTCCTGGGCGAAATTGAAGGTTTCGGATGCAACACCTTTGATCTGGTCCATATCCATACCTTCGGACATCAGTGACTGGCCCATGGCCATCATATCCCCAGCACCGCCGGAACCGCCTGTCAGGCTTGAAACTGCGCCCATGACGGATCCCATTAATCCGCCACCACCTGCAGCCTCTTCACCACCACCAAACTGAGCGATCATATCGCCGGCACCTGGAATCTGGCTGATCAGGGATGCTGCCGGGCTGTCTTCGCCTTGATCCTGAAGAAAGCCGAGCAGCATGCCAACAGCCTTTTGGGCGAGGCCTTCGTCGATGCCGACATTTGAGACAATACGTGAAATAAGTTCTTGCATGAGAGTTTTACCCTTAAAATTATGCTGCGAATGAACGTTACGTAAAGGAGCTATTGGCCGAAATTGCAACGGGTCCGGAAAATGTTTTCAACAGTGCCATCATTTACAGTCGAAATGCGATGCCGTTATCGTCTTTAAACTGCGCCCTGTAAGAGATACCCGCCTATGCTTGATCTGATTTTTGATATCTTCGCCTCTATAGAACTTGTCTATCCAAAATCTCTGGATGATTTTCTTGATAAGCCTGCGGAGTGGCTTGCCTGGCTTTCCGCAGTCATCACAACCTTTCTGGGTCTTGGCTTCCTGTTATTCCCAAAGTCAATGATGCGGCTGACGGGGCTGGCTATAGTGGAGGGCAGCAGGGATGGTGTTTCGGAGGTGCGGTCCGCTGTGGGTGGCATGCTCACCGGTCTTGGGCTGGCAGTCCTGGTGCTTCACCCGCAACCACTGATGTACATGGCGCTTGGAACGGCACTTTTCTTCGTAGTTTTGGGGCGAATCATCTCGCTGGTTTTCAATGGGGCCATCAGTCCGTTCATTGTGGTGGCAACGTTGGTGGAAGGTGCAATGGCCTTTTTCTCGTTTGCCTATGTTTTAGACTTGTTTTGATTGCGCTGCCAAAAGCATCTGGACGAAATAAAAAAGCACCGTTTTAGGCTGTTGCGACTCAAAATAGCCCGTGCTAGGGAACGCGCGGTTCAGCGGGTGGCGACTGGCTTACAATCCTGTGCGTTACTGGCTGAGCAGGGACAATCATCATGTCTGGCGCTTTTGACCCCGCATTGACGGTGGTATGGCGCTGACACAACACCGCCAGAGAAGAAACCACGTGGCAGATTCCTCTTCCCCAGCATCCGGTCAGATTTCCGGAGTGGCAGAGCGCTATGCATCGGCGCTGTTTGAACTGGCGCTGTCTGAAAAGAAGCTGCCCGCCGTTGAAAAAGATCTTGGTCGTCTGGATGCGCTGCTGGCTGGCAGTGAAGATCTCACGCGATTGGTCAAATCCCCCGTGTTCTCGGCTGATGAGCAGCAGGGCGCTGTTGGCGCTGTACTTGATAAAGCCAAGATTACGGGAATGGTCGGTAATTTCGTACGCGTGGTTGCTGGCAACCGGCGCCTGTTTGCTGTGCCCGATATGGTTCGTTCGTTCAGGCAAAAACTTGCTGAACACCGCGGCGAGATCAGCGCAGAAGTATCTGTCGCCCATAAGCTGACGGCAGATCAGACAAAGCAATTGAAGGCAACGCTGAAAGGCGTGGTCGGCAAGGATGTGGCACTTGACGTGACCGTTGATCCGTCGCTTTTGGGCGGCATGATCGTAAAGGTTGGTTCACGTCAGATCGACACATCAATCAAAACAAAACTCTCTTCCCTAAAGCTCGCACTTAAAGAGGTCGGCTAATGGACATTCGTGCTGCGGAAATTTCCGCAATTCTGAAAGACCAGATTAAAAATTTCGGCAAAGAGGCGGAAGTCTCGGAAGTCGGACAGGTTCTCTCCGTCGGTGATGGTATCGCCCGTGTTTACGGCCTCGACAAGGTTCAGGCCGGTGAAATGGTCGAGTTTCCTGGCGGTATTCGGGGCATGGCCCTGAACCTGGAGACTGACAACGTTGGTGTTGTTATCTTCGGCAACGACCGTGGCATCAAGGAAGGCGACACGGTTAAACGGACCGGCGCCATTGTGGATGTTCCTGTTGGTAAGGAGCTGCTGGGCCGTGTGGTTGACGGACTGGGCAACCCAATTGATGGCAAAGGCCCGATCAAGGCCAAGACCCGGGCCCGTGTTGATGTGAAGGCGCCGGGCATTATTCCCCGCAAGTCAGTGCATGAGCCCATGGCAACCGGTCTGAAGGCTATTGACGCCCTTATCCCTGTTGGCCGTGGTCAGCGCGAGCTTGTGATTGGCGACCGCCAGACCGGGAAAACCGCGATCATTCTGGATACTTTTCTCAATCAGGCTCCCGCCCATGCGGGTGATGATGAAACCGATAAATTGTATTGTGTTTATGTCGCTGTAGGACAGAAGCGCTCCACAGTTGCGCAGTTCGTGAAAGTGCTCGAAGAGCGTGGTGCTCTTGAGTATTCGATCATTGTGGCTGCAACCGCTTCCGACCCGGCACCGATGCAGTATCTGGCACCCTTTACCGGGTGCGCGATGGGTGAATATTTCCGTGACAACGGAATGCATGCGCTGATTGGCTATGACGATTTGTCGAAACAGGCCGTTGCTTACCGTCAGATGTCGCTGCTTCTGCGTCGTCCGCCTGGACGTGAAGCTTATCCCGGTGACGTTTTCTATCTGCACTCGCGCCTGCTTGAGCGCTCGGCGAAGATGGGCGAGGATGCAGGTCTTGGCTCACTGACGGCTCTTCCGGTTATTGAAACGCAGGGTAACGACGTGTCGGCATTTATTCCGACCAATGTTATCTCGATCACCGATGGTCAGATCTTTCTGGAAACTGATCTTTTCTTCCAGGGCATTCGCCCGGCTGTGAACGTTGGTCTGTCTGTTTCGCGCGTGGGTTCGTCTGCGCAAATTAAAGCCATGAAACAGGTTGCCGGTTCTATTAAAGGCGAGCTTGCTCAATATCGCGAGATGGCTGCGTTTGCTCAGTTCGGCTCAGATCTGGATGCATCGACACAACGGCTGTTGAATCGCGGTGCGCGTTTGACAGAATTGCTGAAACAACCGCAATTCTCCCCGCTGAAAGTGGAGGAACAGGTTGCTGTTCTGTTTGCTGGCGTGAACGGGTATCTGGATGATCTGGAAGTTTCCAAGGTTGGGGCATTTGAAGAAGGTTTGTTGATCTCCCTGCGGTCCGACCACATGGAGTTGCTGAATTCGATTGCCGCCAAGAAGGCGCTTGATGATGATCTGGAAACCCAGCTGAAGGCGGCGATTGACGCTTTCGCCAAGGGCTTCGGCTAGGGCGCTGACCGGTTAAAGGCAATAGGGACAACCCTTAATGGCATCACTCAAGGATCTTAGAAACCGCATCGCTTCGGTCAAAGCGACACAGAAGATCACCAAGGCCATGCAGATGGTGGCGGCTGCAAAACTGCGCCGCGCTCAGCAGGCTGCGGAATCTGCTCGCCCGTTTTCCCAGCGGATGGACGCCGTTATGGCCAACATCGCTACGGCGATTGGTGATTCTGAAGGTGCGCCAAAGCTGTTGTCTGGTACAGGCGGCGATCAGACTCACCTGCTGGTTGTTGCGACAGCCGAACGCGGCCTGTGTGGCGGGTTCAATTCTTCCATTTCGCGTTTGGCACGTGACCGGGCGCGTGAATTGCTTGCCGGTGGCAAGCAGGTAAAGATCCTGCCTGTCGGTAAAAAAGGCGCGGATGTTTTGAAGCGCGAGTTTGCCGATATCATGCTGCCGACAGTTGATCTGCGTGATGTGAAATATGTCGGCTTCGACAATGCCAATGACATCACCAAGCAGGTTCTGGCCATGTTCGATGCCGGAGAGTTTGATGTTGCCACGCTGTTTTATGCTGAGTTTCAGTCGGTAATCAGCCAGGTGCCAACGGCTCAGCAGATTATCCCGCCGGAAATCAAGGAAGTTGAGGAGGCTGAAACGGCTTCATCCGCTTCAACCGTCTATGACTACGAGCCTGATGAGGCTGAGATTCTGGAAGATCTGTTGCCCCGCAATGTTGCGGTTCAGATTTTCCGTGCATTGCTTGAAAATGCCGCGTCCGAACAGGGCGCGCGCATGTCTGCGATGGATAACGCGACGCGTAATGCGGGTGAAATGATCGACAAACTGACACTGACCTTTAACCGTCAGCGTCAGGCTCAGATCACCAAGGAACTGATTGAAATTATCTCGGGTGCGGAAGCACTCTAGTTGTAAAAATCCCGCCGGCCTGGAGCCGCAAAGGGACTTGAAAAAGGGTTAGACATTATGGCGAAAGCAGCAGCCCCCAAAAAGACAGCGGCAAAAAAGACGGCGGTTAAAAAGGCCCCGGCAAAAGCCGCCGCTGTCAAAAAAGCACCTGCCAAGAAAGCCGCTACGGCAAAGGGCCAGGCCGGTGAGATTTCACAGGTTATTGGTGCTGTCGTTGACGTTCAGTTCGATGGCCATCTGCCGCCGATCCTGAATGCGCTGGAATGCGACAACAACGGGGTTCGCCTTGTTCTGGAAGTTGCGCAGCACCTTGGCGAAAATACCGTGCGTACAATTGCTATGGATGCGACGGAAGGCCTGGTCCGTGGGTTGAAGGTCGCTGATACCGGGGCCCCGATTGCGATGCCGGTGGGTGAAGAAACGCTTGGCCGCATCATGAATGTTATTGGTGAGCCGGTGGATGAAGCCGGAGCGATCGGCGCAAAAGGCACCCGGCCTATTCATGCCGAAGCCCCGGAATATGTTGATCAGTCTACCGAATCGGAAATTCTTGTTACCGGTATTAAGGTTGTTGATCTGCTCGCACCTTACGCCAAAGGCGGTAAGATCGGCCTGTTTGGTGGCGCGGGCGTGGGCAAGACCGTTCTCATTCTCGAACTCATCAACAATATTGCGAAAGCCCATGGTGGTTATTCCGTGTTTGCCGGTGTTGGCGAACGTACCCGTGAAGGCAATGACCTTTATTGGGAAATGATTGAGTCCGGTGTGAACAAAGATCCCCAGGAGAACAGCGGGTCTACCGCCGGTTCAAAATGCGCCATGGTGTTCGGCCAGATGAACGAGCCTCCCGGAGCCCGTGCTCGCGTTGCTCTTTCCGGTCTGACGATCGCTGAAGAGTTCCGTGATGAAGGCCAGGATGTGTTGTTCTTCGTGGATAATATTTTCCGTTTCACGCAAGCCGGTTCAGAAGTGTCTGCCCTGCTTGGCCGTATTCCATCTGCTGTTGGATATCAGCCCACGCTGGCCACAGATATGGGGTCCATGCAGGAGCGTATTACGACAACCACCAAGGGTTCGATTACATCAGTGCAGGCTATTTACGTTCCTGCTGATGACCTGACAGACCCCGCGCCTGCCACATCATTTGCGCACCTTGATGCGACCACGGTGTTGAACCGCGCAATTGCTGAAAAAGGTATCTATCCTGCTGTGGATCCGCTTGATTCGACTTCCCGTATGCTCGATCCGCAAGTAATCGGCGAAGAGCACTACGGGGTGGCGCGTCAGACACAGGAAGTGTTGCAGCGCTATAAAGCTCTTCAGGACATTATTGCGATTCTGGGAATGGACGAATTGTCGGAAGAGGACAAACTGGCTGTGGCTCGCGCCCGCAAGATTGAGCGCTTCCTGTCGCAGCCGTTCTCGGTGGCCGAAGTGTTTACAGGCGCGCCTGGCAAGCTGGTTGATCTGGAAGACACAATCAAAGGCTTCAAGGGCCTGGTTGCGGGTGAGTATGATCACCTCCCTGAAGCCGCCTTCTACATGGTTGGCGATATTGATGAGGCGATTGAAAAAGCACAGAAACTGGCCGCAGAAGCTGCCTGATGATGGCGGAACGGTTTTGTTGATCTGCACGATGCACTCAACAGAACCTGTTCAGGGTCCGGCAAGCAGTTGATGAAGCGCTTTCGATGAAAGACTTAGGTGATGGCTGACAATTTCAATTTTGAACTCGTTTCTCCCGAACAGCTTCTCCTATCTGGGGAAGCGCAGATGGTGACCATCCCTGGTACAGAAGGGGATATGGGCGTACTGGCTAACCATGCGCCTGTCATGACTGCTTTGCGCCCAGGTCTTGTCAGTGCGCAGATGGTGGAAGGTGAGGAACAAACGTTCTTTGTCGCCGGCGGCTTTGCTGACATCACGCCGTCAGGTGTAACTGTACTCGCCGAATTTTCATTGCCGAAATCTGACGTCACGCGGGAAGTTTTTGATGATCAAAAGCGCCTTGCCAGGGAAGCAGTCGATGCTGCTGAAGATGATGCCAGGAAAACCAGCGCGCAGTCTTATCTCGATCAACTGACCAATCTGGAATCGACGCTGTTTTAGGCTGTCTCTGTTTTTATGCAGATACTTTCTGGATAGGATTCTGGTTCATGGAGCAGCCATCGGCATAGGTGCGAATGCAACGGCCTATTGCGCCAGGGTCACTGGGCCGTAAGCTTTGAAAACTGCTTGATAACCTGCTCGTAAACGTCCCGCTTGAATGCGACAATTCGCTGCGCGACTTCATCCATATTTACCCATTCCCACCTATCAAACTCAACCGGCGCGCCGTCAGGAGGGTGGGTGATGTTGATATCGCTTTCATCTCCTTCAAACCGAAAAACAAACCAGCGCTGTTTCTGTCCGCGCCATTTTCCTCTCAGCGCAACGCCAATCAAATCACTGGGTAGGTCATAAGTCAGCCAGTCTTCTGTTTGGCCAAGCAGCGTCACCGCCGTCATGCCAGTTTCTTCCCAGAGTTCCCGTTTGGCTGCTGCCAGCGGCTCTTCCCCCTCGTCTATACCGCCCTGTGGCATTTGCCAGCGCTTCTTGTCGCCGGGCTGAAATTCATCATTCTCCACGATGGGTCGATGCCCCATCCACACCTTTTGCTCGTGGTTCAGGACCATAACACCCACGCAAGGTCGGTAGGGCAGGGAGTCTGGATCAGTCATCAATGTCAGTTACCGTAATCACGTATCAGATTACTGAGGGGAACGATCTGGATTCCGTTTTTGGGGGCTTCTTTAGCCCACTTGGAAATCTGCTCAACACTCTCAGGAAACCCGGTTGCGGTGGCAATGGCAAATCCCCGCTTCTTCGCCAGCAGTTCCAAACCCTTCAGTTGCGCTCTTATGCTGGTGCTGTCCCGGGACGCATCCACCACCATATTGGCTACTGCATTTGGAAGTCTCATCTCCTTGGAAAGTTGCGGAGCGGCGCTAACCTGAACCGTTCCGTCATCAACATAACCAAGGCCCCGATTGCGTATTTCTTCCAATAGCGGGCGCATGATCTGATGTTTTCCGGCAACCCCGGCACCCAGATAGTTCATGACAACTGGATAGTTTGTCATTCGGCCAAGCGACCATCTCAGGTTGCCCAGATTGGCACCTTCGCTTGCCTTGCTGTTCAAAGTGTGAGGACCGGGATTAACGGACGGGTAGCCCAGTGGTTCCATGGGCAACTGTAGCACCACTTCATGTCCCTCCTGACGGGCACGCTGAACCCAGCGCCCCAGCGAGTTGCCGAAAGGAGAAAAACCAAGAGTAATTGATGAGGGAAGCGCGGCGATTGCGTCCTTGCTTCCAGATTGGCTCAGGCCAAGTCCACCAACCACGATTGCCACGCGGTTGGCACCAACCCGACCGCTTGATTGAGAGTACGCATCAAGCGGGCGCAGTCCACTTGAAGATATCTTGGGAAGAGGGCCGAATTCGGACTTTTCGACCAGTTCCGGCAGTGGCACCCAGTTTGAAAGGCGTTTTTTCTCTACTGGCCGCGGCTTGAAAGAAGGCTTGGACTGCGGTTCGGGTGCAATCTCCTCGGGCAACGGGTCTGATGGAGATAGTCTCTGACTATCAGCCGTATTCTCATCTTCGGATTGCTGAACCGGTGGTTCCGGTTTTTTCTCGGGTTCCACCTTGGCATCATTGAGTGCAACAACAGCGGTGTTTTCCTGGCGCGCATCGATGAAGATATAGGCCGTCAGGCTAAGAAGGGCGACAGCGAGGCCGCCCAATCCTATCATGACCCATCGATTGGAGTTGGTCTTTGCGGAAGAACCGGGCCGCTGACCAAGCGGTTTGTGAAGTTCATTCATGCGCGATTCACATATCCAATGAGGTGGAGTCAGACACGGCAATCAAACGCAGTACAGGTGTTGGCGGATTGTTTAAGAAAACAGTCCGCCAATCAAAAGCGGGTCAGGCCCTCTTGCAATCCTTGTTCTTTGGCAGGTCGCCGATCTTTGGCGGAAAAGCTGCGTCTTTTTTGGTGCCGCGCAACAGTTCCAGCGCATAGCTCAGCTGAACATCGTCCTTTGGATCCGGTGGAACATAAGCAATTGAACCTGAACCTGAATCATCCTGCGCTTCGCCGGTAATCGAATTTCTGAGATTAGATTCACCTCGTGCTTCAACCCGTCCCTGCAATTCCTTGGGTAAGGGTTGATTGACGATGATGTCAGGATCAATCCCGCGGCCCTGAATAGAGCAACCGCTTGGTGTGTAGTAAAGCGCGGTGGTGAGACGCAGGGCGCCATTGCGTCCAAGCGGAATG
Source organism: uncultured Rhizobiaceae group bacterium (assembly GCA_937930635.1). Lineage (GTDB taxonomy): Bacteria > Pseudomonadota > Alphaproteobacteria > Rhizobiales > Rhizobiaceae > Pseudahrensia. The sequence goes on from CALHCF010000020.1 coordinate 65,217, forward strand.
ATCGTCTGCACCGAGCCTTTGCCGAAAGAACGGCTGCCAATGATGGTGCTGCGACGATGGTCCTGCAACGCTCCGGCAACGATTTCTGATGCGCTTGCCGAGCCGCCATTGATAAGAACAATGACCGGCTTGCCGCGTGTCAGATCGCCAGGCTTGGCGCTTTCTCGAAGGACGTTGTTTTTGTCGCGGCCCCGGGTCGATACAATTTCGCCGCGGTCCAAAAATGCATCCGATACACTCACTGCCTGGGCCAGCAAACCGCCTGGGTTAAGCCGCAGATCCAGAACATAACCCTTAAGCTTATCTTCCGGCACTTTTTCACGAATTTTCGTAATGGCATTTTGCAGGCCGATGAAGGTCTTTTCAGTGAAGCCATTCATGTCGACATAGCCAACATCTTCGCCTTCAACCCGAAACTTGACCGACTGCAACTTGATCACGTCGCGAATGATGGTGATCTTGAGAGGCTTGTCAGCGCCTTTTCGAATGATGGTCAGTTCGATTGGTGTTTTGACCAGCCCGCGCATCTTTTCGACTGCTTGCTGAAGTGAAAGGCCGCGAACATTCTCACCGTCTATCTGGCTGACAAGATCGCCTGCCAGAACACCGGCCTTTGCGGCTGGAGTGTCATCGATGGGAGTGATCACCTTGACCAGTTCGTTTTCCATGGTCACCTCGATCCCGAGGCCGCCAAACTCACCGCGTGTCTGCACGCGCATGTTGTCGCTTTCCTTTGGGTCCAGATAAGAGGAATGCGGATCAAGCGACTGCAACATCCCGTTGATGGCGTTCTTGATGAGTTTTTGTTCTTCGGGCTTGTTCACATATTGTGAACGGACACGCTCAAAAATATCGCCAAAAATGTCTAGTTGCTTGTAAGTCTCTGAACCGGCCGCATCAGCGCGGGTTGTGAGGCCCGCACCGTGGAAGACGGTGACAACCGCAAGCGCCCCCACAGCAGCTCCGGTCATCAGCATCGATAGTCTACGAATCATTGTCTGGCCCTTTTTGATTACTCGAAACCCGTTTTTGCGCCCACCAGGGCGACGGATCAATCGACTTTCCGTCTTTCCTGAACTCTACATACAATACGGGTCGCGTGGAACCAAGGTTTTCCAACCCGACTGCAGCAATTCGTGTTGTACCCATACGACCAACCGGTTCGCCCGCAAGGACAAAGCGGCCTGTCTCTACATTTACCTGTGACAGACCGGCTAAGACAATATGGTAGCCTTCGCCTGCGTTCAAAATAAGGAGCTGACCATATGAACGAAAGGGACCGGCATAAACGACCCAGCCATCAGCCGGGGCTCGAACCCGGGCATTGGGGCGCGTTGCATACGCAACATTGCGATTGACCGAACCTGCTGCTGAACCAACTGTAGAGGCGCTTTTGTTGGCGCTGCCGAATGCGTAAAGCTGTACGCCGCTAACGGGCAGCGGGAGGGAGCCTTTTGCCGTACGAAACGCGATTGCAGGCTCAATACGGCCCGTATCGCCCAGTTTGGAGCCTAAAACGCCCTCTTTTGAGCCATTCTTGTCAGGACCGGATTCCAGCGCCGCTTCCGCTTTTGCGAGGCGTTTGAGCTCTTCCTGGCGCCGTTTTTTGTCTGCCGATTTGGCAGCATTTGCGGCCACTGCGGCAGATTCGATTTGGGTTTCAAGCTTGTTGATGAGGTCCACCAGCGACACGGCTTCATTGGCCAGTTTCTCAATTTTTTCCTGCTCACTCTGCAGGTTTTCACGCGAACGGGTTGCCAGCTGTTTCTTCTCTTCGATCAGAAGGGTCAGGCGGGTCTCGTCCTCCGCCAGCGCGTTGAGATCTTCCGCCAGCGTTGTTTTTTCCGTTTCAATTTTGCGTGTATTTTCTGTCAGAGCCTGCATTTCACCCAAAAGGATGTCGGTTTCTGATCTGATCTCGGGCAGCACAGCGCCGAGCAGAATGGCGCTTCGTACCGATGCCAGTGCATCTTCGGGGCGGATTAGCAGTGCTGGTGGTGGTTTTTTTCCCATGCGCTGCAATGCGCCCAGAACCTCAGCCATTAAAGCGCGCTTTTTCGACAAAGACTGGCGCAGTTTGTTGCCCTCAGCGCTCAATATGGCGAGCCTGGATTCGGCCTCGTCAATCGTTGCTTCCAGTTCCTGGCTGCGCTTGGCAGCTTCGATCAGCGCTCTGTTTACAGCGGCCTGGTCCTTGTCAAAGGCTGCTATCTCCTCTTTGAGAGCTTTTTGGCGCTGAGCCGCCTCTTCCATGTTGATGCGGACACGGTCGAGTTCAAGCTCACGGGCTTCTTTGGACTTAATTGAGGATTCTACCGGAGTTTGAGTATTCTGGGCCTGCACACCAGAAACGGCCACAGCAATCGCCAGTGCTGCGCCAATTGGGCGCAACAAATGGTCTCTTTTCCGGATTTTTCGGTGCAACAAAGCCATCATCATGGGTTGGACACTACTACAGATTGGCACACTATGTGAGCGGCGATTAACAGGTCGTTAACCATAAAACTCTGTGGAGAATACGACCGCTGTTGAAGACAAAAAACGGTCAATCGCGGTGATAGGGGTGGTTGGTCAAGATGGTTGTGGCGCGATAGATTTGTTCGCACACCATAATGCGCACCAGCTGATGCGGCATGGTGAGGCTGCCAAAGGAAATGATTTGATCAGCCCGTTTTCGCAGGCTTTGGGCAAGTCCATCGGGGCCGCCGATTATGAAGACCAGTGAGCCGGTTCCTGCATTACTCTGCTGCTGAATCGATTGAGCAAATGTGCGGCTGTCGGGAGATCTTCCCCGCTCATCGAAGACGATGATATGAGAACTCTCCGGCAAGCGCTCAAGCAGCATTTCGGCTTCATTCTGGCGCCGTAACTCGGTCGTTTGGGCCCGACTCTCGGCGATCTCAGTCATTTCGACCGCCGTTACACCGATCGATTTGCCCGTTCTTTGTGTGCGATCGACATAGCGGGCCACCAGTTCTCTCTCTGGTCCTTTTTTGAGCCGGCCAATTGCGGTGATGATGATCCGCATCAAAAAGAGAATCTAATTAGCCGCAGAATCGTCTTCTGCAATCGCTGACCACATCTTTTCAAGATTGTAAAATTCGCGCACCTCGGGGCGGAAGATATGGACGATGACATCGTTGGCATCGATCAACACCCAATCGCACGCAGGGACACCTTCAACTTTGGGCGTGCCCTGACCCGCGTCCTTGAGGTCGCGCAACAGTCTGTCGGCAACCGCGTTGACGTGACGGTGTGATCGACCGCTGGTGACGACCATATGATCGGCAATCGATGATTTTCCCGCGATGTTGATGTGGTTGGTTTCCTCAGCCTTGGAATCATCCAGACTGGTGAGAATTATTTTGAGCAGCGCATCGGGAGTAATCCCCCCACCGGTGGTGGAATTGTTGTTCGCTGCGTCCGTAACCGACACTGTATGCCGGGACGTTTGATTTGTTTTGTTCAGCTTTTTTGTCCTTTCATAGTCTGCTCCTGATATCCGGTCTGCTTTACTGATTTACCCGATACCACGAAACCCGATCATAAGCCGGTTTTTGCAACAGTTTCAACAAATCCCGATAAAAGCAGGCGTTTTGACCTCAACTTCGGCCGCGCCATCGTTCGATCAACCGGCAAGGGTCATTGACCAGTACCTGATGCCAGAATTTGCTGTGTTGAACAAACACCCGGTTTTCACACTATATATTTTCAGTTTTATGACGCTTGTTGGTTTACAGTGCCCATGGTGCCGCAGGTCATGTCATGCAGTGGGTTTTTCGACGAAATGTCCTATTTCCAAAAATCGAAAAGACGCCGCCTTCTTTTTGGGATTGTTGGCCTGACTGTTGGATTGCCGTTGGTGCTGGCCCTTGTTGCAATAAGTGCCTGGCTGGTGGTTCCCGAAAAGTCGGTACGGCTTGCCATTAGTGCCGCCATATCACTTAGCAAAATATCTGAGAAGAAACTGAAGCTCTCGTTCGGTGATGTCCATTACCTTGAAGGAGGAAAAGGCGAGACGATCATTTTGTTGCACGGCATTTACAGCCGTAAGGAAAGTCTGTTGCTTGCAGCTCACAGTCTGGCTGCTCAATACCACGTCATTGTCCCGGACCTTCCCGGTTTTGGAGCCAACTCCAAACTGGAAAAAACCGCCTACCGTCTCGAGGAACAACAAAAGAAGGTTCTGGCGTTTATTGACGCTTTGGACATTCAGTCATTCCATGTCGCGGGGAACTCCATGGGCGGTCTGATAGGAGCCATGATTGCGCATGACAGCCCCAACCGGGTGAGCAGTCTGGCATTCCTGGGCAGCCCTTTAGGCGTTGCCGCTGTTCAGGACAGTGAAATGAGCAAGATGGTGGCTACGGGAAAGTTGCCGCTCGTGGTTGAAAATGAACAGGATTTCTGGACCCGCTTTAGCTGGCTGGAGAAAGAGCCTTCTGCTCTCAACCTGCTGGCTGGAAGGGGTTTCGTTGCAAGTGAGGTAGCATCAGCAGATCTGAACAAGCGGATATGGCGGGAAGTGTCTGAGGCAAAACCCTCTCTCCTTTCAGAACTGGCACCATCAATTGGTATACCAACTCTGGTGATCTGGTGCCGTGAGGATCGTGTTTTCCATGTCAGTGCTGCCAAGCCTCTGTTGGAGCGGTTCCCAAGAGGGCACATGTATCTGCTGGACGGCTGCGGTCATGCCCCGCTTCTACACTCCCGCAGCAGCATTTTACGACACTATAAATGGGCGCTTCATCATATCCGAAACGGGGCCTGGCCGCCTTAGAGCGGTTCTGTTTTTGACTCACACGAAAGCCGTTAAGAACCACCCGGCATTGTGTATCGCGCCCCTACAGGCCTAACGGTTTGCCATGCGTTCACGGATCATGGTTGAAGACATGGAGTTGCGGGGGCCATGCAGGAATGTCCATGCCGGGGTCTGCATGGTTGGCAGCATGGCTGCATCGTTTTCGTCGACCCGGTATCGGGAAAGCGCTGTTGCAGCCTTTGCCGAGTGCAGCGCGAGCGTAGAGCCGGGGCGGTCGACGACGACAACTGGCATCCGGTTTGCTATATCGCGCCAGCGTTCCCACCGGTGAAACTGACCCAGATTGTCCGCCCCCATGATCCAGACAAACCGGACATTTGGATTTCGGCTCTCAATATATTTCAGAGTGTCGGCAGTGTAGCGTGTTGGCATCGTGGCTTCGCAGGCTGTGACTTTGAAGCGGGGGTCGATTGTTATGGCTTCGCAGGCTGCAAGCCTTTCAGCGAGCGGAGCAAGGTTATCGAGGTTTTTTAAGGGGTTGCCGGGTGTAACCAGCCACCAGATATGGTCGAGCTTCAGGCGCCTTAGTACCTGCTCGCAGACATGAACGTGCCCGTCATGGGGTGGGTTGAACGATCCCCCAAACAAACCAATCCGCTGGCCTGAACAGGCCATCGGCATTTTCAGATACTGACGCATCGAGGGAGGGAAGCCGCTCAAGTGCGATCAGCCCCGTACCTGACCGTTGCCGCGAACGACATATTTGAAGCTTGTCAATTGTTCCACACCCACCGGACCACGGGCATGCATCTTGCCCGTGGCAATACCGATTTCTGCGCCCATGCCAAATTCGCCGCCATCGGCGAATTGGGTTGATGCATTATGCAATAGGATTGCGCTGTCGATCTCGTTGAAGAACTTTTCTGCAACAGCCGGATCCTCTGCAACAATTGCATCGGTATGGCTGGACGACCATTTGTTGATGTGGGAAATCGCACCATCAACGCCGTCGACGACGCCTGCCGTGATAATTGTATCGAGATATTCGGTCGCCCAGTCTTCGTCACTGGCGGTGCCGATGGTTGGGACAAGTTTGCGGATTGCTTCGTCTCCGCGAACTTCACACCCCTTTGCGACAAGTGCGTTTATCAAAGGAATTGCCAGCCTGTCGGCATCATTTGCATCAATCAGCAAGGTTTCTGCCGCGCCGCAAATCCCGGTCCTGCGCAATTTGGCATCAAGGATGATATTGATCGCCATATCAAGATCGGCACTCCTGTCCACGTAGACATGCACCAATCCTTCAAGGTGAGCGAAAACCGGAACCCGTGCGTCGGCTTGTACACGTTCAACAAGGCTGCGCCCTCCGCGGGGTACAATTACATCCATATTGCCATTGAGTCCTTTCAGCATTTCACCAACGGCAGCTCTGTCGGTGACCGGGACAAGCTGAATGGCATCTTCGGACAGACCTGCTGAAACCGCACCCTTCTGCATGCAGGCGTGAATGGCGCGAGAAGAATTGAAACTGTCTGTCCCCCCTCGCAAGATGACTGCATTGCCTGCCTTCAGACACAGGGCACCTGCGTCAGCGGTCACGTTTGGGCGGCTTTCATAGATCACGCCTATGACGCCCAGTGGCGTGCGAACCCGTGAAATATCGAGACCATTGGGGCGGTCCCAGCGGTCCATGACTTCCCCTACCGGGTCTTTAAGATCAGCGATGGCCTGAACCGCACTGGCCATGTCCAGTATGCGGTTGCGATTCAGATTGAGCCGGTCGAGCATGGCTTTTGAAAGGCCACTTTCTTCGCCATTGACCATGTCGATTGCATTTGCATCCAGAATTTCACCCGCGTTGGAGCGAATTGCCTCGGCGGCTCCCACGAGTGCGGCGTGTTTTCGGTCCGTACTTGCGATAGCGAGTTGCCCGGCGGCAACCCTGGCCCGGCGGCCCATGTTCTGCATGATGTCGGCCATTTCGACGTCGCTGTCGTATGTCTTGTCCAGCATGAGTTCAGCCTTCCTCACTCTTTTGTTTCGGCATCTTAGCAACTGACGCCGATAGAGCCATATCATTGCGGTGGATCAGCGCTGTGCGGCCGGAATAGCCCAGCAGATCGATAAGTTCTTTCGACTTGCGACCCATTATCTTTTTGGCCTCCGCCGCATCATAGGCGATCAGGCCCCGCCCCAGCAAAACCCCATTGGGGTCTTCTATAGTGACGGCGTCGCCGCGCTGGAAAGTGCCATGAATTGACGTTACGCCTGCGGGCAACAAACTCTTTCCACTTTGCAGCGCTCTTGATGCCCCTTCGTCCAGGCGTACGCACCCTGCTGTTTCCAATTGACCGGCGATCCAGGTTTTACGCGCCTTTCCCTGAACTGGCTGGGCCTTAAACAGCGTGGCCCGTTCGCCATTCTTCAGCGCTGCAACCGGGTGATCTCGTTTGCCGGAAGCGATAATCATGGCGGTGCCGGCATGATTTGCAATCTTGCCTGCTTCAATCTTGGTGACCATGCCGCCGCGCGATAATTCTGATCCCGCGCTGCCCGCCATGGCTTCAATCTCTGGTGTAATTGTAGTCACGGTTTCAATGAACTGCGCTTTTTTATCCTCGCTTGGGGGAGCAGAATAAAGACCGTCGATATCTGACAGGAGGATGAGGAGATCGGCTCCCATCATGGTGGCCACGCGTGCCGCCAGTCTGTCATTGTCGCCGTATCGAATCTCTGAGGTGGCGGTTGTATCATTCTCGTTCACGACGGGAACGGCGTGTAGCCGCAGCAGACGCTCGATTGTATCACGCGCATTGAGATAGGAACGCCGTCCGGCGCTGCCTTCCGTATCATGCAGGGTGAGAAGAATTTGTCCGGCAACAAGGTTGTGCCGGCCCAAGGCCTGTGACCAGGCGCGACCCAACTCGATCTGACCAACGGCAGCAGCGGCCTGGCTTTCATCAAGTTTGAGCGGCCGTTTTGGCAGTTGCAAAACATTGCGGCCCAAAGCAATCGCGCCGGATGACACAAGCAGAACCTGTGTTCCCTGCTTTGTCAGGTCGGCTATGTCTCTGGCCAGTGAATCCAGCCAGGCGTGCCGGACACCGATTTCAGGATCGACCAGCAGAGCCGAGCCAATCTTGACGACCACGGTTGATGCTTGCCGAATGCTCTGGGCGCAGTCGGTCATTCTTCCAGCACCGTTTTTTGCCAACGGGGATCTGTTTCTACCGGCTTTTCTGCCAGGCGTTCTTTTTCCACACGGTCCATCATCAACCGCAACGCATCCTCAGTTCCCTTGTGCGTTGCTGATGAAAGCAGAAGCACCTGCTTGTTGGCTGCTGCGGCCAGCGCTGCAGATTTCTCGACAACAGCATCATCATCCAGGGCATCAACCTTTGAGAGAGCCACAATCTCAAATTTCCCGGCCAGCTCTTCGGCATAGGCTTCCAGTTCGGTTCGCACGGTTTGATAGGCCAATGCGACATCGTCTTCTACGCCGGACACCAGATGCAGCAGAACGCGGGTGCGTTCAACGTGCCCCAGGAAGCGGTCGCCAATACCAGCGCCCTGGTGAGCGCCTTCGATGAGGCCGGGAATGTCCGCTATTACAAGCCCGCGCCCGTCAATGCGCGCAACACCGAGATTTGGATGAAGGGTGGTGAAGGGATAATCGGCAATCTTTGGCTTGGCTGCACTTACGGTTGCCAGAAAGGTGGACTTTCCCGCATTGGGCAGGCCGATGATACCCGCATCAGCTATCAACTTCAGTCGAAGCCAGATGGTGCGTTCGTCGCCTTCCTGTCCCGGATTGGCGTTGCGCGGTGCCTGATTGGTCGATGTCTTGAAATGGGTGTTGCCGAACCCTCCATTGCCACCTTTGGCAATGAGAAATCGCTCACCTTCCTCGGTCAAGTCGCAGATTAATGTCTCGTTGTCTTCTTCAAAAATCTGCGTACCAACCGGCACCTTAATGACAACATCATCCCCTTTGGCACCGTGACGATTTCGGCCCATCCCGTGAACGCCGGTTTTGGCTTTGAAATGTTGCCGGTAGCGGTAATCGATTAATGTGTTGAGGTTGCTTACAGCTTCTGCCCAGACATCTCCGCCGCGGCCGCCATCACCCCCGTCCGGGCCGCCATACTGGATGTATTTTTCGCGGTGAAACGATACCGAGCCCGCGCCGCCGTTTCCGGAGCGGATATAGATTTTGGCCTGGTCGAGAAACTTCATGGAAAATGACCGTAGTGGGAATGCGGATAAGGAGTAGAACAGGAAAATGCGAAAGGCCATGCCTCTTGTGTGAGGCACGGCCGACGAGTGAGCTCGTGGTAAAGAGCTGGACCCTGATTACGGTCGTTTCAATTTTGTGATGTCTTTGGCGCGGGCGAAATTTACTGTTACCCGCCCAACCGGAAAGAGATACTTGAAGACGGTGGCCGTGTTGACCACCGTGCCATCTTTTTTCAGCACCATTTTGTCGCGAAACCGTACCAGATTGGATTTGTTTTCGGCGTCGAGATAGAGCCTGTAGCCGTAGCGTGCCGTGTTGCCCCGAATGCGGACATTGGCAACACCTTTCACATCATCGCGCCGCCCCACATAGCGACCTGGAGCGGTCTTGGTGAAGTACCAGATTTTCCGTTCCTTGACGCCGTCATCATAGGCAAAATCCTCAATCAACTTCAGGGTCTTTCCATCCCAGATGCCGTTGAGGTCCACACGAAAGGTGCGCTTCACGCCGTTGATTGCCGAAAATTTTCCAAAGGCAACCGTGCGCCCCTGGAAATAATCTTCAAACGTAAAAGTCGAGGCGGCGCGCGCATCGCGCCCTGCCAGCGCCATGATGATGAGCGCCAGCAAAGCGGCGGCATAGACGAATGGAGAGCGCATGCGGGGGCCTTTCGGGCTGTTTGATAAAGCTACGTTTATGCAGCCTGTCTGGTTTCGGGGTCTCCAAACAGCGAGATGAAATGATCGCGGGTCAGGATGACGCGGTTGCATAGAACATCGCAATTGCGCGTCGGATTGAAATGCCGCTCATCTTCGGGACCTTTTTCAAAACCAAGTTTGTTCAACACAGCCATTGAGGCTGGATTGTCCTCATAGGCTCCCGAGTGGACATCGCTCAGGCCAAACTTGCGGAACGCATGGGACAGCGCCGCGCGTGCCGCCTCGGTCATGAAGCCGCAACCCCAGGCCGGCTCATCAAGCCAGTAGCCCAGATCATAGTGACCCTGGCTGTTCTTTCGAACGCTGACCACACCAAGAAGCCGCTGGCGATGAATGCTGAGGTTTACGGCATCAGGGTCAGACGCCTTGTTCTCGATCCAGTCCAGCGCATCGGCGCGTTTATAAGGGTTTGGAGCCGCAGAAAGATTGCGCGTGATGTTGGTGTTCTGGAATGCCGCTGTGATGGCGTCGGCATCAACTTCAAGCGGCGGTCTCAGCGTCAGTCTTTTTGTAACGAGAATTTCCATTGGGGCGTTTCCTTCTCGGGTTGGCCCCCTGATGATTTTTGCCAAAGAATCAAAAAGGGGGAGATGGCGCTTCATCTCCCCCTTTTTATTGTCGATGATGTGACATCCGGGGTTTTGAAGCACCGGATGAAAATGTGTAATCCGGTCTATTCAGCAGCTTCCGCCATCGGGTTGACGGATACGTAGGTACGTTTGTTCGATTTGGTGGCGAAGGAAACTTTCCCTTCCGTGAGCGCAAACAATGTGTGGTCTTTGCCCATGCCGACATTGGTGCCGGGATGCCACTTTGTGCCACGCTGCCGCACGATAATGTTGCCTGGAACCACGGCCTGTCCGCCAAACTTCTTGACGCCAAGGCGCCGTCCTGCGGAATCGCGGCCGTTTCTGGATGAGCCACCGGCTTTTTTGTGTGCCATGTCTTGTCTCCTTCAACAGGTGAGCGCGAGGCTCAGCCCTTTGCCTTTTCTTTTGCCTGAGCTTTCCAGTCATTAATCTGGTCTGCGCTGAAAGGCATATATTCATCAACTCTGACAATGTCTTCATCCGTCAGGGCGGCGATCTGGGCAAATGTTGTAATGCCCTGTTCGTTCAGTTGCTTTTCAGCCACCGGACCGATGCCCTTGATGTCTGTCAGCTTGTCTTTTGCACCATCAGCGGGAGCGGTGAAAAGCGGACCATCAGGAGCCGGAGCTTCGGCCTTTTTGGTCTCTTTGGGCGACTCATCCGCCTTTGTTTCCGGTTTGCTTGCCTCTGGTTTCGGTGCTGCCTTTTTAGCTGCCGCCGGTTTTTCCTCGGCCTTCTTGTCGTCTTTCTTCGGTGCCGCTTTTTTCGCGCCGGTCGCCTTCTTGGATGGCTTTGCGCCATCCGTCAGAATTTCGCTGATCTGCAGCAATGTATAATGCTGACGGTGGCCGATTGTGCGCCGTGAATTCTGGCGGCGGCGTTTCTTAAAGGCGATAACCTTGCGCGCCCGTCCCTGTTCCAGAATTTCGGCTGTTACCACTGCGCCTGCAACGAGCGGGGCGCCAACGGTGTTACCAACCATCAGCACTTCGTTCAGTTCGATCATGTCGCCGGGTTCCCCGGCCAGTTTTTCGACCTTCAATTGGTCGTCGGCGGCTACAGAATACTGTTTTCCGCCTGTTTTGATGACTGCGAACATCGTTTTTTCCTTAAGTGTTCAGCCACGCTTTGCCACAGGTTTAGGCCTTGATAACAAGCGTCTTTTTGCCAGTCTGGTTTATGAACAAAGAAAGGGCGCGAATGACCCGCGCCTCAAACTTGGCGTGGATATATAGGAATGCGGGTTTGAGTCAAGTTTAGAGCCTGATTTCGGCATGCTTTTCAGCAGCTGCAGATGTTGTGTGCTCTTGATTAGTTTGGCCACTCCCGATAACGACTGCTCCCTGAGGTCTGCAAGCCAGCCCTGCGCGGAGAGGTGCCGGAGTGGTCGAACGGGGCGGTCTCGAAAACCGTTGTGCCTTCACGGGTACCCAGGGTTCGAATCCCTGTCTCTCCGCCATATAAATCTATATCTCCTTGTATTGTATGTATTTTATTTCACGAAAATCATCAATCCCACTTTCTGTCCCACAATAGGATTGGCATCAGCTATGGTAGTGCCGAAAGTCATTTGCTCTGCGCGACATCGACCACCGGCTAGGTAATGCATCCGAAGCTGCCGACATTCGCAAAACCAGTATGCCGTTGGCACTCAAGTCACACTTGAGCCCTACCTCGCCATTCGCGGTATGTCGTTGATGGAGCAGAGCGGCATTGATTTCGACGTCAATCGTGATCCTTCACAATCAATTGGGTAAAAACTATTTGGTTTAGTATCATTAAAGCTGCTTCTTGAAAGACCAAGAATCGTGAACATAGTTCAAGCAGACTGAATGGGAAAAAGGTGTTGTTTCGTCGCCACGCGAATTTCCGTGCGTTGGTAATCTGAGTTTAATACGCATTGGCCAGCGAAAAATTGGCCATCAATTTGAGGAACAAGATAGGCGGTATTTCAAAATACAATTTGGATTCTTTGACTTTCGATAGCAAATTGGTTTGAATTGTGTGATTAACGATGAATACATCAAAATCAGACCTGCTTTGGGCAGTATTGTAGGAGTTTCAATATGGAAATTGCGATACCAAAAGACGCTATAGAAATTTTATCTTCTCAACTTACCTCAATAATTAAAGCGGTTTCAGAAAAAAAGGAACGCGGAGTTGACGCTCTTCCGCCAGATATTGTTGAGTTGGTGAAGCTGTCACAGGATTATGTGCGGAATGGTAAACCTGAAGAGGCGGTTCATGTGATGAACAGGGTGGTTTCAAAACACCCTGAATATGCTCGTGGCAGATTGCAATTGGTGTTCTTACAGCAGAAGACAGGCAACGATACCATGGCTCTATTTACTGCTGGAAATGCATTCAGCCTAGCGACTGACAAGAATACCCGCAGCCAAATTTTGTCGCTTGCTGGGAGTTCGGCAATGTCTCTTTTCAAGCGATATAAAGATAAATCTCAGCTCCCAAATTCAGTAGTCTTTTTTGAACGCGCGATTGACGAAGACGACTCTAATGCAAATGCCGTTTGGAACTTGATCGAGGTTTATTGTGCAATTGGTGAGAATAGAGCGGATGATGTGAAGTTTCTTGTAGGAAAACTGGCGAGCAGCAAGCGTTTGCACAAAGACAGGAATAAAGGCCAACTAACAAAAATACTGTCTGATTGGGAAGAGGTTTTGGGAAATTTGTATTGTCAGGAAAAACAACAAATTGAAAACATCGTACAATCTATAATTGTAACCGAGGCCTCAACAAACAGAGATACAAAATCTAATCTGACTCGGCGCACACTAGTTGCAGCATCGGTTGCTGCATCACTCGTTTTTGTCGCAACGGCAGGCAATTTTGCGAAGAATTATTTAGATTCTGGGCCATCGATAGTGATAGAGAAAACCCATTCTGAAGATGAGAAAATCAAAGAAATAAAGAAAAGCAGCCTTAGCACTTCTGAGATTGAAAATTTAGAAGTTCTGCAAGCGGGCGTCGAGTATGATATGGAGGAATTGACTATACAGATGAAAGCTTCAGGTGTCGATTTCGATTTCGACGATTTAGCTTAATGCTCTCTGCATTGTCCGCTCGTAACCAATCCCTTATATTCTTGTAGCCGGCAAATTTCTTGCATTTGTTCTGATGAATATGCCTCAATCAAATTGTTTCAATCGGTTCAAAGTAAGTTGCCTTTCGCGTAAGTGTGTGATCAGTCCTATTCTTTTTTCAACAAGTTCGGTGAATCAAGCAAAGTTCTAAGTCAACATAATTTCAATAGAACCTGTTACAGGAAACCAATAGGTGAAGGGCATAATTGTTGGAACGAAATTTTTATTCGAATCAGGAGATGACCGAAATTACGGGGCGTTACCGGAACGTTCAAATATCTATGTTCTGGCTGGGGGTGTTCATACTGTCCTCACAAATAGGTTTGGGCATATTTTCAAATGAAGGGTTTCCGAGATCAATTAGTCACTCTTACCACACTCCCATGGGGGATTTCGCATTTGGATGTCTTTTCGCCGTAGGTGTTTTTCTAATCAGTTATCAGAGTCCAACCTCAGATGCATCGAAGTTTAGGCTACCCGTCCTAGTTGGAACCATGGAATTGCCAGTCGGATACAATTTCTGGATATCCACTTCAGCTGGTCTCGGTGCAATTGGTGTAGCGCTATTGCCAGTTGATCCTGTCGTCGCACCGGTTTGTGTATCTCAAATTGATCAGACGGAGTTCACAAACTGCACCAATGGTTTAACGCAACACGGCGAACTACTCAGTATCAAGAATGGTTGGCATTTTCTTTCAGCTTCAGTTTTTTTTGTAGGCACAGCTCTTCTATGCTTTTTCATCTTTCCTGCCGAGTATTTTCGATGGTCTGACCCAAATAATGAAGAAGAAAAAGAAAATATAGCCTACCTAAAGCCAGCTGCATTGAAGTACTTCATACTTGGATTTATCCTTTTAATTTGCATTTATTGCCTTTGGCAAACAAAAGAATCCAGCACTGCATTGAAAATTTCTCAAACAAATATTCAGTGGTTTTTTCTTTGGGAAATGGCGGCGGTGACGGCTTTTACAGTTGCATGGGGTTTTAAGGCTCGAGAACCACTCACCTAAAATAAATTTTGCAGCAACAAGATGGAACAACCTTATCGATCATGCATCAGATTGTGGAAGCGTTCTGCTTCCACCCCACGGCTTGCGTAAATTGTTCACATTCGACCGAGCTACTTCGTGATCCAAAAGGGCTTGTCGCGCGTTGAACGACCGTCGAATTCGCAAACGATAAAAAGTCCGCACTCCCGTCATTCATGTTCTAGAGACAATGGCCCGCTTGAGTGGCCGCATCGAGTATGTCTGAGCCAATCAACCTCGATTATCTCGTATGGTCGCAGAGATGTGGCCTTTCATGAAAAAGATCGCGCCGAAAACACCTTGCTCTGCACCCCATCCACCATCAGCTTGATGAAATAATCGTAGTTAGCCAACTGGATGAGGTCACGTGGCTCGAGCACCTTTCCGGCAAACTGTTTGGTCATGATGGGTGCATCCGTTGCGCCGAGCCGAAAGCTGATCACGGTCCCCACATTCCCCATGACAGCTTCGAATACGCCCTTTTCCAGCTGGGCGTTGTATTGCGTGCTGGCGATAAGGCCGAGGCGGTATTTGCGCAGTTCAGATAACAGATTGGCAAAGGCCAACGTGGTGAAGTTGTGGAACTCGTCGAGATACAGAAAGTACGGTTGTCTTTGCTGCTCGGGTTGGTTTTGACGGCTATATGCAGCCAGCCCAAAGCTGGAGACGATCAGACCACCGAGAATGTTGGCGACGTCGGCTCCCAACCTGCCCTTCCCAAGATTGACAATCAGCGTGGTGCCTTCATCCATCAGATGCCGGAACCGCAGTGGTTGCTTTGGTGTACAGATGGCTTCTCTAACCACTGGATGCGCCAAGAAGGCTCCCAGCTTGTTGGCAATGGGTGCCACGCCATCCAAGGCGGTCTTGTAGTTCATGGCGGGGTATTCCTTTTCCCAGAAGTGCTTCACCTGTGGGTCGGTGATGTATGAAACCACTTCCTTGCGAAAGCTGACGGTCAGAAACATCGGCATGATGTCAGCAATGGTGGAGTTAGGACGTTCCAAAAGAGCAAGGATGGAATAGCGCAGTAAATGCTCCATTCTGGCTCCCCATGCATCGCTCCATTGTTTCTTCAGCGTTTCGATAAGACCGGAAGCCACCAAGGGTCTGTGGGCCTCTGAGACGGTCGTGATGGGATTGTACCCATAGGGAGAGGCTGGATCAGCCACATCCCAGTAGAGCACGTCACAATCCACCTTTGCTCGAACCAATCCGGCTAAATCGCCGTGGGGATCAAGCAAACAAAAGCCCTGACCGTGCACAGCATCTTGCAACATCATATTGGCCATCAAGGTTGATTTACCCGTACCGGTTTGACCAATG
>CALHCF010000021.1 GCA_937930635.1 uncultured Rhizobiaceae group bacterium
TTTGAGAAGGCCGTTGCCGAAGACGGCCTGGTTGATGCCGGATCTCATGCCGCTGTAACCCGCGAAGAATGGTGGGTACCCCAATATGTTGCCGACAAATGCCCTGGTCTTCCAGACTGGAAAGCACTTGATAAATGCGCCGAGATTTTTGCGACCGCCGAAACCAAGCCAAAAGGCCGCTTTGTCGGACCACCAGCTGACTGGGGTAAAAACTACTCCGAGCGCGTTGGTGCTCTTAAAATGAACTTCCAGGCAATCAATGTCGGACAGGCAGCTACTCTGTGGGCTGAACTTGACGCTGCGGTTGCAAAGAAAGAGCCAATTGTTCTGTTCAACTGGACGCCAAATTTCATTGAAGCCAAACACAAAGGCATGTTCATTGATTTTCCGGACCCTGCGAAAGTGGCGGAATGCAAGGATAACGCAAACCTCTGCGGTGCGCCGCGTTCTGGTTGGCTAAAAAAGGCGGCTTGGAAAGGTCTTGCAGAGAAATACCCCAAAGCATGGGGTGTTATGCAAAAGATCAACTTTGACAATTCGCAGATCGCTGCGGCATCGCTGCTGGTTGATGTTGATGGTATGACAACCGAAGACGCCGCCGACAAGTGGATTGCCGACAATGGCAGCGTTATCGACTCCTGGAAAAAATAAGCCTTTGACATAGGACTGTGTTTATTTGACCAAGAATCTGCCGGGCATGAAAATCATGCCCGGCTTTTTATTGCCGGAAAATCCTGGCGAAACATTGGTATCGTGGCCATACTGCTGGCCGCGGTCCGAAAGAGGAAATACATGAGCGACGACGTTCAGATCGAATGCCGCAACATCTGGAAGGTTTTTGGCGCTGACCCTGCGGGTTTCATGCGTAGACACAACAACCAGCCAGACACTGAAGCTCTCAGCGAAGAAGGCTATATTGGTGCGGTACGGGATGTGTCTTTTGATGTGCATCGCGGCGAAATTCTGATCATCATGGGCCTCTCCGGATCAGGAAAATCAACCATTATCCGGTGCATCACGCGGTTGAACGATCCCACCATCGGGTCGGTCAGATTTGACGGGCGCGACCTCCTGGCCGCCAGTGAAAAAGAACTGATCGAAATCCGTCGTCACAAGATGGGCATGGTGTTTCAGAATTTTGGGCTGCTGCCTCACCGCGATGTTATGTCCAACGTGGCTTTTCCTCTCGAAGTGCAGGGCCTTGAGCGCGCAGAGCGTGAAGCAAAGGCCCGCGAGATGATCGAGCTTGTTGGCCTTGGCGGACGCGAAAGCTATTTTCCCAGAGAACTTTCCGGCGGACAGCAACAAAGAGTAGGCATTGCCCGGTCGCTGGCGGTGGAGCCGGATGTCTGGTTTCTTGATGAACCGTTTTCTGCGCTGGACCCTCTGATCCGGTCGGAAATGCAGGACGAATTCATTCGTCTCCAAAAAATGCTGAGGAAAACAATTGTCTTCATTACGCATGATTTTGAAGAAGCAACAAAACTGGCTGACCGAATCGGGATTATGAAAGACGGTCATCTCGTGCAACTTTCCACGCCTGAAGAAATGGTACTCAACCCTGCCGATGATTACGTAGCGGAGTTTACAAAAAACGCACCGCGCGATCGGATTGTTTCTGTTCAGGCAATCATGACACCCACCCGCGCCAAGGCACCCAAAAAGGGCACTGGCGTCGAAGGCAGGCTCTCAATCGGTGAAGTCGCAGAGCAGGTGCTCAACTCCGACGGACCAGTCAATGTGGTGGACAAGGACAATATTGTTGTTGGATCAATTGATCGCAAAAGAATGACCAAAGCGCTGTTTGGCCGGGAGGGCGTATGAGTGTCGCCACTGCGGATGGTGTAAAAGGGGGTATCGGGCTGCGCCGTCTGCCCACCGACACAGTGTGGGGGCAACTGGGTATCGCGGTTGCAGTTTCACTGCTGCTGGCCACTTTGTTGAATATGTTCTGGAATTGGCCTGCGGAACTTGTTCTACCGATCAAGATATGGATCACCGATCTTTTTCG
The DNA here is from genome assembly GCA_937930635.1 of uncultured Rhizobiaceae group bacterium. Lineage (GTDB taxonomy): Bacteria > Pseudomonadota > Alphaproteobacteria > Rhizobiales > Rhizobiaceae > Pseudahrensia. The sequence goes on from CALHCF010000021.1 coordinate 2,012, forward strand.
CTGGCTCGACAAAGAAGCAACCCTTGGTCTTTTCACCGTAAAAGACGCCACACGAACGGTGTCCTGGATACTGAAACAGCCATTGATCTGGTTTGAATATCTGCTGTGGAAGGGAGCAAAACCGTTTCAGATGTTGCCGGTTTTCTGGATTGCCATGGCAACACTGGCAGGATTTGTGGCGTATCGTCTGCGCAATGGTCGCTCGGCGGTTCTGGTTGCCTTCCTGGTTTTGGCTGTGGTCTCGCTGGACGGGCTGCCCCACATATTGCTCAGCCTTACAAAGGCTTTGAGAGCAGATCCGTTGATGGAGCCTGCAGCGTTTATCGGGATATCTGAATGGCCGGGCTATCTGCTTGAGCTGCTGGCCCCGAAGAACAAAATCAAACCGTTGCCATGGGTTGCGGTGGTCGCCGGATTTGCAATCTTCGCCCATTGGGTTGGCGGATGGCGGTTGGCGATTCTGGTTGGATTTTGCATGTCCTATCTGGCGTTCACCGGGTTGTGGCGCGAGAGCATGAAAACGTTTTCTCTTGTCGCTGTTGCGGTGCCGATCTCGGCTGTGCTGGGTCTGTTTCTGGGCGTCTGGGTCACCCGTTCCAAACGGGCCGCCAGCATTCTGACCCCAATGTTCGATTTGATGCAGGCAACACCACATCTTGCTTATCTCGTGCCTGTGGTGGTGATGTTTGGAGCCGGTCAGGTGCCCGCACTTATTGCCACCGTCATCTTTGCGATGCCGCCCATGGCACGTTGTACGATATTGGCCCTGCAAACGGTCCCCAGCGACGTTGTCGAATCTGGTCACATGAACGGATGCACACCCCGACAATTGCTGTGGAAGGTGCAATTGCCAGCATCGCAAAAGACACTGCTTCTGGGCCTCAATCAGGTCATCATGCAAACCTTGGCTATGGTCGTTATCGCATCACTTGTTGGGGCGCAGGGGCTGGGCCACAAGCTGCTGTTCTCCCTGCAGCAACTCAAACTTGGTTTTGCCACCATGCAGGGTATCGCCATTGTTCTTATGGCTGTCGCGCTGGACCGGGTCACCCAGGCTTACGCCAATCGCGCCACAGATTATGAACACAGGGAATCGCGCAGCTTCGTGGAGCAACATTTTCACCTCGTGCTGTTTGCTGCAGTCATAATTGTTTCAATAATTGCGGCCTACTTCTTCAAAGACGTGGCGATCCTTTCTAAAAAAATGCTGCTCGCCGACAACAAGAGTGCGCTTGAGCTGGATAAGTCGATAAAGCAAATTACTTTTTTCCTGATCGATTACGTCAAACCGATCCGTGACTGGCTTACCGTCTACACACTCATTCCGCTGCGCAACTTCTATCAGGGCACACCATGGATCGTGGTCCTGGCTGTGATTGGCGTTCTCGGTTTTCGGTTGGGTGGAAGACGGCTTGCGCTGCTGGTCTGCTCGCTGTTCTTCTTTGTTATCGTCCTCCCCGGAAACTGGGAGTTTGCAACGACGACATTTTACTATGTCTCGTCAGCACTTATTGTTTGCGTGTTGATTGGCGTTCCCATTGGTATCTGGGCATCGCGTTCTCCGCGTGTGGCAAAAATTACGATGGCGTGTTGCGACACGCTCCAGACATTCCCCTCATTCATCTACCTCTTACCTGCTATCATGCTGTTCAAGGTTGGCGAGCTGGCAATTATCTTTGCCATCGTGCCTTACGCTACGGTTCCGGCCATTCGCTATACCTATCTGGGATTGCGCCTTGTCCCCGAAGTAACGGGAGAAGCGGCCCGTATGTCAGGGGCAACAACGTTCCAGCGGCTGTGGAAAGTGCAACTGCCCATCGCGCTGCCTGAGATCATGCTGGGCGTCAATCAGACGATCATGATGGCGCTGGCCATGACCGCTATCACGGCGTTGATTGGCGGAACAGATCTTGGACAAGAGATCTATCGTGCCCTGCCAACCAGCGATGCCGGCAGAGGGGTTATGGCTGGTCTGGGAATTGCCACGATGGGTATTATTGCAGACCGTCTCATTGGCGCATGGGCGGACCAGCGCAAGAAAAATCTGGGTGTCGAATAGAGGGAGATTTATGATCATGTCGAAACGGGTAGCGATTATCGGAGCGGGACCGTCCGGCCTCGCTCAACTTCGGGCGTTTCAATCTGCCAAAAAAAAGGGCGATGCAATCCCCGAGGTTGTCTGTTTTGAAAAGCAGGATAACTGGGGTGGTCTTTGGAACTACACCTGGCGTACAGGGCTGGATGAATACGGCGAACCCGTACACGGCTCCATGTACCGCTATCTGTGGTCAAACGGACCAAAAGAGGGATTGGAATTTGCCGATTATACGTTTGATGAACATTTCGGCAAACCAATAGCCAGCTATCCGCCACGGGCTGTCCTGTTCGACTATATTGAAGGCCGGATGAAGAAAGCTGACGTCCGTGATATGATCCGGTTCTCGACAGTTTGTCGCAACGTTTCCTATGACGAGGCGACAGGTAAGTTCACGGTGACCGTTGAAGATCTCCCCAACCGGCGCACCTATGCCGAAGAATTTGACAACGTGGTGGTTGCGACGGGTCACTTCTCAACACCAAACGTGCCGTTTTACCCCGGCTTTGATACATTCAAGGGGCGGGTTCTGCACGCTCATGATTTCCGCGATGCCATGGAGTTCAAGGACAAGAATATTTTGATCCTTGGCACCTCCTATTCGGCCGAGGATATCGGCTCACAATGTTGGAAATACGGCTGCAAGTCGATCACCGTAGCTCATCGTACCGCTCCCATGGGGTATGATTGGCCGGATAATTGGAAGGAAGTTCCGGCGCTGGTGAAGGTGGAGGGCAATACTGCGACCTTCAAGGATGGAACAACTGCCGATGTTGATGCAGTGATCCTCTGTACCGGCTACCAGCACCATTTCCCATTCATGCCGGAAGAATTACGGCTCGTTTGTCCCAATGTTCTGGCAACCCCGATGCTCTATAAAGGTGTCGCCTTTATAGATAATCCCAAGGTGTTTTATCTGGGAATGCAGGACCAGTGGTACACGTTCAATATGTTCGATGCCCAGGCCTGGTGGGCTCGTGATGTCATTATGGGGCGCATTGATGTTCCGGCAAAAGCCGACATGCAGGCTGACATAGACGCCCGCATGAAGGCCGAAAGTGAGCTTGAGGATGATTATGCCTGCATCGACTATCAGGGCGCATATACGCAGGAACTGATTAGCGAGACCGACTATCCAAGTTTTGACATTAAGGCTTCTAACGAAGCTTTCTATCAGTGGAAGAAGCACAAGAAGAAAAACATCATGACCTTCCGGGACAATGGGTATGTTTCGCCAATGACTGGCACGCAGGCGCCGCCCCACCACACGGTGTGGAAGGATGCGATGGATGACAGTCTTGAGAGCTATCTCGATATCTGACAAAAGGTGTGGAGGCCGTATAAATTGTGACTAAGCAAATTGCCCATCGGTTTGCCCAATTGGCGAATGAATGGAGCAGGTCGGCGCTGGCGGCTTTAACGTCCATTCTCGCGGTCGCGATATTCTGGTTAGTCGCGACATCAGCTCACGCGGAAGAAGTTGATCTCGAGCTTGTGCTTGCCATGGACGGCTCCGGGTCGATTAGCGAGAGGGAGTATATTCTGCAACTGGAAGGCACCGCCCGCGCGTTTGAAGATCCGGCCATCCGATCTGCCCTTCGGTCGGGGCCAATCGGCCGTATTGCAGTTTCCGTTCTCATTTGGTCAGACGCGGCATTCCCGAAGTTCAAGAGCGGTTGGTTTATCCTCGACACTGATGAAAGTGCGGCCTTATTCGCAAACAAAGTGCGCAATTTTCACAAACATACCGGACGCAAATTCGGTATTGGTGGTGGGGGAACCGGCATTGGAGAAGGCATCAGGGTTGCTCTGGAAATGATCCGCACCAACAGGTTTCAGGGTTTGCGACAGGTGGTTGATGTTTCAGGAGACGGCATAGAAACCGACCCCTGGTTCAAGAAGGCGATTACCCTGCCGGCGGCGCGCGCACTGGCCCAACGCGATGGCGTTACACTTAATGGATTGCCGATCCTGACCGCCGATTTCCCCCACCTTGATGATTATTACCGAAGTGATGTGATTAACGGCCCCGGCGCATTTGTGGTGATTGCCGATGGCTTTGAAGATTTCGGACGGGCAATTCGTGAAAAACTATGGCGCGAAATATCACATTCAATTGCGTGGGCACCCCAACTCAACTCCGTGATTACCGCACAGAAAAATTGATCAAAAGAAACGGCCAGACTGCCTCCCCACAGCACTCTAACTGCGTGGCCGCTCCTTATTGGGATCATAGTGCGGGAAGGTAACAACCGTAGCCGGCAAGCGCTTCATGTGGCCATCCAGTTTCCCCACTTCAACTTCAGTCCCCGGCTCCGCGTGCACAACATCCAAGCGAGCCAGGGCAATATTTTTGTTCAGGACGGGAGATTTCATCCCTGATGTGATTTCACCAATCTGCGCTCTTCCCACATGTACACAGTCTCCGTTGCCGACCAGTTCCTGCCCCTGAATCTCAAGTCCAACCAGTTTCTTTTGCGGATGAGCCTTGCGCTCAATCAATGCGCTTTTGCCAATAAAGTCTTCTTCTTTTGTCTTCAATGCTACCGTAAAGCCGATACCGGCTTCGAACGGGTCTGTCGTGTCATCAAATTCATAATCTTTAAAGATCAGGCCGGCTTCGACCCGAAGCCAATCAAGAGCTTCCAGCCCCAGAGGTTTCAGTCCGTGCGGCTGCCCTGCCTTCCAAACGGCGTCAAATACAGTTTCTGCATCTCTTGGATGACAAAAAATTTCGTAACCCAATTCTCCAGAATACCCGGTTCGTGACACAACAACCGGAACCCCCTGATAATCACCGATCCGGCCCACGGTAAAACGAAACCATTCAATCTCTCCAACTTCCGGTCGTGTGGGTGGGGTCCAGATAATCTCTTTGATGATATCGCGGCTCCTGGGACCCTGTAGCGCGATGTTGTGCATTTGGTCTGTTGAAGAACGCACCCAGGCCTTAAGACCCAGCTTTTGTGCCTGCTCCCGCATCCAGATACCGGATACGTCACTCCCCCCAATCCAGCGGAAGTTCTCAGGCCCGAGCCGGTAGACCGTGCCGTCATCCACCATGCCTCCGTGTTCATAGCACATCGCCGTATAAACGACCTGGCCGTCGGAAAGCTTGCGGATGTTGCGCGTTACGCAATAGTTGACGAGGGCTTCCGCATCAGGCCCGGTCACCTCAAATTTACGCAATGGCGACAGATCCATCACCACAGCGGCTTCCCGGGCGGCCCAGTATTCCTCGGTCGGGCCTTCATTGTTGAACCGGTTGGGCAACCAGTAACCGTTATATTCGGTGAAATCGCGGGTTAGTTTTGAGAAAGAAGAATGAAAAGCGGTTTCTTTGGTCAGAACCGCATCTGCATCTGGTGTCATGCGAAAAGCCGTTGCTCGTTTGAATGTTTCGTTAGCGCCATAGACGCGCACATGAATGTCCGTAGGGTTCCAGCCATTTGCAGCGTCGATATCGCAGGGGCAGGCCGATGCGACGCACACAAGATCGGTTAATGCCCGCATCATCACGTAGTCGCCGGGCCTTGACCATGGTTCGTCAAAATAGATCTGGTTCGCCGCATCGATATTGGTGTTGTAAAAGTAGTTGAGTGCCTCCCAGCCCTTACGGCCAACAACACCAAAATGCTGGAGAGCGTCGTTAAAATTGTCACTGCAGTTGACGTGGCCCGGATAGCCCATTTCATCATAATATTTGGAGTTACAGGCGGTCATGAACACGTCATGGCGCCCGCAGGTATCCTGAATGATCTCGACCAAGGGTTCCATTTCCAGATCGAATGTTTTGGCCGGAATGCCGGGAATGGGGTTGATCAGCCCTAGCAACGAGCGGGTGATCGTTGCATCCAGTGCTTTTTCGTTGCCAGCATCCAACTTGCGGCGGGCAAATGCCTGAAAGTCGGAACACTGTCGTCCATCCACATCGATAATCTGGATGTACTCACCTGCCCTCACGGTAAAGCTTTCTGCTGTTGCCGCATGAATGCGAATATCTTGCACAGGGTCCGCAAGAGGTTCGGGCAACCGCGCTTTTCGCGATGTTCTTACCTTTGCACGATGGATCAGGATCTCGATAGGCGTGGACACATCCTGCAGGTCGAAATCCATGACTGTCCCGGGCACCGCAACAATCAGCACCCCATCTTCGAGAATGGAAAATTCCGCACGGCTGCCAGCTGATGACTGTTGGCCGAACACACACACTGCTCTCAGTTTTCCAACATCGATATTGCGCATTTCAAGGCTTGTCCGGGCTCTGCGTGCGCTCTCGTCCCCTGAAGCCAGAATGGACTTCAAACCCTCAGCATCGCTATCGGCTTTGGCATTCAATATACGGTCATTGAACTTTCCCTGAGCACCGACTCCGATCAATTCACAGGGCTGGCACCCCTCCCGATCAACGACCTCTATTCTATCGCCAACCTCAACCTCGACAATGACCGACCCGCCACCCTCAGCGACATATCGTTCGGTGTTATCGGGCAACCCAACAAGTCCTGGCCGCAGAATACGTGATGGTTGCGGTGCTGTTCCCGCTGTTGCGGCGGTCTGATCCATGCTCTTGGCCCTGCCACTTTCGATGCTGTCATTTAAAGTTGGACGCAGATTCAAATCAAGCCAAAAGGTTGCAATTGGGCTATAATTGGTATGATTTTGGACTATTTTAGCTTTGGCGCGAAGAAAGTCTCAGAAATCTGGTGCGCTACGGATACGATGAGACGCGCAGGCGTTTCCTGCGTCATATCGTGAGCTGCATTCCTATAATTCGCGAAATTTTTGCGACCGCTTTTGGTAGGACAAACCAAGAGCGGTCTTGTGCCAATCTCACCGGAGCCGGGTTTGACCGCTCCGTATTTTCAGACGGTTACGGCATGAGCATAGAATGGCATAGCTGGGAAAAATACAATTTTCCAAGCTATTTAGCCGTAAAGCCGCCATCAAGCGCAAGAATATGACCAGTCACATAGGCCGAGGCCTGTGAGCATAAAAACAGCATTGGACCATCAATGTCTTTCAACTCTCCATTGCGACCCATGCAGGTTTGAGCTGCATTTTTAGCGGTCCACTCCGCATCGTTGAAAACCGCTGCCGTAAGTTCAGTATCAAAATACCCAGGCATGATGGCATTGGCAGTTATGCCATCGGCTGACCAGGACTCAGCCATGGCCCGCGTCATTTGCGCAACCCCTCCTTTGGAAGTTCCGTAGGTCAGACCCCCATGGAAAGCCCGATAGCTCTGGAGAGAGGCAAAGTTCACAATTCTGCCAAAGCCCTTTTTCTTCATCGCAGGCACAAGTGCCTGAGCCAGGAAGAAAGGAGCCGCCAGATTGAGATTCATCGTCAGGTCCCATTTTTCCGGTGTGATGTCATCGGCCAGCTGGCGGGTATTGATACCGGCGGCGTTGATCAAAATATCAGGCGCCCCAAAAACTCCGGCAACCTCGTTGGCAATTCGATCAAGCTGTGAACGGTCGGCGAGGTCGGCCTCAACATAAGCGGCATTGCTGCCATGTTCCCCGGCCCACTGCGCCAACAGGTCGCCGCGTCTTGCAACGCCCACAACTTTTGCGCCAGCTGCAACCAGAATATCGGCAGATCGCCGGCCAAGGCCGCTGCTGGCACCTGTAACGCAGGCAACCCTTCCTTTGATGTCAAACAATTCGGCAGGCCGAGACGTGTTCATGACCGATTACTCCGAGACTTCAAGATCAAAATTTTCGCCGGGAAAATATTTTGCCAGGCGAATATCAGCGGTTCGGGCATGCCCCTCCATCCCCTCAAGCCGCGAAATACGAGCCGTTGCCTCAGCGATCGGTTTGGCGCCTTCTCGCGTGGCCCGCTGCCAGGTAACAATCTTCATATACTTATGAACCGACAAGCCCCCTGTATACTTCGCAGCCCCTGATGTTGGAAGCACATGGTTCGTGCCGGATGCCTTGTCGCCAAAGGCAACAGTTGTTTCCTCACCAAGAAACAGCGAACCATAACAGGTCAACTGGTCGAGCCACCAGTCAAGATCTTCAGCCTGCACCGTCAGATGTTCCGGCGCGTATTCATCAGATGTCGACGCCATCTCCTCGCGGCTCCCGCAAACAATGACCTCGGCATAATCACGCCAGGCGGCATGGGCATTTTGACCGTTAAGATCAGGCAGATCAGCAATCAGCTTCGGTACTATTTCCATAACCTGATGCGCCAGAGGTTCATCATCGGTAACCAGCCAGACTGGCGAATTATAGCCATGTTCTGCCTGCCCAACCAGATCAGCAGCAACGATCTGCGCATCGGCGGTCTTGTCTGCAAGAATGAGACTGTCGGTTGGTCCTGCAAACATATCAATACCAACACGGCCAAAGAGAATGCGCTTTGCTTCGGCTACAAACTGGTTTCCAGGACCCACCAGAATATCGGCCTTGGGAAGATCAAATAAACCAAATGCCATGGTCGCCACACCTTGCACTCCGCCCAGGGCAAGTATTGTATCAGCGCCACAGATATGAGCCGCATAAACAATAGCGGGGGCGATCCCTTCATTGGGACGGGGTGGCGAGCAAGCGATGATATTTTTGCAGCCGGCGACGCTAGCAGTGGTAACCGTCATGATGGCCGATGCAATGTGGCTGTAGCGGCCGCCGGGAATGTAACAACCGGCGGTGTTGACCGGAATACTTTTCTGACCGGCGATGAGACCAGGAACGATCTCGACTTCAATATCCTCAAGTGTCGACATCTGGGCTTCAGCAAATTTGCGCACATTGGCGTGGGCAAATTGAATATCCTGTTTCAGTTTTTCGGGGACAAGCGCCGTTGCCGCCTCAATTTCCTCGGCGGTCAGTTTGATATTGCCGTCATACTTGTCGAATTTTGACGCATATTCCATTGCGCCCGCGTCGCCACGCGCCTCGATATCATCCAAAATGCCCTGGACAGTTTCTCGAACGTCCTGCGCATCACTTGAAGACGTAAGTGTTGCTTTTTTCAGATATTTCCGAGCCATGCATGAGTTCCTTCGATACTGAGAGTTGGCGGCTATCTGAGAGCCACACTGTAATGGAATTTATCGGCCAGGAAATGAGTGAGCCGGTATTCTACCGGCCTGCCATCAAGGCCAAGGGCAACCCGTTCGACCTGAAGGACAGGCGTACCAGGCGGGATATCAAGTTGTTCGGCAATGTCAGCGCTGGCTGCAACAGCCCGTAATTTTTCATCTGCTTCGATGACACGCTGGCCGTAATGGCGGTGATAAAGAGGATACAACGCATTTGGAAGCGTATCGCGTTCCTTCAAACCGGGAAAAGCCCGGGCAGGAAGAACACAGACTTCCCGACATATTGCCTGGCCGTTCATGGTCCGGGTTCGGCAGATCTCGAAAACCCGGCTTCGGTTCTCAATGGTCAATCCTGCCGCTTCTCTTGCGGTTGCAGTACGGGCAACCACAGACACGGATCCGCTGTCGGGAATTACCGGTGAACCATCTTTTCTGCGAAGACGGAAAAAATGATAAAGCGATGTTTCTGGCGTCGTGGCCGTGACAAATGTACCCCGCCCCTGCTTGCGCTCCACAACACCAGATCGTTCCAACTCTGAGATTGCCTTGCGGGCTGTACCTGGACTGACCTCGTAAGCAGCAGCGATATCGATTTCGCTTGGCAACATGGCTCCGGGGCCCAGCTCGCCTGACAAAATCTGTTCAAACACACCGTTATGCACTTGTTGATAAAGCGGTACGGTCGCTTCTGCTGGATTGGGCATTTTTGTCTCCTGAGCGACGGCGCAAATACCTTCGCTTCGTTTCCTATATCACAGAAGAAAAAATTTCTGCAAGAACTCTTGTATAAGACTTACACAGAGTGATAGGCTCCTTAACAAGGGAGCTTGAATAGGAGATTATCCATGGCCCAGCCTCAACTCTTGGTTCATGACAAGGCAGACAATGTAGGCGTTGTTGTTGTTGAAGGTCTTACGGCAGGCACCGAAATGCTATGCGTGGTCACCGAAGACAACAGCGACTTTAAACTGACAGCCGACGCGGACGTTCCTATTGGCCATAAAGTCGCGCTTGCTGATCTGGCGGTAGGCGATACCATTATCAAATATGGTGAGGATATCGGCAAGGTCGTCGCTGCCGTCAAAAAGGGTGAACACGTACACACCCACAATCTGAAAACGAAACGCTGGTAAGGAGACGCCGTCATGTATGAGAACAGAACAGTTCACGGTTATGTACGTGAGAATGGCCGTGTCGGTGTGCGCAACCATGTTGCCATCCTGCCGGTTGATGATATCTCCAACGCCGCCTGCGAAGCCGTGGCCAACAACATTCAGGGCACACTCGCCCTTCCCCATGCCTACGGACGCCTGCAGTTTGGCGAAGACCTGGATCTGCATTTCCGCACCATGATTGGAACGGGAGCAAACCCAAATGTGGCCGCCTGTATCGTGATCGGTATCGAGCCCGAATGGACGAAGGTCATTGCAGATGGAATCCGCAAAACCGGCAAACCGGTTGCCGAATTTTCTATCGAACAGAACGGTGACATTGCAACGATCGCTGCCGCCAGTCGCCAGGCGAAGGAATATGTTCACTGGGCCAGCGAATTGCTGCGCGAAGAGCGTCCTTTGTCCGATCTTTGGGTGTCCACCAAATGCGGCGAATCCGACACAACCACCGGCCTGTCATCCTGCCCGACCGTTGGCAATATGTATGACAAGCTACTGCCACATGGCCTGTATGGTTGTTTTGGCGAGACGTCGGAAATTACCGGAGCCGAACATATCTGTGAAAAACGGGCTGCCAATCCTGAAGCTGCAGCAAAATTCATGAAGATATTTCAGGCCTATCAGGATGATGTGATTTTTGCTCACCAGACTGATGATCTTTCTGACAGCCAGCCCACTAAAGGTAACATTCTTGGCGGTCTTTCCACCATCGAGGAAAAGGCCCTGGGCAACCTGGAAAAAATCGGCCGTACATCGACATATATTGATGCGCTGGAGCCCGCAGAAGCGCCTGAAAAAGGCAACGGCCTCTACTTTATGGACACATCATCAGCCGCCGCCGAATGTGTAACGTTGATGGCAGCAGCAGGCTATGTGGTTCACACATTCCCAACCGGGCAAGGCAATGTTGTGGGCAATCCAATTGTGCCTGTTATCAAGATTTCGGGCAATCCGCGCACGCTGCGCACTATGAGCGAGCATATTGATGTGGACGTGACCGGTGTTCTTAGTCGGGAAAAAACCATCGATGAGGCCGGTGATGATCTCATTGACATGATTTGCCGCACTTCCAACGGACGCCTGACAGCGGCCGAAGCGCTCGGGCACAAAGAGTTTGTCATGACCAAACTCTACCGCAGCGCATAAACAACGTTACTCCAAGAGCGGCCATGGTCGCTCTTGGTGACAACAAATTCAACGGTTGCAAGCACCGGCAATATCTTTAGTTAAGGGGCAGAGACACACGTGCGAAAGCGTGGTTGTTCGTGCCATGACTCGTTTGGAGCTCTGACCCGACTTTGTTACCGTCTGCCCTTGCAGGCGACAAATTCTGTCAGCAATTTCGCACCATTAGCTGAGACAGAAATTCATGCCCGTTTTCAAGAAACTCCTGATTGCCAACCGAGGTGAAATTGCCATCCGTATCAGCCGGGCGGCCAACGAACTCGGCAAGGCAACGGTCGCCATCTATGCCGATGAAGACAAGCTGGGTCTTCATCGCTTCAAAACCGACGAGGCTTATCATATCGGTGCCGGATTAGGGCCGGTCGAAGCCTATCTGTCGATTGATGAAATCATCCGGGTTGCCAAAGCAAGTGGTGCCGACGCGATCCATCCCGGTTATGGTTTGCTGTCGGAAAATCCAGAATTTGTGGATGCCTGTGTTGAAAACGGCATTACATTCATCGGCCCGAAAGCCGAAACCATGCGGATGCTTGGCGACAAGGCATCTGCCCGTCAGGCAGCCATCAAAGCTGGCGTTCCGGTGGTTCCTGCAACCGATGTTCTGCCAGACCCTGAAGAGCCCGGCGCGATGGAAAAAATTGCGCAGATGGCACTTGAAGTCGGTTACCCCCTTATGCTCAAGGCGAGTTGGGGTGGCGGTGGCCGCGGTATGCGACCAATCTATGGGCCTGATGAGCTTGAAGACAAGGTCAAGGAGGGGCGGCGCGAAGCGGAAGCAGCCTTTGGCAATGGTGAAGGCTATCTGGAAAAACTTGTCCTCAAGGCACGTCACGTGGAGGTTCAGGTGCTTGGGGACAGGCAGGGCAATCTCCTGCATCTGTATGAGCGCGATTGTTCGGTCCAGCGCAGAAACCAAAAAGTGGTTGAACGTGCACCGGCTCCTTACCTGACTGATGAGCAACGTCTGGAACTCAACGAGCTTGGCCTAAAGATCGCCCGCCATGCCAGCTATGAATGCGCTGGTACCGTAGAGTTTCTCATGGATATGAACACTGGTGCGTTCTATTTCATCGAGGTCAACCCTCGCGTGCAGGTGGAACATACGGTCACTGAAGAAGTCACTGGCATTGATATCGTTCGGGCCCAGATCCTTGTCGCAGAGGGCGCAACACTGGAAGAGGCTACAGGCGCTGCATCGCAATCCGATATTAAACTCAACGGTCACGCCATCCAGTGCCGGGTGACCACAGAAGACCCGCTCAACAATTTTATTCCCGACTATGGACGCATCACCGCTTACCGCGGTGCGACCGGGTTTGGCATCCGTCTGGATGGTGGAACAGCCTATTCAGGCGCTGTAATCACGCGCCACTATGACAGCCTGCTTGAGAAGGTTACGGCATGGGCACCAACACCAGAGGCAGCCATTGCCCGCATGGACCGCGCCCTGCGCGAATTCCGCATCAGGGGCGTAGCCACCAACATCGCCTTTGTTGAGAATCTGCTGAAACATCCAAGCTTCCTTGATTATTCCTACCATACGAAATTTATCGACGAGACACCTGAACTGTTTGAGTTCCAGCCGCGCCGGGACCGGGCAACACGCCTCCTCAATTTCATCAGTGATATTTCAGTAAACGGGAATCCAGAGACAGCAGGACGCCCGCAACCGCCTGAAGGAACGAAGTCACCATCTGCACCCATGATGGTTGGTGAAACTCCACCTGACGGTTTGAAGCAAATGCTGGAGTCCAAGGGACCGAAGGCTGTTGCTGACTGGATGCTCAAGCAGGACAAACTGCTGCTTACAGACACGACGATGCGGGATGCTCATCAGTCCCTCTTGGCGACACGGATGCGGTCTGTCGACATGCTGAAAGTGGCGCCGGCCTATGCGCAAAAACTACCGAACCTCTTCTCGATGGAATGCTGGGGGGGCGCAACATTCGACGTTGCTTACCGGTTCCTGCAGGAATGCCCGTGGCAAAGGTTGCGGGATATGCGGGCGGCGATGCCCAATCTCCTGACGCAAATGCTTGTGCGCTCGTCAAACGGCGTCGGGTACACCAACCTGCCTGACAATGTCGTACAATTGTTTATCCGCAAGGCGGCAGACGCGGGCATGGATATTTTCCGCGTTTTCGACCCACTGAACTGGGTGGAAAACATGCGCGTGAGCTGCGATGCCGTGCTGGAAACTGACCGTATTCTTGAAGCGGCTCTTTGCTATACCGGCGATATCCACGACCCGGATCGAGCGAAATATTCGCTTCAGTATTACGTCTCCATGGCGAAAGAACTGGAAGCGCTTGGTGCGCATATTCTTTGCATCAAGGATATGGCTGGGCTGGTAAAACCGGCTGCAGCGACGGCACTCGTCAAGGCATTGAAGGATGAGGTTTCCATACCCATCCATTTCCACACCCATAATACATCCGGCATCACAGCGGCTTCCATTCTTGCAGCATCTGAAGCCGGGGTGGATGCAGCCGACGCCGCTATGGATGCGTTTTCCGGCCTGACCTCTCAACCCTGCATGGGTTCACTGGTCGAAGCACTGAGACATCAGCCGCGTGATACCGGCCTTGATATGAGCGCCATTCGCGAGATCAGCGATTACTGGGATGGCGTACGCCGTCTCTATACAGGCTTCGAGGCGGATATGCGCAACGCGACATCCGAGGTCTATCTGCACGAAATGCCCGGCGGCCAGGTGACAAACCTGCGGGCTCAGGCACGGTCAATGGGGCTGGAAGACCGGTGGCAGAAAGTTGCCCAAACCTATGCCGACGTGAATGCGATGTTTGGAGACATCATCAAGGTGACACCAACCTCCAAAGTGGTCGGTGACATGGCTCTCTCCATGGTTGCAGCCGGACTTACGCGCGAAGAAGTTGAAGATCCGAACGTTGAGGTTTCATTCCCTGAGTCTGTTGTCGGCCTCATGCGCGGTGATCTTGGTCAATCGCCGGGTGGCTTTCCCCAAGCAATTCAAAAGAAGGTTCTCAAAGACGAAAAACCTATCACCGCACGCCCAGGTTCCCTGATGCAACCGGTTGATCTGGAGGCTGCCCGAAAGGAAGCAAGCCCTGCTGTCGAAGAAAAGTCCATCGATGACGAAGATCTCTGTTCTTACCTCATGTATCCAAAGGTTTACACCGACTACATGATCCGTCGCCGCGACTACGGTCCTGTTCGGGTTCTTCCGACTATGACTTTTCTTTATGGCATGGCGGCCGGTGAAGAGATTTCCGTTGATCTGGAGCCGGGCAAAACACTGCAGATCCGGCTCCAGGCTATTTCGGAGACCAACGAACAGGGCGAAGTGAAGCTTTTCTACGAACTGAATGGACAACCTCGGGTCATCCGAATGGCGGACAGGTCTGCCGCTATCTCCTCGGGACGAGCAGAAAAAGCCGACCCTACAAATGACTGTCATGTCGCAGCACCGATGCCAGGGTCAGTCGCGTCGGTGACGGTGAGTGCCGGACAGGTGGTGAAGGCCGGTGATGTTCTCCTGAGCCTGGAAGCGATGAAGATGGAAACTGCCATTCACGCCGACCGTGATGGAGAGATTGAGCGAATCGTCGCCGGTCCCGGTACACAGGTCGATGCAAAGGACTTGCTTCTGACCTTTGCGGGATAAGCTGGACAGACCAGAACAAGTTGCTGCACGATCATCCCTTTGTGGCAACAGCCCTGTCTGGAACTGGAGACAAGTTTGAAAGAACCCGTCAGCAACGATGTTCCTTTGAATAGTCCTCAAGACAGCATGACGGTTTGCGTATGGCGAAGCACGGGCAATGATGGTGACTACCAGTCATTTGAGGTACCGCGCCATGACAGCCAGACCGTGCTCGATGTGGTGACATGGATACAGCAAGAGGCTGATCCAACACTGAGTTACCGCTATGCCTGCCGTGTTGGCATGTGCGGCTCTTGCGCCATGATGGTGAACGGCGTGCCGCGCTGGACCTGCAGAACCCATGTCGAGAAGGTTCTTGATGCTGGCTCAATAGAGATTGCTCCTTTGAAAAACCTGCCCGTGATCAAAGATCTGGTTACCGATATGGATCCATTTTTTGACAAATGGACCCTTGCAGGTGCCCGCCATCATCCTGGTCTCGACCGACATGACCCCATGCAAGCGGTTGATCCACAATCCGATCAACGCCAGGAAGCTGACCTTGGAATCGAATGTATCAACTGCGCGATCTGCTATGCAGCGTGCGATACTGTTGCCGGTAATCCGTCCTATCTTGGTCCCGCGGCTCTTCAACGCGCCTGGACTTTGCTCAATGATGAAAAAGATACCGGACGTCAGACCATTCTTGAGGCGGTCTCCGATATTGGTGGATGCCATAACTGTCATTCCATGGGCTCATGTGCCCAACACTGCCCTAATGATCTCAATCCCATGCGGGCGATTGCCGGACTAAAACGCGAAACTGCCCGCAAGTGGATGGGTTGGCCGTCACCATGCTAACCGCCCGCCTTTATATGTTACAGAGGCTCAGTGCGCTAATCATGGTACCGCTGGTATTGGGGCATCTGGCCCTGATGATTTATGCTATCGGTGGCGGACTTACGGCTGATGAAATCCTTGACCGGACCCAGGGAAGCATGGGGTGGTTTATCTACTACGGACTGTTTGTGTTAGCGGCTGCGGTCCATGGAGCCATCGGCCTTCGTTCTGTCACCACCGAGTGGTTTGATTTCTTTCGGTCGCCGGACCAGCGACAGACCGTAAACTTGCTCATGGCATCGTTTTTCTTCGCTCTCTTCATTCCCGGTATATTGGCCGTTTATTTTGTGACGCGTTCATGAAGCCTCATCAACGTCACCGGCTATGGTTTGCCCATGCGCTTCACCGGTATTCCGGTCTGGGTCTCGCAATCTTTTTGCCGTTCCATTTCGTTTTACTGGGACAAGCGATAAACGGACGAGAGGGATTGGAATCGGCTCTGGCACTAACTGACAATTCATTTGTAAAATTCGCCGAGTTTGGTCTGGTATTCCTTTTGGCCGTTCATCTGTTTGGGGGTATTCGTCTCCTCGTGCTTGAGTGGATACGCCCTGTCAGTGACCGCTGGACCGATATCCACAAAACGCTTGCGGCCGCAGCAGTCGCAATAGCCTTTGCCCTGGCGACACTGTTTCTCTTGCGAGCGATCTGATGGTGGCACTTGAACGACACGATACTGATATTCTCATTATCGGGTCAGGTGGCGCGGGATTGTTTGCTGCACTTCACGCCCTGCAGTCGGCCCCGGCCGGAACACGTGTCACCATGGCTGTGAAAGGGCTGATTGGCAAAAGCGGCTGCACGCGCATGGTGCAAGGCGGTTACAACGTCTCTACCGGGCCTGGAGATACAATTGAACGACATTTCATGGATACCATTGTCGGAGGCAAATGGCTGCCAGACCAGGATATGGCGTGGAAGCTGTGCGAACAGGCCGTGATACGAATCCACGAACTGGAAAACGAGATTGGCTGTTTTTTTGATCGCAACGCAGACGGGTCGCTTCACCACAAAGCGTTTGCAGGGCAGACCGCCGATCGCACAGTCCATAAGGGTGATTTAACCGGCATTGAGATTATCAGCCGATTGATGGAACAGGTCCTCGCACACCCAATTGAAAAACTGCAGGAACACCGAGCCGTTGGGTTAATTCCTACCCGAGATGGAGCCGCGCTGGCCGGTGTCTTGTTTATCGACATGCGCACGGGGCAATTTCGTCTCGTTCGCGCGAAAGCTGTCCTGATGGCAACGGGCGGCGGCCCGAGCATGTACAAGTATCACACCCCTTCCGGTGACAAGACCATGGATGGCCTTGCTATGGCGCTGCGCGCAGGACTGCCGTTACGCGATATGGAAATGGTACAGTTTCATCCAACGGGTCTGCTGGCGGGCGAACATTCCAGGATGACTGGCACCGTTTTGGAGGAAGGGCTGCGCGGTGCCGGAGGTCAATTGCTCAATCGCGCTGGAAACCGTTTCATGTTCGATTATGATGCCAAGGGCGAACGCGCAACGCGTGATGTCGTAAGCCGCGGCATCTATAATGAAATGCGCAAGTCAAACGCGCCTGCCAATCGCGGTATTTTCATTTCCATGGGTCATCTTGGCCCAGAGATGGTCGCAAAGAAGTTCAAAGGCATGGTCAAGCGCTGCGCCGATTGCGGTTTCGATCTTGCTGCCGGAAAAGTTGAGGTTGTCCCGACCGCCCACTATTTCATGGGCGGCGTGGTGGTTGATTCCGACACCCGAACCGCCATGGAAGGTCTCTATGTCGCCGGTGAAGACGCCGGCGGAGCTCATGGTTCAAACCGGTTGGGCGGCAATGGAGTGGCCAATTCCACCGTCTTTGGCGGAGTAGCCGGGGATATCATGGGACGGGAGGTAACCAGTATGACGCTGCGCGATCCTGACCAGAGTGTTCTGGATGCCGAGATTGCCCGTGCACTCCATCCGCTATCGAAACCTGTTGCGCCAATTCAGCCACTGCGTCGTACCTTACAGAATTCAATGTGGGACGATGTTGGCGTGGTTCGTACCGCGCAAAGCTTGAAGAAAGGGATGGAGCGCCTCAGTTCAATCAAAATGGATTTGATGGAGATAGGCGTTGACGGCACCAATCTTGCTTTCAATCTAACATGGCATGACTGGCTTAATATGGCCTCACTGGTTGATATTTCTCAGACAATTGCCGAGGCTGCCCTTGTTCGCAACAACTCGCGTGGTGCTCATTTTCGCGAAGATTTCCCAAATGAGGGTGATCTGCATGGCAGCTACTACACTGTTGCCAGGCTTGAAGAAAATGGGTTGTCCGTGAAGCGCAAGCCTGTTCAGTTTACCATCGTAAAGCCAGGAGAAACCATTCTGGGTCCCGATGAACCGGAAACTCTGGTTGCCGAACAATGATCCATGCCACCGTGCCAACAATTTCAAACGAGGGAGTTACATCATGATCCCCATAGATATTATTCAGTCCACGGCTGAAACACTGATGGACAAGGCCGCGATAGAAATTCCTCAGGACTATCTCGACGGGCTGAGAGCGACAGCGGCTGTGGAGGATGGTGACCTCTCATCTTTTGTTTTGCAGGCCATGCTGGAAAACTATGAAGCAGCCAAAGAAGACCGGCGTGCCATGTGCGGCGATACAGGGTGTCCGCGCTGGTATGTGAAAATGGGCAATGAGGCACAGATTGAGGGCGGGCCTGTGGCTTTGGAAGAGGCCCTTCGCGCCGCCACGGCTAATGCGACAAACGGTGTCCCTCTGCGCCCCAATCGCGTGCATCCTCTTTGGCGTACCGACCATGACAACAATGTCGGCATCAATGCACCGGAGATTGAGTATGGCTTTGAGCCCGGTGGCAACTGGCTGGATCTGACCACCGTCCATAAAGGCGGGCTGTTTGGGACAGATTATCGAATGTTGTTTCCCAGCGATGGGATTGAAGGCATCAAACGCTTTTACCTCGACAGCCTGGCAGCCTTTGGGAAACGTGGCTTGGCCTGCCAACCCGCAATTATTGGCATCGGCCTTGGGGGCTCGAAAGATACCTGCATGGTACTCGGCAAACGCGCGGCTTGTTTGCGGACTGTGGGTGATCGCAATCCGGATCCAAAAATTGCCGAACTCGAAGAAGAGTTTAAGGAGTTGGGCAATTCCATTGGCATGGGCGCAATGGGCTTTGTCGGGAAATCAATGGTTATCGACTGCCATATAGAGGTTGGTTACTGCCATACCGGCGGTATGCAGATGTCGGTCCATGCCTTCTGCCTTTCATCACGCCGGGCGGTCGCGCGCGTCTATGCAGACGGTAGTGTCGAGCACCGCACCGACCCGGACTGGTTCACCCCCTATCAGCGGCGCGAAACTGTTGGCTGGCATGAATTGCATGAGGCGGCGGAATGACTGTGACCCGAAAAATTCGCCTCTCCACCACTCCAACGCAAGAGGCGCTGGCGGAGTTACAGTTGGGGGATATCGTTTATCTCGATGGTCTCATGTATACGGCGCGGGAAGGCGTCTACATGCGAGCGCTTGAAGAAAAAGCGAATATTCCCATGGAACTGCCGCAGGAATCAGCGGCCAATTTCCATTGCTCTCCCGCAGCAACAATTAACGAGGACGGTACTTTTACCATGGGGGCGGTAACGGCCACAGCGAGCTTTCGTTTTGCCAAATGGATCGGCGAATGGTTTGAGAAGTCAGGCGCAAAGCTGATTGTTGGCAAAGGTGGCATGTCGCCCAAAACCTACAAAGAACATTTCGTGCCGCATGGGGCGATCTACCTGACAACCGTGGGTTACGGCACTGGTGCACTTTTGGGGCGCGGTGTGGAAGATGTTGCAGCTGTACACTGGAACGAAGAGCTCGGTCTGGCGCAGGCAATGTGGGTTTTGAAATGCAACAATATGGGGCCTTTTATTGTCGCGTCCGACCTCGCCGGTAACTGCTTGTTTGAACGTGAGAACGCTAAAATCGCTCCAACTCTACAAGCTGCCTACGAAGGAACCCGCCCTGCGACACTCAAACGATATGGCGAGACCGACGACCGCAGCGATGAGCTGATTTAGGGGGCAGCACTATTTCCCTGCCCTCTGTCACAGAGGTTTACAAACGAACTGCAAAGACCGCACTCATTGTGCTAGCACTCCATCCTGTTTGAGTTCTGCGATGGAAATCTGTCCCCTCGATGAGATTTTTGCGAAACAAGTTTGCCGTGGTCTGGGGCGCGGGATTGTTGGCAGCGGCCGTTGTCCTGCTGCTCGCGATTCAGCCAGGCAAGCCGTTCTCACGTCTCGATACCATGGTTTTCGACACCTACCAGCGTCTCAAGCCGCGTGTTTGGGGCAATGCTCCGGTTACCATCGTCGATATTGATGAAAATTCGTTGAAGCGAATAGGTCAGTGGCCATGGCCACGCACGGTAATCGCTGATCTTACAGACCGGCTTGGATCGATGGGCGCTGTCACTATCGTCTTTGATATGGTTTTTTCGGAGCCTGACCGCACATCACCTCTTCGGTTCATCCAGGAATTTGAACGAGCAGGAGCCAATGTTTCGCTGCCTGCCAAGACCGACGTGCTCGACAATGATGTCGTGCTGGCGGAGGCTTTCAAACGCAACAGCGTTATCTCCGGTCTGGTTTTGTCAGACAGTGGACGGGATACCCCTCCCCGACCCAAAGCAGGCCTTGGCTTCAGCGGCTCCGAACCACAGGGCCTGCGATCAAGGCAGATCAAAGCGGTTCGCAACCTGCCCTTGTTGGACGAAGCAGCAAATGGAATAGGACATTTCAACTTCGATCTTGAAGATCAGGCGGATGCCGTTGTCAGGCGGGCAACTCTTTTAAAGGGTGCCAACGGTCATTTCTATCCCTCGCTAGCCATGGAAGCCCTGCGCGTGGCACAGGGGGCAGGCGGATATAAAATCAAAAGCAGCGACGGCAGCGGCGAACTCAGTGGTGGCAGACTTACCCTGGTTTCAACACAAGTCGGCGATCTGGAAATCCCGACAGACGCTGGCGGTGCGATCAACATCTATCATTCACTTGCAGAATCCAAACCAACTCTGCCGGCTCATGCTATTCTGCAACCGCAGAAAAGCGGCCTTGATACGGAAAATATAAATCAGGAGATCGCCAATCGCATCATCCTGATCGGTACGTCTGCTGCCGGTCTTCTGGATTTGCGGGCCACGCCGCTGGAACCCGTCGTGCCGGGTGTCAATATTCATGCCGATATCATCGACCAGATTATCTCTGGTATTCACCTGAGCCGCCCCGATATTGCTGTCGGTCTGGAACTGATTGCCGCAGTCCTTGGTGCTTTGATCGTTCTTGCAGCGATGCCGTTTTTCAACCCTTTGGGAAATGGTCTCAATGCTGCAGTGGTCTTAGCAGCGATCATTGGTGGGGGGTGGTACGCATTTGCACAGCATCAGGTCCTGCTAACACCGGTTATTCCTGTTCTTTGCGTGTTGTCGGCCTTTGTCGCAGGAATTGCCGCAAAGCTTCTTATCACCGAACGGGAAGGACGTTTTGTCCGCGATGCATTTGGCCACTATCTTTCACCAGCCATGGTTGAACGCCTTGCTGATAATCCCGAAACACTCTCGCTGGGTGGAGAAGAAAGGCAGCTGACTCTGCTGTTTTGTGACATTCGCGGATTTACGAGCCTTTCCGAAGGATTGGATCCTACCGAGCTTACCGAGCTGCTCAACGACTTTCTAACGCCCATGACGTCCGCCCTGCTGGAACAAGAAGCAACAATCGACAAATATATGGGTGACGCAATAATGGCGTTCTGGAACGCTCCTATCGATCAGGATGATCATCGCGACAGAGCCTGCCAGGGTCTG
The DNA here is from genome assembly GCA_937930635.1 of uncultured Rhizobiaceae group bacterium. Classification (GTDB taxonomy): domain Bacteria; phylum Pseudomonadota; class Alphaproteobacteria; order Rhizobiales; family Rhizobiaceae; genus Pseudahrensia. Next base: position 23,901 of record CALHCF010000021.1, read on the forward strand.
CTCGACATGCGCGTTGCCCTCAGAAAACTAAACAGTCGCGCCAGGCGACCAATCAAAGTTGGTATCGGTCTCAACACAGGCCCTTGTTGCGTTGGCAATCTGGGGTCCAGCCAGCGTTTCAACTACTCTGCTATTGGAGACGCTGTGAACGTTGCCGCCCGCGTTGAGGGGCTGACCAAGCAATACGGACTCGATAATCTGCTTGCCGAGGAAACGTTACAGGGCGTTGAAAATTATGCGTTTTTAGAGGTTGATCGCGTTGGCGTTGTCGGTCGTATGGAACCACTAACCGTGTACACATTGCTTGGAAACAAAAAGATACTGGAAAGCGATCTCTTCAGCAGGCTCGCAGCGGCCCACAATCGTATGCTGGATGCCTATCGTATTGGCGATGCAGAACAAGGTCTGGTGGCCATGACGCAGGCAGGGCAGCTGGCCAAGAAATTTGATGACGCCTCTTTGGCGCGTTTGTATGCGATCTACGCTGATCGTTTCGCAACCATCCGGGAAACAGGCATCCCGGATGGCTGGGACGGTGTGTTTCGCGCGACCAGGAAATAGCCATTTTCTTCAGCCAGAAAACATCATGTTAACAAATTGTTATCCAAACGGTCTGGTTTTTGCAGCGGTATGGCAACAAATTGGTCAGTAGCGCGTTGAACATCAGTTCACGAAACAGAAGGTCGCATTTATGAACAGGATTTTGATTATAGTGGCAGCAATGCTGGTGGTTGCAGGTTGCAGCCCAACCCAACGCGGTGCCGCTGTTGGTGCTGGAACTGGTGCCGCAATTGGAGCGGTTGCCACAGGAACCGGACGCGGGGCCGCCATTGGCGCTGTTGCAGGTGGACTTGCCGGAGCTCTTATCGGCGATGCATCAGAACCAGGCCAGTGTCGCTATCGCGATCGGGATACCGGCGAAATCTTCGTCGACGATTGCTGACCCTAACCCTCAAAAGCAATCGCCGATAACGCCGACTGGGGCCACCTTTCTGGTCCCGGTCGGCGCTTTTGTGTTTAAAGCATCGAGCAAAGAGTGGTCCGATCAGCACAGGGTCTGATATTCAGGCCATGAACAGACTTGTATTTTCACGCATCCGTTAACCATACCAACCGAGCATTCCTTAATTAGATCTTAATCTGGTCTAAGCTGTAGCCTTCTCGAGTTTACAGGCTGGGACGCCATGTCACGCGATCTTCGTAAGGCACAATCAGGGTTGGAAACCATCACCGGCGCAACGCTTGCCATTCTGGCACTTGCATCGGGCGTTTATACCTATCTTGGTGTTCGCGAACTGCTGAACGGTTCGCCTACCGTCGTATTTCTTGGCGCGGTTATCTATTCTGTCGCTGTATCGGTGGGTATTTTCGGGTTTTGGTCCTATCTGATGCGGTTTATGCCGCATGTGAAAAACGGAGACGGCCGCCGCTTTCTCTATCTTGCCATGTTGTTGGGCAGCATGATGATTATCGCCATGTCATCATGGCTGAATGCAGCTGCATTGGCGGGCGGAGCTGCGCTGGAGCAGCATCTGGCAAACACCACAGAACAATATCAGCAAAAGCTTCAGCAAGCGCATGACAATGCACTGGCCGCACAAAGCCTGCTTCCTGACATTCAGTTAGCGTCGCAGCGTTTCTCAAGACTTAGCTCAGAAGAAGCTGACACGGGGGCACTGACCGGAACATCAGGTAGCGGGACGGTAGTACAGTTACTCAGCCAGATGTCACGTCAGCTGGAGGGACTGGCAGAAGAAATTGTCAATTCACGTGAGCCGACCAAGGATCTTTTCGAAGAGGGAGGCGAGCGGCTTGCTGCGATGCGCAAACTTGTTTCTTCCCCCGGCCCTGTTGCTCAGCGCGCCAATGCATTTGCCGAGGAGGCCGTTGCACTTTCCGGCACTATTTCAGCCCTCCAGCAGAGTTCGATTGCACCTGCGGTACGGCGCGCAGCCGAAGATCTGGGTCGCACATTTATCGCTCCGGTCGCTGATGGTAACAATCAGGACCTTGCGACGCGCCAGCAGGATGTTGTTGGCCGGGTTGAAAAGTCGGTTAAAGCGCAAAGTGAGGCGCTTGCCGGGGCTGCCGACCAAATCCTGTCTCGACCGGTTGTCGAACCTGTGCGATTTACGCCCCTGTCTTCGCCGGAAGCAGTTTTGCGATACGCAAAAGACTTCCTTCCTTCCTGGGCCGGGGCAATTTCAATCGATCTCCTGCCAGCCGTAATGATCTTTATCCTGTGTATCGTTCAGGCCGCCGTGCGCAAGGAAGATGGTGTCGACCTGGGTGCCAATGAGGTGACCGCCAGCGAGATGATCCGGGCTGTCCGTCTCTACAAGCAATTGGGTGCACTTGAAGCCGAACATGACGACACCCCACCGCCGGAGGGCAATCGACGAGAGTTTGACAGCAAGCTGGACCGGGGACTGACCAGCGATCCCAAGATTACGGCTCTGACAACGCCTGGCAACAAGAACTGAACCCGTGATGGGTCAGGGTCATTTCGACAAAACGCCCAGCCCGTTTAAACGGCCCGTGAGTGCGCTGATCCAGACTATAATGGATGGCCGTTTTCTGCGGATGGTTTTCCTTGCGCTTCTGGGTCTGTCGGTTGGCACAATCGGTTATGATTTCCAGCAACTTCGGGCCAATGCGCCAGAAGGTCTGCCCGGTTCACAACGCCTCGAACCGGCACCCATGCAGTTGCCTACCCCCGGCGACCAGACACGTCCGTATCTTCGCAGAACCATGCCCCTGGGGCCAAGTCGTGGAAAACCCAACCTGCCGGGCTATTTTGGCCCTCTTGATGGCGAGGCCATGTCCGGGCCGATCAGCTTTCATCTGGGTGACCGGGGACGAGCATCGGCAGTTGGGACAATTGAACCTGGTGCTGCGGAACGTTTTGAAGCGTTTCTCAACCAACATAAGACTCCAGCCGGAAATTCCGCACTGGGAGAACTTTTCATTCACTCGCCTGGCGGTTCGGTAAGCGACGCTCTGGCAATTGGACGAATGCTTCGAGAAGCAGGTATCAGCACCCATATTCCAGCTGACGGTTATTGCGCGTCATCTTGCCCGCTTGTGCTCGCAGGCGGGCTGTATCGCAAGGCAGGCCCCCGAAGCTTCGTAGGTGTCCATCAGGTTTTCGCCCTGCCTACAGCCGTTGGATCATTACAACGCGGCATGGCCGATGCTCAGACCATCTCTTCAGTCTGCCAGCAATATTTAAAGGGAATGGATGTGGACGCGACAGTCTGGATCAAGGCAATGGCCACGCCACCAGCGCAGCTCTACCTTTTCACACCCGAAGAATTATCGCGCCTGCGTCTTGCCAATAATCGTCAGCGCATCGCAATGCCCAATCCACGACCTTCCGCAACGGAAGAGATAGTCAACTGAAAATATTTGGCATTTCCAGCCTGCCCGCATAGACTGAGATTTTAGTGTGGGCTCACTGAAACATTTTTTTGACTATTGCTTGAGCGAGAGCTCGTCCGGACGAGGGCATAATGGATAACCTGAAAGTCTTCCCGTTATTTGGGGACATGACTGATGAGTCAGCTGAACGCTACGGTGCACGTTGTATCTGGCGCAGTTATGAAGCTGGCGAAATGATCATTGATCACCATGAAACTTCAAATGATGTGCGATTCATCATCAGCGGCAGTGTCCGTATCGTTGTACGTATGTTGGGGGGACGCGAGGTGATACTGGGAGACTTCGTTGAGGGAGAGTTTTTTGGTGAACTAGCGGCCATCGATGGTGGCAACCGGTCAGCCAATGTAACCGCGTGGACCAAAGCACGCCTTTGTATCATGCCGCAAAGTGTTTTTAGGGAATTGATCCGAGAGGTTCCGGATGTCGGTTGGCAGGTAATGAACCATCTGGTTGCCATTGTCCGCCGTCTGTCCGACCGCCTTGCGGAGTTCAGCTTTCTCAAGGCGAAATATCGTCTCTATTCTGAGCTGCTGCGTCTATCGCGTGAACGCAAGGACCATCCTGATCAGCGTATTATCAGCCCTTCGCCGGTACAAAGCGACATTGCCGACCGCATCTCCAGCCGTCGCGAAATCGTATCTCGTGAGATGAAGGAACTGGAGCGGCAGGGTATCCTTAACCGCACGCGCGGTGGTTTGGTGATTGTAAACCCGCCCAGACTTCAGGCGCTGGCAGAGGAAGGCTGGAACGGCTAAGCAAGCTATGCCATCCACTGCATAAACCCAATGGCTGATTACTCTTCGCGAAATGCCCGGCTGAAAGAATCAGACAGAGGTTTGAGAAGATATTCCATAAAGGTGCGGTCCCCGGTCGAGATGTAGGTCTCAACAGGCATGCCGGGAAAGATCTGTTCTGTGCTGATATTTTCGGGCAATTCGTCAGATATCTTCAATCGCGCCGTGTAGTAAGGTTCGTTTGTTGCAGGATCGACCAGACGGTCAGCTGAAACATAGGTCACCTGCGCAGCGACTTCCGGTGTTGTGCGGGCATTCAATGCGGAGAACCGCAAATTTGCGGTTTGACCGACACTGACCACGTCCACGTCCTGAGGGCTCAAACGGGCATCAACGATGAGTTCGCCACCCGTCGGCAGCAGCACAAAGAGATCTTCACCAGGGCGCACAACACCACCTGGTGTATTCTTGGTAATGTTGACGACCACACCATCGGACGGTGCACGGACCACTACGCGCCCAAGTATGCTTTCTGCAGAACGAATTCGCTCATTCGTGTCTGCAATCTGACGCCGGACTTCGTTCAGCGCGGTCACGGCTGTTTCAGCACGTTCGGCCTGCAGCCGGGACTTGCGTTGCCAAGCCTGAACGATTGAGGTTTTTGCTTCGGCGATCTGGGCAAGGAACCCCCCTATACGCCCTTCCAGGTCTGATTTGCTGCGCAGCAAGCGCAGATATTCGGACCTGTTGGTCAGCTGGCGTTTCAACAACTTCTGCTTCACATCGATTTCGTCGGTAAGAACAGCGACCTGGTCTTTCGCTGATTTCATCTGCGAATTGATGCCGCCAATCTGCTCATCCAGTGCAGCCACCTGTTGGTCCAGTATTCGCGCATCGGTGCTGTATCTATCCCGCCGCTTGTCAAACTCTCTTCGCTGTTCGTTAAGGTCTTTGAGGAGCCCTGCCTCGGTTATCTGTTGAACAAGATTGTCAGAGAATTTCAAAGGGCTGTCGTCGCGCTCGGCCTGCAGCCGCTCCAATCGCGCTTCAAAGCTCAGTTTGGAGATTGTGAGGCGATTGAGCGTTGAACGGGCCTCGGTTGGATCAAGTTTGAGCAGGGGCTGGCCAACCGTGACTTTATCCCCTTCCTTGATGAGGATTTCCTTGATCACGCCACCTTCCAGATGCTGCACTTTCTGGTTTTGTCCGCTGGCGGCAATTACCCCGGGCGCAATGGCTGCGCCATCAAGCGGCGCTCTTGCAGCCCAGTAGCCAAAGGCAACTACAAACAAGGCCAGCGTCAACAAGCCGATAATAGTCGGCCCAACGATGCCGGTCGGCACACGAATTGCCCAACGGGTTTCGCTTCCCGGAGAGCCGGGCGCTGCATTCTCCGATGTCATGGGATTGGCAGCAGCGGCTATCAGCGCAGCATGTGCCGGATTGCCCGGTATTGCCTCAGAAGCGGGAATTTTCTTTGTCTGAATTTTGCCTAGTGACTGTGACATGACCTAACCCGTCTTCTTTTCATTGTCAGACTTGGTTCCCCCGGCTGATTTCCCAATAGTGCCGGAATAGGGATTGTCCTCCTTTTTCGCAAATTTGGTGCTGCTTTTCACCGCTGGCGGAAATGGCGATCCCGGCAATTCTCGTTTACCCGTCGTCCCCTCACCCTTTTTTTGAGCGGGTTTGTTGGAAGAGGCAAGCTGAGGGTTTTTCTGCGCCCTTTGAACCGGCTGTCCGGCAGGCAATTGTTTTTCTTGAGATTGGTCACGCATTTTCTGTAGCGCAGCAACAAAGGCATCGCGGGTACCAAAGAAATCAACGGAACCTCTGCGTAGCCGTAAAATATCATCTACAATCGCAAGGATCTGTTTGCGTTGGGTTACAATGGCTACCGTGACGCCTGCTTCACGGGCCACTAAAATCGCCTTTTGCAGAGCAAGTTCACCATCGTCATCCAGATTGGCATTGGGTTCATCCAGAACCATGATCTGCGGGTTTCCGTAAAACGCGCGCGCCAGCGCAATGCGTTGTTTCTGCCCTCCGGAAAGCCCCGTTCCTCCAGCGCCAACCCGCGTATCGTAACCATCTGGAAGAGATTGAATGAGCTCGTGCACCCGCGCCTTTTGTGCCGCTTCAAGCACCGCAGCATCATCAGGTTGCGTCGACAGCCGGGCGATATTCTCCTTGATGGTACCGGGCAACAGTTCAACGTTTTGCCCCAGATAGCCAATGTGCTGACCCAGCTGAATAGGGTCCCAGTTCTGGATGTCGGTACCGTCAATGCGGATCGTGCCGGCTTCAGGCTTCTGCGCCCCCACCATCAGACGAGCCAGTGTTGACTTACCGGAACCAGACGGTCCAACGATCCCAAGAATTCGCCCGGCCTTCAATTCAAAATTGACCCTGTTGAGAATTGGGGGACGCGACATGCCACCAGCCGCGACCACCAGGGCCGCCTGGGCTGAAACATCACCCTTTGGCGGTGGCAAAGATGTGCGCTGTGGTTCTGCCGGAACCTTCTGCAGGGCCATACTGAAGCTGCGCCATGAGCGCCAGGTATCCGAAAACTGACGCCATCCACCAATCACCTGATCAATTGGCTGCAGTCCGCGGCCTGAAATAATCGACGCTGCGAAGATCATGCCGGCCGTCATTTCATTGCGAAGAACGAGTAGAGCGCCAACACCGAGAATAGCAATCTGAAGTCCCATTCTCACCGTGCGGGACAATCCGGTCAAAACGGCGTTTCTGGAATCCACCACACCGTGGGAAATAAGGCTCTCAGAGTTATGCCCGCCCCACAGATTGATGCCGTTGTTGCTCATGCCCATTGCACGCAGTGTTTCTGAATTGCGGGCAATGGATTGCGCCATTGTCATGGCCTGAAGCTGACGCCCTCCGGCGGCACCCGCGGCCCTTGCCGTTACCCATTGGTTGAAAACCGCAAGCATCAACAAAACAACAGCACCGGCCACAGTCAGATAAAACAGCGTTGGGTGGATGAAAAACAGGATCCCGATGAACAACGGAGCAAAGGGCAGATCGAAAAGCGCAAAGACCGAACGTGACGCAATAAACAACGCAACCTTTGAAAGATCACGTACCGGTTGAATGTCTGCCTCACCCAATCCGCTAAGACGCATGGAAACCCGCAGCGCATCTGCGCCAAGTTCCGTCTCGAGGCGCGCAGCAGCCCGTGACGCAAGAACAGCCCTCACGGCTTCCAGCAAACCAAGAACAATCAAAGACCCGCCGGCAATAATCGACAGGAATGTCAATGTATCCATGCTGCGCGACGGCAAAATGCGATCATAAATTTGCAGCATGTAGAGTGGCATAACCAGCAGCAGCATGTTTACCACCAGAGAAAACACGCCAATCAGCAATACTACACGCAAAAATTGTGAGCGCGCCCTCTTTAGGCCTTCCATAAACCACTCTTTCTTATTGGTTACCTCTCCACAGGCACATGGGAGATGAGACTAGCAAAACAAAGCTCTAAAGCAACAAACTTGATAAAGCTGGATGACGATACGCGAATGCCTGCCGGAAAGCGACTGAGCCTGTACAGTTGATTATTTATCGTTCAGCCAGGTTACTATACGATTGACACCTTCCTGAATCTCATTGGGATCACGCAAGAAACACAGCCTCAGATATTCATCTCCGCCAGTGTAGAAACCTGTTCCCGGTGACAGGCCCACATTGGCTTCATCGATCAGGCGCAAAGCCAATGCCTTTGCTTCAGGATATCCCTCCACTTTGAAGAACAGGTAGAATGCCCCTTCCGGACGGGCAAATTTGATTTTACCGGTGCTGGCGAAAGCATCACAAACGAGGTCCCGGTTGGACTGCGCACGCGCAATCTGCATGGCCAGAAAACTTTCACCTTCGCGTAGTGCTACTGCGGCAGCACGCTGCGTAAAAGAGGGCACACCGGAAGTTGAATACTGCACCAGATTCTCAATGACCTGACCAATCTCCGGTGGCGCAGAAATCCAGCCAGCCCGCCAGCCTGTCATGGCCCAATTTTTTGAGAATGTATTGACGAAAATCACACGGTCATCGACGTTCATGAAGTCATAGAAAGATGGGGAACGGCGGTTTGGAAAACCCGCATCCTCATAGACAAAGCGTGAGTAGACTTCGTCAGCGATGATCCAGATCCCTCGCATGCGGGCCAATGCGAGAATTTCTTTCAAAACCTGTTCTGATGCAATCCAGCCTGTTGGATTGGACGGTGAGTTGATGAATATGGCGCGCGTACGCTGCGTAACCGCACCCAAAAACTTATCAACGTCAAGCGACCAGCCGCTCTCAGTAAAATCCAGTTCAACATGAACAGGTTTCGCACCAACAAGCTGCGTGGCTGCATGAATGTTTGGCCAGCAAGGCGTGGTCATAATAACTTCATCGCCCTGACTGACCAATGCAGACAAGGACAGCTGAATGGCCTGCATGCCGGACCCAACTACGAAGAAACGTTCAGAGTTTTCGGGAATACCAAAATGCCGTGCGTGGTATTCCGCAAGCGCCTGTCGCAAATCAGGAATGCCGCGCTGCCAGGTATAGAAGGTTTCTCCATCTGCCAGCGACTTGTTTGCCGCATCAACGATAAATTCCGGTGTCGGCAGATCACCTTCGCCCACCCACAATGGTATAATGCCTTCCTTATCCCGGGCTTCGTTCATCACCCCAACGATATCGCTATCATCAAGATCACGGGCGGCAGGGCGCAGACTTTGAAAATGGTTCATCAAGGATAACCGGCAGGACAATCAACAAGCCGACACATAGTGTGTTGATTGCAAGCTGAAAACCCGCATCAGAATGTCAGAAAAGAAAAACCCCGGCGCTGGGAGCACCGGGGTCTTATAAGCCGTCGAATTGGCTACGTTATTTTTTCAACGCATCGCGAATTTCAGTCAACAATTGAATGTCGGCTGGAGTTGCTTCCGGCTCTGCTGGAGCTTCGGGCTCCTCCATATTCGCTTTGACTCTGTTTACATAGCGAACAAGCATAAAGATAATGAACGCGATGATTATGAAGTTCACAATCACGGTAATAAAGCTACCATAGGCAAGGACAGCACCCTGTTCCTTAGCAGCATCCAGAGTTCCCGCTGTAACTCCGCCGGACAATCCAACAAAGTAGTTGGAGAAATCGAGACCACCAAAAATGGCGCCTACAATTGGCATGATGATGTCATCAACCAGCGATTTGGTGATCAGTGCAAAAGCACCCCCAATAATCACACCAACAGCAAGATCCATTACATTGCCTTTGGCAATAAACTCTTTGAACTCGTTAAGCATTGAAGCTCCCTCTCTAAAAAAGCCCGCGCCCCTGTTGGTTCGCGAAAAAACAATTCAAAAATTCAGAGCTCACCCGCCAAAACAAGGCAGGCTTTAGACGCCCTTTGCAAACATAACACACAATTGACCAAGCGTTAACCATAACTCAACCGTTTGTTCAGTGATAATTTTTCGCATAATCTACAGCCCGAAAACCCAATCTGGACATCATATAACACCTGTGTTGGTCTGGCGTGGTACCTGCTGAATAGACTGAACTGTCCAAGAAGGAGTTGCCATGCAGGGCTGGAGCGTGGTTCTTGCTGCAGTTGGTTATCTGTTGTTCCTGTTCGTGGTTGCCAGCTTTGGCGACCGGCGGCGTCGCAACGTGGGTGAACAAAGATCGCGCCCCGCGATCTACGCGTTATCACTTGCAATCTATTGTACATCCTGGACGTTCTTTGGATCGGTCGGATTAGCCGCAACTTCAGGTCTTGATTTTCTGGCGATCTATCTCGGCCCTATCCTCATGATTACGTTTGGTTTTCCACTCTTCAACCACATAATATCGGTGGCGAAGGCGGAGCGTATTACTTCGATTGCCGACTTCATAGCCTCGCGCTATGGCAAGAGTACCACCGTCGGTGCCCTGGCAGCAGTCATCGCAGTACTTGGCACCGTGCCTTATATTGCACTTCAGCTGAAAGCTATTTCCACATCCGTTGATACGATGGTGACGCGCTACCAACCAGGTGTCTTTGGGGGCGCTGAAGCACCGGTCGATACCTCATTTTTTGTCTCGCTTCTGCTCGCCCTTTTCGCAATTCTCTTTGGAACACGCCACGCTGATGCTACAGAACATCAGGATGGTCTGATGCTTGCTGTCGCGACAGAATCCATCGTCAAACTGATCGCATTTTTAGCGGTTGGGCTTTTCGTGACATTTTTTCTCTTCGATGGCGTGGGCGATATTATCGCGCAAGCCAGTGATTCGGCTTTTGTTACCAACACATTTTTTGGCGGTATCTATCCCGTTACATTCGCCGTTTTCACGCTGCTGAGTTTTTGCGCCTTCGTTCTTCTTCCAAGACAGTTCCATGTCGGTGTGGTGGAAAATCACAGTGAGGCAGAAGCACGTGCCGCCCGCTGGATGTTTCCATTTTATCTGGTGTTGATCAATCTGTTCGTCATTCCCGTCGCTGTAGCTGGCATGCTGACATTTGGAACCAGTGTCGATGCAGACAGTTATGTGCTGGCGCTTCCTCTTGATGCCGATTCCAGCATCATTTCGCTGACGGTATTTATCGGGGGGCTGTCGGCCGCAACTGCGATGGTGATCGTCGCATGCGTTGCTTTGGCAATCATGATCTCCAACAACCTGGTTCTGCCGCTGATCTTGGGCAGTGAACGGTTCGCACGCATGCCCCGCCCCCAGGATCTGGGGCGGGACATGGCACCGTTTTTGCTCAAGGTCAGACGGACCGCCATTTTCGGCATTCTCACTCTCGCCTATGCCTATTTTCAGGTGGCTGGAGACTCCGCGGCACTGGCTTCAATTGGTCTCCTGTCTTTTGCCGCTGTAGCGCAATTTGCGCCTGCTTTTTTTGGTGGGATGGTCTGGCGGCGCGCAACAGCACGGGGTGCCATCTGGGGTATGATTGCCGGCTTTGCCATGTGGTTTTACACCCTGTTCCTGCCAACAGTGCTCGACAGTTCCGCTTCACTCTTGCTGGATGGACCGTTCGGCATATCGTGGTTTCGACCTCAGGGCTTGTTTGGGATAGACGCGACAGCCATCAATCACGGTGTTTTCGTGAGTCTGGCAACAAACGCTCTGATATATGTTGGCATTTCGCTTTCCCGCCTGCCCAAACCAATCGAACGGATGCAGGCTCACGCATTCTCTCTTCTCGATCGGCGCAGCCAAAGAGTGCCGCTTTTTGAGGGGCGCTCCATCACCGTCGCTGAACTGAAGGCAACGACCGCCAACTATCTGGGCCGCGAACGGTGCGAAAGAGCCTTCGATCTCCATTTCAGGCAAGGCAATGACACACCCGAAACCCGGCAAATTGCCGATGACAACACGATCGTATTTGCCGAGAACCTTCTTGCAAGTGCCATTGGTGCGGCGTCATCGCGACTGGTTATGTCTCTGCTTCTTCAAAAACATGACCCAACTGATGAAACAACCATTCAGTTGCTCGGGGATGCCTCAGAAGCCCTTCAATACAATCGCGATCTGCTTCAGACCGCGCTTGATCAGGTTGAACAGGGGATCAGTGTGTTTGACAGAGAGTTCAGGCTCTCAAGCTGGAACCGCCAGTTCCGCACATTGCTCGACCTGCCGCAGGAACTTGGAAACGCAGGGACACCACTCGCAACCATCGCCTCTTCCATCGGAAACCGTACCACACCAAGTAGTGATGCGGTGGATGATTTTACAAAAAGGCTTCTGGAAGTTGACCAGCCGCTTCAAATCACCATGGCAGAGTCGGGTCGCATTATTGAAATTCTGACCAAGACAGTCCCCGATGGCGGTCTGGTTATTTCGTGGAATGACATGACTGAAAAGGTCACAGCAGCGCGAGACCTGCAAACAGCAAATGAGACGCTGGAGCGGCGCGTCCATGAGCGTACTCAGGAACTGACCCGTCTCAACGCCGACCTTGCAAGTGCCCGGGAGTCTGCGGAAGCGGCAAATATCGGGAAAACCAAGTTTCTGGCGGCAGTGGGGCATGACATTCTGCAACCGCTCAATGCAGCTCGGCTCTACACCTCAAGCCTGGTTGAAAAACTGGCCAGCAACCCCGCCCGCGACCTTGCTGGCAATGTGGATGATGCCTTGGAATCTGTCGAAGACATTCTGGGGGCCGTTCTTGCCATTTCACGTCTGGATTCAGGGGCGCTGGCACCCAATATCACGACCTTTCCTGTCGCCCGGCTGTTTGAACGCCTGGAAGTCGAGTTTCGCCCTATCGCCGATGCCAAGGGGCTGGATCTTGCCGTTATCAGCAACAGCTTTCATGTGCTGTCCGACTACAACCTTTTGAGACGCCTGCTGCAAAATCTTGTCTCCAACGCGATCAAATATTCCGACACCGGACAGGTAACACTCGATGCCAGAATCAGGGGTAAAAACCTCATTTTCATCGTCCAGGACACCGGTCAGGGCATCCGAGACGAGGATCAGGAAGCCATATTTCAGGAATTTAAGCGTCTTGATGATGGGAAAAAGGTGGCCGAAGGTCTTGGCCTTGGGCTGTCAATCGTCAAACGGCTCGCAGAGACTTTGGATCACCTCATCAAGCTGGACTCTGCTCCGGGCCGGGGCACAACCTTCGAGATCACAACACCTCTGGCTATCCCGCGAGAAGTGGCGGTGGGAAATACAAATATTTCCTCAGCCGCTCCGGCACTGGATCTGTCCGGTGTAAGTGTTATCTGCATCGACAACGAACCCCGCATTTTGGCCGGTATGAAAAGTCTTCTGGGTGGATGGGGATGTGAGGTTATCACCTGTGAAGGCTCGGGTGATCTGTCTGCCAATCTTGGGGCAAAATCACCTGACATCGTTATTGCGGACTATCATCTTGAAAACGAGACTGGGCTCGACGTCATTGCGCAAATTCGCGGCCAAACTCATCGAGATCTTGCCGCCGTTCTTGTGACAGCAGACCGCAGCGCGGCGGTCCGTAAAATTGCCGAAGCTTCCGAAGTCGCTCTTTTGCACAAACCGCTGAAACCTGCCGCTCTACGGGCGGTTTTTGCCCGCATACTGGCGCAACGCCCGGTAGCGGCGGAGTAAGCACTCAAGATTGGGCTTAAAGCGTGTTGGCTGGAGCCAATGCGTCGGCACCGAGTTTGGCCAGGCGAATGACCGCCTGGGTTCGGCTATCGACCTCAAGTTTCTGCAGGACGGCAGAGACATGAGCTTTAACGGTGGCTTCTGAAACCGAAAGCTCATAGGCGATCTGTTTGTTCAGCAGGCCCTGCGAAATCATTGACAACACCCGTGTCTGTTGTGGCGTCAATCGGGCAAGACCCGCCAGAAGGTCGGCAATTTCCGCATCCGGCTCGGCAGCAAGGTCAATATCATCGGGTTTCCAGACATTGCCTTGCAGAACATTTGATATGGCTTCACGGATGGTATCAATACCGGCTGACTTGGGCACAAAACCTGATGCCCCCAAATCCAGCGCCCGCCGAACGGTTGCCGGATCGTCGCTCGCTGAAACAATCACAACCGGAACGCCCGCATGCTCGGCGCGAAGGACCAGCAGTCCGGAAAACCCACTAACCCCGGGCATCGCAAGGTCCAGCAATACAAGATCAACGTCCGGATTGGTTTTCAATATCTTCTGCAGGCCTACAAAATCACCTGCTTCGCAAATTTGAACTTCACCACCATAGGCTTCCTCGCCTTCGAGATAGACATCCAGCCCACCGCTCAGCGCCTGACGCATCGCTCCGCGAAAAAGAGGATGGTCGTCAACAATCACAAGTGTTGTTGCAGGAAGGTTTCCAGAATCGGGCATCATCCCTCACTCTTTGAAAGCAGAAAGCCAGCCATGTCTGGACAGCAGGCAGAAATTTCGTAAAAACATTTATCCTCAATGTCCATGCTTTCACGAATGTTCAGGCCCTCAACGGCTGTTAATGATCGTGGATGTTGCGCTTTGAACCAAAGAGCGGCAAGTCTGGTGTATAAATAAAACGTAATCTGGCTTTCAACCCAATGCGCGACCTTGGTTTCCTCCGCCTAAGCTGGTGGCAAAAAACTCGTATTGCTTGCCTGTCTTTCGTCTTGGTCGCGCTGCTGATGGCTGTGGCACTCACGATCAGAGTTGCCGGTTCTTCAGGTGCTGCGGAAATCCGCTTTCATTCATGGCTTGCATTTTCAGCCTTTCCCGTCGCCATTGTCATTTTGATCGCGCTTTTTGCAAGGATGCAGGAACGCATCAACATCCGGTCTGGCGGACAAGGTCTGTCCCGCAACCCTGGTCCGCGCTTTCAGGGTGACGAGGTTGCCCCGGCACCAGACCCACAGTCAAGAACCGGGCAAGACTGATGAGTCTGGCAGACCACATTCCTGTAGACCGGCGCAGTATTGGCTCGTCGCGTATCGTCAATATTCTTTGGCTTACGGGGCTGGCCTTTGTTGCAGGCATTTTCCTGATGGTGTTGTTACAGCGTCTTGGCGCACCGTTGGTCGTTGCTCTGGGCATTGTGCTCGTGTTCTCACTGGTTGGTGTCGTAACCCTCTCCTGGATCGGGCGAACCATGACAAGTTCCCTGTATTTTTTTGCAGGACGGCTGGCAGGTGTCGCACCAAACGGCCTGGGATCAACAACTGACTGGATCAGTGGCGCTTTCTTGATGACATTTTTTGCACTGCCACTTTCTGGAAAACTGGTTCTGGCACCCGCTGTCATGCTTGCGATACTGATGCAGGCGACCTTGTTTGCAAATGTGTTCCATCGATCTAGCGTTTCATCACCACCCGGGTTCCTTGGATGGCGCTATCAAAATCGTTTCACAGGTCCTGTGGCCCTGGCTGTGACGTGCAGCATCCTGGTCTTGCTGATTTTTGCAGAATTCGAGGTGGCCCGTCTTTTACTCGCTACAATCACGGACCTACCGCTGGAAAGGGCCGGTTTGATCGTTGCCGTTCTGGTCGCTCTTCCCGCGTTGTTTGGGGGCTGGCTGGCGCTCATGATTGTGAACTCTGTTCTGGCATTGTGGATGCTTATTGCAGTTCTCAGTCCGGCGATCGCGACAGGTTTTTTTCCGGATTTTCTTCGCACCGGCCTCGAACTGGGGCGGAGCACCCAGACATTTGCCCCCCTCAATTTTAATGAGGTGGACCTTTTTGGTCTTACGACAGGCGGCGGCATATCCACATTCACGGCAGTAACAACAATGCTCGTGCTGGCGGCCGGTTTTTCCGTAATGCCGCACACGCTGTCACGCATCGCTTTGCTGAGCCGCCCTGTTGCCACCATTGAAAGTCTGGGCTGGTGCGCATTGGGTGGATTTCTGCTGTTCAGCGCCCTCCCCCTGTCCATTGGTCTGATCGGCACCGATCCAGCATCCGACGAACTGGCGGCACTTCTAAAGAGCCAGCCGGTTCTACACATGATGCCCTACATCGCCTTGTTGTTTGCGGCGTTTAATGCATTGTCGGCAACGTTGTTTGCTTTCTCCAGCGCTATTGTACGCGCCCTGCGCCGAACCGCCCGGCTCGACCCGGGCGAACAGTCGATCTTCTCAACCCGGTTTCTGGCTTGCTTATGCGCCTTTGGATTGGTCTATGTTTCTCAGGGTCAAAATCTCAATGCGAGCAAGCTTCTCATTCTGGCGGTGAGCCTGAGTGCCGCAACACTTTTCATGCCAATGGTCGCGGCAGCGTGGATATCTTCCCTGCCCCGCTGGGCTGCCTTATTGGCCATGCTGACCGGCGCCCTCGCTTTTGGTATTTTTTCGGGAGCACAGTTCCCCGGCAGTGATTTTCTGAACACTTCGGGCCTGGTTGCATCCAAACTGGCTCCTCTCCAGGCGGGAGCGCTCGGCATGATTGCCAATCTTGCTGTTCTGGTCGCGGCACGTGGCTTTAGTATTATCTCCAAAAACACGCCAAGCGATTCCAGCCTGGCACTGATCCGCCGTGTTGATCAGATATCCTGATAATGGCTGGACATGACCATGCGAATCCTTCCCATCGATCCTGCTCTTTTTCACCCTGATGCCATCAGTACTCAGACACACGCATTCAATCGAGACATAATCGACCGATTTGGTGACGCCCCCGATATGTGGCAGTTCGAGCCCAAAGATATCCGCGCAGCAAGGACAAGCGGGAACGGCCCATTTCCAGTTGACCCTCTCGACCAGCACGCTGAAACCATAACGATAGAAGGGCGGCGCGGACCGATCGAACTGCGGGTTTTACACCCACGCAACACCAAGCCCAGAGGAACCTATTTGCATTTCCATGGCGGCGGCTGGGTGATTGGCGCTGCTGAAGCACAAGACGTGAGACTGAGAGCCATCGCCGAAGGGTGCAGCCTCAGTGCAGTTTCCGTTGAGTACAGACTTGCCCCCGAACACCCCTATCCGGCTGGGCCGGATGATTGCGAAACAGCAGCACATTGGCTGCTGCAGCAAGACGAAATATTCAACAACAGTTTCTTGGCAATCGGCGGCGAAAGCGCTGGCGCTCATCTGGCGGCGCTGACCCTGCTCCGATTGCGGGACAAGTTGGGGGATTGTCCGTTTCATGCCGCCAATCTGACTGCCGGTGTATTCGACCTTGGTCAGACCCCGAGCGCAAAAAACTGGAAGGGTGAAAAACTCATTTTAAGCAAACGCGATATGCTGATGTTCACTGCGAACTACCTGCAGGGCGGCGAAGATACGCGCGACCCAGACGTCTCACCCTTCTATGCGTCGCTTGAAGGGATGCCACCAGCGTTGTTCAGCATAGGAACCTGCGACCTTCTGCTTGATGATAGTGTATTAATGGCAAGTCGCTGGCATGCTGCAAACGGCAATGCGCAGCTGGACGTGGTTCCAGGGGGTTGCCACGTTTTTCAGAACTTTCCCAATCTGGATATTGCGCAAGAGAGCAACGCTCGTATTGATGCGTTTCTAGTCGAATGTCTGGACCAGCAATCATGAATTTTGGAATTGAAACCCAACGCTCCTTTGTGGACACCTGGGAATGTGATGAAAATGATCACCTCAATGTGCAATTCTACTGGCAACGATTTGGCGATGCGGCCCGGATCTTTTCGCATCTGGCCAATATTGAGTTTCAACCATGGACTGACCGCCACGTGCGCTATCACGGGGAGCTGCGCGCCAGCGCCAATATTGTTGTAAATTCCGCTGGTGTCAGCGACAAAGGCCTCCTGGTGCACAGACTGGTCAATGGCAGCAATGGCGAGCTTTCAGCGACCGCCGTTGACCGTTATGAAAATGCGGTTGTCCCACAAGACATGCGTTGCTGCATCAACGAAGTACCAGACGAGGCATTGCCCCGCAGCCTGCCAGAAGAAGCCCTGAGCATCATCAACACGGCTCCTCTCCTTGAGCGGGGGACTGGCCTTGTCAGCCATCGCTCGGTCATTGCACCAGCAGAGTGTGACGGAGATGGCAACTTGCTTGATCGCGGGCACATTGCTCGTTTCAGCGAGGCGGCAGCGCATCTTTGGCATCACTGCGGTATGAGAAGAGACTTCCTCCAAACCCGTAATTTGGGTTCGGTCGCTGTTGAGATGAAAGCGACACGCCACGCCATCGCCAAAAGCGGTATGATGGTGGAGGTCACGTCGTGGCTGGATTCAGTCGGTAAAAAAACATTCTCTTTCCGCCATCAAGTGCATGATGTTGAAAGTGGATCGGTGCTCTATTGCGGCGCTGTCGTGGCATTATTGATTGATCAAAAGGCTCGTAAAGCGGTAGCTCTGCCGGACGATTTCATACAGGTTTAGTCGGTCGCTGAAGAACTACGCAGCTTTTTTACCAAACCGGCAAAGCGGCGTAAAAAAGCTTCAACCATACCCGTTCCCGGTTCCGTTTTGGACACAGTCTCCTCCTGCTGCCCTTCATTTGAACGATTGTTCGAAGGGGGGCTGTTTGTGGCTTCCAGTTCTTCGACACGTCTTTCCAGGGCTTCAACACGCTGTTCCAGAGCGTTGTTAGCCGCAGTAAGAGTGTCGCGATCATCGTCCGCCATGGTGCAAACAACGTCATTGTCGGTTTTTTGACAGTTTGAAATCGCACCGGACTTCCGATCAAGCCTGATCGCGCCTCCGTTGGCCTCAACAATCGAGTATCGGCTCGTATCCTGCTGCTCGGCCAAGACCTGCGACGCCGTGATTGAGAGCAGGCAGGCCAGAAAAATTCTGCAAACGGACATGGTCATATCTGTGCGTCTTTCCAATCTGGTTCTTCAGGAGGTTTGGTCAACAAACCCCAAGGCCCACCGCGGCTAAAGTCAAATCTATCAAGTGTTGCAACGCCGGTGCAAGCGTGAGCCGCCAGATCTGCCAACGACAACGAGAATGCCATCAGCTGATCAGGAAAAATCTGCTTAATAAACAGTAACTTCAAACGTCGGATAAGGACGGTTTTGAGTAAACCTTCTTTCGCACCTGACAAGCCATCGTTAGCTCAGACTGGCCCGGACTTTCTTGGCGAAGGACGGGCTGGTCGGGCGGTTGGTTTGGGGCACAACACCAACCGCCCAACCAGTTTTGGGCAGACAGAGCAGGCCGGTTTTGCTAGGTACCAGGCATTGCTGAGCCGGACCTATCCTATGGAACACCCGCAGATAATTTATAAGATCACGCCACGCGACACCTGGGAGCAGGCGCAACGTCTGGGAACGTTCACCGGCGCGCCAATCGATATAGCTGACGGGTTTATTCATTTCTCCACGGCCCCACAGGTGGCTGAAACGGCAGCAAAGCATTTTGCCGGGCAAGATGACCTTCTGCTGGTCGCGATAGATACTGCGACATTGGGTAAATCGCTTAAATACGAAGTATCGCGCGGTGGTGATCTCTTCCCTCATCTCTACACCGATCTTTCCATGACGGCGGTGCGCTGGGTGAAACCGATGCCGCTTGGTGACGATGGCCACCACCGCCTTCCCGAGCTTGAAAGCACAGGGTCTTGAGGCGTCTGTTCGAAAAGCTCTATGGCGGCTTTGGACGTGAGGCATTGTTTGCACTGGATGCCGAGCGCGCTCACGGGGTTTCAATTTGTGCTCTGCAAAAAGGGCTTCACCCGGTTGTCGATGCGGCGTTCGATTCAAAACTGGCGGTCAATATTGCCGGTTTGAGCTTTCCCAATCCACTGGGTATGGCTGCTGGATTTGACAAGAACGCAGACGTGCCCGACGCGCTGTTGCGCATGGGTTTCGGTCATACGGAAGTTGGAACCGTGACACCTCTGCCGCAACCTGGAAATCCCAAACCACGCATCTTTCGTCTGCGCGACCATGAAGCTGTGATCAACCGCCTTGGTTTCAACAGCAAAGGCCATGACGCGGCCTTGGCCAGGCTGAAACGGCGACGCAACCGCAGCGGAATTGTCGGTATCAATATTGGCGCCAACAAAACGAGTGAGAATTTTGCAGCTGACTATGTCGCCGGGATCAAAGCTTTTGCCGATGTTGCCGATTATTTTACCGTCAATATTTCATCACCAAACACGCCCGGTTTACGGGCATTACAGGGTGCTGATCCACTGGCTGATCTACTGGACCGTGTCAGCGAGGCACGCGCTCAATATAAGCCGACAGCAGGAAACCGGGTTCCTGTATTTCTGAAGATCGCACCCGACCTCAGCGAAGAGGAAATGGATACCATCGCCGCCGCAGTGTTGGCTTCAGATGTCGATGCCTTGATAGTCTCCAACACAACCGTATCCCGCTCCGCCGTGGCTGATCACCAGACTGCGCGCGAAGCAGGCGGACTGTCCGGCAAACCGATTTTCGAACTTTCGACGACGGTTCTGGCAAAAATGTACCAACGACTGAACGGCCGACTGCCACTGATCGGTGTTGGCGGCATCCACGACGCGGAGTCAGCGCGTCAGAAAATAGAAGCCGGCGCATCCCTCATCCAGCTCTATACCGGCCTTATTTACAAAGGTCCTGCCCTGCCCACCGATATCATCAACGGCTTGTCACTTGCGGTAAAAGAAGCCGGTGTGAACAGCATCAGCGATTTATGTGGGCGATCAAACAAAGCCTGGGCTTCGCGAAACCTACCTGATTAGCGCGCCGTGACTTCGTCAGGGAAGCTCTGCCTTGCCCGTCCCGCAAGGCGAGCCCACAGCGTTATCCCCCTCACGCCCAGAAACACTTCCAACGCAAGCCAGAGTCCGTGATTGCCAAGAAGTGGGACCACAACCCACCAGACGCCAAGATAGATGACGACGGAAACAAGCATCATGTCGCGTACATCCCGGGACCAGGTCGCCCCAAGAAAAATTCCATCCATCTGAAAGGCCGCCACTCCGACAATCGCAGACAGCGCTGCCCAGATGAGATAGGTTTTCGCCGTTTCGCGCACAGCCTCATTTGTGGTGAGGAAGTCGATAACGTTCGAACCAAAGGTCATGGACGCAAGCGCGGCAAACCCTGCCAGAACAAAACCCCATATCAATGTGAGTTTCGCTGCCCGGTCCAGCGCCGGCCGATAGCGCGCACCAAGGGCTCGACCGGCAAGCTGTTCGGCTGCGGTTGCAAACCCATCCAAAAAATATGCCGATATGAGAAAGAAATTCATCAAAACAGCGTTGGCAGCGAGAATGGTTTCACCAAACTGAGCTCCCTGTGCCGTGAAAAAACCGAAGGCAAATAAAAGACAGAACGACCGGATCATGATGTCGCGGTTGACACCAAACAGGCGTTTCAACGCCGCGCGGTTGAGGATGCGGTGCCAGTCGATTCTCCCGGCACCACGATAGGTGAGCCAGGCGATGGTCAATCCGACAACCGCCGCCACGGCTTCAGCAATGACGGTCGCCCAGCCAACACCTTCTATTCCCCAACCAAGATGGAGGCCAAGTATTATGGAGAGGGCAATATTGGTCCCGTTCAAAATTGTTTGCAGCAGTAGTCCCAATCGGGCTTGCGCTCGACCAAGCAACCAACCAAGCACGGCGTAATTCATCAGCGTCAGGGGTGCGGCCATGACCCGGATATTGAAATAAGCGCGCGTTGCCTTTTCAACATCGGGAGTTACACCCATCGCTATCAGGCCAAAATGGAGCAACAGAGGAGCCGCAAGAAGCGTAACAAGACCAACAAGCACTGATAATGTCAGTGCCCGCACCAACACGGTCCGCTGGCCTTCACTGTCATGGGCGCCAAGCGCCTGCGCCACCAGCGCTGTTGTGCTGGACCGCAGGAAGTTGAAGGTGGTGAAGATAATATCAAAAAGAACAGCGCCAACTGCCAGACCGCCCAGTAGCGCCGCATCACCCAATTGGCCGACCACAGCCGTATCGACAACCCCCAGAAGCGGCGTAGAAATATAGGCAAGGCTGGTGGGTGCCGCGATGGCCACAACCATGCGGTTGTTCACCTCAAATGGGCGAACAGTATTTGCCGGATCAGGCACGCGGTGAGCGAAAGCTCAACAAACGCATCAAGATGAAGATGGGCACAACCACCGCCGCGCCGAGAAGAAAATATTCAGCTGAGTTCCAGATCACCTCGAATCCGCGTTCCCACAGATTGCGAAAAAACCGCAAAATTCCAAGGTAGAACCCACGCGGCGACCAGCCTACCGCGCTCATGATGACACCGGCAATCAATGAAAATATGGCCAGCTTGACGATCACACGCAAAGGCGTGTCGCCCAAAAATCGGATGATGGTGTTGCTCATAATGACACCAGACTGTGAGTGTTTCTATCCAGATAGGCGATCCGGCTCGACTGATCAACGGCAAGGCGGGACAGGTTTTCGCTCACGACCGTTCTGCGAAACCCACTACCCAAACAGACAAGGCTGATATTCACCTTCGCCTACCAGTCAAAAACTGGACCGTTCTAGTCTTTGCGGAATACAACACTGGCCAACCAGCCGGTGGCGATGGCAACCAGCACTGCGATGATGCCGTATAGCAATCCATTGCGGTGCGCGAGGTTGTAGGTGACCTGCTCGAAGCCGGTTTTCTGGACATTGAGCAAAGTGGATCGGGTGGTCACGAACTGCCCCTCACGAAACAGAAAGGCGCGGGCGCGGTGATGACCGATCGGCACATTGGCTGGCAGAGCAAGCCGGGCGCGAAACAGGGTCGGGCTGAGGAAATCAACCCCACCAACACGTTCCAGGAACAGGTTTTGACTGACCTTCAGGCGGGCAAGAGACTCAACAAAAACCGCATCAAAATCCTGGGCCGACTCACCTTCAGGCGCGACAAGCTTGAGGTTTTCAAACCCCAGTTTCAGACTACGAAGCTGTTTCACGTCAGCAATTTTCTCCAGATCACGCGTGGTTGCGATAGAATAGGAGGACGGCACTTCCAGAAAACGCTGTTGCTCACCATTTACCCAGATGCCCAGTTTCCGCTCTTTGCGCCGAACCACGACATCAGAAGGCGGTCCTTCCAGCACGACCACAATGTCGTAGCCCTTGCGATCCAGCACAGCCGGGTCTCCATCCTCGATGGATCCGAAAATGGCGATGTCCGCGCCATCAAAATTCGAGGTAATCGCCACCGACTCGTTTGAAAGTCCGATTTGAATATTGGCTTCTGCGCGAACACTCGCGAGCAAGACCGCCATCCAGAAAAGAGTAAAAGCGATCCGCATCAATGAGCCACTTTCTCACCAAGTGAGAACAATTCTGTTGGTGTTGCAATGAGATCCCAGCCCAGGCGAATGCAAACCGCCAAAACGATAAGACCGAGCAGCGCGCGCAGCTGTTCGCCACGCAATTTCTGCCCCATCTGGGCGCCGAACTGGGCGCCGATAACACCCCCGACCATCAGGATCAGCGCCAAAACAATATCAACCGTCTGATTGGTCGCTGATTGTGCAACGGTGGTGAACATCGTCACAAACATAATCTGAAACAGCGAAGTTCCGATTACGACATTTGTTGGCACCCGCAGCAGATAGATCATTGCGGGCACCATTATGAAACCGCCGCCAACACCCATAATTGATGCCAGAATGCCCACCAGCATACCCAGTAAAAGAACCGGAATGACGCTGAGATAGAGTTGGGAACGATGAAACCGCATTTTGAACGGAAGATTGCTGATCCAGTTTTGTTGCTGCGGCATGGGAGGAGCAGGGTCATTTTCACCGCGAGCGCGGGCTTTGCGGATTGCGTTGAGACTTTCCACCAGCATCAATGAACCAATCGTGCCCAAAAACACCACGTAAAGGATCGAGATAATCAGATCGAGTTGACCAGCCTCGCGCAATGACGAAAACACCGCGACCCCAATGGCCGATCCTGCAATGCCGCCGATCAACAGCATTGTCCCCAGTTTGAGATCAACCGTACCCTTTCTGAAATGGGCCAGAGCGCCGGAAAAGGAAGAGGCGACAATCTGGTTCGCTTCTGTGGCCACGGCCACTGCAGGTGGAATCTGGTAGAAGATCAGCAAGGGGGTCATGAGAAAACCGCCGCCCACGCCAAACATTCCCGACAGGAAACCCACACCGGCACCCATGCCAAAAAGCACGAACACATTGACCGACATTTCAGCTATTGGGAGATAGATATTCAAAGTCGGACAACCAAATCAGACAACACAACAGAGGACCTATCTGGTTTTCCAGACCCGCCCTCTCCTTCATCCCCTGCCCTGAATATCCGAAACAATGATATGGCCAAGTGCATGCCTGAAAGGCTGCATTCGGCCAAATCGAACGGCTTCGTTTAGACGAGAAAGGAGTTCTTGGGCTACATGCGCCCGCCAACATCACCTGTCAAATACTTTGGCAGGTGCGGCTCTAAAAAACCTGGCCAGAAAAAGACCGGACGCGTCCGGTCACGCCTTTGATCAAATCAGGTGCGCACATCCAGCGCCTGAAGCGTTTTCTTATCGACCTTACCCGTTACAGGGATGCCCGCACTGCTTTGAAACTCCCTGATGGCCTTGGTGGTTTTTGGCCCCATAAGGCCATCCGGCGTACCTACGTCAAAACCGCGTTGGTTCAGCAGAGATTGAGCCAGTTTCACGTTGCTCCCGGCTGCCGATTGTGTCGGGCTTGCGCCCTGCCATTCGCTAGGAATACTGACGCGGTTGGCTTCCTCGACAAACTTGTTGGCCTTCCAGCCCTTGACCGTGGTCTGGGCCTTTTCAAGGTCTTCCGCTTCCATGGCATTGGCCACTTCATCACGCTTATTGGCAGCGTCATTGTCGCCGGTTTTTGCGGCAATTGCGAACCACTTATAGGATTCGGCAAGATTCTGAGGAACACCCTGTCCCTGACCATACAGAATGCCCAGGTTGAACTGACTGTCCTTGATGCCGAAATTGGCCGCCTTTTTGAACCATGTCACAGCAACATCCATGTTTGGCTGGATGGTCGGTGGATTGCCCATGGCGTTGATGACGGCAAGGTTGTGCATCGCACGCGCATTGCCGTTTGCGGCCGCCTTTTCATAAAGCGCGGCCGCCCTGGAAACATCGCGCTCCAAACCGACGCCCTTTTCATAAAGGCTCCCGAGTGAATACTGTGCCGGGGCAAAATTCTGGTCAGCGGAAAGTGTAAACCACTTGGCTGCTTCTTTCATGTCGCGTTTTGGACCGGAACCGTCCGAATACCGGATGCCAATCTGGAACAGCGCTTTCGGGTCACCGGAAGAAGCTGCCGCAACCAGTGCAGCAGGTCCCGCATCTTTGGGGATATCTATCGTATTCTTAGCCGATGTCGTTCCAGGGTCCTGAGCTGCTACACCTTCATCAGCCTTGGCCTTTTCTTCGGCCTTGGCTTCGATCACCACCGGATTTTCACCACCGGCAGCGTTTTGGGCTTCCACCGCCTTCTGGGCTTCTGCTGGTTTGGTGCTCGCTGGTGCGAGTGCCTGCTGTATGGATTTGGCATCCACCGGCGGTTGAGTGAGATTGGGTTCGCTGGCCGACCGGGGAGCGACTTCGGTGCCCTGAGAGACATTTCCCTCTATCGCTTTCGTGTCGATCTTGCGGACAGCAGGTTTTGCTTCAACTGGCTTGGCTGCTTCTTCTGCCTTTTGCGGAACCTGTTTTGCCACCTTGTTTGCATTATCGGCGGTTGAGACGCCGGTCTGTGCAACCTGATTTGCCGGGCTGCCTCCCAGCAACATTTTCGTTCCACCATAGGCGACCAGCGCCAGCAGAACTGCAGCGGCGGCAACAACGATGGGTTTGCGCAAATTGAAGCCCGACAGGTTGATCTTGGAGAGCAGACCCTTGGACTGTTCCTCCTCCATCTCACCGCGCGCAGCATTCATTTCTTCGCTGGTTGCTTTTAGCGCCCTGCGGGCCGCCGTTACAGCATCGGTATGAATATTGCCGTAGGCACTGACATCAGCCAGCATTGATGAATCATCAGACACCTGTTCAGATTCTACGTTGCCAAGAACGGTCGCGTTGGCCCGCTCAGCCGTTGACTCAAGTTCTTCGCGGTTGGCGCGTCTCTCCAGTTGGGGTGCCAGGGAACCTGGCTCCAGAGGCACATTGTCCTCCGGTTCCATTTGATAAGGCGTCATATCAGCTTCGATATGAGAGGTCGGATCAAGCGGCGGTGCCTGCACGGCTGCCGGGGCCGGAGCTGGTGCAGGTGCAGGTGCTGGCGCAGGTTGGGTGTAACCGGAATCAATAGCCGCCTGCTCAACGAAGCCAGCCTGAACCGGGGCGCCGGTTTCAGCAAAAGTCTGCGGTGCGGGGCTGTTGATATTGGTCGATTCACGCACCGGCGATGCGTTAAGAACGCCTGTTTCAATCGCCGCCAGACGTTCAACCACCTGTTGAAGAGTAGACTGGACCTGCTGAACGGTCTGAGCATTTTGGGCATTGCCGGATTCAGCAGCAATCTGCAAAGCTTTCAGGTCTTCAGAAAGAGCACCAATGATCTGTCCGGAGTCCGACTGGGTACCAAGCATGGCAACGGCCTGCTGGGCTGCCTGCTGGGCCGTTTCCATAGTTTGGTTCTGACCGCTGGCAAGTTGGTTTTCAATCTGACCCAATCGTGCTTCAAGCGGCCCGAAATTTATGGGCTCTCCGTTCCCACCAGATGTCACCTGCCCCATATTCTGGGCGATTTCGTTGATTTGGGCTTCAAGTTGAGTGATCTGCTCGAAGGTCGATGACTTGGCGGTTGCATCATGCATCAAGGATGCAAGCTGGCGGACCTGTTCTTCAAGCGCGTCCGTCTGCGATACAGGGGCCGGCTGATTGCTAACCGCGTCCAGACGGGAGCTTATATCGCCAAGCTGGCGTTCAAGCGACTCAAGCTGCGATGTTGGCTGCGGCTGACTGGCCATCTTGTCCAGACGTTCACCCAGTGAACGCAACTGGTCTTCAATCTGTCCGATATCCGGTGCTGCAAACATCGCATTTGCACCAGCGAGGTCTCCCGACTCGGCGTATTTTTCAAATGAACTGAGGCGTTCGGTGAGCCCTTCGATACGGACCGCCAGCTGTTCCAACTCAGCCTTCGGTGTCGATTCGCGGATCGCTTCTGCGCTGGCCTGAACAATGGTATCCACTGTTGTAGCTAGTTCGCCGACACGTCCTTCCAACCGATCAATGGCGGAGAGGTCAATTTCGGGCTTGTTGTTGCCTGCATTGGACACGGCAACCAAACCGCGCGAAATCTCGTCAAGACGGGCTTCTATAGCCGCAAGATCATCGGGGGAAATGCCTGCCGGGATTGGCTGTGCAGATGCTGAATTGTCTGCCACCTTCGCCACGTGGGTCGCCAGCTGATGTTCAGCCATAGCCAGCGACTCAATCTTCTGCGTCACTTCATTGAGACGGTCTTCGACGCGGTTCATGGCCAACGCCTGTGGCAAATCCTCAATGGATGCCCGCATGGCGTCCAACTGACCGGCCAGACCTTCCAGACGCGGGCCAGACGATGTCGTGGCCGTCTGCATGGAAACTGTTTCAAGTCCACGCGCGATATCTTCCAGGCGGGCTGTCAGGTCATCACGCACAGCGTTTTGAACGTCGAGTTGTGCGCTCTGATTTTCGGCGAACCGGGCGGCATGGGCCTCCTGGGTCTTGTTGATTTCCGAACGAACCGCACCCCGCAAATCATCCTTCATGGCGCGGCGCATTGCTTCCAACTCGCCATGCAGGCGTTCGAATGCATCTTCGTCCAGACTGGTGCCCTTTTGCATTTCAGCAATCGCATGGGCGATGCGATGGATTTCTTCATGCGCAACTTCGGTCTGAACCTTGACCGGCTTCGCGACTTCGCGTGTCAGACTGGCCAATTCGGCCTTCAACTCGCCCAAATGGTTGGCAAGCGGGCCCATGGCCCCCTGTAGCGCTGCAGCCTGGTTCATCTGCGGCGTGGGGCTGGCCGTACGGTACTGGTTGCTCGCCACGCGTTGCTGTTGGGCAGCAGCAGAGTTGAGCATGGCCTGACGCCGCGCAATCTCGGCAGCATCCGCATTCATGCCAGAATTCATACCAGAATTCATGGGCGTAAACGGGGGTTGATAAGCGGTTGTCGCGCCAAGCTGGTTTGACAGACGGGCAATCTGCTCCTGCATCATGCCCAGTTCCGCATTGTGGGAAGGCTGGTTGTTCCTTGGTGGCGCTGAATAGGGAGGAACGACAGGCTGCTCCACGCCACCGGACGCCAGGCGTTGTTCAAGGGAAGCTATTGCATTTTGCAGATTGGAAAGCCGATGACTTTCCGAATTCCCGCCCATTGTGCTGTTTGACGGGCCTGATGTGCCGAAGCCAAATGGTGCTGTCGATGCATTACGCATTATTTTTTATCTCACTCTTGTTCTGGGCGTACCCAGGACCGATTCTTTGATCACCTGTCTGCTGATCGCTTGTCGTATTTTCATCGTTCAGTTTGTTTTGCCGGCCGCCCTCAAGTTCGAAACGTGCTCTCTCATCCCAGTTAGAGCGCCGTTCCAAGCTGTTTTTCCGGGGCTTTAGTCCACTCACCGCGCAAACATCCAATAATCCATCGAATTCCCGATAGCCCTCAGGACGCGACAATTTGCGCACCACACCCGTGAAGACCGCTATTTCCTGCGCGCACTTTCAACAAACATGGTAAACAGGGCGTTAACTCTTGAAAGATGATTAACGAAGACACAACTGAGTGGAAAATAAGCCCGGTGACCCGCAGACCACTTGACGCCGGTTAACCAGTCCGGCCATCATCTATTTGACTTTGCGATGCTTTTCTCGCATTGCTAGGCAGGGGTTGATCGCAAATTCGGGTCGCTGGGTGCATGTTATATGATCCAGGGTGTGCCGTAATTCACATATGGAAAGTCCAAAATTGTGGAGATTGATAACAACATTTCGATTGGGGAGAATCGCTCCGACAGCGTGAGTGTGACGACGGGTATGGTCTACAAGATTGGAGATTTGGCTAGGGAGTTCAACGTAACGTTGCGGACCCTGCGGTTCTACGAAGACCGCGGGTTGATCCAACCTGCACGTTCGGGAACCACTCGCCTGTACAGTTCGGAAGACCGTGAGCGGTTGCGAATCGCTCTTTTTTGCAAACGCATTGGTCTGCCCATTAGTGAAATTCGTGAAGTTCTGGACTTGCACGAAAATGGTGACGAAGGCGGCAACGCCTTCTCCAAACTACGCGGTGTTTATGTCTCGCAACTGAAGGCCCTGGAACGCCAGCAGGAAGAGACACGGCTGACCATTGCCGATCTCGAACGCAAAATCGATGAATTGAATGATATCGCAACATACTAGCGACATTCCTTCAGGCACCTGAATTTAAATTTGTTCTGTTTTTCCTGCGCGTTGCAGCGCAGGCTACCCCTCAATTTTGCGCGCGTGTCGCAAGGGCAGATTTTCTCCAAGTTCAAAATTTGGGAACATTTATCTCGATTTCCTACAGCTATCTTTTACGTAAACGTAATTTATTTTTGCGTTTTGCAGGCACTGCATTTAATATAGTAAGAGAGATCAGCCACATTGAACGTTGACCAAGAACGGAACGCGATGGGTGGATTTGGAGTTAAGGTTGTTATGCGTCCTGTGCCGCGACAGACCCGGTTATCTACCGGGTCCTAAGGGCAGGAAGCGTAAACGAGGAGTTATCAATGCCTACCTATCGCGCGCCTGTTGAAGAGTCTCTTTTCATTCTCAATGATGTGCTGAACATCGAACGCTACAATAATCTACCAGGATTTGCCGAAGTAACACCGGATATGATGGAAGCCATTCTGGGCGAAGCAGGAAAGCTGGCTCAGGAGGTTTTACAACCGCTCAATCAGGTTGGGGACCACGAAGGCTGCGTTCGGGCCGACGATGGATCGGTGAAAACTCCTACCGGCTTTAAAGAGGCTTATGATACCTATTGTGAATCGGGTTGGGGTGGGATGCCTTTTCCTGAGGAATTTGGCGGACAGAACCTTCCGGCAGCGCTGAATGCGGTGGTTGGTGAATATGTTGCTTCTGCCAACATGGCTTTTGGCATGTATCCGGGCCTGACAAGCGGTGCCATCGCAGCACTTATCGAACATGCGTCCGATGATCAGAAACAAACCTATGTTCCCAAAATGGTCTCCGGTGAATGGTCCGGCACCATGAATCTTACCGAACCGCATTGCGGGACTGATCTGGGCCTTTTGCGCACCAAAGCCGTGCTGCAGGATGATGGCAGCTACAAAATATCAGGTCAGAAGATTTTCATATCCGCCGGTGAGCATGACCTGACATCAAACATAATCCACCTCGTGCTGGCCCGTATCGAGGGCGCGCCCGAGGGTGTGGATGGCATTTCGCTCTTTATTGTTCCCAAATTCGTTCTCGACGCCGATGGTAATCCGGCAGAACGCAATGGCGTTGTTTGTGGTTCGCTTGAGGAAAAGATGGGCATCCATGGCAACTCGACCGCTGTTTTGAATTATGATGATGCAACCGGCTATCTTGTTGGTACGGAAAACAGAGGCCTGAAGGCCATGTTCGTCATGATGAACGAGGCCCGCCTGGGCGTTGGGGTTCAGGGACTTGCCCAATCCGAAGTCGCCTATCAAAACGCAGTGGACTACGCGAAGGAAAGGGTTCAGGGCCGATCAATATCCGGTGTCAAAGAGCCTGAGAAAAAGGCCGACCCCATCATCGTCCATCCTGATGTTCGGCGTGTTTTGATGACCATCAAGAGTTTCAATGAAGCGGCACGCGCGCTGGTGATATGGACTGCATTGAAGGGCGATATCCATCGCCGCTCCGATGATGAGGAAGCCCGACAGGCCGCCGATGACATGATGGGGCTTTTGACCCCGGTCATCAAAGGCGTGATCACGGACAAGGGTTTCGATAACACGGTCATGGCGCAGCAGATGTATGGTGGCCACGGCTATGTCGCAGAGTGGGGCATGGAACAATTTGTCCGCGATGCACGCATCGCGATGATTTATGAAGGCGCCAACGGCATTCAGGCGCTCGACCTGGTTGGCCGCAAGCTGCCCAGTAAAGGTGGCCGCGCTGTGCAGGCCTATTTCAAGGAAGTGGGCACGTTCTGCTCCACTCACAAAGACGATGAAAAGATGAAGCCCTTCATTGAACCGTTGTCCAAAGCTCTTACCGATCTGCAGACAGCCACCATGTGGCTGGTTCAAAACGGTGTACAAAACCCCGACAATGCGGGCGCAGCCTCAATGGATTACATGCATCTTTTTGGCCTGGTTGCCTTTGGACATATGTGGGGCCTTATGGTGGTTGCAGCCCATGAGAGGCTCGCTGACGGCGCCAATGGTTCGACGGAGTTTTACGAAAAGAAACTCGTAACCGCCCGTTTCTATATGGAACGCATTATGCCTGAAAGCTCTGCCCATCTGGCGCGGATAGAAACCGGGGCGGAAACCATGATGACGCTTGATGCCGAGGCGTTTTAATGCGCCTGGCCTTTACCGCGGCATTGTTGTTGGTCACCTTTATCCAGACTGTTCAGGCGCAAACCACTCCGCGCAAGGAAACTGATCGCTGGTTTGGCGGCAATTTATGCTTGAACGACTGTACGCGACATCGAGCTGGCTACCGGTGGGCGCTGGAGACGGGAGTCAACAGCTATGAAGACTGTCCCCAATTTGAGGAAAAGTCTTTCCTGATTGGTTGCAGGGTCTATGTGGATGACCCGCATCGCGACCCTGACTTTGATGATGATGACAGACTGATCAGAAAGCGCTGATATGGATCACCCCGCGGAAACTCTCGGCATCCCAAAACCTTCGTGGCGAAACGTTGAAGACGTTGCAATGCTGGAAGATATGACCAACCGGTTCATGGCCGACGAAATCGCTCCACACTATGAACGCTTCGAAAAACAGGAAATGGTGGATCGTGAGGCCTGGGAAAAGGCGGGGGAAGCCGGACTGCTTTGCGCATCAATGCCCGAAGAATTTGGCGGCGCCGGAGGCACTTATGCCCACGAGGCGGTCATAGCAGAAGCCATTGGCCATCAGGGTGTCGATGGATTTGGTCTTGCACTGCACAACTCCATCGTTGCTCCCTATATCCTTCACTACGGTTCGCAGGAACAGAAGGAAAAATGGCTTCCCAGAATGGCGTCCGGTGAGTTGATCGGAGCCATAGCCATGACAGAACCCGGTGCAGGGTCTGATCTCCAAGGCGTCAAAACCACAGCACTCAAGGACGGCAATCACTACAAGATCAATGGTTCCAAGACGTTTATTACCAACGGCCAACACGCCAACCTCATTGTTCTTGTGGTGAAGACTGACCCAGCGCAGGGGGCCAAAGGCACGTCACTGATTGTGGTGGAGACCGATGACCTTGACGGCTTTGAGCGAGGGCGCAATCTCGACAAGGTTGGGTTGAAGGCCAACGATACATCGGAGCTGTTTTTCAACGATGTGCGGGTTCCGACATCCAGCCTTTTGGGCGCACAAGAAGGCAATGGTTTCTATCAACTGATGGAACAACTTCCTCAGGAACGACTGCTGATTGCCAATCAGGCGATCTGTGCGATTGAACGGGCACTCATGCTGACCATTGACTATGTCAAGGAACGCAAGGCTTTCGGTAACAGGATCATTGATTTTCAGAATACTCAGTTCAAACTTGCAGAACTGAAAACCGAAGCCAGTGTTGCGCGGGTTTTCGTCGATCACTGTGTTGAACAGCATCTTGCCGGCGAACTTGACGCTACCACCGCCTCAATGGCGAAATACTGGGTGACCGATCTGCAATGTAAAGTTATGGACGAATGTGTTCAGCTTCACGGGGGTTACGGCTACATGAACGAATACCCTATCGCCAGAATGTTTCGCGATGCCCGCGTTCAGCGCATTTACGGTGGCACGAATGAGATCATGAAAGTGCTGATTGCGAGGAGCATTTAAATGCGCGGCGCCGCCGGGTTTTCAAGAGACATGACGCCGCCATCCGCGAAGTGGTTGGGGATGGATCTGATCGAACATGATCCCCAGAAGATGTATTCGAAAGTATCTTTTGAACCCAACAAAGACATGATCAACTTTGGCGGTGTGATACAGGGCGGCTTTTTGGGTGCGATGATGGA
The DNA here is from genome assembly GCA_937930635.1 of uncultured Rhizobiaceae group bacterium. GTDB lineage: Bacteria > Pseudomonadota > Alphaproteobacteria > Rhizobiales > Rhizobiaceae > Pseudahrensia. The sequence goes on from CALHCF010000021.1 coordinate 56,602, forward strand.
TGATGCAATGGGCTTCAACACATTCATATCGCTCAACATGAAGTTTTCGATGGCAACCATCGATCTGAGCACGCAGTTTTTAAGAGCCGTACCTTTTGACACAATCATCGGCGAAGCATGGGTCACAAAATCGGGTAAAGCCATCGCTTTCACCGAAGCCAAACTTTATATCGGTGACAATGAACTGGCCGCCCGGGCCACCTCAAGCCTGAAACTCAGGCCCTTTGAAGGGCTGCAATTTGAAACGAGTTAAACCATCGGATCAAACGATCCTCAAGGAGACCAGCCATGGCTGATGCATTTATCTACGACCACGTGCGTACCCCGCGCGGGCGCGGCAAGAAAGATGGCGCGTTGCATGAAGTGCCAACCAATCATTTGGCCGCCGGGGTGCTGGAAAGCATCCGTGATCGCAACGAACTGGATACCAAGCTGATTGATGATGTGGTTTTTGGCTGCGTTGACCCGGTCAAGGAAGCCGGCGGCGATATCACGAGAACAGCCATCCTGCAGGCCGGTTACGACGAGAGCGTTGCCGGTGTACAACTGAACCGCTACTGCGCCTCCGGTCTGGACTCAGTCAATTTTGCAGCTTCCAAAATTATGGCGGGTGTCGATGATGTCGCCATCGGCGGCGGTGTGGAATCCATGTCTCGGGTCGGCATTGGCGCTGCTGGCAATGCCTGGCCGATGGACCCAACGATTGCGGTTCCTTCTTACTTTGTACCACAGGGCATTTCAGCTGACCTGATCGCGACCAAGCATGGCTTCTCGCGCGATGACGTGGATGCATATGCTGTTGAAAGTCAGAAACGGGCAGCGAAAAGCTGGGAAGAAGGACGCTTCAAGGACTCTCTTGCTCCGGTCAAGGATATCAATGGCCTCACCATCCTTGACCATGATGAACATATGCGACCTGGAACTGATATGCAGTCGCTTGGTGGACTAAACGCATCCTTTGCGATGATGGGTGAAATAGGCGGCTTCGACGCTGTTGCTATTCAGCGCTATCCTGAACTGGAAGATATCGAGCATGTTCATCATGCCGGTAATTCATCCGGTATTGTGGATGGTTCTGCCGCTGTTCTGCTGGGTTCCAAGCAGGGGGGCGCGTCCATGGGGCTGACACCCCGCGCCAGAATCAAGGCCTTCACCAATATCGGGTCTGAGCCTGCCATCATGCTCACCGGGCCGGTTGATGTGACGAGTAAACTGCTGAAAAAAGCAGATATGAAGATCGAAGATATCGATCTCTTTGAGTTGAATGAAGCCTTTGCGTCCGTTGTGCTGCGTTACATGCAGGCCTTTGATATTCCCCATGATAAAATCAATGTCTGCGGTGGTGCCATCGCCATGGGCCATCCACTTGGGGCAACGGGGGCCATGATTTTGGGCACGGTGCTGGATGAGCTGGAACGCCGTGATCTCAACACCGCGCTGGTCACCCTGTGTATCGGTGCCGGTATGGGCACCGCAACCATTATCGAACGGGTGTGAGCAAGATCATGACGATGACCAATTTCACCCTCGAAACCGATGCTGACGGCATTGCTCTCGTCACATGGGATATGCCTGGAAAATCCATGAATGTGATTGATCAAAGCGTCATAGAAGACATGGATGCCCTGATCGAAAAAGTAGAATCCGACGAGGCCATCAAGGGCGTGGTGATAACCTCCGGCAAAAAGACTTTTGGAGCCGGGGCTGATCTGACCATGTTGCAGGACATGCTCGGCGAGTATGCCCAGGTGAATGCGCAGGACGAGCAAAAAGCTGCTCAGATGCTGTTTGACGGAGCCTATCGGCTCAACCAAACCCTGCGATGGATCGAGACTGGCGACAAACCTTGGGTTGCCGCGTTGAACGGCATGGCGCTTGGCGGTTGTCTGGAGATCGCTCTTGCCTGTCATGCGCGTGTTGCTTCGGATGACAGCAAGACCACGTTTGGACTTCCGGAAGTTAAGGTCGGCCTGCTTCCTGGCGGCGGCGGCACCCAACGCATCGCCCGTTTGGTCAATCCGCAGGATGGCATGCAGATGTTGTTGCAGGGCAAATCTCATCCGGCAAAGAAAGCCAAGCAACTTGGGTTCATCACCGAAGTTGTTGCCGGTGACGCTATTGTTGAGACAGCCAGGCAGATGATCCGTGACGGTCTCAAACCACAGGCTCCGTGGGATGTTAAAGGCTTCAAGGCACCAATCAACATCTGGTCGCCAGCTGGCGTTCAGATGTTATCTGCGGGTAATGCGCTGCTGCGTAAGGAAACCTATGGCAACTACCCCAATGCGCTGAACATCATGAAATGTGTCTACGAGGGCCTTCTGCTACCCTTCGACACCGCGCTTAAGGTTGAGAGTCGCTACTTTGCAAATACGCTAACCACGCCTGAAGCAAAGGCGATGATACGTTCGCTTTTTGTGAATATGCAGGAACTGAACAAGGGGGCGCGACGCCCTGATGTTCCGGCAACCTCAATCAAGAAAGTAGGCGTTCTTGGCGCAGGCTTCATGGGCGCAAGCATTGCTTATGTGACAGCAAAAGCGGGTATGGAGGTCATTCTCATCGACCGTGACCAGGAATCCGCCGACAAGGGCAAGAACCATTGTTCAGATATGCTCGACAAGGCAATTGCCCGCAAACGATCTACACCTGAAAAGAAGGAGGCTCTTCTGGGCCTGATCAACGCTACGGCAGATTATGCGATGCTGGATGGTTGTGACCTCGTGGTGGAAGCCGTTTTTGAAGACAAGGGTGTCAAAAAAGCGGTCACCGAGCAAACCGAGGCTGTGATTGACGAAGACACTATTTTTGCCTCCAACACCTCCACCATCCCCATCACCGAGCTCGCACAAGCGTCATCGCGTGCTGAAAATTTTGTGGGAATTCACTTCTTCTCGCCAGTTGACCGCATGATGCTTGTCGAGATCATTATGGGACAGAAGACAGGCGACAAGGCTCTTGCCATGGCCGTCGACTATGTGATGGCGATCAAGAAGACCCCGATTGTTGTCAACGATTCTCGCGGATTTTATGTCAACCGTTGTGTCATGCGCTACATGCAGGAAGCTTGGAATATGCTGTCTGAGGGCGTTCCCGCAGCCATGGTGGAAAATTCGGCGAAGATGGTTGGTATGCCGGTCGGCCCGCTGACACTCAACGATGAAGTTGCCATCGACCTTTCCCAAAAAGTGATGAAACAGACCATCGCTGACCTTGGCAAAGACGTTGTCGATCCACGTCACTTCAAGCTGATCAACACGCTGGTGGATGATCATGGAAGGATCGGGAAAAAAGCGGGTAAGGGCTTTTTCGACTATCCCGAAAAACCGGCAAAAAAGAAGCTCTGGCCCGAATTGAGGAATATGTTCCCGCAACTCGACCCTGATGCTGTCGATATTGATGATCTCAAGGACCGTTACCTCTACACGATTGCCATGGAAGCGGCACGCACGGTGGAAGAGAAAGTTGTAACCGACATTCGAGAGGCTGACGTGGGTGCAATTCTTGGGTTTGGTTTTGCGCCTTATACCGGTGGGCCATTGTCCTTCATTGATGAAGTAGGACTACCAGCATTCCAGAAACGCGCGCTTGAACTTGCCAAGAAATACGGCGATCATTTCACACCAACGGATTTGATTGCCCAGATGGCTGAGAAGGGCGAGACTTTCTATCAACGCTTCTCCACCGAGACGGAAGCGGCCGCTTAGAATCAAATAAGACCAGAGCTGCGTAATGCGGCTCTGGTACAAACTTGTTTACCAAACACCGATAAGCTCCTTTCGAAGACGGAGTGCGGGCACCATGCCCGCTCTGAATGGGTAGACTGGTGGTCGTCAAGAGCAATCCTCAACGCGCGCAGGAAATGCCGGGCAGCACCTTGCTGAACCCGACTGCATGGCGCGTGCAGGTTCTGCGTTCTGTCGATGAAATTGAGCCGTTTGAACCGCATTGGCTGGCGCTTGAACGTGAAACAAGTGATCCCTTTGCGGCATTTCAAAGCTACTCATGGTGCATTGCATGGGCGAAAGCCTTCTGCACCGGCAAAGGTGGAGCACCACAGCCTCACATCTTCGCAGTTTACAGAAACGAGGAACTGGTCGCTCTGCTGCCAATGATGAGCCAGACACGCGCTGGCGTTCGGGTTCTAAGCCTGTTTGGGGAACCGCATAGCCAGATTGCCGGCGCACTGACCCACCCGGGAGTTGATTGTGGCCCTGGCCTGCGTCTTTGTCTGGTCAAGGCAAGGGCGGACAGGTCCCTTGACGCTATCGCACTTGGTCCGATCCCCGAAGGGTCGCAGTTGAGCAACGCGTTGGATGAGACAGGCCTAAGCAGTCACCATGCCAGCCACCTTTCCATGATCGAATGGCCCGGCATCTGGCGGGCTGATGATTATCTGGCAGCGTTGAGCAAAAACAGGCGCAAGGATTTCAACAACAAGAAACGGCGGCTCGAAAAGCTGGGAAGCGTTAGTTTCAAACGCTATGATGCCGGTTCACCGGAGTTCCGTAAATACGCAGAAACGGCCATTGTCTGGAAACGCAACTGGCTTACCAGAAACGGAAAGGTCTCTGCGGCTCTTTCTGCTGACGGCATGATTGATTTCATGATAGGGCTAAGGAGCCAGACTGGTGGATTTATCCCGGAGATTGAGGTCCTGTCGGCCAATGAGACGCCGGTCGCCATCTCCATAAATCTCGTAGGGCGCGAAATACGAAACTGCTATCTGTCGGGCTATGATGAAAGTTTCGCGCATGTTTCTCCCGGCACACTGGCTCACCAATACGCCATTCATCAAAGCATAGAAGACGGAATGAGTGCATACAGCCTGCTGGGGCACCCAACCCATTTCAAAAACCTTTGGGCCAATAAAAAGCCCCCTCTGAAACAGGTCCTCGTTCCGCTGAACTGGCGCGGCAGGTTGTGGATTTCCGGGTGGCGAGAACTGGCAAAGCCACGAATTAAATCGGTCATGAACCGATTGTCGCAAATGAGGTTTGTCCCCTTTCTTGGCCCTGTAGCCAAACATATTATCAATATCCTGCCGAAGATCGGACGCAGCTGACACCGCCTGTGCCGACCTGTCAAAACTGCACACAACAAATGGCTTGCAGGATGCTGGACAGGCTCTCAAATACGGCTTATGTAGGATAATATTCCTTCTGTTCAGCAAACGGATTAACAGATGTTTTCCCACAGGCAAGTGTGGTCCGCTATCGACTCGCTTGCGCAGAAAAACAATCTTTCCGTATCCCGTCTTGCCCGTGATGCAGGACTGGATCCGACGACTTTCAACAAGTCCAAACGCACCAGCGCCGATGGCCGGTTGCGGTGGCCCTCAACCGAATCCCTTTCAAAAATCATGCGGGCGACGGGAACCAGGATGGATACGTTTGTCACCCTGATGCGGGATGGCGACACCATACCTGCAGGCAATACCGCAGCTTTGCGGCCCGTTCCAGGCTTTGGTGAAGACCCACCACCCGCATTTTCTATACCATTGGCAGTTCCCTTACTCGGTCTCGCACAAGCTGGCAGCGGCGGGTTTTTTGATGATGCCGGTCTCCCCACCGGTGAAGGATGGGAGGCTGTCGAGTTTCCTCAGCCGGACGGTGAGACAGTGTATGCGCTGGAAATTTCGGGCGATAGCATGTTGCCGCTCTATCGCGATGGTGACCGTATTATCATCTCACCGACATCCTCCACCCGGCGCGGGGACCGCGTGGTTGTCCGCACACTGCACGGAGAGGTGATGGCCAAGATTTTAAGCCGCAGAACTGCAAAAACCCTGGAGTTGGATTCGCTTAATCCCGACCATGAAAACCGGATTTTCAAGCTCTCCGATATCGACTGGGTGGCGCGAATTGTCTGGGCAAGCCAGTAGGCGCGCCCTTATGAACAGGCTGTTCTTCAATATTTTATGCAAAGATCTTGAGGCATCAAAGGTCTTCTACACAACACTTTTAGAGATGACCGTTCACTTCAACAGCGACTGGTTTGTTATCCTCAAACCTTCCGGTGAAACGCCCTATGAGCTGGGCCTGATCGACATTGACCATCAGATTGTACCTGCTGCCGCGACTGGCGATGTGGGTGGCACCTATCCAACCTTTGTGGTCGATGATGTTGAGATTGTTTATCAGCGCGCACAGGCCATGGGCGTCGAAATTATCGAAGCGCCGAAAGATATGTTTTACGGACAGCGGCGCATGTTGCTGCGCGCTCCTGACGGCCTCGTTCTCGATATTTCGTCCTTATCGGCTTAACGCATCGCGGATCATCGCAACGGTCTGATCCTTACCATACAGCGCCGCAAAAGAACCAAAGCGCGGCCCCTGATCCTGCCCCAGAAGGACCTGATAGAGCGCCTGGAACCACTCCCGCAGGTTCTCAAAACCATGATCTTTTCCAACCGCAAAGACCTCCGTTTGCAGTGCCTCACCATCTGAATGTTTATCCATTGCATCAAGCCGGTTTGCCAGATCATCCATCGCCGCGCGTTCCTGATTACTGGGTGCGCGAAACTGCTTGTCGGGCTTCACGAAATCCTCGAAATAGCGGATCGCATACCCAACAAGTTCATCGAGTTTTGGATTGTTCTGCGGCGTGACCTCAGCATCATATTGGCTGATGAAACCCCATAACGTCTCTTTGTTCGATGAGTTGGACGCACTGACCAGATTGAGCAGCATCGAGAAAGATACCGGCATGGTGATCCTGGGGGGATTACCGGCGTGGATGTGCCATGTCGGATTGTTGAGCCTGGTCTTGGGGTCGGCATCATGAACCGCTGACAGGTGCTGAAAATACTCATCGACCTGACGCGGAATGATATCGAAAAAGAGACGCTTGGCGGTTTTTGGTTTGCTGTACATGAACAGGGAAAGGCTTTCTGGTGAGGCGTAGGACAGCCATTGTTCCATCGAGATGCCATTGCCCTTGGATTTTGAAATCTTCTCGCCCTTGTCGTCCAGAAACAGCTCATAAATAAAATGCTCCGGCGCGCGCGCGCCCAGAATACGACAGATCTTGTCATAGAGCTGACTGTTGTTTTGATGGTCCTTGCCATACATCTCAAAATCAACACCCAGAGCCGCCCAGCGCATGCTGAAATCCGGCTTCCACTGAAGTTTCACGTGACCACCGGTGATCGGCAGGGTTACTTCACTACCGTCCTCATCATCGAATGTTACGGTACCGGCTGCCGGGTCCACCGCTTTCATCGGCACATACAATACCCGCCCGGACGTCGGAGAGATTGGAAGAAACGGGCTATAGGTTGCGCGACGTTCCTCCCCCAGCGTGGGAAGCATAACGGCCATGATCTCATCGTATTTTTCCGCACAGCGCAGCAATATCTCATCAAACACACCGTCCCGGTAATAGTCGGTTGAGCTTGCAAACTCATAGGTAAAACCGAACTGATCGAGAAACGCCCGCAGCCTGGCATTGTTGTGGCGCCCAAAACTGTCATGCTCGTTGGAAAATGGATCAGGCACATCGGTCAAAGGTTTGCCCAGATGAGCTTCGAGCATTTCCTTATTGGGTACATTATCGGGAATTTTTCGCATGCCATCCATATCATCGGAAAAGCACAGCAGCCGGACTTTCACCTTGTCTTCTGTCAAAAGACGGAAGGCATTGATGACCATGGATGTACGGGCCACCTCTCCAAATGTACCGATATGCGGCAGTCCGGACGGGCCATAGCCGGTCTCAAACAGCACCTCATCGGGATATCCATCCCTGCTGTAACGTTTCACAATCTTTCTGGCTTCTTCAAACGGCCACGCCTTGCTTGCCTTTGCAGCGGCGACAAATTCGGGTGTGATATCAAGAGGCGGAAAGGCAGAATTGGTCATGAGAGAGAAACACGCAGTGAAAGGGATGGAAATTGCCTGCTGCAGGCTGGCGGAACCTATGGCGCAAGGCGAGACAGGTCAATGCAATAAGACTTTCCAGGCATGTTGAACGCCGGGGTCAAGCCGCGTAAACAAAGACACCAGCGACGCCCCAGAAGGACAAGACCATGAACCCCATTTCGGTGCAGGACACACTCGTTTATGTGATGGTCTCCATTTCGGCGGTGGACCGCAAGATGGAAGAAAAGGAGATGCTGCGTATCGGCAACATCGTCAAAATACTGCCCATCTTTACCGGCTATAGCAGCGATCAATTGGTCAATGCCGCTAAAACCTGCCGCGATATCCTTCAGGACAATGAAGGGCTGGATACTGTGCTTGGATTTGCGGCGGCGTTGCCACGCAATTTGCAGGAAACAGCCTATTCGCTGGCAGCCGAAGTGGCGGCAGCCGATTTGAGTGTTTCCGCCGAAGAAGTGCGCTTACTGCAAATGCTGCGCAATCGGTTGGGCCTCGACAAGCTGACCTGTGCAGCGCTGGAACTCGCCGCCCGGGCCCGGCATCAATCCGAATAGAGGAAGTCATGGAAACGATTATTGCGGACAATGAAGGCCCCATAAGACTATCAATTTTCCTGGGGCTTTTTGCTCTGCTCGCAATCTCGGAATGGCTCAAACCACGTCGAAAACTCAACATCTCAAAGGGGCAACGCTGGACCACCAATATTGCGATCATGGTGTTGGACAGCCTTATCGTACGGCTGCTTTTCCCGGCGGCGGCTGTGGGTGTGGCTCTTTGGACAAGCAGCGCGGGCTATGGGCTTTTCAACGTCATTGAAGCCCCGTTGTGGCTCGCAATTCTGGTATCCTTTGTCGTGTTGGATTTCGCTGTTTGGCTGTCCCATGTTCTATCGCACAAGGTCCCTCTTTTCTGGCGTTTTCACCGTATGCATCATTGCGACCGGGATATCGACGTTACCACGGCGATCCGGTTCCATCCGCTCGAAATCGTGGTGTCGATGATCTGGAAAGCAGCGTGGGTGGTTGCGCTTGGCGCTCCGGCGGTTGCCGTGATCATCTTCGAGACCGTGTTGAATGGCACCGCCATGTTCAACCACTCCAATTTGAAACTGCCGTTGTGGCTGGACAAAATTGTGCGCCTGATTGTGGTGACACCAGACATGCACCGTGTGCACCACTCGGCGATCAATCGTGAGACCGATTCAAACTATGGTTTCAACATGCCATGGTGGGATCGTATGTTCGGCACCTATATCGCCCAGCCAGAACTGGGGCACGATCAAATGACAATAGGCCTTGAAGAATGGCAGGATGAGCGGCCAGCCAAACTTGGCTGGTCGTTGTCTGTCCCGTTCCTTCAACAAAAATGAGCAGCAAGGCTTTGGAAGGTTGTGACCCTCAACCCGCCTGACCCATAGCCCGGAAATGCAGTGCGCCATGCGGCGGAAAATCACTCAGGGTAAAATCATCGCCGCCGTCACCTGAAAACCTGTTAGAGCGCTTTGCAAACCCCAACAAAGACCAAGTTCCTCAAACCAATTTGAGAGATGCAGTACCTTAGTTGCTGGGCCGGGGTTTTGGCACTGTCGGGCGTTCGATAATCAGTTCATCAGTTGCCTTGACCGCGTTTATTGTCGTGGGCGAAGGCACATAGGCCTGACCGTCCTGGAACGACGCCGTGGCAACTTTCTCGTTGGCCGGTGCCGGTGCTTTCAGGGCTGTTACACACGCGCGCGGCAAATCACCAAGTCTCAACTCCCGCTTTTTCTTTGCAGGTTTAGGCTTGGGATCACTTTTCTTACGCGGCTTGGGCGGTGCGAGTGCCACATCAAACCACCACTTCAGCGGGGCACCACAGCCGGTGCCGGGGGTGGTCGCAGCCTGACTTCGGCAACCTGTGGAACCGGGAGGGCAACCAATGCGAATATGCATATGGTAGTGATGTCCCCAATAAGGCCGTACTTTCTGCAACCACGATTTATCACCGCTCGCCATACGGCAAAGTTCACGCTTGATGGTCGGGTGAACGAGCACACGCTCCACTTTTTTGTAACGGGCGGCAGTGCGAATGATATTGTATTGGGCTCTCGAGAACTGTTTCTTGCTGATATTGCGCTGGTCGAGTTTGCCATTAGATCTGCGGCGCAGCATGGAAACAGCTGATATGCGTTCACGCTGTTTGGTATTGTAGCGTTTGCTGGGCATTGGGTTGAGCCAGATATCGGCATCAAGACCAATCTGATGCGATGCATGGCCTGTCAGCATGGGACCGCCCCGCGGTTGGGAAAGATCGCCGACCAGCAAACCGTTCCAGCCAACTTTCTTGCCATCATCAGCCAATTTCAAGACAAGCTCTACAAGGTCCGGATGGCCCCATCTGCGATTGCGAGACAGCCGCATGGCCTGGTGGTTGGGTCCATCGACCGGTACAGCCACGGCACCCTGAATGCAGCCTTTGGAGTAAAAGCCGTGAGCCGCCGGTTTCAAGGCAGCAGGCAGCTTCTTGGAGCCAAAAAGCCGTTTCGCCGGAGTTTGTGCTGTCGCGGCTGTTGCCAACGCCGCAAGAGTTGTAACTACGACAGCCGCACACACTGTAATGCGGTTCCTGAAATTGGTCATCGTTGGAGCACCTTGATTCGGTAATCGCTTCACGTTTCGAGTATTAATACCACGACATGGCGAGCGAATAACCCTCTTTTATGTGGCAGATGATCCCATCTATCCCCAAACTCAAAACCTGCACATGCGCAGTTTTGGTAAACAAATCCTGTGACTGTTGAGGAGAATACAACCCGTATTTTCAGCAATTTATCCAAGCTTTCCCCCTAATTCTGAACCGGAATTAGGGGGAAAATATGAAACGGTTTCTTTTGGCGGCATTGATTGCTGCAGGTTTTGGTATTCCGGCTTTTGCTGAAGTTTCAGCTTCTACAGATGCTTCAGACGCCGATCGCGCCCTGACAGGATCTTTGCAAAAAGGACTGCGGGAGTTGCAGCCTGGGTTGTTTAAAGCCAACCAGCTGCCGCGAGAAACCGGGTGTCTGGCTGCCGCGCTTTACTTTGAAGCCCGTGGCGAGAGCCGTCTTGGGCAAATTGCTGTGGCACAGGTGATCATCAATCGGGTTCGCTCGCGCCATTACCCAGACTCGATCTGTGGGGTGGTTTGGCAAAATGCGCACATGCGCAACCGATGCCAGTTTTCATTCACCTGCGATGGAAGGATTGACTGGGTTCAGGAAAAACGGGCATGGGCTCGGGCCGTAGCAATTGCGGGTGGGTGCTTGAGTAAAATCGGATCCGGGTCTGTCCCGCATGCGGTCAATCCGGTGGACCGACTGGATGAAAACACGCAACGCTCGACCCACTACCACGCAAACAGGATAACCCCGTCATGGAGCAAAAAGCTCGTGCGTATGCGAACTATCGGGCGTCACATATTCTATGTGAGTGAACGTGTGGAGCGCACAATCGCCAGGGATTCTTAAATCAGGCGTTATCCCCGCAACACGCCGCCCGTGCTCTTGGTAACGTTTTCGATCACCTTGGCAGCGATGGCGTCGATCTCTTCATCCGTCAGAGTTTTTTCACTGGGTTGAAGCGTCACCTCAATAGCCAGCGACTTCTTGCCTTCACCAAGGGATGGCCCCTCGAAGAGGTCGAATATCTTCACGCTGGTGATCAGTTTCTTGTCAGCGCCACTGGCTGCCCGAAGAACGGTCGCAGCATCAGCACCTTTGTCCAGAACGAATGCAAAATCACGGCGCACCGGCTGAAGCGGTGAAAGGTTGAGCGCTCCCTTACTGCGGTTGGCTTTGCGGCGCGCTTCCGGGATAGCATCGAGATTGATCTCAAAGCCGCACAATGGCCCGGTCACATCAATCAATTCCAGTGTCATTGGATGAAATTCACCAAAGGTGCCGAGAACGACTTTGGGGCCGAGTTTCAATGTCCCGCTGCGGCCGGGGTGATACCAGTCCGGACTGGCTGCTTCGATTTGAACCTTTGACGGATCCATGCCGCAGGCCGCCAACACCGCCAGCGCGTCTTCCTTGGCGTCAAAAACATCAACTGGCTCACCATTTCCAGACCAGTTGCGCCCCTCGACTTCGAGATGCGATGTTCCCCGCCGCAGGCCGGCTGCAACTCGGTGTTGATCCTCAGGTTCCACACCCCGGTAGACATGACTGACTTCAAAAACAGACAGATCCGCCATTCCCCGGTCGGCGTTTCGTTTTGCAGCCGCAAGGAGACTTGGCAAAAGGCTGGGGCGCATGTCCGACATATCGGATGCAATAGGGTTGGAAAGCTTGAGTTCATCAGCACCGCCACCGAACGCTTCAGCATGATCGGCTGGGATAAATGAATAGCAGATGGCCTCGCTCATCCCTCGCGCGGCCAGAGTTCTGCGCGCATTGCGTGTGCGGATCTGACCGGTTGTCAGGATTTTCTCGCCCATCACCGAAAGTGAGGGCAGAGGCTGGGGTTCGATATTATCAATCCCACGGATACGCATAATCTCTTCAACAAGATCGGCTTTGCCGTGCACATCGGGCCGGTCTCCAGGAACGGAGACGTTGAGCAATTCTTCAGCTTCCTCAACGCCAAACCCCAGACGTCTCAGGATATCCGCAGATTCTTGCGAAGAAACGGCTTCACCTGTCAGGCGTTCAGTCTCTGAAACCGGAAACTCGATCGTCAAATCCGGTTGGGGAATTGCACCGGCCAGTGTTGCCTCGGTCGGTTCGCCACCACAAAGCTCCATCACGAGGCTTGTCCCATAATCAAGGCCAGGCATGTTGAAACCAGGATCGACACCGCGCTCGAAACGGTATCGCGCGTCGGTAATGATACCAAGGTCCCGTCCCGTTCGAGCGACGGTCAAGGGGTCCCATAACGCCGATTCAATCAAAACATTGGTGGTCGTTTCAGTGCATCCTGATTCTTCACCTCCCATGATTCCGGCCAGAGATTCAGGGCCGTTATCATCGGCAATAACGAAATGATCGCGGGTCGGTTTATAGGTCTTTGCATCGAGAGCGAGAAACTCTTCTTCGCCGGTTGCGCGACGCACTGCGAGGTTGCCCTTTACCTTATCGGCATCAAATACGTGCAATGGGCGACCGCGATCGAAAGTCACATAGTTGGTGATGTCTACCAATGCAGAAATCGAGCGCAGACCAATCGCCTTCAGGCGCTGTTGCATCCATTTAGGTGACGGTCCGTTTTTTACATTGCGGACCAGCCGCAGGCCAAATGCGGGACAAAACTGCGCGGCACCATCACCGCTCAGATCAACCGCAACAGGGCAACGCCCATGACCTTCAATCACGGGGATCGCCGGGCTCTTTACCGTGCCAAGCCCTGCGGCTGCGAGATCTTTGGCGATGCCGGCAACGCCCAGCGCGTCTGGTCGGTTGGGTGTGATGCCGATCTCTATGACAGGATCGTTCAGTCCGGCATAATCCGCAAAGGGCTGGCCGACGGGAGCATCATCTGGAAGGTCGATAATGCCATCATGGTCTTCGGAAAGTTCAAGCTCACGCTCTGAACACATCATGCCGCGAGATTCAACACCGCGGATATTTCCAACACCCAGGGTGACATCGATTCCCGGCACGTAAGTTCCAGGACCAGCAAACGCTCCAACAAGCCCGGCCCGCGCATTGGGCGCCCCGCAGACCACCTGGATTGGGTTGCCATCACCAGTATCGACACTAAGAACCTGCAGTTTATCCGCATCAGGATGTTTTTCGGCGCTCAGAACTTTGGCAATGGTGAAAGGCTTGAACGCAGCGCGATCATCCACGTCTTCAACCTCAAGGCCAATCATGGTGAGGGTTTCTATGATCTCATCAAGTGTTGCTTCAGTTTCGAGGTGATCCCGAAGCCAGGAGAGGGTGAACTTCATGATTTTTCTCGTTCAGTCTGTTGGCCAGTGGCCCAAATGGAACCTGAAATTTCTCTTGCGACGGGAATCTGGTCGGCTGCCCCGTTATCATCTGTTCTCGGGCAGGCTTTAGAACTTCCAGTCGATATCTCTTCAATCGTGGTCATGGTTGCATCTTCTGAGTCTTGCTCGTGCTCAAACTCAGCTTTCTGGCCTTTTTGACACGCTTTTTCTGCCGCTCTTTCAATTCGTCAAAAATCAGGAAGCCAATCTCCAGGCCATCGTCGGCCTCTTCTTCCTCGACCGAAGATTCCTTTTTGAAAGTAAGAGAAAGCTGTGATGCGTGAAGGGCCTGCGCCACGGGTTCACCATCCGGCAAAAGAACACCATCAAGACGCAGAATATCCCCCTCCCCTGGCACCACGGCCATCACTTTCATGGGACCTGCTGCCGTAAAATGAAGGATGTTCAGCTTCTCTGTTTTTTCATCAATGTTCTGCTGCAAATCAAAGATGTGCTTCCCGATCTCCTGCGCGGCTTGTTCCGCCTGATTGTCGCAGGCAACCCTGTTCCAGTCCTTCTTTCTTGGCGCCGCGCGCTTTCCTGCACGAAATTCTGCGGCCATGTGTGCGAAGTTGCCTTTAAGCAGCGCGGCATCTGAAAAACGGCTCATGCGCTCAGCCCATCGAAAAGGGTCGGCATATCCAAGGGTCGAAAACCATAGTGGTTGATCCAGCGCTGATCGGCTTCAAAGAAAGGGCGCAGATCCGGCATGCCATATTTCAACATGGCAATTCGATCGATACCGATACCCCATGCGAAACCCTGATAAACGTCCGGGTCCACTCCCCCTGCCCGCAGGACATTGGGGTGAACCATGCCTGACCCCAAGATTTCCATCCAGTCGTCACCCTCTCCAAGCTTTACTTCTGCACCGGAGCGGTCGCACTGAATATCAACTTCCAGGCTGGGCTCTGTGAATGGAAAGAATGAAGGTCGAAAACGCATGTTGAGGCTCGGCACCTCAAAGAAGGTCTTGCAGAATTCTTGCAGCATCCATTTCAGATTGGCGATATTGGCCTTTTCATCGATGACCAGGCCCTCGAGTTGATGGAACATGGCAGAATGGGTGGCATCGGAATCCTGGCGATAGGTTTTGCCGGGAATGACAATTCGGATTGGTGGCTTTTGTGTTTCCATGGTGCGGATCTGCACCGGAGACGTATGTGTACGCAGCACGCGGCGTTCGCCGTTTTCGTCCGGGTTGAAAAAGAACGTATCGTGCATTTCGCGTGCAGGGTGGCCTTCTGGGAAATTGAGGGCCGTAAAATTGTAATAGTCCGTTTCGATGTCAGGCCCTTCGGCAACCGAAAACCCCATGTCGGCAAATATGGCGGTGATTTCATCCATCACCTGAGTAATGGGATGAATGCGGCCTTTTTCCAGCGGATTGGGCCGCCCGGGAAGAGTGACATCAACGCGCTCACTGGCCAGACGAGCTTCAACACCTGCCCTCTTGAGGACATCCTGACGCGTTTTGACAGCATCAGCCACTTTTGTCTTCAGACCGTTCAGCAACGGCCCCATGGTCTGGCGTTCTTCGGGTGTCATTTTCCCGAGAGTTTTCATTTGCTCTGAAATTGACCCTTTCTTGCCCAGAGCGCCGACACGGACCGCATCGAGGGCGGTTTCGTCCGTGGCGGCTTCAATCTCTGCAAGAATTGCAGATTCAAGGGTTTGGATATCGGTCATTTTCTTGCCTAAAATACAAAGAACCCGCGTCAGCGTGAAGCTGCCACGGGTTCCAAATTATGTCACGTTATTTGGAAAGCGCGGTCAGCCTTTGACAGCGCTCTCAAAAGCATTGGGTGTTGTATCCTTAAGATATTCCAGCGCCTTCTTGGCGGTTGCTGCAACGGCGGCAAAAGCCTCCGGCTGATTAATCGCCATATCAGACAGGTTCTTGCGGTCCACTTCGACACCAGCCTTGGTCAGACCGTCAATCAGCCGCGAATAGGTAAGGCCATGCTCACGGGCCGCAGCATTGATGCGCTGGGTCCACAAAGCGCGGAACGTACGCTTGCGGGCCTTGCGGTCACGATACGCATATTGTTGTGCTTTCTCGACTGCCTGTTTGGCTGTCTTGATCTGCTTGCGGCGGGCACCGTAGTAACCCTTGGCTTTTTTGAGGACTTTTTTGTGTTTGGCGTGTGCGGTTACACCGCGTTTCACTCGGGCCATGATCTATACTCCAGAAATGGGACGCGGTTTATTTGGTGCCGTAGGGCAAAAATTTCTTCACGATGCGGGCATCGGGTTCGCTGAGAACCATGGTGCCGCGAGCGTTTCGAAGAAACTTGTTTGACCGCTTGATCATCATGTGCTGCTTGCCGGCAGCGGCCACTTTCACTTTACCAGTGGCGGTGATTTTGAAGCGCTTTTTTGCGCTTGCCTTGGTCTTCATTTTGGGCATTTTGCACTCCTTCGACTCTGCGCGACAAAACGGCCACTGGGACCAGGCGCATGTCTTGTTTGGTATGAAAACGAGGGTCGCCGACCATGGACGATCCTCCTGCATTGTGAGCGGTCAAGGCATGCCCTGCCCGACAGCTCTAAAAGCAGCGGTGACATAGACCCAAATTGCAAAAAGCGCAAGGCTTTGCGGGTTGCGTTCATTCGGTTTATGAAACAGATCTCGCAAAGGTAAATAGGGTGACGGTTCGTGCGGCTGTTTCAGTGTCTTGCTTACGTTCTTGCCCTTTGGGCGGTGGCTCTTCCAGTCAGCGCACAAAACAGTGTTGAGCCTGTCATCCCAAATTTTTGGGACCCTCGCGAAAGGCTGGTCAAACCCAGCCTTCAGGACCGCCAGCGTCTTCGCTTTTTGACCACCACAGATTTTCCTCCATTCTCCTATGTGGATCAGGAAAAGCGCCTTGCAGGTTTTCACGTGGCGCTGGCTCTGGCGATCTGCGATGAACTTGGACTGACGGCAGTATGCCAGATACAGGCATTACCATTTGCGGAATTGGAACAGGCCCTTAACCGCGGAGAGGGTGACGCCATTATGGCGGGACTGGCCATTACCGACCAAAGCCGCACAAAGCTGGCATTCTCACATCGGTATTTTCGCCTGCCGGCCAGGTTCATCACCAGACGAGAGGGAGGCTTGCAGCCACCGCTGGTAAACGCTCTGGCGCAAAAAACCGTGGGAGTTGTCAATGGAACCGCTCATGCGGCCTATGCCCGGGCACATTTTGGCGATGTTCACCTGAGGCTTTTTGATTCCCTCAATTCAGCTATGGCAGCGCTGGAAAAAGATCAGGTCAGTGCTGTTTTCGGTGATGGACTGGCATTGTCATTTTGGTTGCAGGCGAAAGGTGACAAAGCCTGTTGCGCGTTAACCGGCGATCCGCATCTTGCTGAAGACTATTTTGGCCGGGGTCTTGCCGTAGCCGTAGGCAAGCAGGACCTCGAATTGCTGGACGGCATCAATTATGCAATTCGGGCTATCAATAATAAGGGAATCTTCGCCGAACTTTATCTGCGGTATTTTCCAATTTCACTCTACTAGTTTTTGATCCCAGCCCCCATTGTCGAGCGTTTGCTCAAAGAGCGCTGTATCGAAATGTCCTGCGGCACTTCCTTCCTTTCAGCAGAGAATGGCCCACCCCCGCATACCGGGGATCAGACAATTACAGTCCAAGCTCTTTGCGGGCTGCTTTTGTCAGCTTTGCCGCGACCATGCCGTGGGCCGCGGTGATATAGGCTTTCAGATCATCAATATCCAACGCATCAGCTTCTTGCAGCTGCACCCACTTATATCGGCCAAGATAGGGCGATGGAACGATACCTGGCTGTTCCGTCAAAATCCGGAAAGCCAGATCATTCGTCTTGAAACCGATCTTGAAAGAGCCATCTGCACGCGTTTTCCCCCAGGGGGACGAAATTGCAAAGATCTTTGTGCCAACCTTCCATACGTGAGCGCCACCCCACTGCACGACCATGTTGGTGGCAGGCAGTGAGGCGCAAAACTTGTCGAAAGCCTCTACATCCATCGCCTATTCGGCCGGCTGCGCAACCGGGCATGCCACGCCCACGCCACCCAGATTACAGTACCCGCCCGGGTTTTTGGCCAGATATTGCTGGTGATATTCCTCAGCATAATAGAATTGAGGCGCATCCAGAATCTCGGTTGTTATTGACCCCAGACCTCTTTCCCGAAGTTCCTTGGCATAGGCGTCGCGTGAGGCTTCCGCAGCCTGTTTCTGAGCTTCACTCACCACGTAGATGCCAGAACGATACTGAGTGCCGGTATCATTGCCCTGGCGCATGCCCTGGGTAGGGTCGTGGGTTTCCCAAAACAGGGTCAGGATTTTGTCAAAAGAGATTTCAGCCGGATCATAGACAATTCGCACAGTCTCATTGTGTCCCGTCAATCCCGTACAGACCTCGTTGTAGGTGGGGTTCGGTGTTGACCCGGCCTGATAGCCGACGGCTGTCACCCAGACCCCCTGCTGTTCCCAGAACAGGCGCTCCACCCCCCAAAAGCAGCCCATGCCAACAAATACTTCTTCCATACCGTCAGGCGCGTCTGCCTTGATATCTCTTCCGTTTACAAAATGAGTTTTGGCGGTCGGCAACGCTTCTGAGCGACCCGGTAAAGTCGTATCAGCCGTTGGCATTTTCATTTTGCTGGTCAACCGATCAATGAGAAACATGGGCTTTCCTTTTTTGCATCAGGGTTGATTTATGCCATTTTGAAACAAACTAACGGCTGGCAAACCGGCCAAACGGATCTTCGCGCTTCTGCCCCAGCCACATCAGCACCAAGGCCAGAAAACAGAAAACAAGCCAGCTGGGCAATTTGAGAGCAAACATTATTACCGGGTCCCAAAGAAACGGATGAATAAGAGTTTCGACCGCCTGTTTGCTTGATTCCAGAGATTGCGGGTTGATCGCAGCCCAGGAAGTCCCCAGTGGCGTCAGTATCATGGATGATGCGGTGATGCTTCGGGTTATGTCCAGAACGGCCAGCACCAATGCCAGCGCCAGAACCAAAAGACCAATTGTCCTAAACACAAAGTGAAACAAGAATTACTCCAGCAGCAACAGGATTCACCGATTGTCAGATATCAAATGGTGATATTGAAGCCTTTTCGCAAGTCATCTTATCAATCGCAATTGCCCTTTGATAGCCAGTGGCGTCGCTTGTTTGCGGTGCACATTTAAAATCAGACAAAATCATCTGCATCCGACCGCCAAAAGATGGTTGAAAGCTAACCATGCTTATGTGTATATCCGCCCGAACAAGAGGCGAACCCAAGCTGAAAACCTGGCTTAGTTTCATTACGCTTTCGCAATTGGCGGCAAATATTGCCAGTCAGAAGCAATGCGATGATACTCGCGGTCCGCCACCCACGTCCAAGCTTGCTGAATAATGCGGCCTGGTTGCGGTGCTTTTGGTCAAGGGCACCTTTTTGTCCAGCCTGGCTGGATGGAGTTTGGAACAGGCAATACCAGCTGTTGCCGGACCCGTTCTGGAGTAAACCCGGGACGTCTATTGCGGAGAGGTGGCCGAGTGGTCGAAGGCGCACGCCTGGAAAGTGTGTAGGCGGTAACCCCGTCTCCAGGGTTCGAATCCCTGTCTCTCCGCCATTTTTGATCTCACGGCAGTTTCGCTAAGCTCAACGCCTGCGATGGCGTGGGCCTGACGGCCCGGCGACCTCTTTGGTCGCTGATTGTGAGTTCGAAACTTCTCCCGCTGCCTCCGCCAATTACTTTTATATCATGTTGAATTACGAGATTAATTTTCCTGGATATCACCTGCCATTTTCTATCCCACTGTTAGCGTTTCGGCCTCGCCGGTAACTGGAATGGGTTGTGCATGAAGCTCCGGCATTGAGGGCTGGGCACTTTACCGATCAGAATTATTCTCTTGCAAAACTGATGGTAGCGGACGCGCACATCGCCGCTATCACAATTGTTGCACCAGACATAAAGCTGATGGCAATCGGCTCTTCCTGGTTGGATATACCATCATCGTAAATTATGACGGCGCCATCGTGATGCCAATTTCCAAACGTGGCCAGACAATCATCTTCGCTAAAGGGTTGGTCCCCATCTCGGAGGAGAAATTCAAATACTGATACTTCATTAAACTCAATTGAGAGCGCTGAGGGAATATCTTTTGGGATTTCCTGCCTGTCTGCACGCCGCCATTTCAGCGTGACGGATTGAGTCTCGATGGCATAGGTCACCGCAACAAATTTGTAAAAATTATGCAGATCAAGACTGTGCCTTCCCTTAACCAGCAAAATTCCGGCTTCAATTTGAAAGTCACATTTTATTTGATCAATCCCGACCTGTCGTCCGTTGCCAAAACATCCATCGGGTTTGCACCCACTGTATTGGGCGGGTTGGCACCCGGTGCATTGGGCGCCCATTCGTTGTGGTCAACTAAAGCTGTTCCTGGCTTAACCCGTGCTGTTCATTCGACAGCAAAGACACCGCAAAAAACCTCACAAGCGTTTTGATGCCAGTTCTGCTCCCTGAGACAATGACGAGAGCTTGGCCCAGGCAATTTCCGGATCTACAGCACCATAGCCGGCAAAGGTTCCAAACCCGCAATCGGAGCCCGCAATAACGCGTTGTGCGCCGACAATATCCACGAACTTATCAATGCGTTGCGCCACAAGTTGCGGGTGTTCAACAAAATTGGTGGTTGTGTCCACGACGCCAGGGACAAGGATCTTATCATCCGGAATTTCGGATTTTCGATCACGAAAGACCGTCCATTCATGGGCGTGACGCGGGTTTGAGGTTTCAAACAGCACGTAGCGCGCCTTCGCCTTCATCAAAGTGGAAAAGACCTTATCCATGTCGATGTCGCACACATGAGGCCCTTCATAATTGCCCCAGCAGATATGGATGCGCACTTTGTCTGCGGGCACATCCGCAAGGGCATGATTGAGCGCCTCAACATGGCTTTCCGCGATCTTCAGAAATTCGGCATCTGAGAGATCGGAAAACAGCATATGGCGCGACAGAGCCAGATCAGGGCAATCAAGCTGCAGATCAAGGCCGGACGCAATGATGGTTTCGTATTCACCCTTCATCACGTCAGCTAACGCTGCAAGATAGGCCTCTCGCGAGGCGTAAAAGTCGTTTTGCAGGAAGAGTGAAATTACACCCGGTGATGCCGCATTCATGAAACCGTGTTTCGCACCATGACGTTCCATGGCCGATTTCAGGTTTGCGATATCTTTGTTTAATTCGTCATGGCCCTTGGAGTGTACTTCGCCGGTACACATGGGACGGGCATATTGTGGTGTTCCCCCATCATCGGCCAGGCGCTGCAGGAAAGAGGGAAACTGTTTCAGGTCTGCAGGCGCGTTACGCGGGCTGTCGCCAGAAAATCCGGTATAGCGATCTTTCACATAGGTCGCGTAGCTGATTTTGGAGGTCTCTCCATCCGATACAATATCAACGCCTGCCTCAACCTGCTGCTGCACTGTTTTGTCGACGGCATCTGTCATGACCTTGTCAAACTTATGCGGGTCATAATCTTCTTCGCGCTCACGCGAAAAAATCATATCGACGACGGCCTGACTGCGGGGAAGTGAACCAACATGTGTTACGGGAATTTTTGTCATGAACCAGCTCAGTTACCTTGCCATGTGAGGCCAGCGGAATCTTTTGTGCCGACAACGCGATACAACGCTGAATCATCCGTCATGGATGGCATCGCTGAATATCCCATGCCAACAGGGATCGACATCGTGTCTCCGGGCGCAAGTGTTGTCTCAACATCATCCAGAACAACACGCCAATAGCCTTTGACCGGCATCAGAACTGCTGGATGGTCGTGTTTTTGTGTTTCTGATGTTGCGGACTTGCGACTGATGAAATCAATTTCAAAACCAGGTTTGTCACGGATCACGCCCTTTTCCCCTATCACCATGACAGGCTTCGCATCTGAGATCGCAACAAGATCCCAGTAGCGCCGAACATATCCCCCCACCACCTGCATCGAAGATGGCTCTGCAAAAGCGGTTAGTTCATCGTCTGTGAGCAGCGGCATTGGTTTTTCATCATCGGGAATTTTTTGACCCTGTTTGGTGTCGTACAGACGACCCTGTTCAGACAAGATCAACCCATGGTCTTTTGCATCCTCGATAACCTGTGGCGCCCAAATGACCCCACCGCCAGCATCATCACCGCCAAGCACGGCCATGATCATTCCATAGTCACTGCCGATATTCTCGAACCCGCGAAACATCCCTGTCGGGATGTTGAAAATATCGCCTTCTTCCAGGACAACCTCACCGGCATCCCCCCACCTTCCCCAAAAGAAGCGCCAGCGACCGCGCAGGACAAAGAACACTTCCGCGGTCCGATGGCTGTGCAGGGAGTTTCTACACCTGGGAGGTTGCCCGGCAGCACCAATATTAAACCCGTGAGGGATGGTAATGTGAACATGCTGATCGGGGCTTTCCGACACACCGCCACCGATAATTGTAAAATTCTCTTTTTGATCGCTACCTGGGGTATGCGCATCAATGAAGGCGGTCTTGCAGGGTTTCAGTTCACCATATCGAACAATTCGTTCGTTGAGTTCGGCCGCGCTGACCATATCAGTTCTCCACCTGCATCAGTATTTGCTTCCATATGGCCACCTCATCGTACAAAGCACATTCGCGGCGCAGACCCACACCATCAGGGCCAAAGGGGCCGAACTCTGCATGGCACATACCCATCACATGAACCCTGGCTCCTGTGGGAGCGCCAAACACTCCCACACCCGAATGTTCACCGTCCAGCGACCAGCGGATTGCGGCGCGCGGCGACAACATATCGCCATCCATACCGATTTGATGATGAATCTTGAACTCTGCATCAGGAAAAGAAGAGCGCAAGCCGATCCAGAAATCCGTGACCTGTTCCCAGCTTAGAGCCTTTACACCGCCTGCATAATCACCAACCACAGCCCGATCATAATGGCGCCGTATGACGTTAAAATCCTTCGACATGATGGAGGAGAGAATATCCGCATAACGCTCCCCCCATTCATTGTCGTTACCGCGACCCTGATAACCACCCTGCTCGTCCAGCTCGGGCGTGAACGGCTTGGCGCAAGCCTTTGGGCCACCCTCCGCTTTAATTAATCTTCTGGCATATTTTCTGGGGTTCATACCAAGCTGGCGGACCATACCCCCATAGTCCCGCACCAGCCATTCATCGAAGATCGTGTCTTCTTTGGCTGCACAATCCGCAATGACTTTGATGTCGAACCGGCGATGGGTCGCCTTGCCAAAAGAGCCCGATTGGCTGTGTGTGGCGACAGTATTGATACGATGAGACGACAACAGGCCGGTTTCGTGGTCTGACCAAATGACGTCCTCACCAAACAATTGCCTGTCAGAGAACTCGTGGCATGTTGCCATTGTCGAGGCTATGACAGCCTGATTGCCCTTTTGAATTCCCATTGGTGTGCGAACGATAATATCGGGCGCGTAATAGTGATTCAGACTGGCGATACCCCGGTCTTCCCATATGTCGTGGGTACACCCCAGAATGAAATCCGGAAAGTTTTTCCAGCGATCGTCAAATCCGTCTAATGTCATATTAAATACACTTTATGAACTGCGGGAGGACGCGGCCGCGCCATAGGGAACATTTCTGCCGCCATAGCGGCGAACGCGAATATTGCACTGCTCGGCATGACCGACAAAACCTTCCAGCATACAAAGCCGCGAACCGTATTCACCAATCGAAGCTGCGGCTTCGTCGGTCAGAATTTTTTGATAGGAATGGGTTTTGAGAAATTTCCCAACCCACAGTCCACCCGTATAGCGACCGGCTTTCTTAGTCGGCAGTGTATGGTTGGTACCAATCACCTTGTCACCATTTGCAACATTAGTGCGGGCACCCAGAAAAAGGGCTCCATAGGACCGCATGTTTTCCAGAAACCAATCATCGCGATCCGTCATGACCTGAACGTGTTCCGATGCAATATCATTGGCACTATCAAGCATTTCCTCATAGCTGTCGCAGACAATGATTTCACCATAATCATCCCAACTGGCACGGGCCGTTTCAGCTGTTGGTAATATGGTCAGCAGGCGGTCAATTTCTGCCATCGTTTCTTGCGCAAGTTTCTGCGAATTGGTGATCAGAACCGCTGGCGAGTTGTATCCGTGTTCGGCTTGTCCCAACAGATCTGTGGCACACAATTCGGCGTCCACAGTATTGTCTGCAATAACCATCGTTTCTGTTGGTCCGGCAAAGAGGTCGATACCCACGCGGCCGAACAATTGACGTTTGGCTTCGGCAACAAAGGCATTTCCGGGACCGACAAGCATATGTACCGGTTCCATCGTTTCTGTACCAAGTGCCATAGACCCGATCGCCTGAATGCCTCCCAGCACATAGATTTCATGCGCACCGCCCATATGCATGGCCGCGATGACAGCGGGGTTTGGCTCTCCGTTAAATGGTGGGGTGCAGGCAACGATACGGGGTACGCCAGCCACAGATGCCGTAAGCACCGACATATGTGCGGAGGCGACCATGGGAAACTTGCCACCCGGCACATAACAACCGACAGACTGAACCGGTATATTCTTGTGCCCCAGGATCACACCCGGCAGCGTTTCCACTTCAACATCAGTCATGGAAGCCCGCTGAGCTTTAGCAAAATTGCGCACTTGCTGATGAGCAAATTTCAGATCTTCCATATCCTGCGTGGAGACGCGGTTTATCAGTGCTTCAATTTCTGAAGCAGACAGCCTGAAATTTTCGGGCGTATAATTGTCAAATTTGGCGGACAATTCACGTACCGCAGCGTCGCCGCGGTTTTCGATGTCGGCAAGGGTTGTCTCAACTACAGAACGGACCTGTTCATCATCCTGTCCGCGCTCGTTTTCAGTTTTGCCGCGCTTGATATAGGTAACGCTCATGGTGCAGCCGGTTCCTTTTCGTTGCGGTCAAAGGCTTCCCAACCGTCGCCATCAAAAACATCTCTGCCCAATTGCGCCAATACTGATGCAAGATCAACAGACACCCAGTTGTCGGCAATTTTGCCGTCCTTTACGTGCCAAAAGTCCATATAGGGGATCGTTATACGTTTACCTGTCGCTTCAATTCCCATGAACGTGCCGGAATGAGTGGCTTCAATATGCCCGAAACATGATACGTTTTCGCCATCAGCTAGGAAACGATCCGTCTTGTAATCTCTTTGTGTGAAGGCAGCCCGAAGGGGCAATTGCCAGTTTCGCCGGAATTCATCCACGCCGTTTTTTGTGCCTGAGCCATAATTGCCCATCCAGCGAAAATCATCGTGAAAATGGGCATGCATATCATTGGAGTTTTCACCAAGCGCCACTTCCATGCGCTTCACGATAGCAAGGCTTTTTGCACTCAGTTCCGCGTGTTCCTCAGGTGTCATCAATTCGCTCCCCCGAAGCTGTGTCGAACAGGTGACAAATGCTGGCAGGCGTCGCAATGGAAACAGTCTCTCCGATGGTTCCCGAATAATCCTTGTCCGCCTTAACAGACGCTATAATTTTCCCGACCTGCACATTTATCATCGACGCTTCACCCAACAATTCGAAGGAGTAAATCGGCGCAGACAATTCAGTCTTACCACTTTTGATCAAGGCATCCTCGGCGCGGAAACCGAGTGTGACATTGCCATTGACTGTGGACTTAAATCCTTCAACCCGGATTTTCTCGGCAGTGAAAACACCGTTTTCAAGCCTGCCTTCGATCAGGTTCATCGCCGGTGTTCCCATAAAACCTGCCACAAAGGTGTTTGTGGGTTCATTATAGATTTCTTTGGGTGTCCCGACTTGCTGAACCACACCGTCGTTCATCACCACCACCCGGTCAGCCAGGGTCATCGCTTCAATCTGGTCATGCGTCACATAGATCGTGGTTGTCGCCAACGTGTTTTGCAAATTCTTAATCTGCGCGCGGGTCGACACGCGCAGTTTTGCATCCAGATTGGATAAAGGCTCGTCCATCAGGAATACGGTTGGTTCACGCACAATGGCACGGGCCAATGCCACACGTTGACGCTGACCACCCGATAGTTCCGCCGGACGCCGATGCGTAAAACCGTTAAGCTCCACCATATCGACGGCCCGCTGTACGCGTTCATCGTGGGTGGCAGGGTCAACCTTGCGCACTTTGAGCGGGAAGCGGATATTCTCCCATACCGTCATGTTTGGATAAAGGCCGTAACTCTGAAAGACCATTGCCACGTCACGGTCCTTCGGTTCCAGGTTGTTGACCATCTGATCGCCAATCCAGACTTCTCCCGACGTTGCGCTTTCAAGCCCCGCAACCATACGCATGGTTGTGGTTTTGCCGCAGCCTGATGGGCCAAGCAAAACAAGAAATTCCTTATCCCGGATTTCAAGATCAAATTCATGGACCGCGACAAAATCGCCCCAGCGTTTGGTTATTTTTTTCAGCGTGATGGACGCCATAAGATCATCCTTTCACCGCACCAGCTGTCAAACCGCTGACAATCTGACGCTGGAAAAACATTACCAGTATGAACAAGGGTATTGTTGCCGAAACAACCGCAGCCACGGCAAACATCACATTACCCTCTGTCTGCGTCGTTCCCAGAAAACCCGCTATCTTTGGAACCATGGTCTGGTTTTCTTTCGCCAACAGCATCGCCGTTACTGCAAAGTCATTATAGGCCAGTAGAAAGGAAAACAGTCCGGTGGTGATCACACCGGGCCACATGACCGGTATGATGACATGACGGAACGCCTGAAACTGGGTGCAGCCGTCTACCTTGGCGCTTTCGTCCAGCTCCTTGGGAATTTTCTGGAAGAACGAATGCAACATCCACAGCGTAAATGGCTGGTTGATGGCTACCAGAACAACGATGGTAGTCGAAAGAGATCCCCAAAGACCCCACTCAAAAAATGGCAGGAGATAACCTGAAACAAGGGTAATAGGTGGCATGGCACGGAATATCAGAGCGGTGATCAACAACCAGAACCCATATCTGAAGTTGGTTCTGGACAGCGCATAACCACCCAGCGTCCCGATGGTCAAAGAGGTGCAAACCACAAAGAAACAGACGATGGTTGTGTTAACGACCGACTTCCAGAACTCCTCCTGAACCCAAGCACCTTCGTAACCATTCATCGTATATGCAGCACCGGTTTCCTTGATGGTGCGAATGCCGGTTATTGCGTTTGTCCAGTTCTCTTTGGAGAAGAAATCAAGCTCGACCTTAAAGGACCCCCACAGGGTCCAGATGAACGGGAACGCAGCGATCAGCAGCCAAACGACAACAAAGCCGGCCGAGAATATGCGCAGCGCAACCGATTTGTTTTCTATTATGGATGGAGAGGACATCGCTAAACCTTCCGGTTCCAGTCGCGCCATGTGCGCACCAGAACAGGTGATAACAGAATGGCCACGCCGATGATTGTCAGCACAGATGTCGTGGCAGCGGAGTTGAGCAATCGCGCTTCACCATCCATGTCGTTGTAGATCAGAAAAGAAAGCGACGTCGCATGGGCCGAAGCGTTGAAACCAACGATCGGTTCAAAAACCCGGAAATTGTCCATCAATTGAATCAGGGCCACAAAGGTCACAAGCGGCATCAGATGCGGAATGACGACAAAACGAATGCGTTGCCAACGGCTCGCACCATCAATCATTGCCGATTCCAAAGTGTCCTGCGGTAGGGTCTGTAAGCCTGCGTAAAAAATCACAAAAGCGAAGGGCGCGGCATGCCATACGCCATATACGATCAAGGTAATCCAGGTCAGACCGGTTGATGCCTTAAGCGAAAGATTTGGATCACCCATTAAATATTGCAGGGAATTTCCAATGATACCGCGTGCGTCGATCATCCAGAAAAGAATGAGAGACCCCACAAGTGGCGTCACGACGAACGGCAGAAGCGAAAAGAAGATTACCAGACCCTTCAGATGCTGGTTGAGCGCATTCACCGCCACCGCAATCATGAACCCGACAATGATCACACTGGGTGTGGTGACGAATGTGAATACCAAAGTGAAAATGATTGCCCGATAGAGCGGCAGGTTGAACAACCCGTCGTAAAACGTGCCCCAGCTTTCGGCTG
Organism: uncultured Rhizobiaceae group bacterium; assembly: GCA_937930635.1. Classification (GTDB taxonomy): domain Bacteria; phylum Pseudomonadota; class Alphaproteobacteria; order Rhizobiales; family Rhizobiaceae; genus Pseudahrensia. The sequence continues at coordinate 84,490 of CALHCF010000021.1, forward strand.
TCTGCCAGAGCGTGGCAATTTCAGATGTAGCGAGGTGACTGCGGTTGAAATAATTGGCCAGGCCGACAAAACGGCCCAGTGGCTGTTCCGCGCGCAGTTTTTCGGTGGCAGCCGCATCAATCATCATCTCATTTTTGCAACCAAAAATATCGCAGTTTTCAACTTCGACAAACACTTGCTCATGAGACACAAACAACGATTGTGTAACGACCGATATTATTGGCAGGAAAATGAACAACAGCATGGCCAGTGCTGTCGGTAAAAAGAACCAAAAGAAGGTGCGGTGCTTCATTGCAAATCACATCTGCTGTTGGTTGCTTTGGTTGTTGATGCCGACTGCAAAGATAGAGAGTTTGCCGGGAAAGCTGTGCCTCCCCGGCAAACTGCGCAAGGACTTATTTAATAAAGCCCTTTTCCTTAGCCGCCGTGATGTAGGCGGCCTCGGCATCAGCAAGTGTTTTTTCTGCTGTTTCTTTACCAGCCAGGAAATCCGGAAGTTCCGCACCAAGCGCGGTATGCAACAAGGCCTGGTAGGGCAGCATCGGATAAGGCTGAGCTTTTGCCTCAATGGTGGCAAACACCCCAGCCGACGCAGGCGTGGGTTTATAACCATCGATCAGCCAGACAGCCTGTTCGGCAACTTTGTCGTTCATGATCTTTGGATCAATTGCGTTGATCATGGCGAGATAGGATGCTTCCGCATCTTCATCCGAAACGTTCTTCGCAATAGTCCAGCCATCCCACCAGAGCGTTGTCGCCGGGATATCTTTTCCGGCAACCGTGAGAGGCCAAGCCAGAACAGTATTTTCCGGGACACCAGGAGCAGTTCCTTCACCGGCGAGCAGCGGTCCCGCGCGTGAACCCCACATCTGCATCATGGGCAGATTTCCTGCCTTCCACTCGGCATTGATCTCGTTGTTGTTCATCGTCAGGAAGTCAGGGTTCATGTACTCCGCAAGAGACTTCATCATGTTGAGCGTTGCAACGCCCTCAGGACCATTGATGCTTGGCATGGCTGAGCCTTCTTTGAAGAACTTGCCGCCATGGCCGATATACATGTTGTTGAATTCCTGGGCGAGCCCCCAGCCAGCTGCATAAGCGCCGCCAAATGGATATTTAGCCAGACCCTTTTCCTTGATGGCCTTTGCCGCAGCCAAGACATCTTCATAGGTCTTGGGTGGCTCAACTCCAGCCTTTTCCAGCATGTCCTTGCGATACACAAAATGCTGGGCGTTAGCCATGAAGCCAATCGCCATGGTCTTGCCGCCGATGGAAATTTTCTGATTGTCCTTGAAGTTACCACCGTGTTTGGCGATCAGGTCATCCAGCGGCCGGATCAGGTCATCATTCATAAGTGGAACGATGGAGGAATTTGCAACGATTGCGACTGAATATTCTGCAGGATTGCCGGTCAGCCCCGGAACCTGAATGGTTTTGTGTTCTTTTGTGAGGTTGGCTTTAACTTCGACGCCATCACCAGCACAAGCCTTGGCTCCTGCTCCGATCGTCTGAATCGCAGGGAACTCGTTGCCGATAATGTTCACCTTGCCTTTTTCGATCTTACAGGCAGCATGTGACAGGTTGCTTGCCGTCATCAGCGCTCCAATTGCCAGCGCTCCAATCAATGTTTTTTTCATAGATAGTTCTCCCTTTTTGACGCCCCGGTTTCTGAGTCAGATCAGAATTCATCCCTTCCGGGATCGTTTCGCAACGAGTTAAACCAGCGCACTGGGAGCGAGATTGACAAGATTTGAATACGAATGCAAGGCTGCCATTTAAACAATTATGCGGCCTAAAAATGCACATCGAACTGGATGAACGACAAAAAGCAAAACGTGTGGTCATCGACTACTATCGCGCACTGGACGGGTCGAAGACTGAAGATATCGGTGATGTCTTGGACCGGTTTTGTGCAACCGATCTTCGGTGGCAGGGGTATCACCCATTCAATGAGTTAAACGGCACCAAAGCCGTCGCTCAAGAGTTCTGGGGGCCTTTGTTGACCGTTTTGAAATCTCCCCAACGGCGGCTTGATCTCTTTTTTGCCGGGCGCAACGAGATTGACGGATTTCAATCCACATGGGTTGCATCGATGGGGCATCTGATGGGGCTTTTTGATCAGCCATGGATCGGTATTCCTGCGACCGGCAAAATTGCCATGCTTCGCTACGCCGCCTTTCACAAAGTCGAAAATGACAAGATCACTGAAACGGCGATGTTCTTCGATATTCCACATCTGATGGCGCAAGCCGGTTTCAACCCGTTTCCCACGCAGACAGGCGCTTTTCTTACTCAGCCCGGGCCCTCGGGCCATGATGGATTGTTGCTCGACGTGCAGGATACAGCCGAGGGAACCCAGACCCTGGCTGCGATCAATTTCATGATCAACGATATTAAAAACTGGACCGGAGGGCGGGTTGAATCTCTGGAATCGGAACTGCGCCGGTCATGGAACGACGACATGATATGGTGGGGGCCAACCGGTATAGGTGCGACCTACACCATTGAGCGTTATGCCAAGCAACATGCCGGTCCCTTTCGGGCAGCATTCAGTGACCGGCAATTCAATGGGCATTTATGCCGCATGGCCGAAGGCAAACTCGGGGGTTTTTTTGGGTGGCCCAATCTGACTTTGACTCACACCGGGCAATTCATGGGCCGGAGTTCGACCGGAAAAACTGGCGACATGCGCGTAATCGACATGTACCGCCGCGACGGGGACAAGTTGACAGAAAACTGGGTCTTTATCGACCTGCTGCACTTTTGGAAGCAGATTGGATGGGACATTCTGGCAGAGTTGCCGGAGCGAACCAAAAATGGATGACAGACCAGCAAAAATTGTCGATGCACATCATCATCTCTGGAACCCGACAACTGGCCAGCCTGATATTGGTTACGTCTGGTTACGTGATGTAGGTGCGCCCAAACCGTTCGGTGATCCCACGCCGATTCAGCGCGATTATCCTGTTCAGGAATTTGCGGTAGAACCGGCACCGAGCCGGTTCGCTGCATCAGTTCACCTTCAGGCTGATGGCGCTATCCCTGATCCTGTTGCCGAGACCCGTTTCATTCAAAGCCTCAGTGACAAGAACGACTTTCCCATTGCGATTGTTGGGTTCGTGGATCTCGCCAGCGAAGATGCAGCAACGGTAATTGAAGAGCATAAGAAGTCAGCAAACTTTCGGGGAGTGAGACAAATACTGAGCCGCTTGCCTGACCAGCCGGAACGCAGTTTTGCCACCGTCGAATATCTCGATGATCTCGTCTGGCGCGAAAATTTCATACTGCTTGGAGAGCATGGTCTTTCATTTGATCTGCAATGTTATCCCGAGCAAATGGAGCGGGCAGCGGCTTTCTTTTCAGCCCATAAAAACGTGCCTGTCATTATCGATCATGCGGGCAGTCCGTGGGTTCAGACTGCCGAAGGATTTAAGCGCTGGTACGACAGCATGGCGCAGCTTGCTGCTCTGCCTCAGACGTCGGTCAAACTGGCTGGCTTTGGAATGTTCGATGTCCATTGGAACGCGGAGACGATCAGTCCAGTTTTCAATGCTCTGGTCGATTTGTTCGGCTACGAACGCATGTTATTTGCGAGTAATTTTCCCGTCGACAAACTCATGCGCCCCTATCACGCCCTGTTGGATGACTTCACGCTTCTTTGTACCAATGCAAACGAAACGCAACGCGCAGCCTTTTTCCACGACAACGCCAGACGCATCTACAGAATCTAGAATTCCACAGGTTTTCGGGTGGAATTTCTGACGATCAACTGAGCTGGAATCACGGCAGCACGTTTTCGAACGGCCCGGTTTTCAAGCTGATTGAGCAGAATTGACACGGTTTCCTCAATCATCCTGTCGGGCGATTGCGAAATGGTGGTCAGGTCATAAGCCTTCCAGCCCGCTTCAGGCACATCATCGTAGCCGACGATTGAAACATCCTCTGGGATACGCAGAGACAGAGTATTTCTAATGACATCCATCACCGAAAACGCCATGTGATCGTTGGCGACAAAGATCGCATCGGGCACTTTATCCTTCGAGAAGAGGTCAAGAGTGGCTTGTGCAGCACCTTCCATAGTGTAGCCACCCACTGCCCGTCCGATTGTGGTCATACCATGTTCCGCAAGTCCTTTGTAAAACCCGGCTTCGCGGTCACGGTTGGTGGAAGAATCTTCGGCTCCAGCAATATAGGCGATCCGCGTGTGGCCTCCCCGCGCAAGCAAATCTGCAACCATCCGGCCACCTTCAATATTGTCTGATGTGACCGTTGATGCAGATGATGTTGCCACATACCGGTTGACCATCACGACCGGTATTCCGGTGTCAGCACATTCCTTTGCCAGAGTAGACGACAGGGTTGCTGAGACCATCACGATCCCCTGAACCTGGAATTGAAGGATCTGATGCACGACCTCATCCTGGCGACCCGGATCGGTCATGAAGAGCAGCACCTGATAGCCATGTTCCTGAAACGAACGCGACAGCTTTTCCAAAACAACGGGATAGAACTGGTTATCAAGATAGGCGACCAGCAGGGCGATCAGACCTGATCGCCCGGAAATAACCGCTCTTGCCAAAGCGTTTGGCCGATACCCCAACTCGGTTGATGCCTTGAGCACCCTTTCGCGCGTCTTTTCAGATACGCTCGCGCCGGGTGTGAAGGTACGACTGACCGCAGATTGCGAAACGCTGGCCCGTCGGGCGACATCAGTTGAGGTTACATTCGGCTTGCGCATAGCGACAGGATGCGCACTCGCGCACAATAGTCAATTGTTCGGTGACCTCCCATTTTTGATAGGATGTCTTGTTTGTTGGGGTGTCTGGGCAGAATTTATGTTACCGGCTTCAATGCTTCCCCATCGAAATCAAAGCGCATTTTGCAAAACAGCACTCAGGCGACGTCCAAATTCACTGGCATCGACAGGTGCTTCACCTTCCGCAATACGGGCCTGATCAAACAGCAGGTGGGCAGCATCATTCAGCAGGCTGTCATTGGCTGCGGTATCGGACCCGGCCCGTTTGGATAGCTTCTTGATTATCTCATGACCGGGATTGATTTCGAGTATTCTGGGCACGCTGTCGTTTAATTGCCCGTGACGTTTCAACAGGCGTTCGAGATTGACGTCCATGTCGCCGTCATCGGCAATCAGACAAACGGGACTGTCCGTCAAGCGCTTGGAGACCCGGACATCCTTGATGGCTTCACCAAGCTCCAGCTTGATGGATGCAATCAGATCACTCACATCTGGCGCCTCTGGTTCTTTTTCCTTCTTTTTATCGGCCTGACCGTCTTCAATCTCATCCAGATCGGACGCCCCGCGGGTGATGGACTTGAATGTCTTGCCTTCAAATTGTGGAATATGTTGCAACCAGAATTCATCAACCGAGTCTGACAACAGCAGGACTTCCACGCCCTTGGCCTTGAACCCTTCCAGATGGGGCGAGCGGGAAATTTTCTCCCGGTCATCACCGGCGATATAATAGATAGAATCCTGACCCTTTTTCATCCGCTCCAGATAGTCGGTCAGCTTGATGAGGTTTTCATCCCTGGTTGATAAAAACCGGCACACTTCCAGCAGCTTTTCTCTAAGCGGAACATCTTCGACCAGGCCCTCTTTCAGAACGGCGCCAAAATTCTCCCAGAACCTGGCGTATTCCTCCGGAGCTTTGTTCGCCTTCTTCTTAAGCTCACCAATGACCTTTTTTGTGAGGGCTGACCTGATCTTCACAAGCTTTGGATCGGATTGAAGCATCTCGCGGGAAACGTTGAGAGAAAGATCTTCGGAATCCACAACGCCGCGCAGGAAACGCAGATATGTCGGCAACAGATCCTTTGCATCTTCTGTAATCAGAACCTTGTTGACATACAGCTTCACATGCCCCCTGCGCTCAGCATCAAAGAGATCAAACGGCTGGGTCGATGGAACGTAG
>CALHCF010000022.1 GCA_937930635.1 uncultured Rhizobiaceae group bacterium
AACGCAAGGTAACTGGCGTGAGGTGGTCTGTATGGCAGTCGCTAACGGTATTCCAGTGCCGGCATTCAGTGCTTCACTTGGCTATTTTGATTCGTATAGTTCCGAAAGATTACCCGCGAACCTACTACAGGCGCCCCGCCCGATTTCTACGTCAAACCAACCTTTGACGGATGCCCCGCCTCTGCCGGAAATGGTGCGATGGTGGCCTTTGAGGCGCGCAGTCAAAAACAGGTGCGCGCCCTGCACGCAGCCGCCTTGGCGGCGGGCGGAACAGATGAGGGGCCGCCGGGGTTTCGCGCCTCCTATGGGCCGCATTTCTATGTGGGCTACCTGCGCGACCCGCAAGGCAACAAAATCGCGCTGTTTTCAAATGACCCCTATGAACCGGGCCGTCCCGCGTGAAGACACCCGCACCGCGCCATCACCCGGCGACACCAGACGGCCAGAACGCCCCTTGATCGCGCACCCGCTTGGGTGCTACCCCGGCCATCGCATCGCGAAGGGGAGCAGCCGCCATGTCCAACTATGAATACCGGGTCGTCGCCGCCCCGCGCAAAGGCAAGTCGGGCAAGGGCGTCAAAGGCGGGCCTGCAAAATTCGCCAATGCCATCACCAGCTTGATGAATGACATGTCCGCCGAAGGCTGGGACTATCTGCGCGCCGACACGTTGCCTTGCGAGGAACGGCAGGGTTTGACCTCGAAGACGGTGAAATACCACTCGATGCTGGTGTTCCGCCGCCCCGCCCCAACGCAGGACGCCGCAGAGGAAGAGCCGTTGGCGCTTGAGCATCACGAACCCGAGCCTGAACCAGTTCCCGAGCCTGAGCCCGCTCCTGAACCCGGGGAAACAAGCGAGGCCGAGCCCGAAATTGAAACGGACCCTGAGGCGGAACCAGAAATCGCATTCCGCAGCAAAGCGCTAGGCGGGGTGACGCGCGACGGCGACTAGCCTAGGCGCCGTCAGAGGCCTCCCCCACCGAGATATCCAGCGCCAGCGCATGTATCCGCGCAATCAGCTCAGGCCCAATGGCTGCATGGACGGCCCGGTGCCGGGCCAGCCGTGATTTGCCTTCAAAGGCGTTTGAGACAATCCTGACGTTGAAATGGCTCTCGCCGCCCTCCTGAAATCCGGCATGGCCACGATGCGCCTCGCTGTCATCGACCACTTCCAAAAGCTGCGGCGCAAAGGCGCTGGCGAGCTTTTGCTCAATTTCTTTCGCTATCCCCATAATTTGTCCGATTTGCCCCTTCACCTTGCTGGCAAAAACCCTAAACTCTCCTCTCCCATTACGAAAGGCATGTTCATGGCGCGCGCCCCATTTGACCCGTTCGAGTTCGATATGTCTGTGTCCTCCGACAAGAAAAAGCGTGCCCGCGGGCGGCGCGGCATGTCTGGCGCGGTGGAGACATCGCAGCGCGAATGCGAGGCGCCCGATTGCAAGGAGCCCGGCCAGTACCGGGCGCCCAAAAGCCCCGATGTGCTGGATGATTACTATTGGTTCTGCAAGGCCCATGCCCGCGAATACAACCTGAAATGGAACTTCTTCGAGACCCACACCCAGGAAGAGATGGAACGGCAGATGTCCTCCGACAAGGTCTGGGAGCGGCCCACCAAGCCGATGAAGAAAGGCGAAGAGCAACGCGCCTGGTCGCGGCTTGGCATTGATGATCCGATGGCAGTGCTGGGAGAGAACGCCACCCGCAACCCGGGCCGCAATGGCGGCAATGCAGGCCGCAAGCTGCCGCCCACGGAACGTCAGGCGCTTGAAATTCTCGACGGCAAACCGGACATGACCAAAAAAGACCTGCGCAAGCTCTACAAGTCGCTGATCAAGGTCCTGCACCCGGATATGAATGGCGGCAACCGCGCCGATGAGGACCAGTTGCAACAGGTGGTCTGGGCCTGGGACCAGATCAAGGAGAGCCGCAATTTCGCTGAATAAACCCGCTGGCGAAGACGGCCCTAAATCTCAATAATCGAACCGGGCCCTACGAACTCAATTACGACACCAGGTCGCAGGGCGGAATGTGCCTTTTGGCCCGGCCCTCCCCTTGCTCTTGAGTGTAAATTCAGGCATCCCGAACGCGTTACGATCAAAGGACAAGACAATGGCGGATGGCAGCATCGATCTGGGCGCGAAACCAACTGAGGAGATCTCGGTCCGCGAAGTCTTCGGAATTGACAGCGATATGAAGGTCAAGGCTTTTGCCGACCGCACGGACCGCGTTCCTGATCTCGACAGCACCTACAAGTTCGACCGCGACACCACGCTCGCGATCCTTGCAGGCTTCACCCATAACCGCCGGGTGATGATCCAGGGCTATCATGGCACCGGCAAATCCACCCATATCGAGCAGGTGGCCTCGCGCCTGAACTGGCCCTGCGTGCGGGTGAACCTCGACAGCCACATCTCCCGCATCGACCTGATCGGCAAGGACGCGATCAAGCTGAAAGACGGCGTTCAGGTCACCGAGTTTCAGGAAGGCATCCTGCCCTGGGCCCTGCGCAACCCAACCGCGATCGTGTTTGACGAATATGACGCAGGCCGCGCGGATGTGATGTTTGTCATCCAGCGGGTGCTGGAAGTGGACGGCAAGCTGACGCTTCTCGACCAGAACAAGGTGATCGAGCCGCATCCCAATTTCCGCATCTTTGCAACGGCCAACACAGTGGGCTTGGGCGACACGACCGGGCTCTATCACGGCACCCAGCAGATCAACCAGGGTCAGATGGACCGCTGGTCAATCGTAACAACGCTGAACTATCTGCCGCATGATCAGGAAGCCGGGATCATCACGTCAAAAACCGAGCTTGGTAAGTCCGACAAAGGCAAAGACACCATCGGAAAGATGGTGCGCGTGGCGGACATGACCCGTGCCGCCTTTATCAATGGGGACCTTTCGACGGTTATGAGCCCTCGTACTGTGCTGACCTGGGCAGAAAACTCAGCCATTTTCGGAGATGTTGCTTTTGCATTCCGTCTGACATTCCTCAACAAGTGCGACGAACTTGAGCGCAGCCTCGTGGCCGAGTTCTACCAGCGGGCCTTTGGCGAAGAACTGAAAGAAAGTTCCGTGAACGTGGCTTTGGCTTGATCTCTGGCCTGACAAAGGAAACGCTTGCTCCATCATGTCCCGCATAGGCGATAACTCGCAAAATACGGCATCGATTGCTGACGTTGAACCGCTGAAACAGTCGGTTGCGGGATGTATGCGGGCGATTGCGCAGGATTCTGAACTGGAAATCACCTACGGTAAGGATAAGCCGGGAATGACGGGTGACCGGGTTCGGCTGCCGGACCCGTCCAAAAATCCGTCCGCTACCGAAGTTTCCGTGGTTCGCGGGCTGGCTGATTCCATGGCCCTGCGCCGCGCGATGCATGACAGCGGTGTTCATGCTCAAAATCTGCCAATCGGCGAAAACGCCCGTGCGGTTTTTAATGCGGTAGAGCAGGCCCGGGTTGAGGCAATTGGCTGTCAGGCCATGGATGGCATGGGCGATAATCTGGCGCATATGCTGGAAGACAAGTATTTTCGATCCGGTTTTGCCGATGCGACCACACGCGAAGAAGTGCCGCTTAGCGACGCGGTCGCATTGCTGGTGCGTGAGAAAATCACCGGACGCAAGGCGCCCAAATCGGCTGAAAATATTGTTGATCTATGGCGCGACTGGGTGGAGGAACGTGCTGGAGAAACATTCGACAACCTTGGTGACCGGCTGGAAGATCAGGACGCTTTTGCCCAGGCCACGCGTGACCTGATTGCTCAATTGGAAATGGCCGATGAGCTTGGTCAGGACCCTCAGGATCAGGATGATGAGACGTCTGACGACGATGATCAGCCGCCTGAAGGCCAGGACGAATCTGAACGTCAAAACGAAGAGTCTACCGGTTCAGAAGAAGCTGCACCGGATGAGTCGGATGCTGATGGCGAAGAGCAGGATGCCGGTGATATGGAGGCACAGGATGCCGCCGGGGAGGAAATGTTCGACGATGAGGACATGGATGCTCAAACACCTGGCGAGGCCGAACGCCCTGAATTGCCGTTCTCCAATCTACCAACAGCATCCGACTATAAAGCCTTTTCGGTCAAAGATGATGAAGAGATCCGAGCGGAGGAATTGTGTGACGAAGCTGAGCTTGAGCGCCTGAGGGCTTTTCTCGATAAGCAACTGGCTCACCTTCAGGGAGTGGTTGGCCGTCTTGCCAACAGATTGCAGCGCCGTTTGATGGCGCAACAGAATCGCGGTTGGGATTTTGATCTCGAAGAGGGCTATCTCGACAGCGCAAAACTGACGCGAATCGTCACGGACCGTACAGCCCCTCTTTCATTCAAGATGGAACGGGATACCGATTTTCGGGATACGGTTGTTACGCTTCTGCTGGATAATTCCGGTTCCATGCGCGGACGCCCCATAACGGTTGCTGCGACTTGCGCTGACATTCTGGCGCGTACACTGGAACGGTGTGGCGTGAAGGTCGAGATTTTGGGCTTTACCACAAGAGCATGGAAGGGGGGCCAGTCGCGCGAGAGCTGGCTTAAGGCAGGCAAGCCAGCCAATCCGGGGCGGCTCAATGATTTGCGGCATATTATCTATAAGGGTGCCGATGCTCCCTGGAGACGCTCGCGGCGCAACCTTGGTCTTATGATGCGGGAAGGTTTGCTGAAAGAAAATATTGATGGCGAAGCCTTGGAGTGGGCGCATCAGCGGCTGCTGGTTCGTCCTGAACAACGCAAAATCCTGATGATGATTTCGGACGGTGCGCCCGTTGACGACTCCACTCTGTCTGTCAATCCAGGCAATTATCTTGAGCGTCACCTTCGCCATGTCATTGCTGATATTGAAGGAAATTCCGCGGTTGAGCTTCTGGCCATCGGGATCGGTCATGACGTGACGCGCTACTACAAGCGTGCGGTCACCATCGTGGACGCCGAGGAATTGGCGGGAGCGATTACCGAACAGCTTGCGGCGCTCTTTGAGGAGCAACCGGTTCAGGCCCGACGGCCCAAGCGCCGTCGTGCATCTGGTATGGTGGGATGAACGCCGGCAAGCGGTCGATTGTTGTGGCTGCTGTGGTGTTGTTGGCTTTCTCCTGGTTTGCCGGAGCGGCGGCTGAGGTTCTGCCAACACCGATTACAGCCAAGGTAATTTCGGTCTTTCATCGGGACAGCACCAACAAAAAAAGATTTGGCCAGCTGAGTTTCATAGGCGGTATAGAGCTGCGTTCGACACAGCCGCATTTTGGCGGGCTTTCAGGCCTGCGGGTGCAACCCGGTGTTGCGGGTGACGCGGTTACTGTCGTTGCCGATACGGGTTTTTGGTTCACGGCAAAACTTGAACGCGATGCCGGCGGCAGGCCCGTCGGTATGAGCAATGGGAAAATGGCGGCTCTGCTGAATTCAGCCGGACAGCAATACCTTGATAAATGGTCGATTGATGCCGAAGGTCTTACAAGACGCGGTGACAGTCTGCTGGTCAGCACTGAACAGTTTGCGACCGTTCAGTCTTTCTCCACCAAGGACAATTTGTTTAAAGCCTCGGCGCAGCTTGTCGTGACCAATTGGCCAGGCGGGCGTTTGCGCAACAGTTTTGGACTTGAAGCTCTGGCCACTGTGCCCACGGGACAGCACAAGGGAGCGTTGCTTGCAGTCAGTGAAGGTTCGTTGGATGCCCTTGGTCATATCCGTGCCTTTTTGATTGAAGGCGAGGTTGTCCGGCCGCTCGCTGTGAAGCAGCGTGACCATTTTCTGGTGACTGATGCCGACTTCCTGCCCAACGGAGACCTGTTGTTGCTGGAGCGGAGATTTACCATTGGTTACGGCCAACAGATGCGCATACGGCGGGTGCCTGCAGATTCGATCAAGCCGGGTGCTGTGCTTGATGGAGACTTTATTCTTGACGTGAACCGCGAACACCACATCGACAATATGGAAGGCTTATCAGTCTTTCGCTCATCTGACGGCAAGGTTCGAATTGGCGTGATTTCAGATGATAATCACTGGCTTTTGCAGCGCACGCTTTATCTGGAATTTGAGTTTGCCGACTGAGTTGGGGTTCAGGCTGCAACCGGTCTGCGAGCCACAATGCCATAGGGCAACAACATGGCGAGACCGACCAGCACTTTCACGATAAAGTCTCCGGCGGCCAGCGAGACCCACAGGGGAACTTCACCACCAAGGCCCAGAAATTTTACCGGGAAGCCCAGGGAACCATCCTCACCGCCAAAATTCAGTGCGGCAAAGGCGGGAGCGAAGGCCAGACCAAAGAACAACACGGTATCCACCACTGATCCAAGAAGGCTGGAGATCAGCGGTGCCTGCCACCATGTCGACTGACGCAGACGGTCGAATATCGACACATCCAGCAACTGAGCGACAAGAAATGCCGAGCCTGAAGCAATGGCGATACGGGGCGTCGCAAGCCAGATGCTAAGCCCTACCGCCACCAGAAAACCTATGGCGACCACCTGCCGGGCCGCGCGTGTCCCAAAGCGCCGGTTGGTAAGATCGGTAACAAGAAAGGCAACAGGATAGGTAAAAGCTCCCCAGGTCAGCAAATCGGCCAGGTTCACGGCACCGATTGCCATCTGTACCGGAAACTGCACAAGAATGTTGGACAGCACCACAACGGCCGCCATGGCCGCGGCGAATGCAAGCATGGTACTGGAGGAGCGGGTCATGGAAAACATTCTCGAATTTAAAAAAAGGTCACAAAGCTATAACGGTGGCGATCAACGCCATCTGCATGACGAACAGGCACCTTGCGCGAGGTCTGACCCGCAACAAACAAGCGGACCAATGCCGCTCTGTTGAATTCCGGGCTTATAGACCCGGCTGCGTTATCAGGCTGCCGGGGCTTCTGCCATTTTCTTGGCGATCTGGCGGCGCATCAAAACAGCTTTGGGCGAAAGGTTGCGCTCTTTTTCTTTCATCAAAAAAGCGTCGAGACCGCCCCGGTGCTCCACGGTGCGCAGTGCAGATGCTGCAACACGCAGCCTGATGCGCTGCTCCAGCGTTTCGCTCATGAGCGTAACGTTGACGAGGTTGGGCAAAAAGCGGCGGCGCGTCTTGTTGTTCGCGTGGCTCACATTGTTGCCTGTCATAACGGATTTGCCGGTCAGTTCACAACGACGGGACATGGTTTTTTGCCTTCAGTTCTTGCGGTTGGATAGAACTCTATTCAGGTTCCGTTCAGGTCGGGGTGTTCATACACCAACCAGCTTCAGCATACCGCTTTTGGAAAAGTCGCGGTTTCTTAGGGCCAGAAGGGTGTTTCGTCAAGATATGAAAACCGATTGAAAGGCGTCAGTCGCGCTTATCGTGGCGAATCAATATCCCAATTTTGCCCAAATCGACATGCAACTCCCCAAAGAGACGCCAAAACCGGCTTCTCAATCGACAGGAATCTCAACTCAGTGAAACGACCATTCAATATAAATCCGATGTTCAAGGGCAGCGGTTTGCCGATAGCAGTGCTGACTTCGGGCCTGTTTTTGGGCTGTTTGCCAGCCTCGGCGGCTGATGTTCAGCATACGACAAAAATGCGGATTTCCTTTTTTGGCGTCAATGTCGGCACCATGAAGACCAATGTGAAGGTTTCGGGGAAGAAATATTCCATCTCCGGCAGCGTTGCGTCCAACCCCTTCGTTTCTCTGGTGGCTCGTTCCCGTGCTGACTATACCAGCTCAGGGGCCATTTCCGGGCGCCGCGTCATCCCTTCCCAGCATCAGATCAACTATCAGCAGCGCAGAAAACGAGGCTCTGTACGGCTTGCCTTTGCTCGCGGCGATGTCAAGAAAATGCAATCCAGACCGGCGGTCAAATACAAGAAGGATGCCGTTCCCCTGAAACCTGATCATCTCAGGGCCGTGCTCGACCCGGTGAGTTCGCTGGTGTTTCCGGTCAAGGAATCGGAAATTGGCGATGGCAGCAAAATCTGCAACCGTGCGGTCCCGGTTTTTGACGGGAAAAACCGGATGAACCTGAAGTTTCGTTACAAAAGTTCCGGCAAGGCCCGGGTTAACGGGTTCAGTGGCATAACCCATACATGCTCCGTGCGTTATCAGCCGCTTGCCGGATACCGTCCGCACAAGAAAAACATCAAATTCATGCGTGCGAACCGCGATATGGAAGTAACCATGGCGCGCATCGGCAACAGCTCGGTTTACGGACTTTTTGCCTTCAAGGTGAGGACATTGCGCGGCACAGCACGGGGCAAAGCCTACTCTTTTGCAACTCAGTAAAAGAGTGAAGCATGGTGCTGGCGCAATCTGTATCAGTTTGATCCATTTTTTATTCTGCTGGTTAACCTTCGGAAAGATCGACAGAATTTTTAAAACCCTATTGTGCCTGGATGATGCCGGCGACCGCAATATGTTGGGGTGAACAAACCGGGACCGCATCAGAATCAGCGATTCGGACACGGTCTGTTCTCTACTCGTTCCATTTGCTAACTTATTTAGTATCTTGGGCGGTTTTTATGCCGATTGCTTTTAACGCCGTGCTAAGAAATACCAACTCAACAGGGCGTTTCGACGCCGCAATGCTGCTTCCAGGCCCATGAACCGCTCCCAGTTTTCCAACCCTTATGACAGCGGTCAGGCGCGTCCTGGCAACACCGGCTCCGGGCGTGGGGTGACGGCTGTATTGGGTCCGACAAATACCGGTAAGACCCATCTGGCGATTGAACGTATGCTGGCGCAGCCTTCAGGCATGATCGGATTGCCCCTGCGTCTTCTCGCACGTGAGGTTTATAGCCGGGTTGTCGAGCGTGTCGGTGCTGACGCGGTCGCTCTGATTACAGGTGAAGAGAAAATCCTGCCAAAAGGGGCGCGGTTTCAGATTTGTACCGTCGAAGCCATGCCGCCGCAGGCGGACACGCATTTTCTTGCTATTGATGAAGTGCAACTGGCGGCCAGCCTGGACCGTGGGCATGTTTTCACAGACCGCATTTTAAACCTTCGCGGCACTCATGAAACCATGTTGCTGGGGGCTGAAACACTGCGTCCTGCGCTTGAGGCGCTCTTGCCGGGCATCAATGTGGTGACACGGCCGCGCATGTCGCAGCTTCTTTATGCAGGACAGAAGAAAATCACACGATTGCCGCGTCGCTCGGCCATCGTGGCTTTTTCTGCAGACGAGGTTTATGCGATCGCCGAACTGATCCGTCGCCAGCGCGGTGCAGCGGCGGTGGTGCTGGGTTCTTTGTCACCGCGCACACGCAACGCGCAGGTGGAACTATACCAGTCCGGCGACGTGGATTTCATTGTTGCAACCGATGCAATCGGCATGGGGCTCAATCTCGATGTCGATCATGTGGCCTTTGCGCAGGAGCAGAAGTTTGATGGTTATCAGCAAAGGCGGTTGAAACCGGCTGAGCTGGGGCAGATTGCCGGGCGCGCCGGTCGGCATGTGCGAGACGGAACGTTCGGGGTGACCGGACAGGTGGACCCTTTCGAAGATGAACTGGTTGAACGACTGGAAAGCCACTCCTTTCCGGCGGAAAAATTATTGCAGTGGCGAAACCGGAATTTGTCTTATGATTCAATCTCATCACTGATTGAAAGTCTGGAGCAACCGACACAAAGCCGGGTTCTGGCCAAAGCGCCGATGGCGATTGATCAGCGTGCGTTGACGACCATGGCCGCTCATCAGGATATTCGGGACACCGCGAATTCTGCCTCACTGGTGGAACTGCTTTGGCTGGTGGCTCAGGTGCCGGACTACCGAAAAATCGCACCGGCAAACCATGCTGATCTTCTGGCGACGATCTTTCGTGATCTGGCACAGGACGGCCATATTGATGAAGACTGGTTTTCGGCACAGGTGAAGCAGACAGATGTGGCTGATGGGGACATCGATGCCTTGTCAAACCGTATCGCACATATTCGGACATGGACCTACGTTTCTCACCGGTCCGACTGGCTCAAAGATGCTGCACACTGGCAGGGGGAAACCCGCGCAATCGAAGATCGTTTGTCGGATGCGTTACACGAACGCTTGACGAAACGCTTTGTTGATCGCAGGACATCGGTCTTAATGAAGCGCCTGCGAGAAAATACAATGCTTGAAGCCGAAATTGCGCCCAATGGTGCGGTAGTGGTTGAAGGTCATCATGTGGGAGAACTGTCCGGTTTCCGGTTTACAGCTGATCCTGCAGCAGATGGGCCGGACGCAAAGGCAGCCAAGGCCGCTGCCCAGAAAGCGCTCGCCAGCGAGATAGAAGCGCGTGCTGAGCGTCTTGGGGCTGCACCCAATGCCGATATCGTTGTCGACAATGCCGGCACCATGCGCTGGCTTGGAGCGCCGGTTGGCCGGGTGATCGCCAGTGAGGAAATCCTCAAGCCGAGGGTCTTGTTGCTGGCTGATGAGCAATTGACCGGCGGAGCGCGCGACAAGGTTGCTGCCCGACTGGAGAGATGGCTGGGGCACCATATCGAGATCAACCTGAAACCGCTTATGGATCTGTCTGATACCGAGGGTGTAGAAGGCATGGCTCGTGGTGTGGCTTTCCGGCTTGTCGAAAACCTCGGCACGGTGGATCGACGCGAGGTCGCCTCTGATGTCCGTGGCCTTGATCAGGACCAGCGTGCTGTTCTGCGTCGCAAAGGCGTGCGATTTGGGGCATACCACATTTTCGTTCCTGCCTTGCTGAAGCCAGCACCAGCCGGGCTTGCCACGCTTTTGTGGGCCTTGAAAAATGAAAAGGTGGAAGCGCCGGGGCGTGAAGAGATGATCACGGGCCTTTCGACCGGGCGCACTTCAATGCCTGCCAACTCCTCGTTTGATGAAGACCTTTACCGTATTGCCGGTTTTCGGGTGCTCGGGAAAAAGGCAGTGCGTGTGGATATTCTGGAGCGGCTTGCTGATTTTATCAGACCGGCGCTGAACTGGCGTTTTAGCGCTGAATCCTCGCAGGGGCGGCCCGAAGGAGCCTGGGATGGCCCGGCTTTTCTGGTAACGCCGTCGATGCTTTCTATTCTTGGTGCCACTCATGAGGATATGGCAGACATTTTACGTGGCCTTGGCTATCGCGGCGAGAGGATGCTGGAGACTGATGCCAATGCGAAACTGGGTGAGTGGGATGCCTCAGCAGCAACGGTTCAAAAACCACCCGCCGCTTCACAGGAAACACCGGCCGAGAACTCCGAATCAAAACAAGATGCTCCAGACGACAAGGGTGCCTTGCCGCTGAAAGAGCCGGAATCTGCGGTTGAAGATGACGTGCAGGCCCCTGTTTCTGCAGACGTTCCAGCTGAAACACCAGTTGAAACACCGGCTGAAACACTGGCTGAAACTGCGCCCGCAGAACCTGAGGCAGCACAAGAACCCAAATATGTTGAAGTCTGGCGTCCGGGTCGCCAGGGAGGTGGGCAACAAAACCAGGGTCATCGTCGCAACGCGAAACCCCATGCAAAACGTGGCAAATTTGATGGGAAAAAAGGGCCTGGACGAGGAAAGGAGCGGACGCAGAATCAGAAACGCGGTGCTCCCTCGAATAACCGGCAATCCGACAAGAAAATTGATCCGGATTCACCCTTTGCCAAGCTCGCTGCCTTGAAAGCCAATCTGGAAGGTAAGGATGGCTGATCCCGACAAGGGAATTGCGGCCGGCGGGAAAATCCGCGTTGACAAATGGCTCTGGTATTCCCGGACCGTCAAATCGAGAACTCTGGCTCAAGGCCTTATCAAGGCAGGCAAGGTGCGTGTGAACAACAGTCGCATTTCTTCGCCCAGCCGTATGGTTGAAGTCGATGATGTTTTGACGATAACGCTGGCCCGGCAGATCAGGATATTAAAGATCGTTGACGTTGGGACGAGACGAGGGCCAGCGCCGGAAGCGCAAATGCTCTATGAAGATCTCTCACCTCCTCCCCCCAAACGGGACGCAGCGCTGCGTCCGGCCCGCCAGGCTGTGCGCGAGGAGGGAGCTGGCCGCCCCACCAAGAAAGAGCGTCGTGCCTTGAGTCGCTTTCGTCAGGATGCAGGACAGGAAATCTAATCTCCTGAAGACGGCTTAATGAGCAAGGGTTTCTCTTGTTTTCAGCTTTCCAAGCAGTTAGTCAGTCGCTGTTCGAACCGTAAATTTCAATGAGGTCCCAATGACCTATATCGTCCTCGACAACTGTATCAAATGCAAATACATGGACTGCATCGAGGTGTGCCCCGTGGATTGTTTCTATGAGGGTGAAAACATGCTGGTCATCCACCCGGATGAGTGCATTGACTGCGGTGTTTGCGAACCGGAATGTCCTGCTGAAGCCATCAAACCCGACACCGAACCCGGGCTGGAGAAATGGCTAAAGATCAATACGGAATATGCCGAGAAATGGCCCAATATTATCGCCAAGGGTGAGCCACCGGCTGATGGTGAGAAATTTGACGGGGAAACGGGGAAATTCGAGAAATATTTCTCGGCAGAACCCGGCGAAGGCAGCTAGTTGTGTCGAGTTTGTCTGATCTTTGCCGGATCCCATGTCAGGCTCGGTCGATGTTAACCAATTCGGCCATACGTTAACGTATCATGGCGGGTAATCGCCAGTTTGCATTGAATTTAGGCCCATTTTCGTGTATGCGACTGACAATCGTTAAGTTTTGACCAGTGGTGCATGCCAAACAGCCGATGTTTGCAGGGGCATCCTTTGGGATTGTGAGTTCGTCACCAGACAGTTTAGCTGAGATTGCATTGAGTGCCTTTGCCGCATTACGTCTGGCAGGCATCTGTGAAAGAGTCGGCGAGCTTTTTGCGAGGAATTAACTTTTGCCAAAACGGCGATAATCACCGGGATATCCCGGTCCGGGCAATTTGCAGTTTGGCGTTGATGCGTTGAAACTGCCAACAAGCTGGTTTCAAGCCAGCACAATAACAAGGAGCGACACGCATGGCAGTCAAGAAAACGGTCCAGAGGCAAGGTTTCAAAACGGGCGAATATATCGTCTATCCCGCTCATGGTGTTGGTCAAATTGTCGATATCGAGGAGCAGGAAGTCGCTGGTTTTTCTCTGGAACTTTTCGTCATAGACTTCGCCAAAGACAAGATGAAGCTGCGGGTTCCTGTGCCGAAAATCGAGTCGGTTGGCATGCGCAAACTTGCTGAGGAAGCACTTGTCGCCAAATCGCTGAAGACCGTTCAGGGTCGCGCGCGTATCAAACGCACCATGTGGAGCCGTCGTGCGCAGGAATATGATGCGAAGATCAATTCTGGCGATCTGATCCAAATTGCGGAAGTTGTGCGCGATCTCTTCCGTTCCGAGAATCAGCCGGAACAGTCTTATTCAGAACGCCAGCTGTATGAAGCAGCCTTGGAACGTATGGCTCGCGAGCTCTCGGTTGTGAGAAAAATTTCCGAGACCGAGGCCGTCAATCTGATTGAGACGAATTTGGCGCTGGGGCCGCGTCGCGGACCCAAGGCAGAGGAAGAAGAGGCTGACGAAGAAACAAGCGAAGCCGCTGCCTGACGCATTAGACCTGCCGGGAACCCGTGTCCTGGCACATTTTAGACCCGGCTGTTCTTAAGAGCGGTCGGGTTTTTTTGTTGGAATGTATCTCTTTGGGGTGCAAATCCGTTCTAATCGCCTTAAATAACCTTCAGTTTTGTCAGGGGCTCGCGAAATGCAGGCTTATCTCGATTTTGAGAAACCGGTTGCCGATCTGGAAGGCAAGGTACGTGAATTGCGGGCCATGGGGGAGGAGTCTGACGGTGTGAATCTCGATGATGAGATTGCACGCCTGGAGGCAAAATCCGGGCAGGCGCTGTCTGATCTCTACAAGAAGCTCGACCCTTGGCAGAAAACGCAGGTCGCCCGGCATCCCGACCGTCCCCATTTCAAAGACTATGTAGAAGCGCTGATCGACGATATTCAGCCCATGGCCGGCGATCGCGGGTTTGCCGATGATCACGCCATTCAATGTGTGTTGGGCCGGTTCAGAGGACGCGCAGTGGCGGTCATTGGCCATGAGAAGGGCAATGACACGGAATCCCGACTGCATCATAATTTCGGCATGGCCCGCCCCGAGGGTTACCGCAAAGCTGTTCGTATCATGAAACTGGCGCAACGGTTCGACCTGCCGGTGGTGACATTGGTTGACACAGCCGGTGCGTATCCCGGTATCGGAGCGGAAGAGCGTGGGCAGGCGGAGGCGATTGCGCGTTCAACCGAGGCCTGTCTCAATCTGACAGTTCCCATGGTTTCCATCGTAATCGGGGAGGGTGGTTCCGGCGGCGCGATAGCCATTGCTGCGGCAAATCGTGTTTATATGCTGGAACACGCCATCTACAGCGTGATTTCTCCAGAAGGTGCCGCATCAATTCTGTGGCGCGACGCGACCCGCGCGCGTGAGGCCGCCACCAGCATGAAGATTACCGCTGAGGACCTCGAAAACCTCGGTGTCATTGACGGTATTATTGCCGAACCGGTGGGCGGTGCGCATCGTGACCCGCAAAAAGCCTTTGATTCAACGGCAGCTGCGCTTGAGCAAGCGCTTGATGACCTGAGCGCCAAATCAGGAGAAGAACTTCGAAGCGACCGCCGTGAGAAATTCCTTGCCATTGGGCGCAACCTCTGACCCCGCGATTAAAGGTCAAAACGGTCTTGCCCCACTTTCATGACAATCCCGTGAGCCGCCAATCAGCGTCAAGACAAATTCAATACTAACAGTGTATGAAAGGTGTCCAGGGTAATTCCAGGTGAGCAATCATTTGTCCGCTTTTTTGAGAAATCACGGCAAGCCTTATCAGACAGCTGCGAAACTCGTGCTGGTCGGTGGTCTTGTTGTGCTGGCCGGTTGCCAGGGCGTTTTGGATGGCATTGATGGCAAGGCCAACGCCCCTATTCCCCGAAAGCTGGTTGGAAAAATGAAGGCGCAGGGCATGACTGTGGCGTCGCCCATCATGCTTCGTATTTTCAAACAGGAAAGCACACTGGAAGTCTGGAAGAAAAAGGATACCGGTCGCTATGGCCTGGTGACATCATACGACATCTGTAAATACTCCGGAAATCTCGGGCCCAAGTTCAAGGAAGGTGACCGGCAGGCACCTGAAGGGTTCTACACTGTTACAAAACGGCAAATGAACCCGAACTCGGCCTTTCATCTTTCCTTCAATATGGGCTTTCCCAATTCCTTTGACCGTTCGCACGGGCGAACAGGCTCACACCTTATGATCCACGGGGCCTGTTCTTCGGCGGGTTGCTATTCGATGACTGATGAGAAGGTGGAAGAGATATATGCTTTCGCCCGTGAGTCTTTAAACGGCGGCCAAAAGGCCTTTCAGATTCAGGCGTTTCCTTTCAGGCCGACCGCGGAAAATATGGTGAAGCACCGCAACCATAAGCATTTTGAATTCTGGAAAATGCTGAAACGTGGATATGACCATTTTGAGATTACGCGGGTGCCACCGAAGGTGGACGTTTGCGGCAAGGAATATCGCTTTAACACGAGTTCCAACGGTCTCTATATTCCCGCCGGCTCCTGTCCTGTGATGAAAATGCCAAAGAGCCTTGCACTGGCCTATACCAAGCGCAGTTCCAAATATGCCAATGATTTTGAAGCGCTTCTAGCCAAGGCTGAATCCCGTGACCCGGTGGCCCTTCAGCCGCTGGAACTGAAATCCGTTCTGCCCGATGTTCTGGTAGACGATCCGGCAGCCGTAAAAAAGCCGCTTGAGGTTGAAGAAGAAGCAGTGCCAGCCACTGACAAGGTTCCTCCGGCGGACAAGGAAACCACGGCTGGCGTGCCAGTCAAGCGCGAGACGACAAGCGACCCCGCTGGCTAGAGCGGTTCAGTTCTGACTGGCCTGCAAGGGAACTGAAAGCGGCCAACTTACGCAGAACGTTCAGGGATTATCAGTCGATCTTTCCGTGACAATGCTTGTATTTGAGGCCGCTACCGCAAGGGCAAGTCTCATTGCGGCCCACACGGCCCCAGGTGTCAGGGTTGTCAGGGTCACGGCCCTCAGCAGCCACCGCTCTGCTTGTGGCAATTGTTGCAGCCTGATAGCCATCAGCATCGAAGTCGGGATAGTCTTCGTAGTCATCCTCACCAGTAAACGGATCGAGGTGGTGAGCTTCCATTTCCGGAAGCTCCATCTCGTCTTCGGCAGCCTGTTGTACGACCTCAACGCGCATCATCTGAGCGGTAACGGACTGACGCAGATTTCCAAGCATGGAATCGAACAGTTCAAAACTTTCGGATTTATATTCCGAGAGAGGGTCGCGCTGGCCGTAACCGCGGAAGCCGATTACCGAGCGCAGATGTTCAAGGTTTTCAAGGTGATCGCGCCACAGATGGTCGAGCGTCTGGAGCAGGATTGATTTTTCAACATATGTGGTAACTTCCGGTCCGAACCGTTCTGCCCGTTCTGCGGCAGCCTTGTTGCCTGCGTCGATAATGCGCTCGCGCACATCAGCATCATCGATGCCTTCTTCGTTTGCCCAGTCATCAACGGGTAGATCAAGGTTGAGATATTCGGAGACACCTGTTTTGAGAGCGTCGAGTTTCCATTCATCCGGATAGACCTTCTCCGGCATTGCGAAACTTACCAGACCATCAACAACATCTTCGCGCATATCCGCGATGATTTCTGACATGTCCTCTGCACTCATCATCTCGATACGTTGTTCAAAAATGACCTTACGCTGGTCGTTCATGACGTCATCAAATTTGAGCAGGTTTTTGCGGATATCGAAATTGCGCGCTTCAACTTTCTGCTGCGCCTTCTCAAGCGCCTTGTTTATCCATGGATGGACAATGGCTTCGCCTTCTTTCAGGCCGAGCTTGGTCAACATGCCGTCCATTCGTTCAGACCCGAAAATACGCATCAGATCGTCTTGAAGCGACAGGAAGAATTTTGAACGACCAGGGTCGCCCTGACGTCCGGAGCGGCCGCGCAACTGGTTATCGATACGGCGGCTTTCGTGGCGCTCGGTTGCCAAAACATAGAGGCCACCGGCAGCCAGAGCATCTTCCTTCAGCTTGGCAACTTCCTCGGTCACACTTTTTGTGACAGCTTCGATTTTCTTGTCGTCCTTGATGCCTTCCAGCTCCTGACTCAGGCGCATATCCAGATTGCCGCCAAGCTGAATGTCGGTGCCGCGACCGGCCATGTTGGTGGCAACGGTAACGCGTCCTTTCTGGCCCGCATTTTCCACAATTTCTGCTTCGCGTTCAATCTGCCGAGCGTTCAAAACATCGTGTGGTACGCCAATCTCTTTGAGTACAACAGATAGCGTTTCTGATTTCGCGATCGATCGTGTACCAATCAGAATGGGGCGGCCCTGTTCGTGAATCGATTTTACGTCGGCTGCAATTTCTTGAAGTTTGTCTGATTCAGCTGCGAAATATTTGATCGGGTACTCGGTTCGTTGGCGTTTCCGATTCGTGGGAATGACCGACACGCCCATGCCGTAGATTTTTTT
>CALHCF010000023.1 GCA_937930635.1 uncultured Rhizobiaceae group bacterium
CTGGCGTTTTTCTGCTGGCTTGGCGTTTTGGTAAAGCCCAGCAACGTTTTTTATCAGTTCGAGAAATTTTCGTAGCTGGGTTGGTTTCTTTGCAATGTCGAGTGCTTCTTGCAGCTGCTCTTCCAATCGAGCGCGCTCCAACAACATCGCCTGCTTGCGTTGATTGAACGTGTCTTGATCAATGGCGGCATCAATCAAAAGGTCGGTCAGCCGCTCATGCCGGGCTTTGAGATTGCCAAGTTGCAATTCAATCTGTTTGCTTTGGTCCTGCACCGCCGGTGTACCCAGTTGTTCCTCTGCCGCTTTGGTAAGTGCTGATACATCGGCATTGCTCATCCGTACCCGCCTAAGCAAACCATGAACTGACGTTTCAATCACCTCTTCTCGCACACACTTGGTAGCACAAGCCGGTTGCTGGCAACGGTAATAGACGTGGCCTTTTTGTTTCTCCGGCGTCATGGCTGACTGGCACAGACCACACCGAAACAGGCCCCGATAGGTATGGTTGTGCCGCGTGACTTTCTTTCCGCTCTTTCCCGCTCGCACGTCCTGCACACGCTTGTATAACGCAGCGGAGATCAATGATTGGTGTGCACCCTCATACGTCCGCCCCGTGGTCTTGATACGTATTACACCGCAGTAGAATGGATTGGCGAGCATGGTTTCAATGCCCCGTTTTTGCAGCGGTCGCCCGCCCCGGCTTGTGAGGCCGCGCGCGGCCATCTCCCGTTGCAAACTGCGCAGTGAATGTTCGCCACTGGCGTAGAGTTCAAATGCCAACTGGATCAACGGCGCTCGCACTGGGTCGGGCGTCTTGAACTTCCCGCCACCATTGTCCAGATACCCAATGGGCGCACCAAACGGAAAATGCCCCTGCTTCAACCGTCCCTCAATGCCTTTGAGCGTCTCTTCGCGGAGATTGCGGATGTAGTCGGCAGCGATGACGGCTTGGATGTCAGCGGAGAGGCGTCCACCGCGAGAACGAAAGTCGAGCGTCTCGGTGGCAAAATGCACGTCGATGTCAGCATCGGATAATTCGCTGAGAGTCACCCAATCTCTCGGGTTACGCGCGGCTCTGTCTGGCTTATGCAGCACCACGCCGTCAGCCTGATGTTTTTTCAGCGCCCTGATCATGGCAGTAAAAATCGGACGGCCTGATTTGGCTGCGGTTTCCTTCTCCTCAAACCATCGGCTGATGGTGAGGTTGTTATGTGAGGCGTAGGTTTCGATGGCTTCTTTTTGCGCCTGTAGTGAAACTCCTTCACCTTGCTTTTGGGTGGATACTCGGACGTATCCGAAACAGGTTTTCATACGTGTTGATAGTTATGCTCTGACTCTACCAAATCTCAGCATTTTCGCGAATCCTCGATGGTGATGCGCGCAAGCTTCCGTGCAATCACATCTATGATTACGGTCATATCTATGGGCCATTTTTGTGCTGCTATGAGACGCTAAGAAACAGCGTGCACGGGGATAGGGTCAGGATTTTGATGGGGGTACAGTATCCCCATTGCTATCCCCCAGCACATCGTCTGGCCACGGCCAAGAGCCTTCCGCTCGCATGCGTTCGTAGACCTGCTGGCAGATTGCCAGATAGCGTTCTAGGTGGTCTGGTAATTGGGTCATGAAAGAAGTGTACGCGCAGCACGGCTTCACGGAAGTAGCCTCTGTATGCCCCTCCAGCATACGAGGCCCTCTAGCATCCAGTTTCGCTTTTGCTAATCTGGTAACACTGAGGCACCGACGGAACGATAGAGCTATATAACCACCAGTCCGGTATGGGAGACGAAGAGAGGGGTTTCACCCCTCTCTCACTTCGACATTCCATGCCGGACTGGTGGTTTTCTGTATCTTTAAGAACAACCAACCAGATGCGCAATAAGTGGCAACTACGCGCGAGTGCAGTGCGTAACTAAACTGGGGCAGATTTTATCAATCTAAACCACCTCATCATGACCAAACAATTCGCCTTGGATTTAAAAGTGGCACGCAAGAAAGCGGGCCTGACGCAACAAGATTGTGCTCATTTGTTGGATATGTCGCCCACGCGGATGTCCAACCTTGAAAGCGGCAAGCTGCTGCCATCAGTGCTGGAGATCTGCTGCCTGTCGGTGCTCTACGGCAAGAGCTTCGAAAGCCTGTTTGGCGGCATTATGACCGCCGCCCATGAACTATTGCGTGAGCAGCTGGCCAACCTGCCCGTCTCCAAAAAGCACTGGATCAATACCTTCAACCGGCAGCGCAGCCTCGATGGATTGGCTGAGCGATTGAACGATAACCAAACTGGCGTATGAGCCGGGTTAGACTGCTCTCGATTGCCGTGCGCTCCGGCAAGATCGGCCATGTTTTCTTTTCTGGAAAGAAACTGATGGATTGGGGTCTGTCTCGATGCGCAGCTCGATCACCAGAACAAACAGCGTCCCACACCCAGAAACTGATCAACCGGCTGGAGCCTGAGGTACTCGTCTCTGAAAAGATTGGCAGCAACAATCGCAAGAGTGCCAAGACCACACGCAACATCCAAGCTGTAGCCAATGTGGCTGATCATAACTATCTCTTGGACGTGCAGGTGCCCCGCCAACAAGCTGAGCCGAACAAGATCACGGAAGCCAAAGAACTTGCTGAGCGATTTCCCGAGATCAAGCCATGGGTGCCGCGACCACGCAAACTCTGGGAAACCGAAGCGCGCTACCTCTCCATCTTCGAAGCCTTGACCTTAGCTTTGCAGGTACTTGATCGGGCTGAAGAGACATAACCTCGCACCACCGGACTATCTGCTTTTCGGAGCCGCCATGATACCGCCCCGCCAGCG
The DNA here is from genome assembly GCA_937930635.1 of uncultured Rhizobiaceae group bacterium. Taxonomy (GTDB): domain Bacteria; phylum Pseudomonadota; class Alphaproteobacteria; order Rhizobiales; family Rhizobiaceae; genus Pseudahrensia. The sequence goes on from CALHCF010000023.1 coordinate 2,813, forward strand.
CGTTAGATGGCTGATGCACCCGTTGGCCGAAACGAAGTGGAGGACGGCGCAGCCGTTGTCTCAGACAGCTGATGCGCTAAGCCGTTGCGGTTTCATGTCGCTTCGAACAACAGACATTCCTGGCTGCTTTTTGGTGGGTCAACAAACTGGTGGTTTCATCTGTAAGATGTGAAAAATAGACTTGGCTGAGCAAAGGACCAAGATCGATCAAATCTGCCCTGACCTACCTGCGTGATTTGAGATCAATTTTGTTGATATTATTATTATTTTTTTATCAAGTTGCACCTCATATATTAGAAATGTTAGGGATTTTACATCTGAGCTTGCTCAGATTGGGAGAGGTTATGACACTGCATTGCCCACGCTGGAAACAGTTGGGTCAGGGAGATTGACGAGATGCAAATATTGCAATTTGACCTCAATCAACCGAATAATATTGTCCCGCTTATTTCCGCCGTACTATTGCTATTTTTTCTTTTCCTCGGTCCGTCGCTTGTGATTTTGACCATTGGTCATGACAGCATTAATAAGCCAGTTCGACGCACAATCTTAACAATATCTGAGAAATTATTTTTCAGAATACAGAGTAAAGAATATGGATTTTGGTCGAAATTTGCCTCTTATTTTCTAATTATGCATATATTAATCGTATTGTTTATTGAAATACCGCTCGATTTTACATTTATTGACATAGAGAAGAATTTTGCCGCTTATACATTATTAACTTTTACTGTAACATTGCTAACCTGTCTATTTTATCTGATGTCTGTCATGCGAGATATCCATTTAGCTAGAGAAAAAGGCTTAATTTTCAAAGTGTTAGGGGTTTTTAAGGTTGCATTTAGTAGTAAAATAGGGTCTAATAGACCAGCAGACCAATTCATTGAGCAGGGCGAAAGCCTTGCCGGTCGCCCTCCTAATTTCGGAGAGGCGAACCCAATGAAATCACGCACACCTTACGACGAGGGCAAATTTGTCACTCCTGTATCGATCAAGGAAATGCAAGATCTAAAAGAGACGGGAATCCAGGGTATTTTGGATACGCAGTTCACTTCAGATCAAACTAAAACAAGTGTGGATAGCCTGTCCAAGAAAGTGGACGAAGAGCTATTAAAGTACCTTACTGAAGAAGATTGAAATACTGGGACGTGGGCATTCTTTGAGAATGCCCTTTTATTTAGTGATTTGATTGTGCAAGGCTTCCACGGCACCATACTTGATTTGGTGCCAAAAATTTTGGGTGAAGGCTTTAGGCAAAGCGGTAAGCAAGGCATGTGGCTTGGAGCGGGGTCGTACTTTTTTCAAGATGGCCCAGAACATGCACGGTCTTGGGCAGAGCGCGTTGCTCGTAGCACTTCGGGTGAACCATGCGTTATCAAAGCAACAATTTCACTCATTGGATTTGTTGATCTTCTTGATCGAGGTCATTGGAATCAACTGCGAAGAATCAGTGATTTAGTACAGAATACTGACAATGAATTCGATCAGATGGGTCCTCAATCTGAATACGAACATCTCACGGATGAACAAAAATTTGGTTTGTACCACCACGATATTGATCATAAAATTTGTGATCTATATGTGGGGCTGATTGAAAAGTCTAGGTGTGGTGAAAAAGTGGCTGGGATAAGGAGTTCATTCTCGTCAGGCCTGCAGCTACATCCCGCCTCCTGGATCAAGAAAAGAAATTGCGTCATGCTAAATGTCCGTCGACCCGAAGCGATTCTTCATATCGAAATCATGAGCTAATTGAATTGTGAACGGTTAGTAGTTGCTCGGCATACCTGTTACTTCCAACCAAAAACCCCTCCCACCCCTCCATCAACCCCCGCCGCTTCTCCAGCCGATCAGACCGCTGATACGCCTGCACTACTTTGGAATCCGTCACATGACCCAAGGCAGACTCTTTCACCTCAAACGGCGTGTCCGTCTGTTCCTCTACCCACGTACGAAAGCTGGCTCTGAAGCCATGTGGGCGGGCCATGATGGCCTCACGCTTCAAGAACGCCGCCATAGCAGCATCAGACATTGGTTTGTCCCGTAGGGTTGGAAACACATACTGATTGGGAGAACGCTGCCGAGCCTGTTTGATGATCAGCTGGGCTTCGTTCGTGAGCGGAATACGATGCTCCCTGCCCGTCTTGGTGCGCTCGGGTGCCAACACCCAAACGTCACCCCCAAACTCATCAAAGGTGGCTAGACGCACTTCACTGGTGCGAGCTACGGTCAGGACCAGAAATCGTAACGCCAAGGCTGCCGTGGTGTCCTTGGTAGAAAGCCACCGATAGAACTCCGGCATCTCCTGATACGGTAGTGACGGAATATGTTGCACTTGATGGCGCTGCTTTCCCAGCAACGCTTTGGCTTTGGCGGTGGCTTGGATATCAACGTCAATCCCGAGCGCTACGGCATGTTTCAATGTGATATTGAAACGAATAAGCGCTTTTGAGGCTGTGGTGGCCTTGGTATGCCAGATAGGCGCTAACACCTGCTTGAGCTTGTGCTGATCAATCGTATTAATCGGCAAGTGACCAATCTTAGGAATGATGTGGGTTTGCAGGGGTGAGAGCCACCGTCCGGCTGTGCCGTCGTGTTTCAATTCGACCTGTCTGGCTTTGAAACAACTCTCAATGGCTTCTCGAACTGTTATCGAGCGCGCTGTCCGCCGTTGCTCTCGGCGTTTCTCGATTGGGTCTTCTCCGTACCGCACTGCCTTGCGGGCGTCGTGAGCGCGATCTCTGGCTTCAGCAATGGAAACGTCAGGCCATGAACCAAGACCCATTTCTCGGCGTCTGCCATTGATGGTCAGACGCAATATCCAGCTTCCAGCGTTCTTCCGACGCTTGCTCAACCAGAGGCCTTGGCCGTCTGCATACTTGCCTTTATCGACTGAAACAGCCTTGCGATGGGTAAGGGCATGCCTAAACACTTTTCCCTCCTTCTACCCACCCTAAAAGGTGGATTGGGGCGATTTTCTATGATTTAGCATGATTTGGAGTCAACGTGAAATAAACATATATATCAATTGATTATGATGCAATATGAGCAACTATGAGAAGCATGTTCGGTTCATCTCCTGGGCACCATTTTTCCAAACAAAGATGTTCCAGGCCGCTTTAGAGCTGTTGCGCTATTTGTCGGATCGACAATGCACTCGGCGTTCAATCAAAGAAGATCAGCCGCCTCTTTCTTCTGCCTGATGGGCGTGGTTTCGGAAGGCATCTGGAGATGTTCCGGTGTAGTTTCGAAAGGCGCGGTAAAAGGCGGACAGCGACGGAAACCCGCTATCCAGGGCAATGCTGACGATCTTTAGCTGGGTTTCAGACAGCAGCATCTTGGCATGAAACATGCGGGTGTCATTGATGTGCTCCTTGACCGTTCTGCCCAGCATCTTTCGAAACAGCATAATGGCATAGCGTTCGGATATCCCCGCCTCATCGGCAACGTCCTGAATTTTGATAGGGTTGGCAAAATTATCCGCCACAAAATGCAGCATCTTTTCAAACTGATCGACCGCTTTTCCGCCGACTGTACGGTGTTTCACCTTTTGGCGGGCGGGGAGCAGAACTTCCCAGCCATCAATTCCCATTCGAAACAGCCGGGCATAGATCTCCGCCGCGTGAAGACGCTGCCATTGCTGCGAATGCCGGTCGGTTTCATTTGCCCACCGTTCCGCCAGATCCACATCACTGAGAAGACTGTTCTTTGAGCATATGACCGCCCCACTCAACAACACATCAACGAATTCCCTGGGCAAAGGCCATTTCATGAACTCGGAAAGATAGACATAAATATTGGTGATAAGCCCCTCACCTTCAACATCAACAACCCGATGGGGATGAGCCGCCCAGAACACGCAAAACCGGTCACGGGGAACCCGCACATCATGACCGGAAAACGAATAGGTCATGTCGCACCCCCGCAGAAAATTCACCTCCACGGCCGGGTGATAGTGATAGGGCGCCATTTCCTTGAAAGGGGCATGGTGTTGAAGAAACACGAACCGGTCACGCGGCGCGTAGCCGACGGTGGCATATTGTGAACCAACAAACCGGTCCTGTTCCAGTTTTTCCATTTGCTTTCTCCATCGCTTGCCGCGAGTTACTCAAAATGACGACGGGGCACAATATGATATTGCGGGATTTTGGAATCAAAACATCAAAATCAGGAAGAAGCTGACAAAACATCAAAGCAGTCTGGGTCCCCAAGAGCTTTGGACAGGGGGGCTTCAAATCCTGCTCACCGCTTTGTTTGACAAGATCAACAGTCTTATCGACCCCGGCTCTTTAAAGTGCCTGTAAACGCTCTTATTGACCATATGAATGCCGACACTGGAAAGGTGAACCGATGTCAAGAAACCCAAAGATTGCCTTCATTGGCGCAGGGTCCACCATCTTTATGAAACACCTCATCGGGGATGTGATTTTGCGCAATAGTCTGAGCGAAGCTCACGTTGCGCTGATGGATATCGACGAAGAGCGCCTGAACCAGTCCGTTTTGCTGGCCAATCGCATGATATCAACGCTTGGCGTGGGGGCCAGCATCTCCTCACACACCAATCAGCGGGAAGCTCTCGATGGTGCGGATTTCGTCATCGTCGCGTTCCAGGTCGGCGGTTACGAACCGTGCACAGTTACCGATTTTGAAATACCCAAGCAGTTTGGTCTGCGCCAGACGATTGCCGATACTCTGGGCATTGGCGGAATCATGCGCGGCATCCGGACCGTTCCGCATCTGTGGTCCGTTTGCGAGGACATGATGGCGGTCTGTCCGCAGGCCACATTGCTTCAATACGTCAATCCCATGGCCATCAACATTGCCGCCATTACAAGGAAGTTCCCCAAGATCAAAGTTGTGGGCCTGTGCCACTCTATCCAGCACACCATCCGCGATCTGGCGATTGATCTGGGCATCAACGCCAAAAACATCCGTTATCAAAGCGCCGGCATCAATCACATCGCCTTTTTCACCAAACTGGAAGAAAAGCTTGAGGATGGCACCTATCGGGACCTCTATCCCATTCTTCAACAGGGCTATGCAGACGGGAAAATCCCAACTCAGGCAAGCCAGTTCAACGAACGCTGCCCTAACCTGGTGCGCTATGAGATGATGAAGCGAACCGGCTATTTCGTCACCGAGAGCTCCGAGCATTTTGCTGAATATGTGCCCTGGTTCATCAAAGAGGGCCGCGATGATCTTATCAGGAGGTACGGCATTCCGCTGGATGAATATCCGCAGCGATGTATCGAACAGATCGAAAGCTGGGAAAAGGAGGTAAGCGAGCTTGAAACATCTCAGCTTGATATCCAACCCACCGATGAATACGCGTCCGACATCATTGAATCGATATGGACCGGCATTCCCTCCGTCATCTATGGCAATATCCAAAATGACGGGCTGATCGAAAATCTGCCAGACGGTTGCGCGGTTGAGGTCCCTTGTCTGGTGGATGCAAACGGAATTCAGCCAACCCGCATTGGAAGGCTTCCCCCCCATCTTGCAGCCATCATGCAATCCAATGTGTCGGTTCAGGAACTCGTTGTGGAAGCGTTGATGACAGAAGACCCCAAGCATATTTATTATGCAGCCATGATGGACCCTCACACCGCCGCTGAACTTGATCTCGATCAGATATGGTCCCTTGTGGACCGGCTGCTTGAAGAACATGGGCAATGGTTACCGCTTTGGGCACAAACCCGCGCAAAGGCCAAGGTGGCGTAGGATCTAAAGACGGGGTTTCGTGGGGCCACCCTGGCCGGTGGCCTTGCAATTTGTGGCTTCTCAGGCATGTAAACTCCCAAAACGCATTTATCAGGAGCCTTTTCTTGACCATCCGTCTTCACAGCGGCGATCTGCCAAATCTCGACAATTATGGCGACAGCGTCGCCATCGACACCGAAACGCTGGGCCTTGACCTTCAACGTGACAGACTTTGTGTCGTGCAACTTTCATCCGGTGATGGAAGTGCCGATATTGTCCAGATTGCAAAAGGCCAGCGCAGCGCACCCAATATCGAGAAGCTACTCAATGACAATTCTGTCTCGAAACTGTTTCATTTTGGCCGCTTTGATATCGCCGTGCTTTACAATGCCTTCGGCGCGCTGTCCCAAAACGTCTATTGCACAAAGATCGCATCACGCCTGACCCGCACCTATACCGACCGCCATGGGCTCAAAGACCTGTGCAGGGAACTTCTGGCTGTTGATCTGTCAAAACAACAACAATCCTCAGACTGGGCCGCAGAACAGTTGAGCGAGGCACAACAGGCCTATGCAGCGTCAGATGTGCTGTACCTTCACCAGCTCAAAGCATCCCTGGACCAGCGCCTAGCGCGCGAAGAGCGGACAGCCCTGGCGCAGGCCTGTTTTGACTTTTTGCCCCAGCGCTGCCTGCTTGACCTTGCAGGATGGGAGGACGAGGATATTTTCGCCCATTCATGACGGTTAATGGTATGATAACACTTGGCCGCAAAAACACCGTAAACGTATGTTTGGTGCACCGAAGTTAAAAACGGGGCAAAATTAGGGGAAATGCACATGTCAATGAGTGCTGCTGCTGTGCTGTCCTCGACCAACGGCCTTGCAAACCGCCGTGATGAAAAGGACTTTCGGCGCGCGCGCAGACATTCCCTGTTCGTCGCCGGTCTGAAAAAACTGCTCCCCCTGTCCGCGATCGGTTGTGTGGTCCTGTTCTGCACAACAGCGTTCATTTCTTACTCACCACTGGCAAATGTTTCGATCAGCAATATCTCGGTAGAAGAGAACAAGCTGATCATGCATCAGCCTGAAATGGCCGGTTTTGACTCCAAGAACCGCCCTTTCGACGTGAAAGCCAAGATGGCTGTTCAGGATCTGCGCGAGCCAGACGTCATTGACCTCAATGCTATCGATGCATTGCTGCCGATGGACGAGAAAAGCTTTGCCGACGTGGTTGCCGATTCCGGCTCCTACAATCAGAAAACAGAGAGGCTCCAACTGCGCAACAACGTCGTGGTAAAGGGCGCGCGCGGTATGGATATCTATCTCCAGGACGCGGATATCGACATCAAGAACGGTTCGATGAAAAGCAATAATCCAGTCCAGGTAACATCAAAAAATGCCAACATTTCCGCGCAAACCGTTGAAGTTGGAGAAAACGGTAAGAGCATCATCTTTCGCAAAAGAGTAAAAATGACCATCAACCGGCAGGCCACCTCACCTGCGACCGCTACTCCAACCGGCGAATCGAACTAGCCGGAAACTCCATCACAAAAGGGTACGATGTGGCACTCAAAGACATGTCCATAAAGCTTGCACTCGCCGTCATACTCGGCTCCGGACTGATGGTATCACAGGCCTTCGCACAGGCGTCCGGCAAGGCTTTCGAGGGTTTTAGCAGCAACAGCAAAGATCCTGTACAAATTGAGGCTGACGAGTTGGAAGTGCTTGATGGCCAGTCCAAGGCGGTGTTCCGGGGCAATGTAAAAGTGCGCCAGGGCAGCAGCCTGATTACCACCAGCCAGCTAATCGTCACCTATGCCAAAGGTGGAGGCGGGGGTCAGGGCGACATTGAGAAGCTGAATCTGCGGGGCGGTCTCATCGTCACCTCAAAAGACAATACCGCAGAAGCCGATAAGGGTACCTATAACGTCAAAACCGAGGACGTCTTGCTTGAAGGCAATGTTGTGGTGAGTCAGGGCGGCAATATTGCAACCGGCTGCAAACTGACTGCCAATCTGAAAACCAACAAGGCGACACTTCATTCATGCCCGCGCACGGGTGGACGTGTGAAGTCGGTCTTTACGCCTGGGTCACAGAAGAAGAAAAAATAGCGACCCAATGCACGTCTTTTCGCCCGATTGGTTCCTATGAAGCTGCCCCGCCTTTTCTCAAAACCTGCGCGCACAGGAGCCAGAGGTGTCAAATGGGACACAACTGCTCGCTCTGCGGAGATGACAGCAGAACAAACCAGCCAGGAACCGGCCTCTCGCGATGGCGTTCTGATCGTCAAAGGGCTGAAAAAAACCTACAAACAACGCACTGTCGTGGACGGTGCCAGTCTGGGCGTACGCCGTGGCGAAAGCGTTGGACTTTTAGGCCCCAATGGTGCGGGCAAGACAACCTGCTTTTACATGATCACGGGTCTGGTGAAGCCCGACGCCGGTATGATCGAACTGGATGGGCACGATGTCACCCACATGCCAATGTACAGGCGCGCCCGGCTGGGGATCGGTTACCTGCCTCAGGAAGCATCCATTTTTCGCGGGCTTTCGGTTGAAAACAACATCAAAGCCGTCCTTGAAGTTGTTGAAAAGAATAAGAAAGAACGGGCTCGCCAGCTGGATGCCCTGCTTGAGGAATTCAAGATTTCTCATTTGCGCAAATCCCCTTCCCTCGCGCTTTCAGGCGGCGAGCGACGACGGCTTGAAATCGCGCGCGCCCTGGCGTCGCGCCCGGCTTTCATGCTGCTTGATGAGCCATTTGCCGGTGTGGATCCCATAGCTGTCGGCGATATTCAGGATTTGGTGCGCCACCTTACCCGCCGTGGCATTGGTGTTTTGATCACCGATCACAATGTGCGCGAGACGCTTGGGCTGATTGACCGCGCCTACATCATCGCTTCGGGAAAAGTGCTGACACATGGTCAACCGCAAGACATTGTTAACAATCCCGACGTTCGGCGCCTTTATTTGGGCGATCAGTTTACACTTTAAGCCGGTTCCCTTGCTATTATCGGTGGCAGTTGAATAAGTTGGCATGAAAATTGCCGGACGTGGTCTGGGTAAAACCCGGCAGCGGTTCCGGCTCCTGGCGGGAAGTTGCGTATGGTATTGGCTCAAAAACTGTCGGTCCGGCAAAATCAGTCACTGGTTATGACGCCTCAGCTCAGCCAGTCGATAAAACTTCTCACCATGTCAAATATCGAGCTTGCCACCTTTGTCGAAAGCGAGATGGAGCGGAACCCCTTTCTTGTGGCTGACCATCGCGCAGATGGTGTTGCCGAAGAGGCAAGAGAGCGCAACAGCGAGCAAAACACGGGCGAGACGGAAGAACACCGCCCCAGTCTGACACTTCAGCAGGATCTCGAAACCAGCGCACAAGCTCTGTCTGAAAACCTTGGAACCAGCATCGAGAATACTTTTCCTGATGAACAGGATTATGTCCGCGCCAAGAAAACAAAAAATGACGACCCCCATGACTCGCGGCTGGCATCCGGCGGCATCCCTGTTTCCAGTCGATCGTCGGCTCATGATCAGTCGGTTGCCGACTTTACAGCCGATACGATCAGCCTGCGCGACCATCTTGCCAGCCAGTTGTCTCTCTCCGGCGCAAACTCAGAAACGATGGCCATCGCCCATGACATTATCGATAATCTCGATGAGTCCGGATATCTGCGTGTACAACTTGAAGACATCAGCGACCGCCTTGGAACGAGTCTGGAGGCTGTTCAAAAGGCATTGAAACTGGTCCAGAGCTTCGAACCCTGTGGGGTCGGTGCCCGTGATCTGAGCGAATGTCTGCGCCTTCAACTGTCAGAAAAAGGCCGTCTCGACCCGGCCATGGCCGCCATCGTGGACAATCTCGACCTGCTTGCCAAAAGAGATTTCCATAATCTCAGACAGCTCACCGACCTGGAAATCGACGATCTGCATGATGCATTGCTGGAAATTCGTGCGCTGGACCCAAAACCGGGAACATCGTTCGACACAGCCCCCGTGCAACACATCGTTGCCGATGTTTTCGTTCGCGAAGCCCAGGACGGGTCATGGGCGATTGAACTCAACAGCGAAACGCTGCCCCGTGTTCTGATCAACCAGACCTATGCCGCGGAAGTATCAAGAGCCCTCAACAATTCCCAGGGTGATGCAGAAGGCAAGACCTTTCTGATCGATTGCGTTCAGTCAGCCAACTGGCTCACCCGAAGTCTGGAACAGCGCGCCCAGACAATTTTGAAAGTCACAGCCGAAATCGTCAAACAACAGGATGCTTTTCTGGTTCATGGTGTGCGCCAGTTGAAACCGCTGACGTTAAGCACAGTTGCCGACGCCATCGACATGCATGAGTCCTCTGTGAGCCGCGTCACTTCCAACAAATATGTCATGACACCGCGCGGTCTCTTCGAATTGAAGTATTTTTTCACCGCCAGCATCAGTGCAACAACCGACAGCGACGCCCATTCTGCCGAGTCTGTTCGTGATCAGATCCGCGATCTCATTGAAAACGAAACCGTGGCCAAAGTGTTAAGCGATGATGCAATTGTTGCTCAACTGCGCCTTTCCGGTGTCGATATTGCACGCCGCACAGTCGCAAAGTACCGCGAAGCCATGCATATCCCCTCTTCCGTGCAAAGACGGCGGGAGAAACGGGCGCTGGCCAGCATCGCGGCGACAAGCGCGACAGAAAATGTTATGGAGGTTACGCGTTGACATCCTCAACATCCATCAATACGAAGCCTGACGAAACCGCAAATTAGTGCTGCAAAACAGATTCCCACTGACGCCGGATACAACCGGCTCTTGGTTTTCGCCCCATCAACATTGTAGACTGTGTATCTGACAAAGGGCATTTCGCCCCGTCCGCAACTCGTTGCATACGGCAATCGTTTGCGGCTCAAGAAGGAGAAACGCCCATGGCCCTGCGCATTTCCGGCAAGCATATGGATATTGGCGACAGCTTGAGGTCACGTATCGACGGGCGAATCACCGACGCTGTAGACAAATATTTCGGCCACGGGTTCCGCGGCCATGTGACGATGGAAAAACAGGGCTCGTTTTTTCTAGCCGACTGCATGTTGCATCTTGATTCAGGGATCAACCTGCAAGCCAGCGCCCGTGAGCCTGATGCTCATGCAAGCTTTGACAAGGCGGCAGAACGCATCGAAAAACGTTTGCGGCGCTACAAACGTAAGCTAAAAGATCATCACGCCGGAAATTCGAATGAAGATCATGCAGCTGTCGCCTATTCTGTCATGTCGACTCCAGACGAAGATGAAGAGGTCGGAGATGATTTTGCACCATTGGTGGTCGCTGAAAGTTCGATGACTGTGCGCACGCAAACTGTGGCGATGGCTGTGATGCAATTGGAGTTGATGGATCAGCCGGTGAATGTATTCAAAAACGCGGCCAGCGGTTCTGTTAATGTTGTCTACCGTCGTTCAGACGGGAATATCGGTTGGGTGGATCCTTCATCATCCCCAAGCTCGAAGTCGTAACTCTCTGGTAAAAAAGCGTATCTGGTCGCTAAAAGGGTAAATGCCTGCAAGACAGGATGTATATCGTATGGAACTCAGCAGCATCATCGCGCAAGATGGCGTTTTCGCCAATCTGAAGCCCAACTCGAAAAAGCAGTTGCTCCAGGAGCTCGCTGCCGCTGGTGCTGCGCATATAGGGCTGGACGAAAGAACCATTTTCGACGTTCTGCTTCAGCGCGAAAAACTAGGCTCGACAGGCGTCGGCAACGGTGTTGCCATACCGCATGGTAAGCTGCCTCAAATTCCTCATATATTTGGGATTCTTGCGCGCTTGCAAAAGCCGATTGCCTTCGATGCAATGGATGAACAGCCCGTCGATATCGTTTTCATGCTTTTAGCTCCTGAGGGCTCAGGAGCCGATCATCTCAAGGCGTTATCACGCATTGCACGGGTGCTGCGGGATCAAAGCACATTGACTCAGATCAGAAACACCGATGACGCTGAATCAATCCATAATCTGCTTACATCACTGGAAAAAGCCAACGCCGCCTAGACTGTTTGCCTCAATGCCGGTGTACCGTCAGAAGGTCACGGCGTTCGGCATCAGAAAACAAGGACGATCTTTCATCTGAAACGGCCAGTGGTTCGCCATCAGCACCAAAAAGTCCCCAAAGGTCCAAACCTTCGGGAAGCGCCGGGGCGTTGGGAAAACGCTCGTTCATGTCATCAGACTGCACTCTGCGGACATAGGCGAGAGCACTCTTGCCAAATGACGCAAACTCGACGGGAGTTCCAACCAGAACCTTGTTTTTCTTGACCATTTTCATGTCCTTTCCAAACAGCTGTCGACCCGTAAGACGGCTCTCTTAGCTGATATTGAAATGGTGGTTGGAAAACAGCAAATCAAGGTGGGTAACAGAACTGTATGCCCACCCCGTGATAAATATGCCGGAATTTAGCAACACGGACAAAACACGGCGGCAAAAACCCGTCTTTTAGCAATAAAGGGCTGAAAAACGTAATTCCACGCTTTTTTTCAAACGAAAACTGGCTTCCCTAGTAAATTTTATGAACAAGAACGAAAAATTCATGCTTAACAAAACGTAAATTCACAAAACATAAATCATAAGAATAATCTAATCTTGGAAATTACGTTTCGTAAAACTGCTCTTTCTATAAAGCCCGGAATACTACAGGGCACGTTGGGGCAACAAAATGATTTTTCCAAAAACGGCTACGGTGCACTCAGACAGCACCACCGCTGACACACCTTCAATTGCGAAACCGGAACTGAAACTGCTAACGGAGGCCCCGGTTGCGCTGCCAGACCCTGCCACCTGCCGGGTTGCAGTTGTTGGTCTTGGATATGTGGGTTTGCCACTGATCTGCGGTTTTTCAGAAAACAGCCGCTCAATCGGTATCGACATCGACCCAACCAAAATCGAGGAACTGAGCAACGGCATCGACCATACCGGGGAAGTAACAGTCGACGAATTGCGGTGCGCTGATGCCGAATTTTCGACCGATCCGGCAAGGCTGGCCGAGGCAGACGCAATTCTTGTATGCGTCCCCACCCCGGTCAACGGCCGCAACCGTCCTGACTATTCTCCGCTTCTGGCCGCATCGCGCTCTATCGGGACCAATATGAAAAAGGGGGCGGTTGTTATTTATGAATCAACAGTCGACCCGGGCACAACGGAAGACAAATGCCTTCCAATTCTGGAAGAAATGTCAGGTCTGAAAGAAGGCGTAGACTTCTATCTTGGTTATTCGCCAGAGCGGATCAACCCGGCAGACCCATCAAGAAAACTCAGCGATATCAAAAAAATCGTCGCCGGATCATCTGAAGTCGTGACCGAATTTATGGTCGACCTCTACAGCCGCGTTGTCAAAGCCGGTCTCTTTCCGGCCGCAAACATTCGCGTTGCTGAAGCAGCCAAGATCCTTGAAAACACCCAGCGCGATGTGAACATCGCCCTGATGAACGAATTGATGACGCTCTATGACAAGATGGGCATCAGAGCCTCAGACGTCATCGCCGCCGCCAGTTCAAAATGGAACTTCCATCATTATCGCCCCGGCATGGTTGGCGGACACTGCATTGCGGTCGATCCCTACTATCTGGTTGATGCCGGTCGTCGCCACGGATTGCCTATGGAACTGGTGGCCGCAGGCCGCAGCGTCAACGAACAGACACCGTATTTCATTGCAGAAAAGCTTGAACAGCTTTTCGAAGAAGGCGGTCAGCATCTGGCTGATAAACGAATTCTCGTTCTGGGCCGGTCTTTCAAGGAAGATTGCCCGGACACGCGCAATTCCAAGACCTTCAAGATGATGGATTATCTGTGGGCCCAGGGCGCAGAGGTCTACAACTTTGATCCAATCGCCGAAGATGACCACTTCGAAGGAGGACGGGGTACTGAAATTATCGACGATCCGTTTGCAGGCGGTGCCTATCACGCCATCATCGTGACACTGGGGCACTCGGTGTTCCGCGAGCAGCTGGATCTGGATACATTGACTGACCTTGCCCCAAGAGGTGCCCCGCTCGTCGATATGCGCGGCATGTATGACAGCATCGAAGTCCACGATCACTTTCGCTACTGGCGCCCCTGAGAACCGGTCAGGACACCCCACAAAACAAGACGCGACGCAGGTATTCTGCGTCGTTCAGCTGCCACGAGCAAAGACCAGCCGGACTGACCCTCCCGTGAAAAAAGAGGAAACAGCCCGCGGTCCTGTGCCTTATGAACGGCGCGCGACCATATCGATCTCGACCAGCGCACCAACCGCAAGTCCTGTCACGCCAATACAGGTTCGTGCAGGCAGCTTTCCCGTGGCAAAATAGCTCTGATAGGTCTCGTTCATCGCGCTGTAGTCACGATCAAACTCGGTCAGATAGACCCGGGCCTGCGCCACATTTTCAAGGCCAAGCCCCATGCCCTCCAGAACAATAATGAGATTGTCCATCACGCGGCGGGTTTGAGATTCTATCCCGTCGGGCAATGGGCGGGACGGATCATCAGGCCAGGTTGGCATTTGACCCGTCAAAAAAACCCAGCCGTCCACTTCTGATGCATGAGGGAATGTGGCAACCGGCTGAGGCGCGCCGTCAATCATGTGAAAGCTTGGCAAAGACATGGTTGTTTCCTGCCCTCTTATCAGGCTTACTGCGCCTTCTTTTCCTGGCGCCGACGGTGAAGAATTGGCTCGGTGTAACCGCTTGGCTGAGTCAGCCCTTCAAGAACCAGGTCAAGCGCTGCCTTGAAGGCCACACTTGTCTCCTCATGACCCTGCATGGGTTCGTAAAGCGGGTCTCCTTCGTTCTGTTTATCAACCACACCGGCCATTTTGCTCATGGTCGCCACAATCTGCTCCCTTGAGACGATACCGTGATGCAGCCAGTTTGCCATGTGCTGGCTCGAAATACGCAGCGTGGCACGGTCCTCCATCAGCCCGACATCATTGATATCGGGGACTTTGGAGCAGCCGACACCCTGATCAACCCATCGCACGACATACCCAAGAATACCTTGGGCATTGTTGTCCAGCTCACGCTGAATATCTTCATCGCTCCAGTTTGGCCGTTCGGCAACAGGAATTGACAGAATATCGTTCAGGCTGGCACGCCCTCGTTTCTTTTTCTCTTCCTGCACCGCCTTAACATCAACCTGATGATAGTGGGTGGCATGCAATGTCGCCGCTGTCGGGCTTGGCACCCATGCAGTATTGGCACCGGATTTTGGATGGCCGATTTTCTGTTCCAGCATATCGGCCATGAGGTCCGGCATCGCCCACATCCCCTTGCCGATCTGCGCCCTGCCCTGCAGGCCGCATTCAAGGCCAATATCGACATTCCAGTCTTCATAGGCCGCAATCCAGGATGATTGTTTCATATCTCCCTTGCGGATCATCGGCCCGGCTTCCATCGATGTGTGGATTTCGTCGCCTGTGCGGTCCAGAAAACCTGTGTTGATGAACGCAACCCGTTGAGAAGCGGCGCGTATGCACTCTTTCAGGTTCACCGTTGTGCGGCGCTCTTCATCCATGATGCCCATTTTTACCGTATTGGGCACCATGCCCAGAGCCTGCTCGACAAATTCAAAGGTTTGCGATGCAAAGGCAACTTCCTCCGGGCCATGCATTTTGGGTTTGACCACATACATCGAGCCGTGAATGGAATTTGCGCGGCGGCCTTCCACGCCATCGCGGCCGGTATCATGAACGGAGATCAGTGCGGTGATCATCGCATCCATCAGCCCCTCGGGGACTTCCTCACCATTGCTGTCGAGGATCGCGGGATTGGTCATAAGCGGCCCGACATTGCGGTTCAGCATCAAAACCTGGGCTTTGAGAGTAATCTCGTTTCCTTGCGGGTCCAGATAAGAGCGTGCCGGGTTCAAAGAGCGGGTGACCGATTTGCCACCCTTTTCAAACGTGTCTTCAAGATCACCTTTCATAAGACCCAGCCAGTTGCGATAAGCACCGGTCTTGTCTTCGGCATCGACTGCGGCAATCGAATCCTCATTATCCATGATCGAAGTCAGCGCGGATTCGACAATCACATCGGCTATACCCGCCTGATCGGTTTCGCCAATAGGGTGCTGACGGTTGATCACAACGTCGATATGCATGCCATTTTTGATCAGGAGAATGTTGTCGAGGCCTGCTTCGGTGCCGCGGTAACCCGCAAACTGATCTGGCTCGGCAAGCGCCGCCGTACTGCCATCAACCAGTGAAACAACCAGATGCCGGTTCTCCACACTAAAGCCGTTGACATTGCTCCATGATCCCAACGCAAGCGGGACGGACTGGTCGAGGAAATCACGGGCCCATGCGATAACCTTGTCACCACGAACCTTGTTGTATCCCGGCCCTTTGGTCGCGCCATCATCCTGCGAGATTGCATCGGTTCCATACAGCGCATCATAGAGCGAACCCCACCGGGCGTTGGCGGCGTTCAGCGCGTACCGCGCATTGGTGATTGGAACCACCAGCTGCGGGCCTGGAACATCAGCAATTTCCGGGTCAACATTCTGCGTCGACACCGCAAAGCTCGTCCCCTCCCCGACAATGTATCCGATATCTCGCAGAAAATTCTGATAGACATCGAGTTCCTGAAACTTGCCTTTGTTGTCCCGGTGCCAGGCATCAACCGTTGCCTGCAATTCCTCGCGCCGTTCCAGCAACTTTTTGTTCCTGGGGCCAAATTCACGGATCAGCGCACCAAACTGCTGCCAAAAATGATCAGCATCCACACCGGTACCAGGCATCGCCTCATTGTTCACAAAATCGAAAAGCTCACGGGCTACCTGAAGGCCACCAGCCTCAATACGCTCGGTTGTCATGATCGAGTCTCCAAAGGGAAATTGGTAAAAAATATTGACCACTTTTCACCAGAACCAGGCAAAAAGGTCAATGTGTCGCTTCGAGGTGCGATGAAAACCACCCGTTGTCAAAGGAAATTTGCCTTGTGTCGGGGGCCTAGGCGCCGGCGTGAGGTTGTCAGTCTTTGCCAACCCACTCAAAGCCCTGCTTCAGCCACCCTTTCGGCAAACCATGGCCGCCAGGGTGAAGGCAAAACCGTATCGGCACACCCGATCGGCACTTTGTCCATTCACGGCACCAGAAACGCCCTTCTGCCTCAACCTTGTTGGGCCGCGACCCGCATTGGTTTGTATGGCGCTGAACCGCAAGCCCTTCAAAAACATCACCCTGATGCCAGGCCCGAATACCCCGGCCTTCAAGCGGCACCTGAAGGTCGGTAAATCCGTGAATATGCAAAACTTTTCGCGGTCCGCCCGGGCATTTTTTGGTTACGGATCCGTCGTCCTGCAATACACCCTCACCGGGCAGCGGGCGTCGCAATCCTCCCGCTATCGCCACCACAGCACGCACTTTTTGCTGGGAATAACAGGCAAAATACCAGGCCATGGAGCCACCAGAGGAAAATCCGGCAACGACTGTTTCATTGAGTTCAAGCGGAACCCGGCCCGCCGCATCTTTCAAAACAGCTTCGACAAAGGCGACATCATCGCGGTTGCCACGCGGGTTTGCGCCTTCCATTCGCGCCGCCCAACCCTGGCTGGTACGTCCACCAAAATTGAATTTGGGTCCGTCCGGCGCGACCAGTAAATAACCCTTCTTGCCAAGCGTACGGATCATGCGACGGCTTTTGGTGACACCTGCACCCGATCCATTATGTCCATGGAAAAACACAAAGGGCTTTAACTTCTTTTGGCCATCCCAGTCGTCGGGAAAGACCAGATGGTAGGTGCCTTTGTCAGCCCCCAAAACACTGCATGCAGATTGATCGCTACAGGGCCGGTCCTGAGCCAGCACAACACCGCTGGCTCCAAAGCCACCCAGACAAAGCGCTGCGGAAACCAACAATTCTTTCGCAAACCTCACGGCGCGGGTCTCCTTCAGCCAAACCTTGTTGCAATCGCCTATGGTTCAGAACTCAAATTACCATTACAGCTTTAAGCGAAATTTGTGATATCGAATCCATCATTGCAGGGCGCAATCCATGGTGGCTAAGTAAATGGCAGGTGGTCATGTCTGGCAATCAACAACGTTGTGAAGACCTCGAGGCAATCGAGGCTCTGGTGGCAGACGACCCGTTTTTGAAACAAAGCATTTTGAGCATTCAGGTTTACGATGATTGTCTGGTGGCCTTCATCGACGATCAGATTCCTGCTGAATTTGCCCGCAATATCCTTCAAAACGCCTGGCCAAACTCAATTGAAGTCTATTGCGCAACAGACATCATTGCAGGTTCCTCAGACCCTGTGGGTTAGGCGCACCAGTTACATTGCGGTTTGGCGTCTTTGACGATACCAGTTGCGCAATGTCTGCATTGATTTTCAAAATTGCGCTGATTGGGGCAGCGGGAATTGGCGCACAATGGCTGGCGTGGAGCCTGCGCATTCCAGCAATTGCCCTTTTGCTGATCGCTGGTTTTTTCCTGGGTCCGGCCACGGGGCTGCTCGATCCACAGCAGGATTTCGGCGAAGTCTATCGTCCAATGATCGCCCTGGCTGTTGCAATCATCCTGTTTGAAGGTGGGCTGACACTCAATTTCAAGGAAATACGCGAGACCTCTACCGGCGTTCGCCGTATCATTGTGACTGGCGGCCCGCTGGTCTGGCTGATGTCTGCTCTTGCCGCGCATTATGCAGCCGGGCTGAGTTGGCCGGTTGCTTTGGTTTTGGGCGCAATTCTGGTGGTCACCGGACCAACAGTGATTATGCCACTGTTGCGCAGCGCACGCCTGGGAGCCCGCCCGGCATCGTTGCTGCGCTGGGAAGCGATCGTCAACGATCCTATCGGCGCGCTTTTTGCTGTCATCGCCTTCGAAATCTATCTGGTCATTCATGGGTCCCATGACGCCTTGTCGTTGATCGGGTCACTGGCGCTTGGGGCCGTGGTTGCAGTTGTCGGCGGCTATGTTGCAGCCCGGGCACTTGGCGGCGCGTTCATACGCGGCATGGTACCTGAATTTCTGAAATCCCCTGTGGTGCTGGCAAGTGTTTTGCTGGTTTACGCCCTGTCAGACATGGTTCTGGAAGAATCCGGCCTGTTGACGGTGACCGTCATGGGCATCACGCTGGCCAATCTTCGTCTCGCAAGTCTCACCGAGATGCGCAGGTTCAAGGAAACCGTCACCGTTCTTCTAGTCTCCGGTCTCTTTATCCTGCTTACGGCTTCGCTCGATCTACAGGCTCTGTACGATCTGGGGTGGCAGGCGGCATTGTTTGTGTTCCTGATCCTTTTCGTGGTCCGCCCTCTGGCCTTGTTCATTGCGACCATCGGCACCGGCCTTTCAATCCAGGAACGAACCCTGGTCGCATGGATTGCACCGCGGGGTATCGTTGCCGTGGCGGTATCGGGCCTTTTCGCATCTGCCTTAATGGATCTGGGCGTTGAAGACGCAAACCGCATGTTGGCTCTGACCTTCGCGGTGGTTGCATCAACCATTGTCTTGCACGGCTTTTCACTGGCACCACTGGCCGGTTTTCTCGATCTGAAATCAGCCGCAAAGCCGGGTATCCTGATTGTTGGGGGATCACCGTGGTCCCACGCGCTGGCAGCAAAGCTGCAACAGGCCGAAATTCCAACCCTCATAGCCGATAGCAACTGGAACCATATCCGCGACGCGCGTTTGCAGGATCTGCCGGTTTATTACGGCGAAGTACTGGCTGATGCTGCCCACCACACAATTGAGTTCAACCGCTTCACCCATCTCATCGCCGCGACCGACAACGACGCCTATAATTCTCTCATTTGTTCCGAATTCGGGCCTGAAATGGGGCGGGGAAATGTTTATCAGACCGGCAAGGTGCGCGAAGACAGCGAACGCAATTCGCTTGCCATAACAGTTGGTGGCCGCCCACTCTTCAAGCCGGAACGGGATCACAGCGAACTGCAAAGGCAACTGCAGGCAGGGTGGGTATTTCAAGCAACCAAACTGAGCGACGCGTTCAGTTTCGACGATTACCTTGAAGCCCAGGGAGAAGATACGGCACTTCTATTCTGGAAAAAAGAAAATGGAGACTTCGTTTTCCAACAG
>CALHCF010000024.1 GCA_937930635.1 uncultured Rhizobiaceae group bacterium
GGACATCCGCTGCTGGGAGAAGAATCGATTGCGGGGATCTTTCCCACCCTTCGCAACATCACGGTTCGAACCATTCACCGCGGCGAGCAGACAATCCTGCCCCCCTTTGAAGATGTCGTTTTGACCACCGGCGATATTGTGGTTGTTGCTGCGACCCGCAGCGCGCTCATCAAGGCCCTTTCCGTGGGCGCAGCCAGCTTGCCATCCATGCCGGAGGATGAGCGCGACCCTGATCGGCGAAGCAACAGCCTGACAGGTGTGAGTGAAAACTTCATTGTGGCAGAAGCCGTTGTTGCCCCCGGATCGCGCTATACTGGTCGTACAATTGCCGCTTCCCGCATTCGCGCCACTTACGGCACAATGGTGTTGGGCATGCAGCGCCGCAGCACCATCGGGCGCAGTCTGGTGCGCAACATCCGGGTGGAACCAGGCGACACGCTTTTGATCGGAGGGCTGCCCGACGATATCGAGCGGTTGCGCGCCAGTCGCGAACTTCTGCTTCTGGAACGTTCGGCAACCGAGGTGCCGCTGCGTGCCTATGCCCCCCGCGCCATCGCCATTTTTGCCGCAGTCATCGCCAGCGCATCCCTGGGGCTGGTTCCCATTGTTGCTGCCGCATTGATTGGAGCCTATGGCGTGATTGCGTCGGGATGTGTGTCCATCCGTCAGGCGGTGCGCAGTTTCGACCGCCAGATATTCATGATGGTGGGCGCCTCACTGGCAGCCGCCACCGCAATGGAACGTACCGGCGGCGCTGCTTTGATTGCGCAGAGCGTTGTGGACGCAATGCAGGGCCAATCAGCGGCAATGGTCTTGTCCGTCCTGTTCATTGTGACGGCTGTTCTCACCAACGTTTTATCCAACAACGCAACAGCGGTGCTGTTTACCCCTGTTGCAATTGGCATTGCCCACAAGCTCAATGCCCCGGTGGAAGCTTTCATCGTCTGCATCATATTTGCGGCCAATTGTTCCTTTGCAACGCCGGTTGGGTATCAGACAAACCTTCTCGTGCTGGGCCCGGGCCGCTACCGCTTCAGCGATTATCTGAAGGCAGGTATTCCCCTCATATTACTTTTATGGGCAACGTTTTCCGCTTTCGCACCGTTGTACTACAAACTGTGACTTGTGCCGCCTTTACACCGGCATTCTACTGGAACAAGAATTAGCTCATGACGGCCCATTCCCTTGATACCCCGCAATTTTACCTGACCACGGCAGCCCCTTGCCCTTATCTGGAGGGAAAGCTGGAGCGTAAGGTGTTTACCCATCTGGTTGGAGAACGGGCCAAACAGACCCACGAAGACCTGTCCCACGGGGGATTTCGGCGCAGCCAGAACATCGCCTACCGTCCTGCCTGCGAGAATTGCCGTGCCTGCGTTGCCACACGCGTTCTGGCTGACAGGTTTAAGCCGACAAAGTCGATGAAGCGGATTGCCAGAAACAACCGTGATCTGATTGGCGTTGAAATGCCCAACACGCCAACATCCGAACAATACTCCCTGTTTCGCCGCTATATCGATTCACGCCATGACGGCGGCGGGATGGTGGAAATGACCGTGCTTGATTACGCCATGATGGTTGAAGACAGTCACGTCGACACCAGCGTCATAGAATACCGCCGTCGCGGGACTGACAGCGGCATAACCGGCCGTGGTGAGGGCGAACTGATCGCTGTCGTGCTGCTTGACCGCCTCTTCACCGGTCTTTCGATGGTCTATTCTTTCTTTGATCCAAATGAGCACAAGCGCAGTCTGGGGACGTTTCTTATCCTCGACACCATCGAGCGGGCGCGACGGCTGGGTCTCCCCCACTGTCACCTGGGTTACTGGGTCGAGGAGTCGCCCAAGATGCAGTACAAGGCACGCTTCCGGCCCCAGGAAAGGCTGATGCGTGATGGCTGGAGGGAGATTGACGCATGACTCCGCTGCTCAAAATAGACTCGGTTGATCTCACCAAGGACCTGGCAGGGTGCGAGGGGCTTGATCCAAATTATGTAACACGGGTTCGGGCCCAGTTTCTGTTTGTGCAAAACAGTGCGCTCATTCAGCAGATTCAATTTGCAGACGCCAAAGCCGCCGCGCTGATGACGCTGATCGGCCTTCTGGCCCTGCGCGGTCCTATAGAATTGGGCAACGAACCCCTGTCAGTCCTGAGCATGGTGTTTGGAGCCTGTAGCGGTCTGACTGTGCTTTTATGTATGACAGCGGTTTTTCCGCGCTACCCCGCGCTGGCGAAGAGGCGCAATCTTGCTCAGGTTGAACGATGGTCCTGGCTTGGGCTTTCTTCGGGTGAATTGAGCCATGATGCCTATTCCAATTTCATGCAGACGAGTGAAGTTTCCCAGCTTATTCACTCGGTGGCCATGTCAAACATCAGTGTGGCGCGGGTGCTGCAGCGCAAGTTTCAGTTCCTGCGGCTGGCCTTTATCACAACCACGCTGACGTTGATCGCCCTGTTTGTGCGCATGGCGACGGTTGTGTGATTTCGTTTAGCCGCAAACTTCATGTTAGCCTTCGTTACCCCAACAAACACAAGGTTATTTGTCATGCGTCAGTTTACCAGAATTGTATCACTTTGCGGCATGTTGTCTGTCGGGCTTGTCACGGGAGCACCTGCTGAAAACCGCATTGATGTCCAAAGGCCGGATGCGCCGGAGCTGGCGGCCTATGGCGAGCACAAAATCGGTGTTCGCACGCTTGAAATGATCAATCCGGGCCAGATCGACATCGTAAAGATCGACCCTGCGGCGCCCAAGCCAGACCCTCTGCCAACATATGACCGCCCTTTGACGGTCGAAGTCTGGTATCCGGCGGCTCAGGGTGCCACGGGCGATACGGCGCTGAAAGCCTATCTGCGTGATGCCAAAACCGAGGTCGCACTTCAGGGCAAGGCCATGCGTGGGGCCGAACCGGCCACCCCGGCTGCCGCCTTCCCGCTGGTGCTGATTTCGCACGGTTATCCAGGCAATCGTTTCCTGCTTTCTCATCTTGCTGAAAACATCGCCTCAAAGGGATATGTGGTGGCGTCCATAGATCACACCGATTCCACCTACCGCAACAAGGCTGCTTTCGGCTCCACATTGGTCAACCGGTCGTTTGATCAGCTGTTCGTGCTCAATGAGATGGCGAAACTTTCCAAGGATAGCGGCTCCTTTCTCAACGGACTTACCAATGCAGACAACGCGGGGCTGATTGGGTATTCCATGGGCGGCTATGGCGCGATCATCACCGCCGGTGGTGGTGTCACACAGACCTCTATCGACTATCCCTGGGGTGGCCCTCACGGCACCCTGGCCGTTCATAAAGGCGGCAGCGACAGCCACAAGAAACTGCCTGACGCCCGCATCAAGACGGCCATCGCCTTTGGACCATGGGGGATGAATTTTGGCTTCTGGGATGCCGAGACATTGAAAGGCGTGAAAATTCCGATGATGTTCGTTGCCGGTTCGGTCGATGATGTTTCGGGCTATGAGAAAGGGACACGGGCAATCTGGGCGGCAGCCAAGAACGTTGATCGCTCGCTTTTGACTTATGACAATGCCAACCACAATGCCGGTGCCCCGATGCCGGCACCTGAAGAAGCCTATAAATTTGATAAGGAATTGGGCTTCAACGTGTCCGAACATTATACAGATGCGGTCTGGGACAATGCCCGCATGAACAACATCGCCCAGCACTTTGTAACGGCCTGGCTTGGAAAATACCTGAAAGGCGAAGCGGATAAAGAGCCGTATCTCGATCTGGTTCCAAACGCCAATGAAAGCGTCTGGGCAAAGGAAAAAGACGGATCACTAAAGCCCGAGCACAATCACTGGAAGGGATTTCCCAACCGCACCGCCAAGGGGCTCAGGTTCGAAAAACTCAAAGCAGGAGAATAAAATGGCAGCCTTATCTGACACTATTGAAGGCGCAATCGCGCGACCGGATGCCGCCCAGCACTTTATGGTGTTGCGTCCCGTCAAAGCACGCGTGACGGTTCGGCGTGGAGACACCATTCTTGCCAGTTCAACCAGGGCCACACGGCTCATGGAGGTGGGCAAAACTCTCTATGATCCCATGATCTACATTCCCAAGGACGACCTTGTGGCGACGCTTGAACGTCAGGATCATTCAACACACTGCCCGTTGAAGGGAGACGCGACCTATTATTCTCTTGGCGGCGCTGATCCGGTTGCCAACATCGCCTGGTCTTATGACGATCCCATGCCGTTTTCAGCCGCGATCAAAGGACTGATCGCTTTTTATCCGGACAAGACCGTTTTGGAGGAGCATCCGCTTCAAGACAGCTAACGACTTCACAGTCCCCCCGAAGAAGTTATAGTGGCTTTGCCGGGGGGCATTCCATGGAGGAAGAATGGAATGCAGGAGCAGGATACAATCACCACACTTCTTTCAGCCTGGAATATGGCGAACGAGGAAGAACGGGCTGCTGCGGTATCACGAACGCTGGCCGACAATTTCAGCTATTGTGACCCGCACCAGCCTGATATTGTCACCGGCAAACATGCTTTCCTTCACTATCTGAGCCATCTTCGCCGACGCATGAACGGCGTTAAACTCCAGATAGAAGGCACCCCCGAAATACACCACCGCCATGCCAAAGTGGCCTTTTCGATGATCGACAAAGAGGCTGTCACCAAGGGCGTCTTTATCGCGGATTTCACCGAAAACGGCCGCGTTTGGCGGTTGGTCGGGTTTGATGAGTGATTGGCGGGCCGGTGCGATTTGACCGTCTTCCCGGTCAGATCGATCCAGCTTCAACCATATAGTTGTTTGCCGTGCACATAGCAGCATCATCACTTGCCAGAAACAGCACCATACGGGCCACATAAACCGGATCAATAAGGTCAGGCAGACATTGGCGGCTGCGGTGGTTTTCCAGGGCTTGCGGCGTTGCCCACAACTCCTTTTGTCGCTGCGTCATAATCCAGCCCGGCACCACCGTATTGACCCGAATACGGTGATCACCAAGATCGCGCGCCATTGTGCGGGTCAGGCCATGAACGGCTGCCTTGGCGGTTGTGTAGGCGGGGAAGTTTCCCCCGGCTTCCCACCAGGAATTCGACCCCATATTGATGATGGAACCGCCGCCAGCCTCAATCATTCCCGGGGCCACGGCCTGTATTGCAAAAAAATGGTGGCGGATATTGGTGGCCTGACGTTCGTCCCAGTATTGCGGGGTGACGTCTCGCCAGTCGTGGCGATCATCACGGGCCGCATTGTTGACAAGCACCGTGGCCGTTCCAAGCCGTTCAGCCAGTTCGCCAAATGCTGTGCGCAGCTGATCGACTTCGCGCAGGTCGCATTTTGCCCAGGCCACGCCATCCCCCAATTCATCGCAAAGGGCCTGAGAGCGATCATCATCCATATCGACAAACCCGACCTTGGCCCCCTGATCCGCAAAGGCCCGGACCATCTCCTCTCCAATGCCGGATGCACCGCCCGAAATGAGAACCGACTTCCCGGCAAGACTTGG
Source organism: uncultured Rhizobiaceae group bacterium (assembly GCA_937930635.1). Lineage (GTDB taxonomy): Bacteria > Pseudomonadota > Alphaproteobacteria > Rhizobiales > Rhizobiaceae > Pseudahrensia. The sequence goes on from CALHCF010000024.1 coordinate 5,476, forward strand.
ATAGATTGCAAATTTCTGGGACATATGACTCTCAAAGCCAGAGGAAAACATGATTATTGGTTTTAACGCCGATGCCTTCTGCTACAAGAGCGGATTGGCAAATTGCGCGCGAATGTGACCACAGGACATTTTATTTCATGAACAACAAGAGCGAGACTATCGGCTTTGTCGGTGTGGGCCTGATGGGCCACGGCATGGCAAAAAACCTGCTGGAAAAAGGTTATTCCCTGACAGTCATTGGCCACCGCAACCGTGGGCCGGTGGATGATCTGCTTTCAAAAGGAGCCAGCGAGGCCAAATCTCTTGGCGACCTAGCGGCGGCCTGTTCGATTGTTCACATCTGCGCCCCCGGATCACCGGAAGTCGAAACCATTGTTGACGGGTTGCTCGAAACGATGGCGGAAGGCGGCATCATTGTTGACTGCTCGACCTCCGACCCGGTTTCGACAGCCAGGCTTGCGGCGACAGCTCTTTCCAAAGGCGTTCAATTTGCCGATGCTCCGCTGGGTGGCACACCCGTTCAGGCGGAAGCGGGAGAATTAAGTGCCATGGTCGGGGCTGCCGACGCTATTTTCGCCCGTTTACAGCCCGTCATTTCCTGTTGGGCCAAAAACATAATTCATATTGGCGGTGTGGGCGACGGTCATCGCATGAAGCTGCTCAACAACTTCCTTTCCCTGGGCTATGGCGCGCTCTATTCGGAGGCTCTGGCGATTGGCAACAAGGTCGGTCTTTCTCCTGAAAAATTCGATAGCGTGATCCGCGGCAGCCGGATGGATTGCGGTTTCTATCAAACCTTCATGGGCCATCTGATTGAAGGCAACCGTGAATCTCACAAATTTACCCTCACCAATGCGCATAAGGATTTGCGCTATCTTGAATCCATGGCGGACAGTGCGGGAGCCCTCAACCCCATCGGCAATGCAGTCAAAAACTCCTTCGCCTTTGCCTGCGCCAATGGTGGGGACGGCCCTAAAGACTATGTGCCCCATCTTCCGGAGTTTGTCGGCCAGATGAGCGGCACCACACTAAAACCGAAAGACTGAACGGGTGGACCCCACCCCTTCGTGCACCCTACATAAGTCAATCAAGCCTTAACGTTACGCAATTAGAGTGACTGGCCAGTTTGTTATTCAACAACACAAAAGGCCAAGACAGTGTCGTTTCCTCGCCATTCGCTCTTATTGTCAATCATCGCCGCCGTTGGATTAAGCGGGTGTACCACTGGCAACGTTCTTGGTGGATTGTCGCCCAGCACGGCCTCCTATGCCAAACCGTACCGCTCGTCTGCAAGTTCACGCGACTGTCTGATGCGGGCGATGTATTTTGAATCAATTCGCTCCAGCCGCGAGGGTCTTCTGGCTGTTGGAACGGTTGTCATGAACCGGGTGGAATCACCCAAATTCCCTTCCACTGTTTGTGGTGTGGTCAGCCAGCACAAGCAGTTTGCTCCTGGTGTCATGACCCGCCAGGTGCGAGGCGACAAAGAGGAACTTGCGCAAATTGCCGATGATATTCTGGCAGGCAAGCGGCATCCGGGTGTCAAAAACGCCAAATTCTTCCATACGGCCGGTCTGACATTCCCCTACAAGAACATGCACTATGTGCTCGTCGCAGGCGGCAATGCGTTTTATGAAAAGCGCAGCAGGAAACGGCGGCGCAAGCGCTAGACTGTTTCCATCTTTACATAGTCAGTGCGATTGGATTTGGCTCAAGCAATTTAGCAGCGCTAAATGCCTGCGCGTCATGGAAAACCGCAAAAGCGTCGTTTCATCCAAATTTTCCGTTTCTTGGAAAACCTTTCGGCACCATCCGTCCGGCCTGAGCGCGTTCACCCAGGTATTCGCGCAGCTCACTTTGCCCGCGGGTATGAGAACGGCCAGCACTGTCATTCCAGCTTAGGCCGTTTTCCATCGAAAACACCCGGGCATCCTTCACGCCACCGTCCTTATATTTTTGCAGCCGAACGCCCTTGCCCCGGCTCATCTCAGGCACCTGATCAAGCGGGAAGATGATCAGCTTCCGGTTTTCACCAACCACAGCAACATGATCCGGCGCATTGCCGCCATCAGCCTCAACAACCGAACAAACAGCCGCTTCAACCGGCAGCTTCACGTTGAGAACCTGTTTGCCCTTTCGGGTGTTGGCAATCACATCTTCTTCGGCCACCAAAAACCCATTGCCCAGTGTGCTCACCACAAGTCTCTTTCGACCGGGCTTGTGGGTGAAAAGCGCGACAATGTCGGCGTCGTTTTCCATGTCGACCATAATGCGAACCGGTTCACCATGGCCGCGCCCGCCCGGCAACTTGTCACCGGTCAGCGTGTAAAACTTGCCTGCGGTGGTGAACATCAATATCCGATCAGTCGTCTCCGCATGAAACGCCGTCTTCAACTTGTCACCTTCCTTGAAGGTCAGTGAGGTGAAATCGGCGGCATGCCCCTTGAGTGCCCGTATCCATCCTTTTTCTGAAACGACAACCGTAATCGGTTCCTTCTCGATCATGGCAGCCGCGACGGCTTCCATATCAATTTCGACAGCCTCTTCGAAGGTGGAGCGCCGCGCGCCGACTTCAGTATCCTTGCCAAATTTCTTTTTGGTCTGACCAATTTCCCAACCGACCGTTTTCCAGAGCTGTTCCTCGTTGGCAAGCAGCGTTTCAAGGCCGGTCTTTTCTTCTGTCAGGTCAGAAAACTCCTGACGAATTTCAACCTCTTCCAACTTGTGCAAACGCCGCAGCCGCAGGTTGAGAATGGCCTCAGCCTGGTTGTCAGTAATCTCAAAGCGCGCAATCAAGGCCTGTTTGGGATGGTCTTCTGTTCGAATGATCTGAATGACTTCGTCAATATTGAGATAGGCAACAAGATATCCGCCCAGAATCTCCAGGCGCTTTTCAATCTGACCCAAACGAAAGTTCGAGCGACGGATTAAAACTTCCTTGCGGTGATCAAGCCAGGCGCGCAGCACCTCCCGCAGGTTCATCACCCTGGGCACCTTGCCACCATCCAGCACGTTCATATTGAGGGCAAAGCGTGATTCCAGATCAGTGGTGCGAAACAACTGCTCCATCAGGAGCGCGGGATCGACGGACCGCGATTTCGGCTCAAACACGATACGGATGTCTTCCGCGCTTTCGTCACGAACATCAGCCAAAAGCGGCAACTTGCGCGCCAGCAGCAACTCAGCTGTCTTTTCAATCAGTTTGGATTTTTGAACCTGATAGGGAATTTCGGTGACGACAATCTGCCAGGTGCCGCGCCCGGCATCTTCCTTTTCCCAGCGCGCCCGCACCCGAAAACCGCCCCGTCCTGTCTTGTAGGCCTCAAGTATCGCGTCTTTGGGTTCAACAATAACACCGCCGGTTGGAAAGTCCGGACCAGGCACAAATTCAATCAGCTTGTCGAAGCCGGCATTGGGGAACTTGATCAGGTGCAATGCGGCATTGCAAAGCTCTTCGGCATTGTGAGGCGGGATATTGGTCGCCATCCCCACCGCAATACCGGCAGCGCCATTGGCCAGCAGGTTTGGGAACGCGCCGGGCAGAACAACGGGTTCTTCATCCGCTTCATCGTAATTGGGTCGGAAATCGACAGCATCCTCGGTAATCCCCGCCAGTATCGCCGTCGCGACCTCCGTCATGCGCGCTTCGGTATAACGCATGGCAGCGGGATTATCGCCATCGATATTGCCGAAGTTCCCCTGCCCGTCGACCAATGGATAGCGTTGCGCAAAACTTTGAGCCAGACGCACCAGAGCATCATAGACCGACTGGTCGCCATGGGGGTGATATTTACCGATCACATCACCGACGATACGGGCACATTTCTTGAACGCCGTATCCGGGTTCAGGCGAAGCTCCCGCATGGCGTGGAGAATGCGGCGATGAACCGGCTTCAGCCCGTCGCGCACGTCCGGCAGTGCACGGCCCATAATGGTAGACAGCGCATAGGCAAGATAGCGTTCTTCAAGCGCAGCTTTAAGGTCAACGGGTTCGACGCCATCGTCGTCACCGCTACCACCAGAAGAGCCGTCAGACGGCGGAATCAAATCGTTTCCCATGCGATCCCGATAGCGTTTTCAGGGATTGCGAGCAAGACACCATCCCCGTTTGTCTCGCTGTCCACAATGTGCAACATATCACATTTCCAACGCAGTTTCGCAGCTAACATGCGGGATTGCAGTCTATACGTTTCAAGGAAATTATATGCCCCTTTCCCATCCTCGCGCCACCCGGCTGATCGCCCTGACGACTGTCTTTTTATGTGGCAGTTCGCTTGCTCATGCGCTGGAAGGCAAAGCCCTTCTGGACAAGTACATCAGTCTGGCTGAATCCCGCGGCACGACATTTCAGTTTGGTTCTGTCGAGGAGCAGTCCAGCGACAGCTTCACGCTTTCCGATATCACAATCACCAACAAAAAAGGCCAGACGGTCACTGTTGGTTCGCTCTCGTTTGGGAAATTTCGTGAAACCGATGAAGGGCACATAACCTACGACAAGATCGAGCTTGCCAATCTGAGGGGAGAAACTCTTGAAAAGAAACCGTTCGGCATCGCCTCCGTGCTTGCCGCAGCCGGTGACGTGCCTGTTTCGATTCTTGAAGGCGGGCTGACGGCTGAAGAGAAAAAGAAACGCATCAAGTTTGGAGAACTCACGTTTTCCGGTTTCGCGGTAGACGCAGAAAAGACCAAGGTGACGACTGACAAGTTCTCTATCATCAACGCTGATATACCGCTTGATTTTCGTTATGATCAAAAACAGACCTATGAAGGTGCCATCGCCGCGCCGATGACATTTGATAATCTGTCGATTGCGGGAGTTTCCGGCTCGGCTCAAGGTGTCGACTGGCAGATCGGCTCGATGTCAATTGATGATGCCAGCGTCCCAACATCGACCCAGGCCGATATACTGGAGTGGTTGAAGGTCTATTCCCGCATGTCCATCGACAATGTGAAATTTGCCATCGGCGGAGCCGATATTTTTGCCATGGGCACACTCAATGGCACAATCGACAAGCCCGATGGTGATGGCACGATAAACACGAAGTCGGCCATGGAAGGGCTGTGGGTCAACCTGAAAGCAATCCCGGATCCCCAAACTCAGGCCATTGCCCAGCAACTCGGCTATCAGACTGTTGAAGGGTCGATGACCGGCGACGGATCCTACAATATCGGAACCGGTCGCATGTCCGTCAGTAATATGGTTTTGAAGCTCAAGGATATGTTCGATATCGGTTTCGACTACGCCTTGACCGGCTACACCCAGGACGTGGCGCAGAAGCTCAATGACGTGCAGCTCAAGATCGCTCAGGGAACCCCGCCAGCGGGTGCTTTTGCGGGGGTCCTTCCTGAACTCAAAAACGTCAAGTTGGAAAATCTCAAAGTCGGCGTCACCGACCACTCGCTTACCGGGCGGCTTCTCGACTTTCAGGCCAAACAGATGGGCACAACCGGCGATCAGCTGGCGCGCGGTGCGCCGGTTATGCTTGGCCTTGGAATGGCAAGACTTCAGATGCCGGAATTTTCTGAAATGGTAACGCAGGCTGTCGGCAAGTTCCTGGAAACACGGGGCACGCTGACTGTCGAGGCCGTGCCGCCTCAACCTGTTTCAATCATTGATGTGGTTGTTGCAGGACAATCAGACCCAACCAAGGTTCCCGGGATTCTCAATCTGAAAGTCAATGCCCAATAACCGTCTGCACCCATGCGCACATGGGACCCCAGGGGCCCCGGTGGCCCCGGTGCCTCATGTCGCCCCTGCCGCTCCTACCGCGTTCAGATATTGTGTTGGAACCCTCAGCGGCACGGCCATCAGTTTGGCCGGGCCGCTGAAGGCTTTAGCTTAATGGTGAGCCGGACTTTGCCCGTAAACGCGAAACACATTGCCGACACGGATCGGTTGCAGATGCGTGTCAAAAGCCCCTTCGGGTTTTTGACACTCACTCAGGCCGGAGACCATCTCGCCGCAATCGATTGGGAGCATGATGATCTCGGCGGAGCCACATCGACGCCATTGCTCAAGGAAGCCGGGAGCCAGCTCACCGCCTATTTTGAGGGGCGGCTGAAAGAATTTGAACTTCCGCTGAGACCGGGAGGCGATTCATTTCAGCAAGCGGTCTGCACTGCCATGCTGGAAATCCCCTACGGCGAAACCACGACCTATGGTGCTATTGCCGAAAAACTTGACACTTTCGGCCAACCGGTTGGAAACGCCTGCGGCTTAAATACCATTCCGATTATCATTCCATGCCATCGGGTGCTGGCGGCCAACGGTATCGGCGGCTATTCTGGAGACGGTGGTGTGGAGCGCAAGATCGAGCTGCTGAAAATGGAGGGCGGTTACCCTTATCTGCTGTAACGGCTTTGCCTCCGTTCAAAGTCTTATCTGTTGTAAAAGCTGGTCCAGACAGCGAGACCCACCACAACCACCATCATCAGGGCCATTGTCCGGTTAATGCGCTGCTGAACAACCGGACTAAGCTGCATCCGCTGCAGCGAAACCCCCGCTCCCAGCCACAGAATATGAATTGGAATCCACACCGCATTCAAAAGCAGAAATTTCAAGCTCGCCTCGAACACAAGACTATCTGGCCAGAAGGGGAAGTTTGAAAAGACAAACGTACCGACCGCATAGGCCTTGGGATTGATGATCTGCAACGTGATACCGCCCCAAATGCCCGGTGGCTTTTCAGCCGCAATAAAGCCGACCTTCGACCCGGCAAACGCCACGCGGGATGCCAGATAAAGAAGATAACCGGTGGACAGGATCGTGAAGACAATGCGGGTACGCTCATCCGCGAAAAATATTGCAGCAAGACCCGTGGCAGCGGCCAGCATCACGGCATTTGACCCCAAAAACAGCCCCGTTCCATAGGCCCAGCCGGGCCTGTAGCCAAATGCGGCGCCCACTCCGGCAAGCGAAAGTACGCCGGGGCCTGGTGTAATCAGCAGAAAAAATATGGCAATTGTGAATGTCAGCATCGGGCCACAGAGCCTGCGGGCAGTCCACCAACTTCCCGCCACGGCTGCGACATGGATGGTGAGTTGTTGTTGGTAAATGTAACTAATGGGCGCTTGTACATATTAAATTCCACAACCCAAGCATTTTAAGGATAAAGATTCACCTTACGGAAAGGGCTTGGTGCTAATTGACGTAAACAGAGCAGAAAGTGTTTTACTGAGGGGATCAATCGTGGACAATACAACAGCACCCGAGCTGTCAAAAGACCTTACATCATTTGCACGGTGCGAGGTGGATATTCTGATTGACATCAAAGCCAAAGATTTTTTCCGCTGGTATGTTGATGAGCCGATTGAAAACTTCATGCTTGGCACACTTTCTGTGTCACCCATTATCTGCACCGAAATGCTCGATGGTCCAAAATGGGGAAAGGTCGGTTCCGCGCGCAAGATCTTCTTCAAGGATAAGTCGACGGCGCTGGAAAAAATTCTCAAAACCGATTTCCCGCATGGGTATGAATACCAGCCATGGGCCTTCACAAACCCCGTTCGTTTCCTGAGCGATTACGCTTTGGCGACCATGAAGGTCGAAGATGTCAATGGCAAAGCACGGGTTATCTGGAACTATGGCTTCCACGCCAAGAACTCTGTCGCGCTTCCTCTTTTGAACTTGTTTGTTCGCCTCGATTGGCGGCGCAACATGACCAATGCGCTGGGTTTGCTCAAAGAGCATCTGGAAACTCACGGCACCGGCAAGCGCATGCATGAAATCAAAGAGCAGGAAGCAGCTTAACCCGCTGGTCGCAAGAGCCGCAGCCTAGGGGGCAGCATTGGGGGGCAGCCCGGGGGCAGTCTTGACCGGCGAGGCCCCAGATGCGTCAGGTTTCAGGCACGGCTGATATCTACTGGGGCGAAGTCATTTCAAATGTTGCACCAGAGCGGTGTCAAACAGATGTTCTGCGGCATTCGCCGAAATGTGGTGAGCGTCGATATAGACCCTGTAATTATCAATGCTCGTGCGGCACGTGTCCGTTTTACAAAACGTTTTGACCGGATCGATAAGACGCGCTGACGGGTGTTTTGCGACCACTTGCGCAACCTGCATTGTGGTTTGCGGAGCTATCTTGTCAAAGGCCCCCGTCTCGCAAATGGACTCGTCCAGGATGTAGCTGTGATGGCGGCCACAACGGTGGGTGGCGCGCGGCAACTGGGGCATTTGCCCGACCACCAGAACAAGCCTGTCAGAATGCGCCGCAAGAAAGCGGTCCAGCGCATCCAGCATCTTCTCTTGTTCAGGATACCCGCGCCATCGTTGAGCAACGACAAGGGGAACACCGGGATATTGGCGAAAGCGCCGGTCGGCCACCTTTGAAAGTGCCTCACAGGGTTTCTTGAATTCATTGACCCCGGTCGCCATTGGTATGTTGCAGGAGGGGGCCGTCAGGACCAGTGCGCCCTTCCCTTCTCTTGTGGCCCAATTGTGGAAACCGGCAGTCAGATGGGTCGCATGTGAATCGCCTGTCAAAATGACCGCCGGATCGCCTTCAGCACCTATGGGGCATTCGTGAATCTTCTTGCAGGGATAATATCCCTCATTGCCCACCAGATATTTGGTTTTCAAATGCCAGGACCAGCCGCCGCTGAACCAGGCGGTGATCATTGTTGCCGCACAGACACCCGACACGAGACCACATTTCTTTGCAAAGGCCGGGTAATTTCGTGTCTCCCCTGTGCGTGCACGAAAGCGACGCTCGACCAAAAAGAACAACAAAATCGCCAGCGCCAATGTCAGCAAAATTGCCCAAATGCGGTCATCTGGTTGAACCGTTCCAGACATGCGCGCAGCGGCAAAGAACACCATGACAGGCCAGTGCACGAGATACAAAGAATAGGAAATCAACCCAAGGCCAACCGAGACCGGGTTTGCAAGGACGCGGCCAAGGCCACCAGATGACGCAGTTGCAATGACCAGCGCCGCGCCAACACAGGGCAGCAGGCCCGGCAAACCAGGAAGCCCGCTCTCAGGGTTGAATGTCAAAGCTGAAAACACGATCAGCAACAGGCCAAGGCCGGTCAGAAGGTCGGCGAACAGCCGGTTTTTAGCGCGAATATCGGGGCACCAGACGAGAAGCCCGCCAAGGACAAATTCCCATATTCGAAAAAAAGGCCAGTAAAAAGCAATGCGGGGCTGCTGATCAATAAGCAGTTCCGCGGCCGCCAGCGACGCGACCATGACAACGAGCGAAACGAGAAAAATACCCCGAAATCCAAAATATCGCAGAACCAGAAAGGTCGTAAAAGGCGCAACGAGATAGAACTGTTCTTCAACGCCAAGTGACCAGGTATGCAACAGCGGGTACAAGGCATCAGGGTCATCGAAATAGCCGACCCGACCGCTGAAATAGAAATTGGAAACGCCAAACAGCGCCGTTGGTCCCTGAAGCCCCAATCGTTTGAGATCGTCAATGGACAGCACAAACAGGGACGCAAGAAAAACCAGAACGACCGTGACGATTAGCGCCGGAACCAGGCGGCGTATTCTTCGGCCATAGAAGTGCCCGAAGGAAAATTCGCCACGATGCATTTGCACCAGCATCAGGCGGGTTATCAGATAGCCCGAAATCACAAAAAAGACGTCGACGCCCACATAGCCGCCCGGCATCCAGCCGTATCCGGCATGGAACAGAATGACCAGAACCACCGCGACCGCTCTCAGCCCGTCAATCTCAGGCCGATACGTGTTTCCTGAAACAACAGCTGACGGAGCGGAGTTAATCAGCACAGCGTTGACTACTGATCGCTGTCAGAAACCGACTCTGTTCCACGGGGCAAATTCAGTTTGAGGTGAAGATCCTTCAACTGCGGCTTGTCCACATCACCCGGCGCGCCCATCAGCAGATCCCTGGCCTGCTGGTTCATGGGGAACATGGTGATCTCCCGCAGGTTCTTGGTGCCGCACAGCAACATGACAATACGGTCCACACCAGCCGCCATGCCTCCATGGGGTGGCGCGCCATACTGAAATGCACGGTACAAACCGCCAAACCGTTCCTCAACGACTTCCTTTGACAGCCCCGCGATCTCGAAGGCCTTGACCATCGTATCGGGCAAGTGGTTGCGAATCCCACCGGACGCAAGTTCAAAACCGTTGCACACCATGTCGTACTGCATGGCATCAATCGTGAGCGGGTCCTCGTTCTCCAGTGCATCCAGGCCGCCCTTGGGCATTGAAAACGGGTTGTGAGAAAATTCGACCTTCTTGTTTTCTTCATCCCATTCATAGAACGGGAAATCGACAATCCAGCAGAACTCAAACGCATCTTCGTCAATCAGCCCGGCTTCCTCACCAGCCTTGTCTCTGGCCTCTCCCGCAAATCCGGCAAACTTGGCCGGGTCACCGGCGGCGAAGAAAACAGCATCGCCGATTTCCAGACCAAGCTGATTGCGGATCGCTTCCGTCCGTTCCTCACCAATATTTTTGGCAATGGGACCCGCCGCATCAAACTTGCCTTCAAGTTCGCGCCAGAAAATGTAGCCCATTCCAGGCTGTCCCTGCTGCTGCGCCCATGAATTCATCCGATCGCAATGCTTGCGGCTGCCTGCCCCTTTTACCGGGATCGCCCACACCTCATGCTGGTCGCTTGCATCGAGAATGCCGGCAAACACCTTAAAGCCCGACCCGCGGAAATGTTCCGACACGTTCTGCATTTCAATCGGGTTGCGCAAATCCGGCTTGTCGCTCCCGTATTTGCGCATGGCTTCTTTGTAGGGAATGCGCGGGAAGTTTTCTGTCACGCGCTTGTCTCCCGCAAACGCCTTGAAGCAATCGCGGATGACCGGCTCCATGGTCGAGAGAACATCGTCCTCTTCAACAAAACTCATTTCCACATCCAGCTGATAAAATTCGCCCGGCAACCGGTCCGCGCGCGGGTCTTCATCGCGAAAGCAGGGAGCGATCTGGAAATAGCGGTCAAAGCCGCTCATCATGATCAGCTGCTTATACTGCTGCGGAGCCTGCGGCAGCGCATAGAACTGACCAGGGTGGATTCGGCTTGGCACGAGAAAGTCCCGCGCACCTTCCGGTGACGATGCGGTCAAAATGGGTGTCGAAAACTCATTGAACCCCGCTTCACGCATACGCGTGCGCATGTCGTGGATAATGTCCATCCGGGTCATGATGTTGTTGTGCAGGGTCTCGCGTCGCAGATCGAGAAAACGGTATTTCAGCCGCACATCTTCGGGATAATCGAGTTCTCCAAAAACAGGCAATGGCAATTCTGCTGCCTTGGACAATTCTTCTATCTCGCGAGCGTAAACCTCAATCTCTCCCGTCGGCAGGTTCGTGTTCACGGTCTCAGCGCTCCGTGCCTTCACATCACCATCAATGCGGATCACCCATTCCGAGCGCACGGCTTCTGCCAAAGCAAAACCCTTGGAATCAGGATCAACAACGACCTGGGTGATTCCATAGTGATCACGCAAGTCAATGAACAGAACTCCACCATGGTCACGAACCCGGTGGACCCAGCCAGAAAGACGTGTGGTGTTGCCCACATCGCTGGCGCGAAGGTCGGCACAGGTGTGGCTGCGATAGCGGTGCATGGGGGTGTTTCCTGATACTGGGGAGCGGGCTTGCCCAAAGGCAGCCCCATTGCGCGGGTTTTGACCCCGACAACCACCAGAAGTCAAGGTTTGCCGCTGCCCGAACCGGTGCGGTCCCGCAGGCTGATTACTTCACGGTCTCGCATCGCTGCTGCTTTGGTCATGATGCTCGACACTGTCCACCGGAGTCTGATCACGGTCGAACATGCCATAGTCGCGCATGACGCTGAGAACACGCAGCCGGTAATTTGAAAACACCTCACTGCGTCCCATGGCCTGCGCGCGGCGGTGGGAGGCAAGATTGCGCCAGGCGGTGACGGCCTCTTCGTTTTCATAAAATGAGATCGACAGCAGTTTTTTGGGGTTTGTCAGGCTTTGAAAACGCTCAACGGAGATAAATCCGTCTATTTTTTCCAGATCTGATCGCAGCCCTGCAGCAATGTCCAGATATTGCGCCTTGCGGTCAGGATGGGGAAACACCTCAAAAATAATCGCTATCATCAACCTGCTGCCTTTTTTGAAATCCGGCGATCAGTGTGCGCAACGGACCTGTATTTCACAACAGGCTTTTTCCCTGTCGCCGGGGGTTCAGGACAGTCTGTGCTTGCCGAGTTCACTTACCCCTGACTTTTGATTGATCGCAAAAACAGGGCTTTGGGCCGAATATTGTGATCCCGCCAGCCGTTTCCTTCGTAATTGAGGGCAATCGGCGGTTGGTCGACAAGTCCAGTCTCGACGATGTCATAACGATAAAAAAATGAATCGGTAACGATCACCTGGGTGCATTCCGGTCACGGAGTGCACCTCTTTTTTTGCCATCAAATACGGTCATGGCCATTACTTTCATGACTTGGCCGAGAACAAGGTCTAGCGTCACAGCATCTGATTCGATTTCGCCGTGGCCCGGCCATTTTGTCCATGCTGGATCTGAGACCGCTCTTTCCGCTTCTCCTTGCTGCCGGCATTCTTCTGGGCGGCAATGGCCTTTTCAGCACGCTTATTGCTGTGCGCGGTGTCCAGGAAGGCATGAGCGCCGGACAAGTTGGCTGGATGGGCACCACCTATTTCATCGGATTTCTGGCCGGATGCATTGTGGCACCGCGCCTTCTGCTGATGGTGGGGCATATCCGGATATTTGCGGCTCTCGCGGCGCTCGCTGCTTCATGCACATTATTGATGATCCTGATCATTGATCCCTATGTCTGGATGGCCACCCGGTTGGTCATCGGCATTTGCTTTTCGGGCCTGTTCACCACGATAGAGAGTTGGCTGAATTCAAGCGTTGTCAACGCCGACCGCGGCAGAGTGACAAGCCTCTACCGGGTTCTCGATATCTGCGTTGTTTCTGGTGCTCAGTTTCTGATGCCGGTGTTTGGCACGGACGGATTCACGCTGTTTGGCATCATGGCGCTGATGATTTCTCTTTCTCTCGTTCCCGTTGCCATTGGCGACCGCTCCAAGCCACGGGCGCCTGAAGCGGTGAAATTTGACCTGCGGGCAATCTGGGTGATTTCACCCCTCGCCTGTCTGGGGTGTATTGTCATTGGCGTTACAAACACCGCCTTCCGGTATATCGGCCCGCTCTATGCCCAGTCGGTTGGGCTGTCGCTTGCAAGCGTTGCCACGTTCATCAGCCTGGGCGTAATCGGGGGTGCCATACTGCAATACCCTCTCGGCATCCTGTCCGACCGATATGACCGGCGCTGGATTCTCATTTTGGCAACGCTCGGCGCTGTGCTTTCCGGCTTGTTCCTGTCATTCGTTGCAAAAGCCAATATCCCGCTTGTCTATGTTGGCGTGTTTGCCTTTGGTGCCTTTTCTTTGCCGCTTTATTCTCTTTCCGCCGCACACGCCAATGACCGCGCGTCAAAAGATCAGTTTGTTATGCTCGCTGCGGGGCTAATGTTCTTTTACGGGATTGGCGCGATGATTGGACCAACGGTATCCTCATTGCTGCTGGATATTTACGGCCCGGCCTCACTGTTCGCCTTTACCAGTTTTACCCACGGGCTTCTGGTTGTTGGCACTCTTTGGCGCATGGTTGTGCGCGATGCGGTGCCGGTCGAAGGCCGCGGACCATTCCGTATGTTGTTGCGAACATCGCCCGTCATGCAGAAACTAACACGGGCGCGCAGCAAAGGAGGGCGTTATTCAAAATAGGAGCCTGTTCAAATAAGGGCTGGCCTCGGTTTTGGTGCAGGGTTATACCCCGCCAATGAAAATTATTACTGATACAGAGACACTGGTCGACGCCTGTGACCAGTTCGCAAAACACCCCTACGTTACCGTTGACACCGAGTTTCTGCGCGAAACGACATTCTGGCCTATTCTGTGCCTTATTCAGATTGCGGGGCCGGATAGCGAAGTCATCGTCGACCCCATGGCCGAAGATATCGATCTTGCCCCCTTCTTCAAACTGATGGGCAATCAGGAAGTCATCAAGGTTTTTCACGCCGCCAGACAGGATGTCGAGATCGTGCACAATCTCGGTGGCCTCATACCCGCCCCGCTGTTCGATACCCAGGTCGCAGCCATGGTGTGCGGCTATGGCGACTCGATTGCCTATAACCAGCTGGTTTCACGCATCACGGGGGCTCATATCGACAAGTCTTCGCGCTTCACAGACTGGTCAAGGCGTCCTTTGACCGACAAGCAGCTCAATTATGCGCTGGCAGACGTGACGCATTTGCGCGATGTCTATGAAAGTCTCAGAAACGATCTGGCCGCTAAGGATCGCTCATCATGGGTTGATGAGGAGATGGAAGTCCTCACCAGTGAAGAGACATATGATCTGCCGGTTGAAAAGGCATGGACGCGATTGAAAATGCGGGTGCGCAAGCCGCTTGATCTTGCGGTGATGCAACATGTCGCCGAGTGGCGCGAGACCCAGGCGCGCGAGCGTGATATCCCGCGCGGCCGTGTCATCAAGGACGACGCAATCTACGAAATTGCGCAACAGCATCCACGCGAGAAAAAGGCTCTTGGTCGACTGCGTGCTCTGCCCAAGGGTTTTGAAAATTCCCGTTTTGCCGACAGTTTGCTTGAAGCCATCGAGAAGGCTCTCGCGCTGCCAAAGTCCGATCTGCCGGATGTCCCCAGACCGACCCGATCACCCGAAGGCACATCTGCGGCAACCGAACTGCTTAAAGTGCTGCTGAAAATTGTGGCCGAACAACACGGTGTCGCAAGCAAGGTTATCGCCACTATCGATGATCTGGAAAAGATTGCAGCAGATGATGATGCAGATGTGGCCGCGCTCCACGGCTGGCGCAAGGAACTGTTTGGAAAACAGGCGCTGGAACTCAAACGTGGTGATCTGGCGCTTGGGTTCGAAGACAAGAAAATTCAGCTGATCGAGCTGGAATAACTGGAATAGCCGGGGCGGATACCGATCCACTCTCCCATTGCGCCAGGGCCGATATACTTATCCGTCTTCCTGATAAAGCAGCACCGTTGCAGCAACCATAAGAGCAACGGTCGGCGGCATGAATGCGGCCCAGACGGGGGCCACCAGGCCGCTGTTGCCAAAGGCGAGCACCAGTCTGGCAACAGCAAAGAGCAGAAAGCCGGACAACACCCCCAGGAATATCACTTTGACATTGTTGCCAAAGCGCGAAAGGCGCAGCGATACGCTTGCTGCCAGCAAAACCATGGCCGCCAAAAGGAAGGGTTTTGCCAGGAAAGACTGGTAGCGCGTGTCAAACGACAATCCACTACGCCCTGAACTGCGCGCGCGTTGAGCCTCGGTTTTCAGATTCCAAAAACTGACATCTCTGGGGCTGATAACCGACGCCGCCAGATCAGACTCCGAGATGCGAACAGGAATATCCATGGTCGCAACCCTTTCAGCCCGCTTTCCTGGATAGGAAATCAAAACGTCCTTGAGCCTGTAGACGCTCTTTTGGTTCGGCAAGGTCGTAAAATCGGCCGTCTTGGCATCAATGCGATTGGTCGAAACAAATTTGGAATCAAAACTGTAAATGGAGACGCCTGCAAGAAAACGCCCCTGCTCGCGCTGAACCGAAGCTCTGATAACCAGGCTGCCATCATCTTGCGCAATGCGCAGCCAAAAGCTGTCCGCTCCCTTTGAAACGCTGCCGCGCACCTTGCCCAGAACGCGGGCCTCGACATCCTTTGAATATTTCAGCGCCCGGACAGAAACCGGATTGAGAACAAGCATGGTTCCCACGCCAAGCAGCATGGCCGTCAACACGAGGGGAAAAAGAAACTGCCAGACTGAAACGCCAGACGCTCGCGCAACGACAAGTTCGAGTTTGCGACTCAGCAACAGCAGCGATGTCGCCCCGGCAAACAATGCTGCAAACGGCAAAATGCCTTCCAGGAAGGTTGGCGCCCGCATCAGGGAAATCGTCAACACATCCCAGATCGTTACTTCAATCACTTTGGATATGCGGGGCAGAAGATCAATGACATCAACGGCGGTGATAAGCCCGAAGAAAAGGAGAAACACAAATAGGAAATTGCGCAGAAAGTGGAGCGCAAAATAGATTCCCAGCGTCTTGCCAATCATCCCTCGTCACCTGCTAACGTCCTGCCAATCCGGCCTGGATCTGCCCGGCCTGGATCTGCGCCCCTTCTTTTGAACCTCTGGTGCAACCTACAAACGGCTCAATTATGTTGCTGAGGGAAATTTCTCAACATTGCTGTGCGTGGCTTCGATCCACCGAATGGTGCCGGTGGACGAACGCATCGCCACGGTATGGGTTTTTGCCGATCCCTGATTGAACTTTACACCCCGCAGCATATTGCCATCGGTCACACCGGTTGCAGCAAACAGGACATCGCCCTGCGCCATTTCCTCCATTGAATAGGCCTTTTGGGGATCATCAACGCCCATCCGGGCGGCCCGTTCCAGTTTTTCATCGGTGTCGAGAATAAGCCGTCCCTGCATCTGTCCGCCCGTGCAACGCAAAGCGGCAGCGGCAAGAACGCCCTCCGGCGCACCACCAATACCCATATAAAGGTCGATGCCGGTTTCATCAGGTTCGGTCGTGTGGATGATGCCGGCAACATCACCATCACCGATCAGACGTATTGCAGCGCCGGCACGACGGATTTCTTCAATCAGTTTGGTATGGCGAGACCGGTCCATCACACATGTCGATATTTCCGACACCTTGCAGCCCTTGGCTTTGGCCACAGCTTCAAGGTTCTCAGTCGGTGATGCATCAATATTGATTATTCCATCAGGGTAGCCCGGCCCGATTGCAATCTTGTCCATGTAGACATCCGGCGCATAAAGCAGCTTTCCACGCGCAGCAATGGCAATGACGGCGAGCGAATTGGGCTGGTTTTTGGCGCATATTGTCGTGCCTTCGAGGGGATCAAGGGCAATATCAACTTCAGGCCCCCCCAGTCCCACTTCCTCACCGATAAACAACATGGGTGCTTCGTCCCGCTCACCCTCACCAATGACGATGCGTCCTGAAATTGGAAGATTGTTGAGTTCGCGCCGCATGGCGTCTACCGCAACCTGGTCGGCTTTCTTCTCATCGCCCTGCCCCCGTTCCCGGGCCGCAGCAACCGCTGCCGCCTCCACAACGCGTACCATTTCCATGGTGAGCATACGATCAAGATAACCTGGTTCTGGGCCTGCCGGTGTGGACATGAGCGGATTTCCGATTCGTCAGAGGAAAGAATTTTTTTGCTATTTCACAGATGGCAGGAAGAAAGGCAATCGGCGATGCGTTGCGTCTCCTCTTGTGCTTAACTATCCCAGTTTCTCAATACGGATCATCTGGGCCTCACCCTTCAACCGGCCATCTGACTCAATTCCCTTAAGCGCTGTCTTGATGGCGGCTTCCGTGGTCTCGTGCGTAATGAGAATAATCGGGGCCAGTTCCGATGCGGATTCCCCTTTGGCCCGTCTTTGAACAATCGATTCCAGGGAAATCTCCTGTTCGGCCATGCGGGTCGCAATTGAAGCCATCGTACCGGGCTGGTCGAGGACCGTCAGTCGAATAAAATATCCACCGGCATGGGCCCGCATCTCAGCGCGCTCGTGCGGCACCAGGCTCACGGCCGGTTGCCCCAATGCGGGGCCATGCTGATGGCCGGGTTTCGACTTCGCAATATCGCAGATATCGCTTGCCACGGCAGAGGCAGTTGCATCCCCTCCCGCGCCGGGGCCAGACATCATCAGGCTGCCGACCGTATCAGCTTCAATGGAGACCGCGTTTGTAACTCCGGCAATCTGCGCAATGGGAGAACCAAGGGGAACCATTGCCGGGTGGACGCGGCTTTCGACACCCGCAGAGGTGCGGCTGGCAACACCCAACAACTTGATCCTGTATCCCAGATCACGGGCCGCCTCGATGTCGTCAGTCGTGATTTTGGAAATACCCTCAAGATAGATTGCGTCTGGCGCGATACGGGTTCCGAAAGCCAGACTGGCCAGGATGGCAAGCTTATGGGCTGTATCGTTTCCTTCGATATCGAATGTGGGGTCTGCTTCTGCAAAGCCAAGAGCCTGGGCATCAGCAAGACAGGCATCAAAGGAGAGCCCCTCGTCTTCCATTCTTGTGAGAATATAATTGCAGGTCCCGTTCATAATACCGAAAACACGGGACACCGAGTTCGCGGTCAACGATTCCCGCATCACTTTGATGACCGGGATGCCGCCAGCCACGGCTGCCTCAAAGTTCAGCAGCAAGCCTTTGGATTCGGAAAGCTGCGCCAATTCGACACCATGCTTTGCCAGCAGAGCCTTGTTGGCCGTGACAACATGTTTCCCAGCGTTCAAGGCGTCCTTTACGGCGCTGAGGGCCGGATCGTCCTCGCCTCCCATCAATTCAACAAAAACATCAATCTCATCGCTTTTTGCCAAAGAAGCCGGATCATCGAACCAAGTCATTCCCTCAAGGGAGATCCCGCGATCCTTGTTTTTGTCACGTGCATTGACGCCTGTTATTTCAACAGGTCTGCCGCAACGCTCCTCGAGCATTGAAGCTTTGTCCTGCACAAGTCGTATAAGGGCTGCACCGACCGTGCCGATGCCTGCAATTCCAAGTCGGAGGGGAGAAGTCATGTTCGGATATGCCCTGAGACACTAATGAAGTGAGCTTTGGCTGATTGCCTCTTTTCACACCATATTGCAATCGCAGGCACCGGGAAATTTCCACGCCTTTGGACCTGTGAGCCTTGCCTTAGAGGTCATGCCCTGTACGTCATGGGTTGTGGATCATGCCTTGTGAGTCATGGGCTGTGGATCAGGGCGTGTTGGCCCTATTGGTTGATACGCCCGCTGTTTTGTATTTGCTGCAACCGTCTCTTGCGAAGCGCAGCCGCATCACGGCGCAGCTTAGCAACTTCACTCTGATAGGCCGCCGGTGAATTTGAAGCTGCCTGCGCCCGTCCGTCGCGGACACTGGCTGCCAGTTCGTTTTTCAAGGCGGCTTTTTCCTGCGGTGTCATCTGTTGGGTTTCAGCGACAGCTGATTTACTAACATCCGGCACTTTTCCGGTTATCTGAGCCTGGCCAGTTGGCTCAAGATAAAGAGCATCGGCAGTTGTGTTGACGCAGCCGGAAAGACCGATGGCCGCCATCACAAAACCCGCAATCAGTGCTGCTCTTTTCAACATGGCTCTACGATGCCCCAAAAATGTGTCGCAAGAGTGAACGCCGGGCCTGGAAGCCAGCAAACAAGGGCTGAAAAGCCGTTCAAACGCTTCTCAGCCCCTTTATCGTCAGAGCTTCCTGATCAACCAAACATCCCCGGACGCCCCGAAACTGGTTCAGGTATTGTTGAGCGCCTGATCAAGATCAGCGATCAGGTCATCGACATTTTCAATACCAATAGACAGGCGCACCACATCAGGTCCGGCCCCGGCCGCCGCCTGCTGTTCCTTGTCCAGCTGGCGATGTGTCGTCGATGAGGGATGGATCACCAGGGAACGGGTGTCGCCCAGATTTGCCAGATGCGAGAAAATCTCCAGGCTGGAAACCAGTTTGACCCCGGCGTCATAGCCCCCTTTTACGCCAAAGGAGAACACAGACCCCGCCCCCTTGGGCATATATTTCTGCTGCAGCTCATAATAGGGGTCATCCTCCAGACCGGCATAGGAAACCCATTCAACTTTGTCGTGACTGTCCAGAAATTTGGCCACAGCCAAACCATTGTCACAGTGGCGCTGCATCCGCAGGGGAAGCGTCTCGATACCGGTCAAAATCTGGAACGCGTTAAAAGGTGAGATCGACGGCCCCAGATCGCGAAGTCCCATGACGCGACACGCAATGGCAAAGGCAAAATTGCCAAAGGTTTCATACAAAACCATATCTGCATATTCAGGGCGCGGCTGCGTGAGAACCGGAAACCGGTCATCCTTTGCCCAGTCAAATGTGCCGCCATCGACAATGGCGCCGCCCATAGAGTTTCCGTGCCCGCCCATAAATTTGGTCAGTGAATGAACAACAATATCGGCCCCATGCTCGATCGGGCGACAAAGATAAGGTGTCGCCATCGTATTATCGACAATCAGAGGAATGTGATGCTTGCGGGCCACCTCCGCGATACCGTTGATATCCATGATAACCCCGCCGGGGTTTGCAAGGCTCTCAATGAAAATCGCCTTGGTCTTTTCGGTGATCTGTTTTTCAAAGTCGGCCGGTTTGAGCCCGTCCGCCCATTTCACATTCCAGCCAAAATGCTTGAACGAGTGCCCAAACTGATTGATTGAGCCGCCGTAAAGCTTTCGCCCGGCGACAAATTCGTCACCCGGTTGCATGAGTGCATGGAAAACCAGCATCTGTGCACCGTGGCCGGATGCCGTTGCAAGTGCAGCCGTTCCCCCTTCCAGCGCAGCAACCCGCTCTTCCAGAACCGCCGTGGTGGGGTTGGTAATGCGGGTATAGACGTTCCCGAATGCCTGCAATCCAAACAGCGATGCGGCATGATCAACATCATCAAATACGAATGCCGTGGTCTGATAGATCGGGGTCACGCGCGCCCCGGTCGCCGGATCGGGCTGGGCCCCGGCGTGAATGGCGAGGGTTTCAAAACCAGGTTCGCGGTTGCTCATAACATTTTCCTTAATCAAGCATAAATAAATTAAATCCGACGGATGATATGACAGCAGAATTTTGCAAAAAATTCACAAAATGTTGATCAGACGCCAGTTCGCCAAAAGCCAAGTTTATCAAGCCCCCGTCAAAAGATGCCAATGCCTGGGCTGGCCTCAACTGGGAAAATCCTCATTTCCCAGCCCAAAGTGCTGATAGCCACCGGCAAGCTTGGGTTTTCGAGCTGAAATTGTTCGCCGGTTATATCCCACCCAGTTGATCTCGCCGCACAGGCGGGCATATTCGATTTTTGGACATCGGTTCATGATCACGGTGATACCGGCCATTTCAAGGGCCTGTGCGATGGCATCATCGCGGATTGTCAGCTGCATCCAGACCACCTTGGGCAATACCGGCATTTTCATGATCTCGCTGGCAATGCGGGGCAGTTCCTCATTGCGGCGAAAAATATCCACCATGTCCACCGGCTTCGGCAGATCCGCCAGGCTGGCATAAGTCATTGCGTCAGAAATGGTGTTGCCGGCATGTCCCGGATTGATCGGGAAAATCTCATAGTGCTTGTCTTGAAGATAGGTCGCCACGAAATAAGACGGCCTGACCTTGTTGGCACTGGCACCAATGATGGCTACCGATTTGACCGACTGGAGAACAGAACGAATATGCGCGTCCAAATAGGTGTCGTGGTCGCCGCTATTCATCTTGCCATTCAGGATCGCGGCTTTCCAAAAAGGCACCAATCCCCTCTTCGGCATCCTTTGCCAGCATGTTTTCTGTCATAACGGCTGCGCAGTGGGCATAGGCATCCGCAAGCGGCATTTCCAGCTGCTGATAGAAAGCCTGCTTGCCCGCTTTCAGCGTGTAAGAAGACTTCTCGGCAATCTTGCGTGCATATTGAAGGGTGATCTTCTCCAGGTATTCGACAGGAACCACCCGGTTCACCAGCCCGATCTCCCGGGCATGGCTTGGCGTGATGGCCTCACCAGTCAACAGCATTTCCATTGCATGTTTGCGATGAACGTTGCGCGACAAGGCAACCATGGGTGTGGAGCAGAAAAGGCCGATATGGACGCCTGGCGTGCAAAAAGCAGCATCCTCGCTCGCAATAGCCAGGTCACAACTGGCCACCAGTTGACACCCCGCAGCTGTCGCGAGGCCATTGACTTCGGCAATCACCGGCTTTGGATTGTTGACGATGGCCTGCATGACGGATGAGCATTTTTCCATCATGCTTTGGAAATAGGCCCGGCCTCGGTCCTCATCGACCCGGCGGGCCGTCATTTCCTTAAGGTCGTGTCCGGCACAAAACAAATGCCCGTTGGCTGCAAGGATAATGGCCCGTATCTCCTTGTCGCCCCCTGCCTTGTCCAGGCTGTCGCCCAGTTCGCCGAGCATCGCCTCAGACAGGGTATTTGCAGGCGGGTTGTTCAAAACCAGGCGCAAAACTCCGCCTTCCAAACGCTGTTTGGCCAGTGGAGCATCGTCCAGATCGACCGGTGTTACTATCTTGAGAACCTCTGCCATCGAGCTTCACCCCATTTTTACATTGCCCAACACCTAATTAGTTGCAAATCTTGGCGCAACCATGGGGATGAATTTACCAATGCCAGATACGGTTTTTTTGAAGAAGGACGGCTCTATCGGGCGGATCGTTCTTAACCGACCCGACGTTCTCAATGCCATTGATGATGAGCTGCCGCAGGCCCTCGCAAGATGTGTTGAGGAAGCCAACCGCGATCCCGACATCCATGTCATCGTGCTGAGTGGTGCCGGAGAAGCCTTTTGTGCAGGATATGATCTGGCTCATTACGCTCAGGCCGACGAAGGAAGCGGCCATGAAATGACCCAGGAGATGCCCTGGGACCCCATGCAGGATTACGCCTTCATGTCGCGCAACACAGAACTCTTTATGTCCCTGTGGCGCTCGCACAAACCGGTTATTGCCAAGGTGCACGGCTTTGCCGTTGCGGGCGGATCCGACATTGCCCTGTGCTGCGACATGATCGTGATGGCCGATGATGCCCAGATCGGCTACATGCCGGCCCGGGTATGGGGGTGCCCGACCACAGCCATGTGGGTCTATCGGCTGGGGGCGGAAAAAGCCAAGCGGATGCTTTTTACCGGCGACAAGATTAACGGCAAAGAAGCCGCCGATATGGGACTGGTGTTAAAGTCAGTGCCTGCTGAATTACTTGATGAAGAAGTCGACCGGCTGGCGCACCGAATGGCGACAGTCCCTGTCAATCAGCTGATGATGCAAAAAATGGTCATTAATCAGGCTATCGAGTCGATGGGACTTTCCAGCACACAACGTCTGGCAACGGTGTTTGACGGCATAACACGGCATTCGCCGGAAGGCTTGAATTTCAAGGCACGTTCGCAGGAAACGGGGTGGAAATCTGCCGTTCGGGAGCGCGATTCCGGAACCTTTGACTGGACCAGGAACCGGCCTGTAAACCCGCAAACAGGAGGCCAGGACAAGTGATGACATCTGACCTGACACCAGTTTTGAGTGCGGATGAGCTGAACCGCTACATTGTGGAGGTTTACCCGCAAATCATCGATGATTTCCCGCACATGAAAGTGGTCGGTGTTGCGCCGGGTGAAACGCATATTCAAATCCAGACCAGCGACCGCCATCTGCGCGCCGGTGGTACGGTGTCAGGCCCGACACTTTTCGCTCTGGCCGACATGGGAGGGTATATCTGTGTCCTGTCCCATATCGGTCGTGAAGCGCTGGCGGTGACGACCAATCTCAACATCAACTTTATGCGCAAGGCCATGCCAGGCACCCTGGACGGTCATTGTCGAATCCTGAAACTCGGCAAGCGTCTGATGGTCTTTGATATCGAAATTACGGCAAACGGTGAACCGGGGACGATCGCTCACGCCACAGGTACATATGCCATTCCACCCAAAACGGGCTGATCAGGTAGATAGCGACAACTTGCCGCCTGCAGCGGCTTTGGCTTGTCTGATAGGGTGGGTGGTGAACGACAGGTCGTGTTGGCGAGCCCCTCCCCGCCGTTCACCAGCTCAAGTGCAAAGCACCCGGCTGCGAACACGTTCAACAACCACCAGTCTTGGCGGGCACAGTGGCGTTGACGTGTCGCCGCTGCTATTTACGTTACGTAATATTAGAGATCAAGCAAGTATTGCGAAGTTTCCTGATTTTTTTTGCGCCATGCGCCCAATTTGGCTCTTTTTTGCGGCATCTGAATACCATATTGATAATTACCTGATTTTAAACATTATTTCAGAACGCCTTTCATATTTTGGGGTTGACGGCGACTCAACCCAGCCTTATGAACGGCCCAACAGGCCTCGTGGGAACACGGGGCCGCTGTTTGTCGGGGCATACGTTCCCTTCAGACGGTTCCAAAATACTGTATTCAAGACAGACAGGGCCTAACCCGAATGAAAACCTTTTCGCAAAAACCCGCGGAAGTAGAGAAGAAATGGATCTTGATCGATGCTGAAAGCCTCGTTCCCGGTCGTCTCGCTTCTTTCGTGGCAAACCGCCTGCGCGGCAAGCACAAACCAACCTTCACCCCGCACGTTGATGACGGCGACAATGTCATCATCGTCAACGCTGAGAAGGTTGCTTTCACAGGCAAGAAGTTCACTGACAAGAAATATTATTGGCACACCGGTTATCCCGGCGGCATCAAAGAGCGCACGGCGCGTGCGATTATTGAAGGCCGTTTCCCGGAGCGCGTGGTGCAGAAAGCTGTCGAACGGATGATGCCAGGTGGCCCTCTTTCCCGCCGTCAAATGAAAAATCTCTATGTCTATGCCGGCCCGGAGCACAAGCACGAGGCTCAAAAGCCAGAAGCCATTGATCTGGCAGCTTTGAACCCCAAAAACAAAAGGAGTGCCTGAGCATGGCCGAAATCAATTCTCTGGAAGAACTCGGCAGCGCTCTGGGTAGCGCAGCCCCGGCTGCGGAAGGCGCGGAAGCTCCGGCTGCTGCAACTGTATCCCCCGACGCTCCGGTTTATGAGCGCAAGGTCGATGATCAGGGCCGCGCCTATGCCACCGGCAAGCGTAAGGACGCGATTGCCCGTGTCTGGCTGAAACCTGGATCCGGTCGCATCATCATTGAAGGGTCGACAAAATCCCGTACTGTTCAAAAGAAGAACCGCAAGGAAAATTCAAAAGCCACAAAATCTCGCGATTTTTCGGAATATTTTGCCCGTCCGGTTTTGCAGATGGTTATCAAACAACCTCTTGTCGCCACCGGGCGTGAGACACAGTTTGATATTATTGCAACTGTTGGCGGTGGCGGTCTTTCCGGCCAGGCAGGTGCATTGCGCCATGGCATATCGAAGGCATTGACCCATTTTGAACCGGAACTGCGCCCCACACTGAAAGCCGGTGGCTTCCTGACACGCGACAGCCGCGTTGTGGAACGTAAGAAATACGGACGTGCAAAAGCCCGCCGTTCCTTCCAGTTCTCGAAACGCTAAGGCCTGTTGCCTTGTGGTATCGTCGGAAAAGCGGGCTTCATGGTCCGCTTTTTCATAGGTGCAAAGCTGTTTTATCAAGAGCATTTTCATGAGCTTTCGTAAGTTCAAATACCGGGTGGACAAACTTTTGCGCGGAGCCAGAGCGGATGACCGCTGGCGCAAAAATGAGTTTCACAGGAAGTTTGAGAGAAACAGCTGGAAAGATCCGGAAAGCGTCAGCGGTTCCGGCTCAACGTTGAAATATACGACAAACCTGCGCGCGCAATTGCCGGGGCTTTTCAAAGAACACGGCATTGAAACCGTCGTCGATGCCCCCTGCGGAGACTACAACTGGATGAAGTCCGTCGTGGACGAGACCGGAATTCGCTATATCGGAGTCGATATCGTGGATGGCCTCGTTGATGAAAATAATCGACAATTCAAAGATGCCTCTGTCAGCTTCATAAAGGCTGATATTTGCCGTGAGGTTTTGCCCACCGCTGACCTGGTCATTTGCCGCGATTGCCTGTTCCACCTTTCATTTGCCGACACATTTTTGGCTCTCGAGAAATTTCTGGAATCGGACAATTCTTTGATCCTCACCAGCACGCATATCGTGGAAGACGACCACCACAACGAAGACATCCGCAGTGGTGGTTTTCGCCTGATTGATCTGTTCAAGGAACCCTACTGTTTTCCCAAACCGGCAAAACAGCATATCGAGGACTGGGTGGCCCCCTTCCCGCCACGCCAAATGGCGCTTTGGGACCGCGATCAGGTGGCGCGCGCACTCGCCCATCCTCAGGGACTTTCATCGTACAAATAGACCACCGCAACTTGGGCTCCAGAGGGCGTTCTCCCTCCAATCGGTGCTCAGGTGGAAAACTCGTTCAGGCTCAGCTTCACTTTCTTTGAACGGTTGTCACACTATACTGATTGCAGATCACGAATTTGCGGCCTTGTGGCTGGGTCAAAACAGGATGTTTTCATGACACGCGAAAAATATCCCGGCATGGACAATGCCTTCACGGCAAAAACACTCCACGAAAAAGGGAGCGATCCAACATATGCTGGCGCACTGTCCTTTGCGCGGCGCAAATACACGACCGATCTGACACATGCCGACGCGGTGGTGTGGGGCATACCTCTGGATACCGCCACATCAAACCGGCCCGGCACCCGCTTTGGTCCACGCGGGGTGCGTGAAGCATCCGCGATCATGGACAATGATCCACAATACCCGTTCGGCGAGTATATTTTCAAAGATCTCGCTGTCATCGACTATGGCGATTGCTACTTCTATTACGGCTGGCAACATCGTGTGCCGGAGATTATCGAAGAGAGCGCCGCTCATATCATCAATGCCGATTCTGCTCCCTATCTGCTGTCGCTGGGTGGGGATCATTTCGTGACCTACCCTCTTTTGAAAGCGCACGCGGCCAAACATGGCCCTCTCGCCCTTGTTCAGTTTGATGCCCATCAAGATACCTGGGACGATGAAGACGGTGCCGTTGATCATGGTACAATGATTGCCCGCGCGGTGAACGAAGGGCTGATCGATACAAGCCGTTCGATCCAGATAGGCATCCGCACTCATGCTCCGCGAGATTGCGGTATAGAGATCATCCACGCTTTGGACGCCCATGAGATGAGCACGACGGAAATCGTCGATCGCATTCTGGCGCGGGTGGCCGGTGCCAAGACCTATTTGACCTTCGATATTGACTGCCTTGATCCCGCCTATGCGCCTGGGACGGGGACGCCGGTTTCGGGTGGTTTTTCTTCAGCACAGGCACTGGCCATTCTTCGCCGTCTGAAAGGGCTGGAAATCGTTGGCTCAGATGTGGTAGAGGTCTCACCTGCGTATGATCACGCAGACATTACCTCGATAGCAGGATCCACAATCGCGATGTACATGCTTGGGCTTCTTTGGGAACGACGACAGCAGCGTTGAATGTTTGATTCAATGGGCTCGGAAACTGATTCCGAATACCGATCTATCCCCCTGAAAAAGAAGCCTTATCATGAAACCGAAAATCTATATCGACGGCGAGCACGGCACGACCGGTCTGCAAATTCTCTCACGGCTGGAAAAGCGGGATGATATCAATCTCCTCTCAATACCTCATGCACAAAGACACGACCGCGCGGTGCGTGAAGAGCTTCTCAACGAGGCCGATTTCGCCATTTTGTGCCTGCCGGATGATGCCGCGCGCGAATCCGCCCAAATGGTCGCAAGCGGCACAACCCGGCTGATCGATGCCTCCACTGCGCACAGAACCAATTCAGATTGGGTTTTCGGCTTCAAGGAACTGGAACCTGGCCATGACGCAACAATTGCAAAAGCCAGATTCGTTGCCAATCCGGGTTGTTATTCGACCGGGGCTATCGCTTTGATCCGCCCGCTGACCCAGGCCGGGCTGATGACGGGCGATGCAATGGTGACCATCAATGCCATTTCGGGATATTCCGGCGGCGGCAAGGGTTTGATCGCGCAGATGGAGGGCAAGGGAGAAGACGCGATTGACGCGCCGCACTTCCTCTACGCCACCAAACTCGCCCACAAACACGTTCCCGAAATTACGCAGCACGGGTTGCTGACACGCCGCCCCCTGTTTTCGCCAAGCGTTGGCCGCTTCCCGCAGGGAATGATTGTTCAGCTTCCTTTGCATATGGCATCGCTTGCCGCGCATTCGCGTCAACAGGTTCACGAGTGCATGGCGGCTCACTACAAGGGGTGTGAGCATGTTCGGGTTGTCTCGACAGACGAAAGCGATGCTGTGATCCGCCTCGATGCATCCCAGCTCGCCAACAAGGACACTATGGATCTGCATGTTTTCGGCAATGATGAGCAGGTCAATCTGGTTGCCATTCTCGATAATCTGGGAAAAGGCGCTTCCGGCGCCTGTGTTCAGGCACTCGATCTGATGCTGGCAGGCTGAGGCAAAGGTAAGCGCTGCTCGTCAGCACTCCACCGCAAGCCTTATGCTTTCCCCAAGTGTTGCGCCCAGTCCGCCAAGCCGCTTGTCCAAACGTTCGCCCTGAAAATTCGCCAGCTCTTGTGGCAAAGTCAGGCAATAAGCATCGTCGCCATCCTTTTGGAAGGCAACACGCGGCAACACGTCCGGCATGGCTGCCGACAAAAGGTAGGCGACACGAAACAACGCTCCCAGAATTTTTGCCCGGTCGGCTGTCCGGTCGGGCGCGATCCTGATGATATCGGGGCTGACATCGTCGCTCATCAGCCCTTCATGGCGAAAATAGCTGGCCAGTGCCAGATACGCTCTGCCGGGATGATCGACCCCCACAAAACTGCCGTTGGAAATCAGGTTGAGGGACTGGTCGCCGCGATATTCGGGATGCGATCGCCACGAGATATCGGCCAGAAGACAGGCAGCCTTGCGGTAGCGTTCCTCATCGCGGGTTTCCTTGATGCCAAAAGTGCGAAAAGCGTTGCGGGTCCAGCGCACCAACTCGCGGGCATGGCGGGGAGAGCGTGAGCGTAAAACCGCCATTTCTTCAGCGGCGGTGATCAGCGGATCAGCCTCTTTCACCTTCTGCGGGAGCAGCGAATAGAGGTAGCCTTCGCGCACACCCAGAGCGGAGAAGACAATCTTCTCCGGCTTCATGACTGAAATTACCTCCGACAAAAGCACAGCACCGAAGGGAAGAAGTGCGCGGCGGTTTGCCGATACGGCCTCGATGCCGCGTATGGCAGCGCCGTGGTCGCGCATGAGGCGCCGGCATAGTTTGCGTGCCTCATCAGCGCTGATCTCATAATTGTGCATAACATGGAGAGGATACCGGCACCGGGCCATATGCAAGCGGCCCAGCGCCCGCCACGTCCCGCCAACAGCATAGAAGGTGCTGCCTTTGGCCTTTTTCAGCACTGAATTGCCTTCCAGCGCAGCCCGCACAATCTCACGGGCCTTTGCAACAGAATTCCCGGACTGGTCCTGCAGGCGCAACCCGCCCAGCGGAAGCGTCACCCCCTCGCCAACAGGTTGATCATCAACCGCGGTGAGTTCGACACTGCCGCCCCCCATATCCGCAGAAACACCGCAGGGATGAAGGAAACCGCACTCAATACCCAGCGCTGCGAACCGGGCTTCTTCCGCGCCGGTGAGGATGTGAATATCACTGCCAAGAATTGCCTGTGCCTGCTGAACAAATTCAGGGCCGTTTTCAGCTTCACGGGCTGCCGCCGTCGCCAGCGTATAAACGTGATCAGCACCGGCCTGATGCGCCAGAACCCGAAACCGGCGGAGCGCAGCAAGTGCCCGATCCACAGCCTCATCGTCAAGCCGCCCTGTTGTCGCCAGGTGAGCCCCCAGGCCGCAGAGAATTTTCTCATTGAACAAAGGGGTGGGTGAACGCGACAACCCTTCATACACCACCAGACGAACCGAGTTTGACCCGATATCGATAATGGCAACGGGCACCAGCTTTCGAAGCCGCCCCTGCGCACGGATAATCGATTTCAACGTTCTTGCGATGGCTGCCCCCTTCCTTCGTCTGTCGAAGGTCCTCACCAAACTGCCGCAATGCCGTGACTAAGCCTCTCTCCTGCCCGTCACCGGCACCTTGCGCCGCATCTCCAACTACTTTTTGCCAGACAATGTAGCACTTGGGTACTGAATGGTCTGGGGCGCATCCTTTTTCAACGACTTTCCACGCCCGGACAGGCTTGGATTGGTCATAAAATAATTTTGCGCACTAAATGGCTTGCGGTTCTGGGCGGGTGTGAGACGCTGGGACGTGCCATCCGGCAATATTTCCCAACTCTGCTGATTGTCCATCAGATTCCCCAGCATGATCTGATCAAGAACCTGCTCGTGGACGGTTGGGTTTTCCATAGGCACCAGCACTTCAACACGGCGGTCCAGATTGCGGGTCATCAGGTCAGCCGACCCGGCATAGACCAGCGCCTTTTTTGACGGCAGGCCATGGCCGTTGCCGAAACAGAAAATACGTCCATGTTCAAGAAAACGGCCGATGATGGATTTGACGCGGATATTTTCTGAAAGCCCAGGCACCTGAGGGCGCAGGCAACAAATGCCACGGACAATCAGGTCGATCTGCACACCATCATTGCTGGCCTGATAAAGTCTGTCGACCATATCAGCATCAACAAGCGAATTCATCTTCATCCAGATTTGCGCAGGGCGACCGGCCCTGGCGTGCGCGCGCTCGGCATCGATAAGATCGTTTATGCTTTCGCGCAGATTGGAGGGAGACACCAGCAGCTTTTTCAGCCCCTCCGGCTGGGCATAGCCCGTGATGAAATTGAACACCCGTGCCACATCCATCGCGATGGCATCGTCACGCGTGAAATAAGACAGATCGGTATAGATGCGCGCGTTGGTGGGATGGTAGTTTCCGGTCCCGATATGAACAAAATTGACAAGTTTGCCGCGTTCGCGCCGCACGACCAAAGACAGCTTGGCATGGGTTTTCAATTCAATGAATCCATACACAACCTGAACGCCGGCGCGCTCAAGATCGCGGGCCCAGCGAATATTGGCTTCCTCGTCAAACCGGGCTTTCAGTTCCACCAGCGCTGTAACCGACTTGCCGTTTTCTGCAGCCTCAATGAGAGCCTGAACAATCGGACTGTCATTTGATGTGCGATACAGCGTTTGTTTGATGGCAACCACATCGGGGTCGCCTGCGGCCTGACGCACAAACCGCACCACCACATCAAAAGATTCATAGGGATGATGAACCACAAGGTCCTTTTCCTGAATCGCCGCAAAACAGTCGCCGTTGTGCTCCCGTATTCTTTCAGGAAACCGTGGATTATAGGCTTCGTAACGAAGCTTCTCCGGTCCGGCCCTCACAATTTCATTGAGGTCATCAAGCGCCAGCATGCCTTCCAGCACCGTGGTCTCGGCGGCAGTAACATTCAGCTCCTTCATGACAAAGGACCTCAGGCTCTCCGGCGTATCCTTGACAAATTCCAACCTGATAACAGAACCGCGCCGACGCTGCTTCAGGGCGGTCTCGAAGAGGCGAACCAGGTCTTCGGCTTCTTCCTGAACCTCAATGTCTGAATCGCGCACGAGACGAAACATCCCGCTTTTCTTCATCCGGTAACCGGGGAACAAGCGATCAATGAAAAGCCGAACGACCTCTTCCACACTGATAAAACGGGTCGGGGCGGCCGGTATTTCGCCCTCATCAACCTGAGGTGCCGGAAGCGCGACAAACCGCTTCAGCCCACTGGGCAATCGCAGCAGTGCCGTCATCTGTTTTCCATCAGCCTGCCGCGAAAGGTTGAGCACCATGGTCAACCCCAGATTGGGCATGAAGGGAAATGGATGCGCAGGGTCAATAGACAGCGGCGTCAGGACCGGAAAAATCGATGACAGGAAATGATCTTCAACCCAGTCTCTCTCTTTGCCTTTTAGATCCTGGCTTCTGAGCAACTCGATATTCTTGCGAGCCAATTCGGCTTCCATGTCACGGAAGATTTCGTGCTGACGCTTTTGCAGGCGGTCGATTTCGCGGGTTGCGTTGGCCAGCTGCTCAGTGGGTGTCTGACCATTATCGCTTAAGGTGGTGACGTGTTCACGCACCTGTCCGGCAAGCCCGGCAATCCGCACCATCATGAATTCGTTCAGATTGTCTGCTGAAATTGACAGGAAACGCAGCCGCTCAAGGACAGGATGCTGATGGTTTTCCGCTTCCATCAACACCCGTCGATTGAATTGAAGCCAGGACCATTCGCGGTTGATAAACCGCGCCGGACTGGTTTTAAGGTCCTCCTCCAAAGGAAGACTTTCCACGACTTCAAGTGCCATTTGTGTTCTCAGATTTCGGGGCTGTCATCAATGTAGGCTTAGAAGCCCATCGTGACAATTTTGTTTCGGCGCAATATCGCAGGAACGTTAATCCTGCAGACCAAGCTCCCGCAGTGCCTGAGAAGCAAGCGGCTTGGTCACACGGCGCTTTTCCACCAAAGACAGGCGGTCAACGATGGCGACCAGAATCTGGGCCGATGCCAGTGACCGCTCCATACGCAACACCAGATAATCAATCACACTGGTATCGACGGTCAGTTGCCGATCGGAAAACAGCTTGATCAGAACACCGGCAAGCAACGCATCATCCGGCTCATTCAGCTCCATCAAATGCGCCACTTTCATTCTCGACTGCAAATCAGGGAGAGTGATTCCCCAATCTCCAGGCCAGCGACGGCTGGTCAAAAGAAGAGAGTTTTGGGAAGCGCGAACCGAATTGATGAGATGGAAAAGCCAGTTTTCACTAAATCCGCCCTGGGTGATGTCCTCGACCACAACATTGCCGCCTGAATGAATGTCCGTCCCTTCTTTCGATGGGCTCAGGAACGTTGCTTCGGCCCGCGTGGCCCAGATTTCGGCAAGATGGCTTTTTCCAGCCCCTGTTGGCCCCGCCAAAATGGCTATCGGCCCGGGCCATTGTGGCCATGAATCCATGAAGGCCACGGCCTGTTTATTGGCGTCGGTTACGACCAGATCGTCACGCGCCCGTGCAGCTTCAACCGGCAGATGCAGCGGAAGCTGACTGGACGGGTTGGGCTTATCCATCAGTCAGTCGCCTGGCTCATTGCCGGAAACGTCCCGGTGAACAGTCGACCCATGCCCGCGATACAGGTCGCTTTCGAGGTATTTTTTCAGTCCAAAGCGGACCAGAACACCAATCGCAGCCGCAACCGGGACCGCGATCAAAAGCCCGGTAAAACCCAGCAACACCCCAAAGGCAGAGAGCGAGAACATCAGCCAGACAGGATGAAGGCCGACACTTTCACCCACCAGTTTTGGCTGCAGGATGTTTCCCTCAAAAAACTGACCAATTGCGAATATGGCGCCAATCAACACGATCCACCAAAAATCCGGCCAGAACTGAACCAGCGCAACTCCAATCGCCAACACCGCCCCAATGAGTGAACCGACAAAAGGGATGAAACTGATCAGACCGGCAAACATGCCGATCAACAGCCCGAAATTAAGCCCGGCCAGCGTCAGCGCTACGGCATAAAAGGACCCCAGAATGAGGCAGACCGACCCCTGCCCTCTCACAAACCCGGCAATCGCCGTGTTGATATCGTGGCCAATGGCTCGGATTGTCTTCTCGTGGTCGCGGGGCAGCCAGCCATCAATCCGGTCCGTCATATTGTCCCAGTCGAGCAACAGATAAAATGCCACAATCGGGGTAATCACGAACAGTGAGATGATGTCGACCAGCGCCTTACCGGAATTCCAGATCGAGCCGAGAAGCGTACTCAGCCAACCTGCCCCCTGCTTGAGAACATCGTCAAGATTGGCGCGAATGTTGGCCGCACCTTCACCAATGAGATTGCGAAGCCACTCGCTTTCGCTGTTGGCAATCAGGGCCTGCAACGATGTCACATAAGTCGGGATACGGGCAATCAGGCCGGAAAGCTGGTTGGACAACACCGGCACGAGCAAAATGAGCGCCAGCGTGAAGAGAACAATGAACACCAGCAGGATCAGGCATGTCGCAACCAACCGGCTTGCCCCGGCGCGTTCCAGCCGGTCGGCAACCGGGTCCAGCAAATAGGCCAGCGCCATGCCTGCAATGAACGGCAGAAGAATGGAACGAAACACCCACAAAAAGAGAATGGAGACAACCAGCGCTGTGACCCAGAAAATAATCTGTCGCCGGATTTTCAGCGAGAACACATGGTCTTCGTCCGGTGAACCCATCATGCTTTGTCTCTCCTTGCCCGTTTCCCTGCCAGATACCGACTTATGCCTCAACGGCAAGATGGCGCATACCCTGTACCATGTAGGCAATCGCCGACAGGCCGGTCAAAACCCCGGTTCCCCATTCAAGGTAAGTCTGTAGCTGCATTCCGTCGAGTTCAAAAGCCAGCCGCGCCAGCACATAAAGAGCCAGAAGGATCTGGGCCGCCGTATTGGCCTTCGATACCCAAAGCGGTTTGACATCGGCCGGTCGCCCCAAAAGAAAGGCGACGATAAAACCCGCCACAATCAACAAGTCCCGGCTGACCACAAGAATAGCCAGCCACAAGGGAATTTGTTCCAGATAGGCCAGCATGATGAAGACCGAGACCAGCATGACCTTGTCGGCGATGGGGTCAAGGACGGTGCCCAGTTCACTTTGCTGATTGAACGTGCGGGCAACCGCACCGTCCACGGCATCAGAAAGACCGGCGACCAGAAACAGAGCAAAGGCCGAAGCCGTTGCACCGGTCAGCAAAGACCAGATGATGACCGGCACCAGAATTATCCGAAACAGGGTGATGAAATTGGCAACGGTCAAAAGAGGCGCTTTCTTCAGTCCAATCCGACGGTTTGCGGCCAACACTCACTGTGCCGCTGTAACCGCGCAATCGGCAAGAAAATGCCGCTTTCTTTCCCCTATGGCAAGCTGTGTAAATGCTGGATGCTGTCTCAGTTCGAATTTCCGGGTCGATGCGAAACCGTCAATCGATGCCGTGTCGCAGATCAGATGATGTTGCCACCAGAAGACCGCCAGAGTTTTGCCCGAAGTTGACGTTGATCAAAATTAATCAAAGGCAACAAGGCGGACCAAAAAGACTTTCGCTACGTTTGCAGCGAAAGTCTGGTTCGGCAGACGATTCAAAGACAGTAATCTGAGCATAACACTATTGGAGTGGAAGATTTAGCTAGTGAACTTGGCCAGCGTCAATTTCGTAAATCGGACCGGCAAGTGTTGCTGGTTTCAAAAGCGTCTTTTTTGTGGTTCAAGACTTCGACCACGGGAGATTTGAATTGCATGCTATCAAGATTTACACACGCCTGCGCTATGATCACCTTTAGTGTGATCGCCCTGTCACCGCATAGCGCTTCAGCACAAGATGGCCCAGCCTGTTCGGTCCTCAGGGCGACGGATCTCACGCGTGTTCTGCCCGGCAATATCGGCTACAACAGCTTTACTGGTAACGACGGCATGTTTCAGACAAGCAACTGCAATGCCATCGGTGACAATGCGTCTGTGTCATTGCGCATGATTAGTTTCTTGAACCGCCCAAACGGATCGAGCGCTGACTTACGCG
>CALHCF010000025.1 GCA_937930635.1 uncultured Rhizobiaceae group bacterium
CATCCGTCTCTCTGAAACCACTTCCGGACGTTCTTGCAAACCTTACAAAAGTACCACCTGAAAATCTGTTTAAATTAGCACCAACATCAATTTCACTACCAACGTTTAAGATGCCACCATTATCAACCGTCAACGTTTGAAAGCTCATGACGACATTTACAGAAGATTCCGGCAGATCTTCACCGAAACAGCGTTGATAGAACTCCGCGACCAGCGATTGTTCCATGTCGTCGCATTTGTTGAGGAAGGTCAGTCTGAAGGCAAACCCGACATCGCCGAAAATTTCGGCATTTTCCGCCCAGGTGATGACTGTTCTCGGGCTCATCACCGTGGACAGATCGCCATTGATGAATGCGTTTCTGGTCATGTCCGCCAGACGCACCATTTTGGAGACAATAGTGCGGCCTTCGTCTGTCTGGAAATGCTTTGCCTTCGACAGAACGATGTCGACTTCATTG
Organism: uncultured Rhizobiaceae group bacterium; assembly: GCA_937930635.1. Taxonomy (GTDB): domain Bacteria; phylum Pseudomonadota; class Alphaproteobacteria; order Rhizobiales; family Rhizobiaceae; genus Pseudahrensia. The sequence goes on from CALHCF010000025.1 coordinate 459, forward strand.
TCATGCGGAAGGTAGTTCAGCGTTGTGACAATGGACCACCGGTCCATCTGAGCCTGGTTGATCTGCTGGGTGCCGTGATAAAGGCCGGATGTATCGCCAAGACCCACCGTATTGGTGGTTGCAAACAGCCGGAAAGCTGGATGGGGGTGGATTACCCGGTTTTGGTCGAGCAACGTCAGGCGACCTGAAACCTCAAGCACACGCTGAATAACAAACATCACGTCCGGGCGGCCAGCATCATATTCATCAAAAACCAGGGCCACATTATTCTGCAACGCCCAGGGCAGGATGCCGTCCTTGAACTCCGTAACCTGCTGGCCGTCTTTGAGGACAATCGCGTCCTTGCCAATCAGATCAATCCGGGAAATATGGCTGTCGAGGTTCACGCGAACCGTTGGCCAGTTCAACCGCGCGCCAACCTGTTCGATATGGGTTGACTTGCCCGTACCGTGATAGCCGGTCACCATGACCCGGCGGTTGTGGGCATAACCGGCAAGAATTGCCAGCGTTGTGTCCTTGTCGAACAGATAGTCTTCATCGACAGGCGGCACATGTTCGTTTGCTTCGCTGTAAGCGGGAACTTCCAGGTCGGAATCAATGCCGAATGTTTCCCGGACCGAGACCTTGCGGTCCGGTAGATTGGAGTAGTCGCTCATGGGTCTAAAGCTCTTGCAGATAGGAGCGGCAAACCGCCCGAAGGTTGTCAGATTAGCATGGGTTTAGCAGAAGGAGGGGTGAGCACAAATAGTGCCAGTTCTGTTCATTTTACTAACACAAGCCGGCTTGTTTGAGATGTTTATAGGACTGGATAATTTGACGCAGACGATCTTCCGTCGACCGGTCTCCGCCATTCGCATCGGGATGATGCTGTTTTACCAGCGCCTTATATTTCTTGGTAATGTGATCTGCACTGGCATTGGCTGGCAACCCAAGGTCACGCAAGGCCTTTTCCTCAAGACGTTTGAGCTTACGCGGACCACCACCTGAGGTTACGCGTTTGCCGTCAGCCGTATAGCGCGAGCGGACATTGGCATGCCAGCCCGGTGTGGCTCTCAGCCGGTCTTCGCGAACCGGTTCATCCGGCTTACGGGTTCCCATTTTCCAGGTTGGCCGATGACCGGTAACATTTTCCTTTTGGTATTTGGCGATTTCGTCGTCATTCAACCCTGAGAAGTAGTTGAAATTCTTGTTGTACTGGCGAACATGATCCAGACAAAAATTCAGATATTGCCCCTCACGATTGCGCCCCATGGGCGCTTTGTGAGCGCCCGGCTTGTCACACCCTTCCCAGGCACAGGTATTGGCTGCACGAGCCTCTTGCTCTTTCTTCTTTGCCCCGCGGGGTTTGATGCGGATTTTATCGAAAATGTCGGAATTGGAAGCCATAACACCTAACTGGGATTGATTGTCCGTTGCAAAAACCCTTGTCGTCCCACAAGGGACGCAGACAAGGATTGAAGTTGGACAAAATGAGCGATCTTCCTTAGCCTAACTGGGTTCAAAAGGCCACCCGTGATAGATTATTGATTGGAGTAAAAATGAGCGAAAAAGGCCCATTGACGACTGTTCTGGAAGAAAAGATGCAGCAAGCGTTCGCACCACAATCATTGGAAGTCATCAATGAGAGCCATCTCCATGCCGGTCACCAACCCGGGTTTGACGGTCAGGGCGAAAGTCACATCCGGATTCGCATGGTAGCCAGCCATTTCAACGGCATGAGCCGGGTCAACATCCACCGGGCAATCAACGAATTATGCGCAGACGAAATCGCAGCCGGTCTGCATGCCCTGGCTATCGATGTTAAGGGAACATCCTAGAATCGGATACTGATCAGCTTTACCCCCGCAAACTGCGGATACGCAGTTGTTTAATGCGGTTTTTCTCGCGAGACAGAACCACGAAACGCTTTCCATGGAAGGTAAACGTCTGTTTCTCTTCCGGTATCATCTGCGCTTCATGAATGACCAGCCCGGCGATCGTGGTCGCTTCATCATCGGGCAATTCCCAGTCCAGCGCGCGATTGATATCGCGGATCGGCAGGGTACCATCGGCCACAACTGATCCATCGACCTGAACCTGCAATCCGCTGATGTCTTCATCGTGCTCGTCTGCAATGTCGCCAACAATCTCTTCGAGAATGTCTTCCAGTGTTACAATACCTTCCACTTCACCATATTCATCGACAACCAGAGCAATATGGGCCTGACGCCGCAGAAAAGCATTGAGCTGATCCTTGAGTGATGTGGATTCGGGTACGAACCAGGCCGGGATCATGGTTGCCCGGATATCAAATTTGTTGGCGTTGTAACCATTGGCAGCAAGCGCCCGCAGCAGATCCTTTGCGTGGATGATGCCGATAATATTGTCGGTATCTTTCTCCCAAACCGGCATTCGGGTGTGAGGTGCAGCAAGTACCTGCTCGACCAGCGTTTCCGGCTTTTCGTCAGCATTCACACTGGTCATTGATGTGCGGTGCACCATGACATCCGAGATTTCCAATGTCTGCAGATCCAGCACTCCGCCAACACGATCTCTGTCGTCTTTCACCACAGCACCATCGCGGTGGAGAACATCAACGGTACCGCGCAACTCTTCATGGGCAGAAAGCGGAGAGGAATTTTCGTCCAGATCGATGCCAACGGACCCCAGGATCCGGCGAACAATACGGCTGATCACCGCCGTTACCGGACCAAAGACCCTGACAATGAAACTGACAACAGGTGCGACAAACAGGGCAAAACGATCAGGGTTCGAAATCGCCCAGCTTTTTGGCAAAACCTCCGCGAAGATCACGACAATCACAGTCATCACAACCGTTGCAACGGCAACACCGACATCTCCAAACAACGTGATGAACAGGCTTGTTGCCAGCGCGGAGGCCAAGATGTTCACAAGGTTGTTGGATAGCAACAAGGCCCCAATCAAACGTTCCTGAATGCTGATCAAATAGGCCACCAGCCCCGCTCGTTTGTCGCCAGCTTTCTCCATTGAGTGGATACGCGCACGCGACACAGCCGTGAGCGCCGTTTCGGAACCTGAAAAGAAAGCCGAAAGGCCGATCAGGAAAATGATGGCAACGAGAATGAGCCAGAGAGAAAGGGTCATGGTGGTTTCCAGTTAATAAGCGCTACAGCACTGCCAGCCTGTAAACAGAGCCAGCTGAAAAAATCTAGTCGTTCTCAACCAACACCAGAAGTTGTCAGTTTGTGGGCCAGAAAAGAATGCACCTCATTGGCGGGTACATCACGGGCGATATAAGCACGGCCAATACCGTGTGTTAAAATAAAGGTCAGCGCACCCTGCTGAACCTTCTTGTCCTGCGCGATAGCCTCCATCAGCTGATCGGCAGAAAACGGCTCACCTGGAATCTGATCAATACGCGTCGGCAACCCGACCTCACGCAGATGAGCAATCACACGTTCCATCGCCTCAAAACCGCACTGGTTCATATGACACGAAAATTCATGGGCGAGGACCATGCCAATGGCAACTCCCTCCCCGTGCACCAGCCTGTCAGCATCATACCCAACGCCTGCTTCCAGTGCATGACCAAAGGTGTGACCAAGATTGAGCAAAGCCCGTGCCCCCTGCTCGCGCTCATCCACCTTCACGACATCGGCTTTTGCCTGACAACTTGTCGCCACCGCGTGCGCACACGCCTCGCCACCGGCAAATACGGCACGATGGTTATTTTCAAGCCATTCAAAAAAGTCAGGCCGGTCGATCAGACCGTATTTCGCAATTTCAGCATATCCTGCACGCATTTCACGGGGGCTGAGCGTATCAAGGATTGCCGTATCGGCGAGCACCACAGACGGCTGATTGAACAGGCCAACGAGGTTCTTGCCATGGGGAGAATTGATCCCGGTTTTCCCGCCAACCGAAGAATCAACCTGGGCCAGCAATGATGTTGGAATCTGAACAAACCCCATGCCACGGCGCACAATCCCTGCGGCAAATCCGGCTAAATCGCCAACCACACCACCGCCAAAGGCCACCAGCACATCACCACGTTCCAGACCAGCAGCCAAAATACCTTCCACCACGGTTTCCAGAACATCGTAGCTCTTCGATTTTTCTCCCGGTGCAACACTCAAAGTGTGATGGGTCAGACCGGCAAGGTCCAGCGAGGCGCATAAAGTTGCACCATGCGCCGCTTTCACATTGTCATCGGTAACAACAACAACACGGCTCTGGGGAAACAGTTTTGCGATATGCGCACCGGCGTCAGCAATCAGGCCATCGCCAATGTGGATTGCGTAGCTGCGCTCGCCCAGATCAATTTCAACAACCTGTCGCGCAGCTTCGCCTGATGCGGCGCCATTCATCAGCGCCAGCCTCTCTCCTCGGCAATGCCAGGCAATACATCAGCCAGAAGGTCAACGACTTCGCCAGCAATAACATCCCGGCTAACGGTACGCGATTCGATATGAACATCAGCCAGCGCATAGATCGGGTTACGCTCGTCAAGCAGCGCTTTCATAGTGGCTTCCGGATCTTCAGTTTTCAAAAGCGGACGGTCAGCCCGCCGCTGAACACGTTTCATGAGGATATCCAGATCAGCGTTCAGCCAGACCGAAACACCATCCTGTTCAATATCCGTGCGCACTTCCTCGTTCATGAAGGCACCGCCGCCCGTCGCGAGGATTTTCTGCCCTTCGCCCATCAGACGCTTGATGACCTTCTTCTCACCAGAGCGGAAGGCTTCCTCTCCAAACTGGTCGAAAATGTCCTGAACAGACATTCCCGCGGCCTTTTCAATTTCCTTGTCCGCATCGACAAAAGGAATGTCGAGATATTGGGAAAGCCGTTTTCCGATTGTTGATTTGCCGACGCCCATAATGCCGACAAGAACGATGCTTCGTCCGCCGAGGGCGCGTCTTATTGTACTGGAACGATCTGCGATAACCGCACGATTGACTTCTTGGGTTGATGCTGTGCTCACGATGTCTGTATTTCTGTCGTCTTTTCAGGTTTCAGGAAGTGCTCTTGTCGCCAAACACAGCAATTTGCGCCCATCGTCAAGTGCTTGCGCATTCTGCACCAATTTTGCATTCAGTGTCGCGAAACTTGCGTTTCAGCATTTGCTTCCACATATAACGCTTGAAAGCGCTTCACTGAATGCAAAAATCTTGTCATTTTTCTTTTCAGGCGGCTTTTGCCAGGAGAGATATGTGCCCAGTCTAATCAGATTTCTAGTAATTTGCGGTGTCCTGGCCGGTCTGGCCTATGGCGGTATGTTTGCTCTGGCGACAATGGTCGAGCCTCAGGAACGGGAAATGCGTGTAAAAGTCCCGTCCAAACGACTAAATCCGTAAAATCTTTTCGAGTTCACCAAATTCCAAGAGTTTTTTCGCATGTTGTCTCCATGCGTAATTCCTTTCTCATTGAACAATTTCTGGAAATGATGAGCGCCGAACGCGGTGCGGCTCCCAATACCCTCTTAGCATATGAAAGCGATCTGACTGAATTTGGCGAAGAACTGGGTCGCAGCGCTAATCTGATCGATGCCAGCCCGCATAATATCAGACACTGGCTGGCAGCGCTTGAACAACAAGGTTTCAGTGCTTCCTCACAAGCCCGCAAGCTCTCAACAGTGCGACAATTTTTCCAATTTCTGTTCTCTGAGGGGCTTCGGCAGGATAACCCCACCGGGTCCATCGAAAGTCCGCGCACCCAAAGATCATTGCCAAAGGTGATGAATGAAGCTGATGTCGACCGGCTGCTGCTCATCGCCGAAGAAGAAGCGACCAATGCCCGAAAACCAGCCGCTCGGATACGAAGTGCACGTCTTCATGCGCTTCTGGAATTGCTTTATTCAACCGGCCTGCGCGTTTCGGAACTGGTCAGCCTGCCTATCTCGGCAACACGGCGCGATACGCGGTTTTTGACGGTCACCGGTAAAGGCAACAAGGAGCGGCTTGTTCCTCTTGGAGACAAAGCCAAACAGGCTGTTGCGGTCTATCTCGACTGTGTTGCGGAAAGCAAAAAGACCGAAGGAGAATCGCCCTGGCTCTTCCCATCATCTGGCCAATCAGGCCATCTGACCCGTCAACATTTTGCTCGCGATCTCAAGACTTTAGCAACGCGAGCAGGTTTGGCGGTCAATAAAATATCTCCCCACATTCTGCGTCACGCCTTTGCCAGCCATCTTCTGCAAAACGGCGCCGACTTACGAGCGGTTCAGCAATTGTTGGGTCACGCCGACATCTCAACCACGCAGATTTATACACATGTGATGGAAGAGCGGTTGCGGGAGCTGGTCGAGACTGCGCATCCACTGGCTCAGGCTAGATAGTAAAATACCTCAGTTCTTGACCAGAGCCGAAGGTTGGCTCAGGGCGGCCCGGTGCTCATGTACCGCGCCTGTGCAGGCATTCGCCACAAACGACAACCAACTGGACTGTCCAGGAAAACACTCTCCATGCGATATGCGAGCACAATTCTATTTGTCGAGAACCAGCTTCACCTTCTGACCGGGCTTAAGCTGAGCGTCCTTTTCCATGCCATTGAGCGTCATGAACAGCTGTTCCGGGCGCGTTATCCCCACCATCCGCTTTGACAGAGAGGCCGGTGTATCACCTCTCTTTACCGTAACGACCCGCAGCCGCAGCGGCTTTAGCGACGCCTTTTCCTTTGCACTCAGTTCCCGAAACGAATTGGGAATGGCAAGACCAGGTTCATCAATACCCGTTGCCGACTTGGGAGCCGCCAGAATGAAACGGTAGTAGCGGTTTTTGCGCTCCACGACCGTTACAACAAACTGCCAGTCGCCGGCTTGTGCCCGGGCACTTGCCGCCGGCATTGAATTAATGGTGCGCTTGGTCACCGTCTCCTCAAGGAGGCCGTTCACCCACCCCGAAGCAAGATACTGCGCAGCATCTCCCTGACCATCCTTGTTGACCGCATCAAAGCGCAGCGCCATCTGGTCCGGCCCGGCGGCAAGAACCGCATCGGCCCTGTTTGTCAGCGTAAAATTGTTGGGAGCGTCAAAGGCAATTCCCAGACGGACATGGGCGAAAGTCTTGCCCCGAACAAACCCTTCTTTGGCCGAATCGCCAAACAGCATCCCGTCAATTCCCTGCAGAAAACGGTCTCTGTTCCTTTTGCCTACGCCCTGCGGCCCAACAAGACGAGCGTGCCGACGGGCAAGTTCGATTCGCTGTGGTGTTGAGGGATGGGTGTTGGAGAGGTCAGGCCCACCCAGGCTGGAAGACGCCCGCCAATTGGCATAGCGCTCCATCGACTTGAGAAAACGGGCAGCCGCAAACGGGTCAAAACCGGCCTTACCAATCATCTTGATGCCGATTGCGTCCGCCTGGAGTTCCTGCCTCTGAGAAAAGCTCACAAGTCTCTGTTCAGTCGAGGCCAGGGCAACCTTGCCGGCAACATCGTTTGTTACCACTTCGCTGACCACCCGGTCCGCAATATCGACTGCTTTTGCCTGACGGTTCCGTTCGATCCCATGGTTGGAAGACACATGCGCCATCTCATGCGCAAGAACTGCCGCCACTTCCGAGGCATCATTGGCGAGTTCCAGCAGTCCACGTGTTACGTAGAGATACCCGCCAGGCAGAGCAAAAGCGTTCACCGATGGTGAATTCAGCACCGTGATACCATAGGCCCTTTCGGGATCATCTGAATGCGTGACAAGCGAGCTGGTAATGATAGCCAGAAGAGCTTCAAGCTTTTCATCTTCATAGGCCCCACCATTGGCGGCCAGAATTTTGGGATGTTCCCGTGCACCCAGTTTCGACTGGGGGTCTTTTGCGCGAAAAGAATCAAAGGAAATCTTCGGGCCATCGGTCCCGACATCTTCCGACACGATGGATTCCAGTTCTTCGGCACCGGAGAAAGTCTGACATCCGGCCAGCCCCGCACAGGCGAGCACAACCACACCCCGCAAGAAGGTATTAAATCTAGTCTTCAAGAATTTCGATTTGCCCAGCATCAAATAACCGAATCAAGGGACCCCGATTGCTTTCCAGAATGCCACGTATTCGCACCTTTGCCCCTTTCAGCGGCATCAGTGCATTTATGGCGCCCTTAAACGCTCCTGCGCCTCGCTTTGCAACCGTGACGGTAAAGTCCTGCGACCAATTTTGGCCAAAATTGAGGTAAAGGCGCCTACTTCTATCGCCGATCGAGGCAACTTTTCCTTCAACAATTATATATTTCCCCAAACTGCGTGATAATCCCTCAAGATCAGAAGCCTGAAAAGAGATATTACCGTCAGCCCAAAGCCCTGCACGGGCCTGCCTGGCACGTTTCTCGGCATCAAGAAGCTCTGTCAGACAATTGTGCGGCACATTGGCAGGCTGAACAACCGCGTATCCTTGTTCCAGCAGGAAGCTCTGCCAGAACCGGTCACCAACAAAGACAAAAGCACCACGCTGTCCATAGCGGTCTTCTCCCTTACCACTGAGATAAAGGCGAACGGTCGCATTTGCCGGCAGGGTTTGCGCATCAGGATTGGGCAAAAACACGCCGGCCGGAAAGTAACGGGAGGCATCCCCTTCAAGCTGGAAGAAACCGCGATTGTCACCTTTAACAGGTTTCCCAACCACCTCAGCGCCATCGGCACAGGGATGATCAGCCGCAAAAGATGAAACGGCAGATACCAGCAACCAGAGCCCGGCTAAAGACACCCGGATCATCCCGTATTCTCCGCCCTGACCGGGTGAGCGGCAAGCCGACGTTCACGAAACCAGATAAACAGCCCCGCCATCACGATAATGACCGCTCCCAGCATCGTCCATTGATCGGGCAGATGATCGAAGACGAAATAACTCCACACCGTGAGATAGACAATAAACGAATACCCATAGGGCGTCAGTGTGCTGGCGCTAGCGAAACCATGCGCGATGGTCAAAAGCTGATGACCGAACCAGCCAAAAAAACCCAATCCAAACAAAACGACCCACTGAAATACAGTGGTCGGATTTTCCCATTGAAGGGCCGCAAATGGCAAAAGGACAACAACACCAATCAACCCGGAATAGAATTGCAGGGTGTCGATCGCCACCACACCCGACAGTTTGCGGGTAAGGATTGAATACATGGCAAAACTCGCCGCCGCTGTAAGAGACAACAGCATCGCCCAATGGAAACTCTCATCAAACGGGCGGATGGCAACCAATATGCCAACAAACCCCACCATGACGGCCAACCACCGCCAGAAACCAACCCGTTCTCCCAGCAACGGCCAGGAAAGCGCACAAATGATCAGAGGCGCTGAAAACAGGATAGTAGAAGTCAGGGTAAGCGGCAGATAGCGCACGGCTATGAAATTAAGGATGGTGGATGCCATCAGCAGACACCCACGCAGAATGACCAACCCCAGGCGATGCGTTGAAAACCGATCAAACGATATGCCGCCCCGCATGATCAGCCCCGTTGAAATGACGAAGTGTCCAAAATAACGCATAAACGCCAGCTGCAAGGCTGGAAGACCAAAAAGAGCCAGCCACTTTGCACTCACATCGATGAAAGAGAACATCAGATAGGCAAGCAACATCAGGGCAATCCCCTGGAGTGGCCGGTCTTCATTGGCTCGGGCAGCAGGACGCGCCATCAGGCGAACAGCACCATCAGGAACCTGATTTCGGCTCAAACAGATCAGTGAAGAAATCAACCATTTGCGAAACCATCTCTTCGCTGCGACCCTGCGCAACTGCAAGCGCAAGCGCCTGCTTTGCAGCGCCCGACATCAGGCTTGGGACACCTGCATCATCCGCCATCGTCGCGTAGTAGCCGACATCCTTGCGGGCATTCTTGATCGCAAACGCCAAATGATCCGGCTTGCCGTCGACAGCATAACCTTTGACAAAATCCATCATACCGGAATGGAGTGGCCCGGCGGCCATAACGTCATAGAGTGTCTGTCGTTCAACACCCGCCAGATCCGCCATCGCAAAGGCTTCCGACATCGAAGTTGCGACTGTCATGCCAAAGAAATTGTTGATCAGTTTGACGGTATGTCCGGCCCCCAGCGGGCCAAGATGAAAAACATTTTCGCCAAGGTCATCAAGCACCGGCTTAACCCGGTCGAACACAGCTTTGTCCCCTGCCCCCATGATGTTGAGTGCACCATCCAGTGCATGAGCAGGGGTTCGGCCCAGCGGAGCATCCATGTACCCGGCACCCTTTTCAGCGGCTTTCTCCCCCAACATTCGGGTAGAGCCAGGAAGGGAGGTACCAAAGTCGATCACGGTCTTGCCTTCGCTCAAACCGGCAACGATTCCGTCTTCGCCCAGCATTCGCGCTTCCACAGAGGCGGACGTGTCCATGCATAGCATGACAATGTCGCTGGCCTCTGCGATCTCACGGGCTGTTGCTTTCTCACGCGCACCACGGGCAACTGCAGCTTCCACATTGGTCCGTGAACGATTGGCCAGGACATTCAAAGAATAGCCCTTTGCCTGAAGGCGCTGCACCATAGCGTCACCCATCAGTCCAAGACCGATAAATCCGATAGTAGGTTTGGTCACATTACTGCCTTTGCTTCTTCATAGGTTTGATAGGCTCGCGCCTTGCCCTGTTCCTGAATTTCATAAATCGAACCGGCCCGATCTGGCTGAGGTTGCGGAATGCGGACCGGCACCCCTGCGAGCCGCGGCTCGTTCGTAGAGGTGCCACACAACATCAACGCATCATACTGCTCGATCGAGTCAAATTTCGTCATCGCACCCATGATCGGGAATGCATCGGCCGCCATCATTTCATAAAACAACATCTGCCTGTCACGCCCGGACGTATTAAGTGCCGATCCGTGCAGCGTGCGCGCGTGGTGGATGGTGATTGTTCCCGCCGGTCCTGTCAGAGATACGGCGTCATCAAGACTGAGACCCGCAGTCTCAAGATCCACAGATCCGGCAAAAATGCCATCACTGTGATGATCGAGTATGGGGCCTCTATGACTGCCGGGAAATACCTGGAGAGGACCGTTTTCGTGATAGATATCGTCGAACACCACACCAATCGCCAGCACATCATCATTGGTGTGCGGATAAAAAGCAAAGTCCTGATGCCATTGAACAGGAGCGCCAAATCCGGCCTTTTTCATATTCAGTTTGGTCGTATGCATGCGGATATTCGGCCCAATCAGCTCCCGCGCCGGGGCCAGAATGTCATCACTGCGCATCAGGTCGTTGAAGAACGAACTTTGTAAGTCAGGCCGTTTAATGCGCCGCACCCGCGGCATCTCTCTCGTGTGACTGTTTTCCACATCGATCAGATCATCGCTGTTGTCGATGGTGGCAGCATGGGCGGACAGGCGGGCAATTTCTGAGTGTGCCTTATCGACAATCTCCCGCGAAAGATGAGCCTCCAGCACCAGATAGCCGTTCTCAAGATAGAATGACTTCTGCTCTTTACTCAAAGCCATGCGTCATCCTTTCAGTTCAACCATCATGCCTGTTTCAGCAGATTGCCGCAGCGCCTCCGCAACCGCAAGATTGCGCGCGCCATCCTGTGCACTGACCAAAGGAGGTTCTTGCCCACGCACAACGCGACAAAAATGGCGCAGTTGTTCGCGCAGCGCGGTTTCAGCTCCCATACCCTGCGTAAGCTCCTGGTCAGACAGCAATTGTCTGGAACGGATCGGCGTTCCCCAGTGGCCTTCCTCTCCATCATCATGCTGCCAGAGGGTCATGGAGGGAAAAGCCAGGGAACCCTTTGTTCCAAACAGTCGCATCCCGTCCTCTCCCGTCGCCGCAATTGTCGGGTTTTCTCCTGACCCTCCCTCAAAGTGCCAGGGTGATGGTGCCGTATCCGATAGCGTGACCGTACCAAGCGCACCGTTTTCAAAACGCAGCAAGACTGCCGCACCGTCCTCGACTTCGTTGCCACGCAGGTTGTTGGCGTAAAACGCGCTCACCGCAACAATCTCCCCAACGATAAATCGCAGCAGATCAATCTCATGAATGAGATTGATCAGAACCGGCCCCCCACCCCTGCGGACGCGCCAGTCACCCTTGGCAAAGTAGGCAGCGGGCTTTTTCAAAACCCAGGTCACCTGCGCTGCGGCAAGCGTGCCTATCGCTCCGCTGGAAATCAACTCTACGGCTTGTTTCGTGCGGTCATGGTGACGCCGATGATGGCCAACCAAAACAGGGATATTTCGTTCCCTGCCCTCAGCTTCAATTGCCCATGCATCATCCACCGTATCCGCAAGGGGTTTTTCGATCAGACAGGGCAAGCCTGCGGCAAAGCACATTCTGGCGATAGGCAGATGGGTGGAATTCGGCGTAGCGATCAGCGCGGCATCCGCGCCAACCCCGGCCCCGGCTTCAGCTCCAGCGGCAGTAAAGGCATTGGCATCATCAAAATGATCAACGCCATGTCGCGCCGCCAGCGCAGCAGCTTCCTTTGACGGGTCAATGATTGCCGCAAGCTCGCACCCAGGTTCAGCTACAATGGCTTCCACATGACGTGCACCGATAAGGCCTGCACCAAAAACAGCAATCCGGCAGCTCATATCAATGCTCACATCGTTGCGCCGATTTGCCAGGGCACAAACTCAAAATCACCAAGCCCCTGGGCTTCCGATTTGGTCTGCTCCCCGGACGCTACACGCAAAAGCATGGTGTAAATCTCCCGGCCAACCTCCTCTACCGAGCGGCCCTCCGAAATTATCGTGCCGGTATTGATGTCCATATCGTCCACCATCCGCTCATACATTTGAGAATTGGTGGCAATTTTGATGCAAGGGGCTGGCTTTGATCCAAAGGCCGAGCCGCGACCGGTGGTGAAGGTCACAAGATTGCAGCCTGATGCAATCTGTCCGGTAACCGACGCCGGGTCGTAGCCGGGAGAATCCATGAAAGCGAACCCCTTTTTATTCACCGGCTCGCCATATTTATAGACGCCTGTCAGCGGTGACGTTCCGCCCTTTGCAGCGGCCCCCAGTGATTTTTCAAGAATGGTGGTCAACCCGCCTTTCTTGTTGCCCGGAGAAGGATTGTTGTCCATCGACCCCCGGTTGCGGTTTGTATAGTCCTCCCACCAGCGAATAAGATCGACCAGTTTTCGGCCAATCTTCTCATCTTCGGCACGGCGGGTCAGCAGATGTTCGGCGCCATAGATTTCCGGCGTCTCCGCCAGCACACCCGTCCCTCCCTGGGCCACCAGCAGGTCGCATGCGTAGCCAAGTGCAGGGTTGGCGGTAATACCCGACCAGGCATCAGAACCACCGCATTGCAAAGCCACAGTCAGCTCGGATGCAGGACAGGGTTCGCGTTGAATCTCATTGGCGTGGGGAAGCATTGCCCGCACTTTCTCGATGCCCAGATCGATCGTTTTTTGCAGACCAGCAACGTCCTGAATATTCATGGCATGGAACAGTGGACCCTGCTCAATGCCATAAGCCTCCAGCAGCCAGTCGATCTGGTTCATCTCGCAGCCCAGCCCCACCATCAGCACACCGGCATGATTGGCGTGACACGCATAACCCCACATAACCCGTTGCAATGCGTCAAAGCCTTCACCGCTTCCAGCCATGCCACAGCCGGTACCGTGAACGAAGGCAACCACACCATCAACGTTTGGATAGGGCGCAAGCTCCTCTGGCCCAAAGGCGTCAGCAATCTTACGCGCTGCGGTAGCGGAGCAGTTCACCGAGGTCAAAACAGCAATATAGTTGCGCGTTCCCACCTTCCCGCTGGGCCGCCGATACCCCATGAACGTATCGCGGTCGGCTTCCGCAACGGGCCTGGCATGGCGGATATCCGTGCAAAATTCGTAGTCGGCATTTGTGTTGCGAAACTCGACATTATGCGTGTGAACATGGTCACCGGCGACGATGTCCGCCGCAGCATAGCCAATTACCTGCGCATATTTTCGGATTGCCTCTCCCTTGGTGATGGCCGTGTTCGCAATCTTGTGGCCCCGCGGCACCATGACGGTTGTCGACACACCATCAATCTGCGCCCCGGCTTCCAGAGAACGAAGAGCGGTTGAAACATTGTCAACAGGGTCGAGGCGAACGTGGTTTTTCATGTCGGTGGAGTGTGTTTTAAGAGCGATTTCCGCGCACTGTGTCACTGCTGCGTGACAACGGCAACAAAAACACGCAGAGGCAAAGCTGAAGCGTGGCCGCAATCGCATGGCCCGGCCTTCTGTCCCGATAAACGTAGTTTTACATCGGCGCGTCTAACAGACCGGAAGCTACCGGTTCAGGCCCCCTGCTTACGCACAAGCCGGTGCATCAGCAGACCAGCGATGGATATCGATATGCGGTTGCCCGGCAAGGCGTGAGCGCGCATCTTCCCACAACTTCCGCCAGCGGTTGTGATCGCGAAGCTCGTTGGCAAGATTGGCGCGACTACGGGCAACAAACTCCGGAAAATGGCTGCGTCCTGTCGGTTCGCCGGTTCTGTTGAAGCGCAAATCAAACGACCAGCGAAAGCCGTCAGTTTGATTGACCAACGAGGCATGGGGCGTCATTGGATGGAAGATAACAACGCCACCACTCTTTACTGGCAGGGGCACAGCCTTGCTCTTGTCGAGAAAACCATCCGCTATCGCTGTTTGCACCTGCGGACAATGGGGCAATAGTTCATCAACCCCATCTCGCGGAACAACCTGTAAACATCCGTTTTCCACGGTGGCATCAGTTATGGCGCACCACACCGTGACCATGGTTGTTTCATCAGCGTCGGCATGGGCAACGCCCCGATCCTGATGCCAGTCTGTTGATGTGATATGCGCGCGCACCTCATCGCGCTGCAAGTCTGTTGCCGGTGGCTTGATGCGCACATGCTGGATCGGGTTGGACGTAATTTCCGGCCCAATCAAATCCTCTACCAGATCAAGCAAACGCGATGCCGTTACAAGGTTGAACACAGCCGGCCCAAAATGCATTGGCGTATCTGCTTGAATACGATCTCCCGGCAAAGAGATGTCCATGGGTTGAAACCAGTCGCATTTGGCGCGGTAGGCAATCAGCAGTTTTTCGAAGAAAGTCAGATTGTCTGCTGGCGTATCAACCCGTCCCTGCGCAAACCAGCTCTCATAGAGCTTGTCGAGAAGCCCAGCATATTCCGCCCGAACTGGGTCAAGGACACTGCGCTGGTCAAAGACATCCTCGACCACGAGATAACCCCTGGTCTCAAAAAAATCCTTTTGCGTCTGATCCAGAAACAGCATCGGTGCGCTCCGTCTCCCCTCCTCCTGTTATGACCGTCGAATTGAGGTTTCCGCAGAATCTTCGTCCATCACAAGAACACCGTCGTAATCTGCGGAACCAGCAGGATAATCGCCAGAATGAACAGCTGCATGGCAATGAAAGGTAGGAAGCCACGGAAAATATCCGGCAGCGTTATGTGCGGTGGAGCAACAGATTTCAGGTAGAAAGCTGCCGGGCCAAATGGCGGCGACAGGAAACTCACCTGCATGTTGACGCAGAACAATATTCCAAACCACACCTGCACGGCTGTTCTTGAATCCAACCCGCCTACCAGACCTAACTCCTCAATCGGCAGTTTCAGCACGATGGGCAGGAAGACCGGCATCACCAAAAGGACAATGCCTGTCCAGTCCATGAAGGCTCCCAGAAACAGGAAGATAACCATCATCACCAGCAGCACGCCCATGGTGGGCAGATCGTACCCCACGATAAGATTGGCAACATAGGTCGGCCCTCCGGCAATGGTGTAAGCTCCGGCAAGCGCAGTCGCTCCGAACGTTACCCATATGATGGTGCCGGTTGATTTAAAGGTGCGCATGGATGCTTCGGTAAGCAGGTTGAACGAAAATTCACCCCGCGCTACAATCAGTGCAAGCACCGCGACAGACCCCATCGCCGCCGCTTCGGTGATACCTGTGATACCGCCATAAATCGAACCCAACACCACAGCCACAATAGCCAGTGGCTGAACCATGCCCTTGCCGCGTTGCCATGCTTCGGATGATCTTGTGCGCCCCTTGGTCAAAAGCCACGCGATCGCAACCCCAATGACCGGCAGCGCCCAGTACAGGGTATCAATATTTTGAAACCATGTTCGTTCTTCGATCTTCACAAACCCGGTCTGGACAAACAAAAACCGCAACAGGATCAGCCCCACAACAAAGGTGACGACCTGTGCAAGAAGCGTTGCCAAAAGCAGCTGCTTTTCTTCGCCTTCCAGATCATCGGGTGAAGGTTCTGGCAAAGGTGCCAGTTCCGGCTGCATGCGCGTGCGCACCAGAATATAGATGATGTAGCAACCCGCCAGCATGAAACCCGGCAGGAATGCAGCCTGAAACAGTGCATGGATCGACGTCTCGGTAATCAATCCGTAAAAGATCAGGACGATCGATGGCGGGATCATGGTGCCAAGTGATCCTGATGCGCAAATTGTGCCAATCGCAAGGTTTTGGTTATAGCCGAGGCGCAGCATTTGCGGCAGCGCGATAAGGCCGAGCAAAACCACCTCACCACCGATAATGCCCGACATGGCCGCCATCACAATAGCCATAAGCGCCGTTACCACCGCGATGCCGCCGCGCGTGCGGTTCATCCACTGATTGAGCGATGAGTACATATCACGCGCAATGCCCGAACGTTCCAGAAGCGTCGCCATGAAAATGAACAGCGGAACCGATATAAGAACGTAGTTGGTCGTGATCCCGTAGAGGCGCTGGGCAAGAATATTCATTGGCCCGGACCCGAAAGACCGGGTCAGGATACCCTCACCAAAAGTCCATGGTGCTGTCAAAAGCTGAGGTTCGAACTTCATCACCATGACGAGCACAGCCAGAAAACCCGATGCAAAGCCAAGCGGCATGCCGATTGCCAGCAGCATAAGCATGCCGCACAGCAATACGACTGATATGGTTCCAATATCCATGTCAGCGATCCCCCCCAACCTTGCCGCTGGCAGCATCAACCTTTGGAGGATTGCCACTCAGCACTGCGTCTGGAGCATTGGCTTCCTTCAACAACGCAGCTTCTTCTTCAATTTCATCCACCTCCACATGGGTTTGCGGTGTGCGGTTGAAATCCTTGATGAGACCATAAAGCACCAGCCCGATGCTTATGAGCAATATGATGCCAACCCCGACGCGCCATTTAAGCGGCATCTTCAGCGAACCTTCCACATCCGTAAACTCGCTAAACAACACCGGCATGGCCCATAAGATGAGGCCGACAAGAAGCGCGGCTGCAAAGACATCAAAAACCTTGCGCACCCACGCCGCAGACGGCCAGTCACGAATGAGATTGGACACGGCCTGCAGGCCCAGAACCAGCAATGTTGCAAGGATCAGCGGCTTATTGGTTGCAGGGATTGGCGGGTCAAACGCGGTGCCGAAAGCTTCCCAGCGCCAGAATTTTGCAGCAGCTTCTCCATACCCGCCCCAGATCACAGCGAAGGCGAAGATGCACACGCAGATTGCCGAAAGAAGATCAAAGATCTTTCGCAGCCACAGCGGCGCAATGTCATAGATGATGAAAATGCGAATGTGACTGCGCTGCTGCATGGCGTAGAGCCCTGCCGTGACGTAGATCGCGCCACCCACCCACAGCGACATCTCATTCACCCACAACGTGGGTCGAAACAGGATGTAACGCATGAAAACTTCGTAGAAAATAATAAGAACAATGAAGGCCGGCGCCCACATCATCACGCGGCTAAAGGTCCAGTTCAACCAATCAACTGGTCCGGTTTTCTCATGTTCGATCATCCGCGCCTCCCATACCCCTTACGTCACTTCATAGTGTGCGATGAAATCAGGGTCCGGGTCGATACCCAATCCTGCTCCATCCGGAATTTTTACGAAACCGCCGGTTGTGCCGACCTGTTTTTGGATCGATAGCGGCTCTTTCAGCAATTCATCACGAAATTTATTGTCAGTGGTATCGAATTCCAGCATTGGCTCCACAGGAAACAGCCCGCCCGGCAACGGCTCCAGCGCCGCCAGCAGTTGCAGATTGGTGGCAACCGCAATTGCCGAGCCCCATACATGATTGATTACAGGGACAAAGCGCGCGTGACAAAGCGCGGCAACTTTCAAATATTCCGAAATTCCGCCCAGTGCACAGACCTCAGGCTGAGCGATAGACAAGCCTTCCGTATCAAGCAGATCACGCCATCCCCAGCGGGTAAATTCGGCCTCGCCTCCCGCGATGCGGGTCTTGAGTCGCTTGCGCAGAAATTTATAGCCATCGCGATCTTCCGGCGCGACAGGTTCCTCAAACCAGTAGGCATCCAGATCATCCAGCGCCAACCCCACTTCCAGCGCGTCGTCTGCGGTGTAGCAGTGGTTGGCGTCAACCATAAAGCGGTAGTCATCGCCAATGCCTTCCCGCACCGCCGCCGCCAGCTTTATATCATCGCGGACACCCAGTCCGACTTTCATTTTTGTTGCTACAAAACCAGCATCACGAATTGCTGCCGCCTCATCTTTGAAACGTGCGACATGTTCATCAGCGCTTTCGCGTTTCAGCATCATACCGTAGCCATAGACAGGAACCTGGTTGCGCAATTTTCCCCCGACCAGCTTGCAAATCGGAAGCCCGGTGGCCTTTCCCATGATGTCCCAAAGCGCAATATCAACGCCCGAAAGCGCTTGAATCGACATCCCCTTCTGGCCGTGATCACGCAGCAGATTGTAGACCTGATGCCAGATCCCGCTGCGGTTCATCGGATCACTGCCGACGATCATCGGCGCAATCACATTTTCAACGATGTGTTTGTTTGCACGAGCCACATTGCCGGGCCCAAAACACTCACCCCAGCCGGTAATGCCCTCATCAGTACGCACTTCAACCAGATGTGCTGTGCGCATGGCATAGTATTGCTGCGAATAGCCAAGTTCCTCAGGCATATCGTATTGCAGCACATGGCTGATGATCTGCTCTATTTTCATGGCTGGTTTTCTGCGGACAAAAAAAAGGGCGGCCACTCAGGCCGCCCCTTTCGAATTTTTACGCTTACTCTTTAACCAGACCGAGTTGCTTCAGATAAGCAATGTGGCTCTCCACCAGCGCCTTGGCTTCAGGCGTTGTGGCAAATTCAGGCCAGGTTTTCTGAGCGGCATCGCGGAATGATGCCAGATCTTCAGGCGACCACTGCGAAATGGTGATACCCTTGGCCGTCAGATCAGCAACCGCTTCGGCGTTCTTCTTCTCGAAGGTCAGTGCCGATTTCAGCGCGATGTCGCCGATAGCCACTTCCATGATGGTCTTGTGATGATCAGGCATCTTGTCCCAGACCGCCTTGTTGCACGCAATGTGGTCAGAAGGCATGGAATGGAAGCCGGGATAGTTGGCATATTTAGCAATATCGTAAAGGCCAAGACCAACGTTGTTTGCCAGACCGGATGCATCCGCACCATCAATGATGCCGGATTCAAGAGCGGTAAAGATTTCAGTGAAATCCATCACAATCGGCTTGGCGCCCAGCTTTTCAAAGATTTTGGTTTCCATGCCCGGAGGCGAACGGAACTTCCAGTCTTTCAGGTCACCAAGACCTGCGATCGGCTTGGTCGAAGCAAAACTTTCCTGACCATAGACGATCCAGCCAACCAGCTGCATGTCATACTTATTATACAGTGCGTTGGCTGCATCGCGGCCACCGCCATAGTAAAGCCATGACAGCTGCTGAACAGGCGTGGCATAGCCACCCATGATGTCACCAACAAACTGGAAAGCAGGGTTCTTACCAGTCTGATAACCACCGCCTGTTGCATCGCAATCAAGGATGCCGGTCGCAGCGGCATCAAATGTCTCAACCGACTTCACAACCGAAGATGAGTAGAACATCTCAACTTTGATTTCTCCGTTCGACATCTTTTGGATGTTATCGACATATTCTGTCAGCAGCTTGCCGGATGGTGTTTCAGGCGCGTAGTGCGTCTGGATCCGCAGTTTGGTTTCCTTGGCATGGCCATCAGCCAGCGCCACCGAACCCAGACCTGCAGCAAGCGCGGTGCCCATCAGTGCAGCAGTAAATTTCTTAAGCAGTTTCATCTTTATCCTCCCAGGTGAAACATTTGTCAGAGCAACCGGATGGCGCCCCTCGTTCAAAACAGAACAGGTGCTCAGGTGACTTTCGCCCGACACAACATCAGACCAGCCCTCCATTGCTTCAGAACCTGAACCGGTTCTCCGTTCAGCATGCAGGCTAGCAACAGGGTTAAAGGCTGACAACTGCAATTCGACAAGATCGATAACGACCGGCTATGCCCGGCCAGAATGTGGTGGTGATCCCGAGAGGATTCGAACCTCCGACCTATTGATTAGGAATTAGCGGGTTGGATTGGAAAAACTCGATTGATTTGATTGAGTTGCGGTGAATTTTATCATGATCAATATTTATGCGTAGGCGAAACGTAAGCCAATCGATAGGCAAACACTTAAACTGGTAGTTCATCTTCGTTCCCGCCGGAACCGATCTCATCACTTTCGCAATCTCTCAATTCAAAGTATAGGTTAGACAGGATTGGCAAACTGCTGGTCCCGGGGCGTAGTAACCCCGCCGTCAGCGTTCGGTGTCGAACGCAACGACACCTCCTCGAACCTTATGGTCGGGGAGGCACTGGCGTATGTCCAGAAGCCTCGGCTTTAAAGGCCAGCGCGGTCGTCTGACGGCGGCTTACTAACTCCCCGGCTGCCAGAGGGAACTCTGGTAGCCGATTTGTTTTCAAGGAATGGAAATTGGGAGTTCGGAATGAATAAACTAATCATCGTTGCTGTGTCTGCTCTAATGCTATCTGCATGCGAGGAAAGCGACCCAAAGAAACTTGGGTGCCGCGTAGTGTCAGCAGTTAATGAGCAAGGCATCATTGACGGGTTGAAACCCCAGTACAAAACCAAGCTGAAAATTGGTCGCGCTGTGGCGGTAAGGTCAGATGACTTTTCCCGCATCTACTTTGTGGCAGCACAAGTTCTCCCCGCCGTTGACGGAGAAGAATCGCCAATTGGCGTTTGGGTCGCCAATCGCGTTCAGGAACCTGCATCACTTATGCTGTCCATGCCAGGAGTCGCAAAAGACGTTACCATTTATCCGGACGCGACCAATACGAAAATGAAGGCAAGTCATTTCTCATCAGGCTATCGTGAAGCTCTTCGATGTCTTGAGCTGATGAAGGAACACTCCAAATGAGTTTCGAAGATCTGGAGAAATCCTCCACGCTTCAAATACCTATAAGCCGGTGGATTATTACACCCTTCGCGTACGCGCGCGCGAGGCGGTAAAAGTGCCGCAACCCCTGTAATAAGTAATAATGTAATAATACCGGGTTTAAGTGGTTGTTTTTGTTAGGTTTGGTTCTATTAGATGCTATTAGTTTCACGACGTAGCATGGTCAGTTTTACTGAAATCTTTAGAGAGTGTGAGCGAGGGAGGTATATTTGAGTAATAGGTTACATGTACGTGCGTTTAATGGAGATTACATCCAGCATCTGTAATTTACCTTCGCGCACCGCGCGCAGGAGAGCGCAGATTTCTTTTGCTTCACCCGCACACTGAAGATTGGCGAAGATGATTTGTCCTCCCCGCATAATGTCATCGCACAAGAAGTTTTGATTGGAAGTCATAGTTCGCAATTGAACAAGACCAGGAACGCTTGAGTTTATGGGACGATGCATTAGCGGGTGTGCCAAGCGCAAGCAGGACGCTGCGAGAAAATACAGCGTGCTGGAACGGTGTTTTTAACGCGCGGCTACCTAAGCCGCCCCTAACTTACCTAAAGGACTGGTTGAGGAAATTTTCGCGTTCCGGAACACCGATTTTGGAAAATGAGCAAGGTAAAGAAAAACCGGGGACACCGCCCCGGTTCGTCGTTGTTTTTATCCCGCTTGCTCTAGCGCGTTCGCGATGCCCTTGGGTTTGGTGACTGGCGAGTTGGGTGCGGGTCGAACCCACCTCGAAAATCGAATAGCCAGCAGTCCGTACAAGGACAGAGCCTGACATTTTTCTTGCTACCACCGCTGCAATCGATGCAATGCAATCGTATGGCTTTTAAAACTTAAGCCTTGGTAGTCATGTCACAGCACCATCAGAGTCAATGGTGCTCACCTCATTTGCATCAATGTAGGCATCGAGATCGCGACCGCGATATCGTACGGCTCTGCCGTATGTACCGCCGACCTTGATGTATTTGGGGCCAGTGCCATTGAATCTAGCCTTCTGCATCCAGGCCTTGCTGACCCCAAGATACTCAGCTGCATCTCGCTCATACATAAGCCGCTCATAGCGAGAGAGGTCGATTTTGCTGTTCATCGTATTTCCTTTCATTAGTTGGGTGAAACACGATAAGCTTGTATTGTTCTGACTTATTCGTCAGCGGACGGGTTAAGCGCAAATTCATCCGTTGATCTGTAGGACACAGGTTCGGGGCGACTTGTCTCAATCAATTCGAGTAGTTCGTCTCCAATTTTCTGAATGCGCGCCCTTCGATCTATCTGCTCGTCAGCTTCATATTCGCTTGCTTTGAACATTAGCCGTTGAAAGTTTGCTTCAAAGTCCTTCTTTGCATTCTTCGCCAGATCACTTATCTGGCCATTGGTCAAAGATTCAGATTTCAACATCCGTGGTTGTGTAACCGATACAATGAGCCTAGCAATAAAATCCTCATCATTTTGTAGTTCTAAAGCTGCCCCTTTATATTTTCTAGCAATCTCGACCAAATTATCTTCCTCACTTTCTTTAACGCCTGTTTTGGGTTTAAAGCCCGTAAGAAACTTCATTGCCTGTTCAAGACGATAGACTCGTCCGGATTTCGTTTTAGGCTGCCGGGGGAAACTAACATTTGGATATCTATCAATTACAAAAAGAAGAATTTGCTCCAAGGCTGTTCGCTCATCGAGATCAGAATTGCGA
Source organism: uncultured Rhizobiaceae group bacterium (assembly GCA_937930635.1). Classification (GTDB taxonomy): domain Bacteria; phylum Pseudomonadota; class Alphaproteobacteria; order Rhizobiales; family Rhizobiaceae; genus Pseudahrensia. Next base: position 23,264 of record CALHCF010000025.1, read on the forward strand.
AACGCTTCTACGGTTTCGTCATTGAGCCTTCGAACTCCGTTAATGGCTCCCCCGTCCCATGAGTAGTCTTCTGGGTCCGTAGGCAAACCATCACCATCAAACTCTTCCAATTCAGCCAAAATTTCACGGTAAAACTCTTCCTTTTCTGGTGAAAAATTGTCATCGGCTTTGAGTTGCTCCCGTTCTGCAATAGTTTTGATTTTCCCCATTTGCCAACTCCGATATTCTCATTGCCACGCGCTCAACCGGATCACGCAGCCTGTCCACATTGATTACAATGTAACCGCCTGTAATGTCGTTGTCAGTGCGATGATTGAGAAGGCGCTTAAGCGCATAGTGCGGAATATCGAGACTTTCCGCGATTGTAATGTAAGTGCGCCGTAAGTCGTGCATGCAAAATCGATGATTGATTTCGGCGCTGACGCACGCAGTCATCTTTTTGGTTTCTTGTACGTGACCAGTTTGAGAATTGCTTGGAAACACCCATCGCGAGTTTCCAACAAGTTGGCGCCTCTTTGTAAGTAACTCATGCAGGAAGTTGGACAAAGGTAAGACAAGTGGGTCGCCATTCTTCGTTCGTGGCACCGTGATTGTTCTGCCGAGCAGATCAACATTGTCCCAATCGAGGGTAAGAATCTCATTGCGCCGCATTCCTGTAAATAATGCAATGAGCAAGATATCACGGGGCGTGGAACCGAGGCGCAAGACGGCCGACCACCATTCAGGCAGTAGATGCGCAGGTACAATGGATTGTCGTCTCGGAACCTTATTCCAGGAACGGGTCCGTGTCAGGATGGTAACAGGGTTCGATGGAAGATTGTCGTTTATGGCAACCGCGAAATTGTAGACAGCACGGAAATACCGAAATGTGCTATTGGCTGTCGCTTTTCCGTTACGCTCCCCGATTTCCCTGTGGCGCGTGAGCACCATTTCACCGGTGATCTGAGCGATTGGCTTGTTCTTCCATTTGGTAAGATAGAAGTCGCATGCGCGCCTATATCCAGTTTTGGAGCTTTCGGTCAGATTACTCTTCATCTCAAAGTACTGATCAAATGCTACCTTCACGGTTATGTCGGCGACGGTTTGGTTCCGCTTCTTCTCGTTTGGATCTACACCGCATACCATATCACCAAGAATCGATACCGCTTTCTTGCGGGCGATTTCCGGAGAGAACAGTTCGACCCGGCCGATTATGCACCTTCTTCGTCGACGATTGACCTGACCTTCGACAACGAATGACTTACCGCTCTTGGTTGCCTTAACGCCGAATCCAGTCAGTTGTTCGTCCCAGTAAAATTTCTGACCGTTGTCGGGACATTGAATGGTTTCAATCGAACGTTTATTGATCCGGATTTTAGGCATATCGAGGTCTCCTTGTGAGATTCGATAACTCGAATAATCCATAATACCTAGAGAAATCAGAATGTTATGAATGTTAATCAATCACGTTGATGCACCATCAAGCGCTCGTTGTGCCCTTAAAACGCACTATAATTCGGTGGCCATACCTACTTCGCTTTGCTAGTCAAAAACCAATGGTCCCGTAGCTCAGTAGGATAGAGCGTCGGATTCCTAATCCGAAGGCCACAGGTTCGAATCCTGTCGGGATCACCACCTTTTGTCTATGTTCGCAAGGCTAACAACAGTGCCTTTGATTGTCACTCGCGGCCCTTACCGGTCATTGGTATTGACCGAATTTCCATTTGGAGATTTCCGGCCTTATGTATCAAACGCACCAAGCCTTCGGGGCTTAGGTGAATGAAGTTCAGGGCCGCGTGGTGCGCGATTCTGATCGCTGTATTGTTAAACACTCTGCTCGTTATGTCGTGCGTAGACGCGAAATGCGATCTCGTCCGGCTCGTGATCAGCGGGAAAGATTGCGACACTACAACTGGTGTGATGTTGTTTTCCGGCCTTATGTATCAAACGCACCAAGAATACCACTGCCAGAAACCCATGCGAATCCCTATGATAGGGCATGGGTAAAGTTACTGGTGCAAATCTGATAAGTGGGCTTATCCGCAAGCGTTCTGAGGTTGCAGGACAGCTTAAAGTTGCACAGAAAGCCGCTGAGGCTGTGAAAGACGATCTGGCCGCTTTGGACCGGGCGCTTGAACTATGCGGCTATACGGGCGACCCACGGGGTATAGCGCCACGC